>NZ_JBFBLP010000002.1:271146-990266 GCF_040686775.1 Streptomyces sp. NPDC079141 | reverse complement strand
TGCGTTTCCGACTCTATCAGATCTTTTCTCGATCCGATTTCCTCGGTGCTTTCCAGGTTCTCGCTTTCGCGTTTCCCTTTCCGGCGGTTCCGACTCTATCAGATCCTTTCGGGCCTGATTCCCTGTCGGCGGGATTCGCCGGAAGACTTTGGGCTTTCGCTCGTCGGCCTTTCGACATTCACTACGCTAGCCGATTCCCCGTCCAGCTCATAATCGAGCTCTGCGGTTCTGAATTCAGGCATGCGGGCACACCGAATTCGACCCCGCCAAGGGGATGTCGTAGGTAGTGGGTTGGCCGCTCCGGCTGCTGGCGATTGCCGTACCCGGTTCAGCGGCTCGGGCTACGTTACGCGCCTCCCCATGGCGAGTCAACTTGGGCGGCGCCTCGGGGCATGGGCCCTATAAGGGCTGACTGTCGGGTCGTTGGCGACCCAGAAGCGCCAGGGGTGGATGTCGCCGTTGCCCCCGTCGCCGGCCACGCCGGTGCGTGGTCCGTTTCGTACCTGGTCAGATGTGGCCGGGGTGCCGGCCAGCATCCTCAACGGTGTCTCGCCGGAGGCGCAGGCGTCCGTGCCGTCCAGGGCCCGGTCCACGCCGAGGGCGGTCGCCAGGCGAGCCGGTCCTTTGGCCAGTTCCTTGTCATTTCGGGCCGAGAGTCGACGTTTGCGAGCGAGCTCGGCACCCTCGATGATCTCTCCGCCGCGCAGCAGGACCGCGCTCGCGGTGCCGTCGGGACCGCACACCAGGTTCATGCAGTGCCACATGCCGTACGTGAAGTAGACGTACACGTGTCCGGGCGGACCGAACATCACGTCGTTGCGGGGCGTGCGGCCGCGATAGGCGTGGGAGCCGGGATCGTTCTGGCCGTCGTAGGCCTCCACCTCTGTGAGGCGGAGGGAGATCGGACCGTCCGGGGTGGAGCGAACGAGGATGCGGCCGAGGAGGTCGGGGGCGACTTCCAGTACGGGCCGGTCGAAGAAGCTCCTGGAAAGAGGCGTACGGTCGGGGGTCGCGATCATGCCGTCCGAGGGTAGTGCAGACGGGTGGCGGTCACGGGGTGGTCAGCGGGCTCGCACCTTGCGAGGGTGAGGGCGCGGAACCGGCCACGGCCGGATCGCGTTTGTAGGGATCAAGAGTGCACTCGTAGAGGGAGAGACATGGCGTTCAAGAAGCTGCTCGCGAGTCTGGGTTCCGGTGGTGCCTCGGTCGAGACCGTGCTGACCGAGGTCAACGTCGTGCCGGGCGGTGTGGTGCAGGGTGAGGTGCGGATCCAGGGTGGGTCCGTCAACCAGCAGATCGAGGGGCTGTCGGTCGGTCTGCAGGCAAAGGTCGAGGTCGAGAGCGGCGACCAGGAGTACAAGCAGGACATCGAGTTCGCCAAGGTGCGGCTCGGTGGCGCCTTCGAGCTCCAGGCCAATGCGGTGCACGCGGTGCCGTTCGGCATTGAGATCCCGTGGGAGACGCCGATCACGATGATCGACGGGCAGTCGCTGCGCGGGATGGACATCGGGGTGACCACGGAGCTGGAGATCGCCCGTGCGGTGGACTCCGGTGACCTGGACCCGATCAATGTGCACCCGCTGCCGGCGCAGAAGGCGATCCTGGACGCGTTCGTCCAGCTGGGCTTCCGGTTCAAGAACGCGGACATGGAGCGCGGTCACATCCGGGGTACGCGGCAGAAGCTGCCCTTCTACCAGGAGATCGAGTTCCTGCCGCCGCAGCAGTACCGGGGTATCAACCAGGTCGAGTTGAGCTTCGTCGCGGACCAGGACGCGATGGACGTCGTTCTGGAGATGGACAAGAAGCCCGGTCTGTTCAGTGAGGGCAGTGACACCTACCGGTCCTTCAAGGTGGGGCTCAACGACTTCCAGGGCACCGACTGGACCGCGTACCTGAACCAGTGGCTGTCCGAAGTCGGCAGCAAGCGCAACTGGTTCTAGGCTCGGAACCCACTGAACCGTCCGATCAGGAGGTACCCGAGGTGACCGAGCTCAAGAGGCGGCCGCTCCCCCACGACTTCCATCCGCCCGTGCCGTCGTTCGCGGTGACGAGCGAGGACGTCGAGGAGGGGACGACCCTCAAGGACGCTCAGGTCCACGCGGCCGGCAACACCTCGCCGCAGCTGCGGTGGGAGGGCTTCCCGCCCGAGACCAAGAGCTTCGCCGTGACCTGCTACGACCCGGACGCCCCTACGGGGAGCGGGTTCTGGCACTGGGTCGTGTTCGACATTCCGGCCTCGGTGACCGAGTTGCCGGTGGGTGCGGGCAGCGGCAAGTTCGAGGGGCTGCCCGAGGGTGCGGTGCAGGCGCGCAACGACTACGGGTCGAAGGACTTCGGCGGTGCGGCGCCGCCGGCCGGGGACGGGCCGCACCGGTATGTGTTCACGGTGTACGCCGTGGACCAGGAGAAGCTCGGTCCGGACGCGGACGCCTCGCCCGCCGCCGTGGGCTTCAATCTGCGGTTCCGCACGATCGCGCGCGCCCAGCTGATCGGTGAGTACGAGGTGCCCGCCGAAGACTGACGTTCACGGAACGTTTGCCCGCCTCTGGTCTTGGAAGTGATCAGAGGCGGGCATTTTTTATTTCGTTGTCCATCTCGGCGTGCCCGGCCAGAGTTGATCCCAGCCCGCCATGGGGTGGGCCGGTGCACACAGGAGGTGGGCTGGTATGCGGGACACGCTGGTACTGAACGCGAGCTTCGAGCCGCTGTCGACGGTGACGTTGAACCGTGCCGTCGTTCTGGTGCTTCAGGACAAGGCCGTTGTCGAGCAGTCCCACCCCGAGCTGCGCATGCGCGGAGCCGCGGTCGACATACCGGCGCCCCGGGTGATCCGGCTGTGCAGGTACGTACGGGTGCCCTTCCGAAGACAAGCGCCGTGGTCGAGGCGGGGTGTCCTGGTACGTGACCGGCACAGGTGCGCGTACTGCGGCAGGCGGGCGACGACCGTGGACCACGTGGTGCCGCGGTCGCAGGGTGGTCGGGACACCTGGCTGAACACGGTGGCCTCGTGCGCGGAGGACAACCACCGCAAGGCCAATCGGACCCCGGACGAGGCGGGGATGCCGTTGCTGCGGGAGCCGTTCGAGCCGACTCCGGCGGACGCGATGCTGTTGTCGTTGGGTCACGAGGACTTCCGGGCGCTGCCGGAGTGGCTGGGCCGTTCCGCCGCCTAGTCGATGCGTGAGGGGGTCCGCCTTCGGAAGAAGGCGGACCCCTTTGTCGTACGGCCGTGTCGGCGTCAGTCGATGCTCGGCTTCTCCCGGCGTTCCGTGCCGCTGCCGGAGTTGCCTCCGCCCGAACCGCCGCCCAGGGGGCCGAAGTTGCCCATGGCGCCGGAGAGGCCCTTGAGGGCGTCGCCGATCTCGCTGGGCACGATCCAGAGCTTGTTGGCGTCGCCCTCGGCGATCTTCGGGAGCATCTGGAGGTACTGGTAGGAGAGAAGCTTCTGGTCGGGGTCGCCGGCGTGGATCGCCTCGAATACCGTGCGGACGGCCTGGGCCTCGCCCTCGGCACGCAGGGCGGCGGCCTTGGCCTCACCTTCGGCGCGCAGGATCTGGGACTGCTTCTCGCCTTCCGCGGTGAGGATGGCGGCCTGGCGCGTACCTTCGGCGGTGAGGATCGCGGCGCGCTTGTCGCGGTCGGCGCGCATCTGCTTCTCCATCGAGTCCTGGATGGAGGTGGGCGGCTCGATCGCCTTGAGCTCGACACGGTTGACGCGGATGCCCCACTTGCCGGTGGCCTCGTCGAGGACGCCGCGCAGGGCCGCGTTGATCTCCTCGCGGGAGGTCAGGGTGCGTTCCAGGTCCATGCCGCCGATGATGTTGCGCAGCGTGGTGACGGTGAGCTGCTCGATCGCCTGGATGTAGCTGGCGACTTCGTAGGTGGCGGCCCGGGCGTCGGTCACCTGGTAGTAGATGACGGTGTCGATGTTGACGACCAGGTTGTCCTGGGTGATCACCGGCTGCGGCGGGAACGGCACGACCTGTTCGCGCAGGTCGATGCGGTTGCGGATGGTGTCGATGAACGGGACGACGATGTTGAGGCCCGCGTTCAGTGTCCGCGTGTAGCGGCCGAAGCGCTCGACGATGGCGGCGCTGGCCTGTGGGATGACTTGGATCGTCTTGATCAGGGCGATGAAGACCAACACCACCAGAATGATCAAGACGATGATGACCGGTTCCATCGTCGGCTCCCCGTACCCTTCTCCGCCTCGGCGCTGTCGCAGATCCTGCGGATCCTAATTGGTGCAGATCTTATGCTTGTTGAAGATCTTGCCGGTCGAGTCTGACAGACCGTCGCGTGGCCCGTGGGGTGTTCTCCCCAGTTGCGTCGTGCGAGGTCACATGACGATCGCCGTGGCTCCCTCGATGTCCACGACGTCCACTTCCTGCCCTACCTCGTAGGCGCGTTCGCCGTCGAGGGAGCGGGCCGACCAGACCTCCCCGGCGAGCTTGATCCGGCCACCGGTGGCGTCGACCCGTTCCAGTACGACCGCCTGCTTGCCCTTCAACGCCTCGACACCGGAGACGAGTTGGGGCCGCTCGTTGCGGTGCCGTGCGGCGACGGGCCGTACGGCGGCGGCCAGGGCCACGGAGACGGCGACGAAGACGACGACCTGGAGGACGATGCCGCCGCCGAGGCCGGCCACGCCCGCGGCGGCCACCGCGCCCAGGGCGAGCATGCCGAGTTCGGGCATGGCGGTGATCACGAGCGGAATTCCGAGCGCGGCCGCGCCGATGAGCCACCACACCCATGCGTCGATGTCGTTCACATGGTCATGGTAGGACCGCACAACCTGCCGCCGACAGGGCGCAGATCAGGTTGACACGGCCTTCTTACCCGTGATTTCGCGGGGAGTTCACGTATGCGGCGCGTGAGGTCAGGACAGCGGGAGGCCCTGGGCGGTCCAGCGCTCGCCGACCTGCTCGACGACGAGCGGGAGGCCGAAGCAGTGAGAGAGGTTGCGGGAGGTGAGTTCGAGCTCCAGCGGGCCGGCGGCGAGCACCTTGCCCTGACGGATCATCAGGACGTGGGTGAAGCCGGGGGCGATTTCCTCGACATGGTGGGTCACCATGATCATCGAGGGGGCGATGGGGTCGCGGGCGAGACGGCCGAGGCGGCGTACGAGGTCCTCACGGCCGCCGAGGTCGAGACCGGCGGCGGGTTCGTCGAGGAGGAGCAGCTCGGGGTCGGTCATCAGGGCGCGGGCGATGAGGGTGCGCTTGCGCTCGCCCTCGGAGAGCGTGCCGAACCTGCGCTCCAGGAAGTCGCTCATGCCGAGGCGGTCGAGAAAGGCGCGGGCGCGCTGCTCGTCGACCTCGTCGTAGTCCTCGTGCCAGGTCGCCGTCATGCCGTACGCGGCCGTCAGCACGGTCTCCAGGACGGTCTGGCGCTTGGGGAGCTTGTCGGCCATGGCGATGCCGGCCATGCCGATGCGCGGGCGCAGGTCGAAGACGTCGACCTTGCCGAGGGTGTCGCCGAGGATGGTGGCGGTGCCCTTGCTGGGGAAGAGGTAGCTGGACGCGACATTGAGGAGGGTGGTCTTGCCGGCGCCGTTGGGGCCGAGGATCACCCAGCGCTCGCCCTCCTTGACCGACCAGGAGACCTGGTCCACCAGAGCCCGGCCCTCACGGACCACGGATACGTCCTGAAGCTCCAGAACATCGCTCATGAGCGCGTTGTCTCCCCTTGCAGTGTGACCGGTCTCGGCGTCTCGGCTGGCGCGTGCTCCTGTGGGCGCAGCCCTCAAGGAAATCTACGCCACCGGTCGCCCGCTCCATTCCATCGGTCCGGTCCTTAGGGTGGGGGCATGCTCTCGGAACCACGTTCAGGACGCCTTGCCTCTTGGGGAAATGCCCTCTTGGCCGGACTTGTCTCTCCGGATGACGCCGTACTCGCGATCGTCGGCGACGACGCCGTGCACCGGGTGGAGGGCCTGCCGGGCGAGTCCGCGCCCGTCGGGCTGACTCTGGCCCTGGGACGGCTGCGGACGCTCGGCGCGACCGGGCTGCGGGTCGCGCTGCCCGCGCCGGGGCATCCGCTGGGGCTGAGCGGGCCGCCGGAGTTCAACGCGCGGGCGCTGGACGCCGAGGAGGCGGTGATCTGTCACGGCACCGCGTTCGGGCTGGTGCCGGAGGTGTACGAGGCCGGGCCCGACGGCGATGTGCATGTCGAGGTGGTGTGGCATGTGCTGCCGGTGCGGGAGGCGCCGCCCGCGGATGTGCCGTCACTGGGCGAGGCGGAACGGGAGCTCGCGGAGGCCTTGCGGGAGGCGACGGAGGTGCTGTCGCGGTTGGACGTCGCCGGGTCGGGGCCGGTGGCCGAGGCGGCGATCGACGCGTATCGGGCGCGGGCCGAGCAATTGGGCGGTGGTCGGGCGGCGGACGGGAGGGAGATTCTGGCACCGGGGTATCCGCCGCGGGCGGTGCGGGTGCTGGAGCTGGCGCAGCGGGTGGGAGTGCTGGTCGCCGTGGCGTATGAGAGCGGGCACGGGGGTGCGGTGAGCGCGAGTGAGATGTCCGCGCGGGCGGTGGCTCTGCGGCCGGTTGAGCGGACGGCTCGGCGGGCGCAGGTCGCCGCGTACAACTCCGTTGTGGAGGAGCGGGAGCGGGGGGTGCGGTGAGCGGGGTTCGACGGTGACCGGGGTTGGGGCTGCTGGGGTGGGTTGCGCAGCCCGGCGCTGACGGGGTGCCGCCTCTCTTTGGCAGCGGGGCCGCCCCAGGCGGCACTCATGCCCGCAGGATCAGCGGCTGTATCGGCACCGCCTGCCGGGGTGGGCATGGGGCAGCGCCCCGAAGGGGCGCGGGGAACTGCGCGACCAGCCCCCACCGGCCCGCAGCCGAAGGGCCGCCGCGTCTGTCGCACGCATGCCAAGGGCCCCGCGAGTCATCGTTGACTTGCGGGGCCCTTGGCCGGCTCGGACCCGACGTCAGTCGTTCGCGCCCGTGTTGCCGAACGCCGGGTTCAGGCCGGCGATGCCGTTGACCGTGTTGCCGACGACGTTGACGGGGACGTGGACGGGAACCTGGATGAGGTTGCCCGAGCCGACGCCCGGCGACTTCACGGCCGCGCCGTCGGCACCCGCGTCAGCGACAGCGGCACCGGCGGAAGCGCCAGCGGCGGCGCCGGCGACGGCGAGGGCCACGGCGGCCTTCTTGGCGATGTTCATGGGAAGCGTTCCTCCTGCGTTTGCGTGTCCGACCCGGCCGCGGGTCTTAGGCTGATCAACGCCCGGCACGTCATGAACGGCACGGAACACCGCCGTGAACTGCCCGTTCGGATCATTGAGCGGACAAGCTGACCGGCCCCCCGGGAAGACCCGGAAGGCCGGAGGTCACCACCGCCGGTGCGGCGCAGCTCAGTGGTTGACGCCGAGGTTGCCGAACGCCGGGTTCAGCACGCCGATGACGTTCACGCTGTTGCCGACCGCGTTCACCGGGATGTGCACCGGGGCCTGGACGACGTTGCCCGAACCGACGCCCGGGGAGCCCACGGCCTTGCCGTCGGCAAAGGAGCCGCCGTCGGTGGCCGAGGCCATGCCGGCACCGGCGGCGACCAGCCCGCCGGCCACCATCGTCACGGCCGCTACCTTCTTCAGGTTCTTCACTTCTGAGCCCTCCTTGCGATTGCCGCGACAGGCGCCGCAGCACGCCTTGGAGAACGGCGGAGATCCATGAAGGGTGCGCCATCCGGGGGACATTCCCACGACGGTATGAATCTCAGTCCGGAGCGGAACCCTCCGTATTGCCGTGCGGAGGGCCTTTCACCCGGTCACGCCATGGCGTACGGCCCACAGTGCCGCCTGGGTGCGGTCCGCCAGGTCGAGTTTCATCAGGATGTTCGAGACGTGCGTCTTGACCGTCTTCTCGGACAGCACGAGCGCGCGGGCGATCTCCCGGTTGGAGCGGCCGTCGGCTATCAGACCGAGCACCTCGCGCTCCCGTTCCGTCAGGGAGCCGGCTCTGCCCTGGCCGGAGCCGGTGTCCTCCTGGGACAGCAGGGCGCCCGCGACCTCGGGCTGGAGCAGGATGTGCCCGGCGTGGACCGAGCGGATGGCGCCGGCCAGCGCGTCGGGGTCGACGTCCTTGTAGACGTAACCGGCGGCGCCCGCCCGCAGCGCCGGGACCACCGTGCGCTGCTCGGTGAAGCTGGTGACGATCAGCACGCGCGCGGGGTTGTTCAGCTCGCGGAGCTTGCGCAGGGCGTCGACGCCGTCCATGCCCGGCATCTTGACGTCCATGAGGACGACGTCGGGCTTCAGTTCCTCGGCGCGGGCGACTCCTTCGGCGCCGTCGGCGGCCTCGCCGACGACCTCGATGTCGTCCTGCACCTCAAGGAAGGTCCGCAGGCCCCGGCGGACCACCTGGTGGTCGTCGACCAGCAGCACCTTGATTGGGTCAGCCACCGGGGACCTCCATCTCGATCGTGGTGCCCTTGCCGGGCGCCGATTCCACCGTCAGTGTGCCGCCGACCCCGCTCGCCCGGTCCCGCATGGAGACCAGGCCCAGGTGACGGCCGGCCCTGCGCACGGACTGCGGGTCGAAACCGCCGCCGTCGTCCATGACCCGCAGCACGGCACCGCTGCCGCGCCGGTCCAGGGTCACGTCGACGGCCTGCCCGCCCGAGTGGCGCAAGGCGTTGTGCAGGGCCTCCTGGGCGACGCGCAGCAGCGCTTCCTCCTGGGCCGCGGGCAGGGCGCGTATGCCGTTGCCGGCGAAGGTCACGCGCGCGCTGTGGGCGCGGTCGAGCACCTGGACGTGGGTGCGCAGGGTGGCGACGAGGCCGTCCTCGTCGAGCGCGGCGGGGCGCAGCTCGACGACGGCGGCGCGCAGTTCGTCGGCGGCCTCCGCGGCGAGCACGGCCACCTGCTGCAGTTCGCCCTTGGCGCGGGAGGGGTCGCGGTCGACGAGGCGGGCGGCGGCCTGTGCGGTCAGGCGCAGGGAGAACAGTTTCTGGCTGACTGCGTCGTGCAGTTCGTGGGCGAGGCGCGAGCGTTCCTCGGCGATGGTCAGTTCGCGGCTGCGTTCGTACAGGCGGGCGTTGGTCAGGGCGATGGCCGCGTGCTGGGCGAGGATGGAGAGCAGTTCCTCGTCCTCCTCGGTGAAGCCGCAGGCGCCCTGTGGCTTGGCGCAGTTCTTGTTGGCGAGGAACAGCGCGCCGATGACCTCGTCGCCGTCGCGGATCGGCAGGCCCAGGAAGTCGGACATGTCCGGGTGGGCGGAGGGCCAGCCCTCGAAGCGGGGGTCCTTGCGGACGTCGGCGAGGCGCTCCGGCCTGGCCTGGTGGAGCATCGCCGCGAGGATGCCGTGCTGGCGCGGGAGGGGGCCGATGGCCTTCCACTGCGCGTCGCTGACACCGTCGACCACGAACTGGGCGAAGCCGCCGTGGTCGTCCGGGACGCCGAGCGCGGCGTACTGGGCGTCCAGCAGTTCGCGGGCCGAGGCGACGATCGTCTTGAGGACGTCGCGCACCTCCAGATGCCTGCTCATGGCCAGCAGCGCGGAGCTCACCGCGGCGAGGCCGGACCCGGGACCTTGACTCATGTCCTCACGGTACCGGCGGGGTGTGACAGCGCGGATCGGACCTGTGACGGCGGCCGCCTACGTCTGTGGGCCTAGGGCCGCGGTCCCCGGCCGAAAGGCCCCGCCCTGTTGCGGCTCGCGTCCGAGGCGGTGCGGGCGGGCCCGTTCCTACGTTGAAGGCACTTCGATCTGTGACGAGGGGACATGTCATGCCGGTAGCGATCATCACGGGGGCCTCGAAGGGTCTGGGGCGGGCGCTCGCCGAGGCGCTGGCCGCGCGCGGCTGGGATCTGGTGCTCGACGCGAGGACCGCGGAGGTGTTGAAGGAGACCGCGGCGGCCGTCGCCGTGCACGGCACGCGCGTGGAGGCGCTGCCGGGCGATGTCATGGACGCCGGGCACCGGTCCGGTCTTGTGGCGGCCGCCCGGCGGCTCGGCGGTGTCGATCTGCTGGTGAACAACGCGAGCGCGCTGGGCGCCGAGCCGCTCGTACGGCTGGAGGAGCTGCCGCTGGAGGGGCTGCGGCGGGCACTGGAGGTGAATGTGGTGGCGCCGGTGGCCCTGGTCCAGGAGGCGCTGCCGCTGCTGCGGGCGTCCGCGGCGGGCACGGTCGTCACGGTCAGCTCGGACGCCGCCGCCGAGGCCTACGAGACGTGGGGCGGCTACGGGGCGTCCAAGGCGGCCCTGGACCATGTCGCGGCGGTGCTCGGTGAGGAGGAGCCCGGGCTGCGGGTCTGGGCGGTGGACCCGGGGGACATGGCCACCGATCTGTACGCGGCGGCCGTACCGGACGACGACGAACCGCGGCCGGTGCCGGCCGGGGTGGTGCCGGGGTTCCTGCGGCTGCTGGAGGAGCGGCCGGCGAGCGGGCGCTACAGCGCGCCCTCTTTGGTGGAGGGGCGATGACGCTGGCGGTACAGGTGCCGGAGGAGCTGTCGGCGCGGGTGCCGGCCGAGCAGCGGGGGCCGGGGCTGGACCGGGATGCCGTACGGCTGCTCGTGTCGCGGGGTGCCGAGGTGTCGCATCACGCGTTCGTGGAGCTGCCGGGGCTGCTCCGGGCCGGGGATCTGCTGGTGGTCAACACCTCGCAGACGCTGGCGGCCGCGGTGGACGGGGAGGTCGGGCACGCGCGCGTGGTGGTGCATTTCTCCACGCGCGGGGACGACGGGCGCTGGGTGGTCGAGCTGCGGGATCCCGATGGCAGGGGCACCACACGCGCGCGTGCGGGCGGGCCTGCGGGGACGGAGGTGCGGCTGCCGGGGGGTTCGGTGCTGGTTCTGGAGGAGGCCGCAAGCGACCGGCTGTGGTGGGCCCGGGTGTCCGGCGGGGAGGTCCTCGGGCTGCTCCGGAAGCACGGGCGGCCCATTCGCTACTCCTATACGGAGCGCGACCAGCCGCTGTCCGTCTACCAGACGGTGTTCGCGCTGCCGTCGCCCGACGGGGCGGGCAGTGCGGAGATGCCGAGTGCCGCGCGGCCCTTCACCGCGCGGATGGTGGCGGAGCTGGTGAGCCGTGGGGTGCAGTTCGCGCCGGTCACGCTGCACACGGGGGTGGCCTCGGCCGAGGCGCACGAGCCGCCGTATCCGGAGCGGTACGCGGTGCCGGAGGCGTCGGCGCGGCTGATCAGCGCGGTGCGGGCGGGCGACGGGCGGGTGATCGCGGTGGGGACGACGGCGGTACGGGCCGTGGAGTCGGCGGCGGGCGCCGACGGGGTCGTACGCGCGCGTGCGGGGTGGACGGATCTCGTGGTCACTCCGGAGCGCGGGGTGCGGGTGGTGGACGGGCTGCTGACCGGGCTGCACGAGCCGGAGGCCTCGCATCTGCTGATGCTGGAGGCGGTCGCGGGGCGGGCGGCGATCGACCGCGGGTACGAGGAGGCTCTGCGCGGGCTCTACCTGTGGCACGAGTTCGGGGACGTGCATCTCCTCCTGCCGACGGACAACCCTCACTCAGAGCATTGCTCCCGCAACTGCTGGTGAGACTGTTACCCGGCCGATGTGAGGCCGCGCATAGGACCCAGATCACGTACGAAGGTGCATAGGAGATAAAGGTCCCCTGTGTGAGCGGGAAAGACCTTCCCGTCTGTCCTGATTTGCCCTTCCCCGATCAACTACCCGGGATCGTACGTCACATCTTTGCCTGGCAATTTTGCGGCCGCTAAGAATGGCTGCCGTCGCTCAGCGCCGCGGGTTCCGCCCGCGGCGTTTGTGCCGGAAGCACCCGTGTCCCCCGCCGGACAGCGAGCGACCTCCGCGCTATTCGAAGAGGTCCATCCGCATGCCCAAGAACACCTCCACCCCTGGTCATCGCCTTGCCCTGACCAAGCGGCACAAGATCGCGATCGCGGGTGTCGCCACGCTCGGCGCCGCCGCCCTCGCGTTCTCCGCGGTTCCGGGCAACGCTCAGACGACCACGGCCGAGGCTCCCGCGGGCACGGTGGCGTACAGCTCCGAGAAGATCCAGGACGTCAAGGCCGGCATCACCGACCAGCTTGCGGGTGCCAGCCTCAAGGCCGAGGCCGTAGCGGCCAAGAAGAAGGCCGAGGCCGAGGCGGCGGCGAAGAAGAAGGCCGCTGCCGAGGCCGCCAAGAAGAAGGCCGAGGCGGAGCGCAAGGCGAAGGAGGCCGCGAGCCGGTCCGCCGCCCGCGCCCAGGTCAAGCCGGTCGCCGCGAAGACCTACGCCAACAACCTCGACGGCTGGATCAAGCACGCGCTCGACATCATGGACGAGCACAACATCCCGGGCACCTACAACGGCCTGTACCGCAACATCATGCGGGAGTCCTCGGGCAACCCGAACGCCATCAACAACTGGGACATCAACGCCATCAACGGCACCCCGTCGATCGGTCTGCTCCAGATCATCAAGCCGACCTTCGACGCGTACCACGTCCCCGGCACCGCCTGGAGCCAGTACGACCCGGTCGCCAACCTCACCGCCGCCGCCAACTACGCGGCCGACCGGTACGGCTCGATCGACAACGTCAACAGCGCGTACTGAGGCCGGCGCGGACCTCTGTACGGAACGCCGAAGGGCGGCACCTCCTGACGGGTGCCGCCCTTCGGCGTCGTACGGGGACCGCTACTTGCGCATGACCTCGGGCTCGTGGCGGCGCAGGAAGCGGGCCACGAAGATGCCGCAGATCACGCCGAGGACGATCAGGGCGGCCATGTCCATGCCCCAGGCGCCGACGGTGTGCTCCCACAGCGGGTCGTCGCTGTCGCCCTTGGCGGGCGGGCTGATCTTGTTGAAGTCGAGCGTGGCGCCCGCGGCGGCGACCGCCCAGCGCGACGGCATCAGGTACGACAGCTCGTTGACGCCGACCGAGTTGGCCAGCGGGAACAGACAGCCGGTGAAGACGACCTGGACGATCGCGAACATGACCAGCAGCGGCATGGTCTTCTCGGCGGTCTTCACCAGGGCCGAGATGATCAGGCCGAACATCATCGCGGTGAAGCCCAGCGCCATGATCGGAATGCACAGCTCCAGCAGGATCTGGCTGCCGAGGATCAGGCCCTCGTCCGGGATGGTGCGGCTGGAGAAGCCGATGACGCCGACCATCAGGCCCTGCAGCACGGTGATCAGGCCGAGCACGAACACCTTGGACATCAGGTACGCGGACCGGGACAGGCCGGTCGCGCGCTCCCGCTCGTAGATGACCCGTTCCTTGATCAGCTCACGGACGGAGTTCGCGGCGCCGGCGAAGCAGGCACCCACCGCGAGGATCAGCAGGACCGTGAGGGCCGTGCCGTTGGCGACGGGCTTGCCGGTGTTCGGGTTGATCTCCGTGTTGACCAGGAGGTCCTTGCCGGAGTCGATGAGCAGGCTCACCGAGCCGAGGACGAGCGGCAGGATGATCGACAGGGCCAGGAAGCCCTTGTCGGACGCGATGACCGAGACATAGCGGCGCACCAGCGTGCCGAACTGACTCATCCAGCCCTGCGGCTTGGGCGGCTTCATCGCCTGCATCGGCGGCATCTGTACGGACTGCGGCGCAACGGCGTCGATGTCCGCGGCGTACATCTGGTAGTGCTGCGAGCCCTTCCAGCGGCCCGCCCAGTCGTAGTCGCGGTAGTTCTCGAAGGCGGAGAAGACATCGGCCCAGGTGTCGTAGCCGAAGAAGTTCAGTGCCTCCTCCGGCGGGCCGAAGTAGGCGACCGCGCCGCCCGGCGCCATCACGAGCAGCTTGTCGCAGATCGCGAGCTCGGCCACCGAGTGGGTGACCACGAGGACCGTACGGCCGTCGTCGGCGAGGCCGCGCAGCAGCTGCATGACGTCGCGGTCCATGCCCGGGTCGAGGCCGGAGGTCGGCTCGTCCAGGAAGATCAGCGACGGCTTGGTCAGCAGCTCAAGGGCGACCGAGACACGCTTGCGCTGGCCACCGGAGAGGGAGGTGACCTTCTTCTCCTTGTGGATGTCCAGCTTCAGCTCGCGCAGGACCTCGTCGATGCGGGCCTCGCGCTCGGCGCCGGTGGTGTCGGCCGGGAAGCGGAGCTTGGCCGCGTACTTGAGGGCCTTCTTGACGGTCAGTTCCTTGTGCAGGATGTCGTCCTGCGGAACCAGACCGATGCGCTGACGCAGCTCGGCGAACTGCTTGTACAGGTTCCGGTTGTCGTAGAGGACGTCGCCCTGGTTGGCGGGGCGGTAGCCGGTGAGCGCCTTGAGCAGGGTCGACTTGCCGGAGCCGGAGGGGCCGATGACCGCGATCAGCGACTTCTCCGGGACGCCGAAGGAGACGTCCTTGAGGATCTGCTTGCCGCCGTCGACCGTGACGGTCAGATGGCGGGCCGAGAAGGAGACCTCACCGGTGTCGACGAACTCCTCAAGACGGTCGCCGACGATACGGAACGTCGAGTGACCGACACCGACGATGTCCGCCGGTCCGAGCAGCTGCGAGCCGCCCTTGGCGATCGGCTGACCGTTGACGTACGTGCCGTTGTGCGAGCCCAGGTCGCGGATCTCCATGCGACCGTCGGGCGTCGAGTGGAACTCGGCGTGGTGCCGGGAGACCTGGAGGTCGGAGACGACCAGCTCGTTCTCCAGGGCACGGCCGATGCGCATCACGCGGCCGATGGAGAACTGGTGGAACGTGGTGGGGCTGCGGTCGCCGTAGACCGGCGGCGCCCCCGCGCCGACGCCGGGACCCTGCTGCTGCGGGATGTTCGGCGCGCCCTGCTGGGGCTGCTGCCAACCGGCCTGCGGGGCCTGCTGCTGCGGCGTCTGGGCCCAGCCCGGGTTGGCGCCCTGGGCGGCGTACGGTTGCTGCGGCTGGGCCTGCGGCACGGCCACGCCCTGCGCGGCGCCGGACAGGTTCAGCCGCGGTCCGTCGGTCGCGTTGCCCAGGTGTACGGACGTGCCGGCGCCGAGCTCCATCTGGTGGATCCGCTGGCCCTGCACGAACGTGCCGTTGGTGCTGCCATGGTCCTCGATGGCCCAACTGCGGCCGCTCCAGCTGATCGTGGCGTGGCGCCAGGAGACCCTGGCGTCGTCCAGCACGACGTCTCCCTGCGGATCGCGTCCGAGGGTGTATGTCCTGGACGGATCGAGCGTCCAGGTTTGTCCGTTGAATTCCAGTACGAGTTCCGGCACTCCATGCCCCACTGAGTAGTCCCCCGAGTTACCCCCATCACAGGGAGTCTAGGGATGTCGAACATCGTCGGGAACTATTTCAGGCTCGGCCCCCTGACCGAAAGTCGGGCCTTGTGAAGACCACGCGCATACGCATCGACTGGTTCCGTTGACGGGGGTTGAAACCGACCCGGAGAGTGGTAATCCACGCGAGGGGGACATGCGCGGCGACTTCGCCGCGTCGCGGATCTGGGGGATCGGGGGATCTGCCATGAGTGCGTCCATGAACGTCGAGACCGCGGACCACGGCACGAAGGTGCCGTGGGGGGACGTCCTGCTCTCCGCCATAGCGGCGGTGAGTTGGGCGCTGATCGGCATGGCGGGCACGGCGGCGCTCGGCCTGCATCTGCTGGAGGCGGACTCGGCGGGCTCGTTGGGGCCCATGACCGCGGCGGTCGTGGCGCTCGGGGCGGGCGGTTCGGTGACGCCGTCGGGCGACGTGTCCGCGTTCGGGCTGACGGGCGCGGAGGCGGCGACCGCCATCGAGATCACGCCATTGGGGGTGAGCCTGGTCGGCGCGCTGCTGCTGTCCTGGTTCTTCCTACGGTCCCTGCGGGCGGCGGGAGTTGTGATCTCACCGGCCGAACTCCTCGCGCGCGCGGGTGCGGTGGTCGCGCTGTTCGTGGCGATGCTGGGCGGCCTTGCCTGGGCGGGCCACGATGTCATCACGATCGACGGCGGCGCCCTCGGGCTCGACGACCTGCCCGGCGGCGGGGGCGGGGGCGGCGGCATCGAGATCCCCGGGCTCGGGGACGTCGGGGACATCGGCGGGCTGCTGCCCGACCAGATCGGCGACCTGATCGACGCGGAGGCGGCGGTGGGTTTCACCGTCGACACGGCGCCGACCCTGCTCGGTGGCATGGGCTGGTCGGCCGGGATCCTGCTGATCGCGCTGCTGGCCTCGCGGCGCACTCCGCTGCCGCGCGGCTGGGAGGCCGTGCACCGCGTCGTACGGCCGGCCGTCTCCGCGCTCGTCACCGTGCTGCTGCTGGCGGTCGTGGCGGGGCTCGCGGCAGCGGCGTACGCGGCGATCGGCGACGACAACCCGAAGCGGATCGGGGGCGCCGCGCTGCTCGGGGCGCCGAACGGGGTGTGGCTGGGTATCCCGGTCGGCCTGTTCGTGCCCTGGGACGGCGAGGCCACGGGTCCGCTCGCGCAGTTCCTGCCCGATCCCGTCGACGACCTGCTGGTCGACTCCGACGACGCCCTCACTCTGGGGCGCCTGGCCGAGCTGGACAGCCGCGTGTGGCTGCTCGGCATCGCGGCGGCGGTGATGATGCTGCTGGCGGGGGTGCTGACGGCTGTGCGGACGCCGGTGGGCAGGCCGGTGGGGGCGCTGGCGGGGACGGCGGTGGGTGGGGATGACGGTGGGTGGAAGGGGGCGGCTCGTGCCGGTGGCACCGGTGGTGCGGGTGGTGCGGGTGTTCGGGGCTCTCGTGCGCTCGGATTTGTTGGGCAGTGTGCGCTGCGGCTGGGGGTCGCGACGGCGTTGACGCTGCCGCTGCTGGCGTGGCTGACGGAGGTGTCCGTGGACGCCTCGCTGTCCGTCCTCGGCGTCGACGCGTTCGGGGCCGGAATCGAACTGCAGGGCCGACTCGGCATGGCGCTGCTCCTCGGGGCGGCCTGGGGCGCGGGGGCGGGCGCCGCGGGCGCGCTGCTCGCCCGGGCGACCGGGGCTGCGGGGCAGCAGGCGGCGCCGTTGGCATTGTTGGCACTGGGTGACGGGGCGGCCGGGGTGTCGGTGGCGGCGGGTGGCGGGTATGCGGGGCAGGCTGGTGCCGCGTATCCAGGGCAGGCAGGTGCCGGGGATCGGTGGGAAGCGGGGGCGCGGCCTCCGGGGCAGACGTATCCGGGGCAGGCGGAAACCGCGTATCCGGGGCCGGCGAGTGCCGGGGATCGGTGGGAGGCGGGGGCGGGGCCTCCGGGGCAGGCGCATCCCGGGCAGCCGGGCGCCGCGTACCCAGGGCAGGCAGGTGCCGGGCGTACCGGGCAAGCGGATGCCGGGCGTACCGGGCAAGCGAGCGGCGGTCAGCAGCAGGAAGCGGGGGCGGCAGGGCCGTATGCGCACGGCACGCCCTCGTACCGGCCGCCGAATCCTGCGACGAATCCGTATCTGAGGGTGCCGGACGAGCTCCGGCAGCCGAGGGAGCCGGAGGACGCTCGGCCTTCGGATGCGGGTCCGCCGCCTGGGGGTGGGCAGGCGCCGGGCGGCGTTTCATCTCCCGGGCGCGCCCAGCGTCCGGGCGGCTCGCAAGGGCCGGGCGGAGCTCCCGAGCCCGGAGGCAGGCAACCGGGAGGCCGGGTCCCACCACCGGGCTACACACAGCCCCCCGGCGCGGTCCCGCCGCCCGAGCCGCCGTCCCGCGACGAGTCGGATCAGGACGACGACGGCCCTCCGCCCGACGACATGTACGGCGCGCCCACCGTCGTTCGGCCGATCGAGCCGCCGCCGAGGTCGCCTCAGCGGCCTCCGCGGCCGCGGCCCGAGGACCGCAGGTCCGGTGGCACGGGCGAGGGGCCGCCGCCTCCGCCTCCGCCGCCTCCTCCGCCGCCGCCGCCGAGGGGGCCCAAGGGGCGCGGGTGACCCGTGGGGCGAGCCGTGATCGTTGTGTAAGGTCCGGGCCATCGAGGCGACACCCAGTGTTCCCTGTCCGCTAGGCGGACCACCGGGGCGGAAGGCACTGGGTGCCGGATACGGTGGAACCATCATGAGCGCTTCGCAGACCTCTGACGTCCCGACCCTTCTCGTCAAGATCTTCGGGAAGGACAGGCCTGGCATCACGGCCGGACTCTTCGACACCCTCGCCGCCTTCTCCGTCGACGTGGTCGACATCGAGCAGGTCGTGACCCGTGGCCGGATCGTGCTGTGCGCGCTCGTGACCGAGCCGGCGCGCGGGCTGGAGGGCGAGCTGCGGGCGACCGTCCACAGCTGGGCGGAGTCCATGAAGATGCAGGCCGAGATCATCTCCGGCCTCGGCGACAACCGTCCGCGCGG
Source organism: Streptomyces sp. NPDC079141 (assembly GCF_040686775.1). Taxonomy (NCBI): domain Bacteria; kingdom Bacillati; phylum Actinomycetota; class Actinomycetes; order Kitasatosporales; family Streptomycetaceae; genus Streptomyces; species Streptomyces sp. NPDC079141. The sequence goes on along the minus strand of NZ_JBFBLP010000002.1, from coordinate 972,123 downwards.
TCTGGGCCGGTCCCTGGTCACCGTGCTCGGCCACCCGCTCACCGCGGAGGCGACCTCCGCGATCGCCTCGAAGATCACCAAGGCCGGCGGCAACATCGACCGTATCTTCCGGCTCGCCAAGTACCCGGTCACGGCAGTGGAGTTCGCGGTCTCCGGCGTGGAGACGGAGCCGCTGCGCACCGCCCTGGTGACGGACGCGGCGAAGCTCGGTGTCGACGTCGCGGTCGTCGCGGCCGGGCTGCACCGGCGGGCCCAGCGGCTGGTCGTGATGGATGTGGACTCCACACTCATCCAGGACGAGGTGATCGAGCTCTTCGCCGCGCACGCCGGGTGCGAGGACGAGGTCGCCGAGGTGACGGCGGCGGCGATGCGCGGGGAGCTGGACTTCGAGCAGTCGCTGCACGCGCGCGTGGCGCTGCTGAAGGGGCTGGACGCCTCCGTCGTGGACAAGGTACGCAGCGAGGTGCGGCTGACGCCGGGCGCGCGCACGCTGGTGCGTACGCTGAAGCGGCTCGGCTACCAAGTCGGCGTCGTCTCGGGTGGGTTCACCCAGGTCACCGACGATCTGCAGGAGCGGCTCGGGCTGGACTTCGCCCAGGCCAACACCCTGGAGATCATCGACGGGAAGCTGACGGGCAAGGTCACCGGCGAGATCGTGGACCGGGCGGGCAAGGCGCGGCTGCTGCGCCGGTTCGCCGCCGAGGCGGGCGTACCGCTGGCGCAGACGGTGGCGATCGGCGACGGCGCCAACGACCTGGACATGCTGAACGCGGCCGGACTCGGCGTCGCGTTCAACGCCAAGCCGGTCGTGCGGGAGGCCGCACACACCGCGGTGAACGTGCCCTTCCTCGACACGGTCCTCTATCTGCTGGGCGTCACCCGCGAAGAGGTCGAGGCCGCGGACATGCACGACGAGGACTGAGGGCCGGGGCCCGTACGACGAGGGCTCAGGGCCGGGGCCCGCACGACGAGGACTGAGGGCCGAGGCCCGCACGACAAGGGCTCAGGACCGAGGCCCGCACGAAGGAAGAGGCCGGCCCAGGGCCCGCACGACGCGGGCTGACGGCCGGAGCCTGCACGACGAAGGCAGCGGGCCGAAGCCCGGCCTGCGGGTTGCCCTGTGAGTGGGGTTGCGGCGCTGTCCCGCGGGCCGAGCCGTGGACCGCACCTGTCGTTCGGGGCGCGGGCGGCCCGAGCTGTGGGCCGAGGCGCACGGCCCGACCTGTGGGCCAGGGCGCGCGCCTGCCCCGCGGCTCAGATCACGTGCTTGCAGCGCGGCCCAAATCGCGACCGGTGAGCCGGTCGCGTGCCCGCCCCGCAGCCAGCCCGAATCGCCACCCCGCCCCGCAGCCACCCCGCCCCGCGAGTCAGATCACCACGCGCGGCCATGCACCGTATGGACCACCCCGGTCGCCCCAAGCCACCCCCGAGCCAAGAGGCCCGTTGCCAGGACGGCGACGGGCCTCTCTCGTTCGGGTCGGGTCGGGTCAGTCCGACGGTGCCCAGTAGTCGCGCAGGCTTGCCACGCCGGGTTCCAGGGTCTTCCAGGAGCCGGTGAAGGTCAGGACGGCGAAGGCGGCGGCCGGGAAGCCGCGGCGGGTCATCCGCTCGCGGGCGCCGTCCTCGGCCGAGCCGGAGAGGACCTCGGCGAGGCCCTGGACACCGGGGTTGTGGCCGATCAGAACGGCGTTCTGCACGTCGTCGGGGGTCTCGTTGAGCACGGCGATCAGCTCGCCGGGAGAGGCCTCGTAGATCCGCTCCTCGTAGACGGTTTTCGGCCGGTGCTCGAACTCGTGGACGGCGAGCTTCCAGGTCTCACGGGTCCGGGTCGCGGTCGAGCACAGTGCCAGGTCGAAGGGGACACCGGTGTCGGCGAGCTTGCGTCCGGCGACGGCTGCGTCCATGCGGCCCCGCTCAGCGAGCGGCCGCTCGTGGTCGGTCACCTGTGGCCAGTCGGCTTTCGCATGCCGGAAGAGGACAATCCTGCGGGGTTCTGCGACGCTCATGCGTCCCAGCTTCGCATGAAACACGCCATGGGGCGCAGGGAGTTGACGGGCAGCTCCACAGGTGTTCAGCGGCCCAGCAGCTGCTGGACGCGCTCGAAGAGCTGGGCGAACGCGGGGTCGGCCGTCGCGGCGTGCGCCTCGGCCGGGTTGAGTATCAGGGCCAGCAGCGCGACGAAGGCGAGCGCGGGCAGGGCGAGGGCCCACCAGGGCAGCCTGATGTCGACGCCGCCCCGGGACGCCGGGCGGGGCGGGGTGTGCGTAGGGGCCGACATGGGTGCCTCCGCGGGTCTTCGAGTGGGCCGTTTTCCTGCTCCGTGGTCCGCGTCTCGCGGTCACATCTCGAAGCTACGGAATCCGCGGCCCTCAACCCATCCGGTGATCCACCCAGTTGACCCTGACACTCGCCCCCTAGGGGATGGTGGTGCTAGCCCCACCACGGCCCCGAGGCACGGTCACGGCGAGGCGATCGTCGCGATGACGGCGATGATCACGAAGATGGCGAGGAACGAGCCGAAGACGAGCAGCATCTTCTTCTGGCCGTTCTGCGGGTTCGGGTCGAGCACTGGCGACATACGGCAAGTCTCGCACCCGCCGCACCGGCCCGGCCCGCCGGGGTACGGCTGCCCGGCCCGCCGGGGTAGGGCTCGCCCGCGAGGCCGCGGGCGGCGCTCAGCGGGCCGCCTCCTCCTCGACCGTGCGGTTGCGCCCGGCCAGGAAGCCGACGGCCATCTGCGGGAGCATCAGGCCGGTCATGAGCGCGATCGGCAGGCCCCAGCCGCCGCTGTGCTGGTAGAGCACGCCCACCAGGAGCGGGCCGGGGATGGAGATCAGATAGCCGGTGCTCTGCGCGAAGGCCGACAGCTGGGCGACGCCCGCGCCGGTCCTGGCCCGCATCCCGACCATCGTGAGGGCCAGCGGGAAGGCGCAGTTGGAGACGCCGAGCAGCACGGCCCAGGCCCAGGCGCCGCCGGCGGGCGCAAAGTACAGGCCCGCGTAGCCCGCGAGGCCGCAGACGCCGAGCGTCAGCACGATGGGGCCCTGGTGCGGCAGCCGGGTGGCCACGCGCGGGATGACGAAGGCCAGCGGCACGCCCATCACCATCGTCACGGCGAGCAGCAGCCCGGCCGTGGACGCGGGCACGCCCGCGTCGCGGAAGATCTGCGCCATCCAGCCCATCGTGATGTAGGCGGCGGTCGCCTGGAGCCCGAAGAAGACGGCGAGCGCCCAGGCGGTGCGGCTGCGGGTGATGCGCAGGGCGGGCGGTTCCTCGCGCGCGGGTGCCGGTTCGGCCGACCCCGCCCCCCGGTCCCGTACGAGCGGAATCCACGGCAGTACGGCCGCCGCGGCCAGGGCCGCCCACACGGCGAGCCCGGTCTGCCAGTTCCCGCCGAGCAGGTCCGTCATCGGCACGGTGACGGCCGCCGCGGTCGACGTGCCGAGGGCGAGGGCCATGGAGTACAGGCCGGTCATCGAGCCCACCCGGTCGGGGAACCAGCGCTTGACGATGACCGGCATCAGGACGTTGCTGACCGCGATGCCCATCAGCGCGAGGGCGCTGGCGGCCAGGAAGGCCGGCGTGCTGCCCGCGTACGGGCGGATCAGCAGCCCGGCCGTGATCGCGACCATGCCCGCGCAGACCACGGCGGACGGTCCGAAGCGGCGCGCCAGCCGGGGTGCCGTGACGCCGAAGACGGCGAAGCAGAGCGGGGGCACGGAGGTGAGCAGCCCGGCCATGCTGCCGCTCATGCCGAGGCCGTCGCGCACCTCTTCGAGGAGGGCACCGAGGCTGGTGATGGCGGGACGGAGGTTGAGGGCGGACAGCACGATGCCGAGGACGACCAGACGCACGGCCCACGCGCGCGTGGGTGCGGGTCCGCTTGCGGCCGAACTGCTGACGGTCGGGGACGTCGTCGTCCGGGTTTCCTCGCTCACCATGGGCACCATCATAGAATCATGGGATGATTGGTTGTCCATCCCCTGGCGCCCTACGGCCGCCCGTCCCGTGCGAAGGTGTGCCATGCCCCTGAGCCACCCGCGCCGCTCTGCGCTGTCCGAGCAGGTCATCGCCGCGCTGCGGAACCAGATCACCTCGGGCGAGTGGCCGGTCGGCTCGCGCATCCCCACCGAGCCCGAGCTGGTCGAGCAGCTGGGCGTGGCCCGCAACACGGTCCGTGAGGCCGTCCGCGCCCTGGCGCACAACGGCCTGCTGGACATCCGCCAGGGCTCCGGCACCTACGTCGTGGCGACCAGTGAGCTGGCCGGGGTGATGCACCGTCGCTTCGCCGACGCCGACCCCCGGCACATCGCCGAGCTGCGTTCCGCACTGGAGTCGGCCGCCGCGAAGCTGGCCGCCGAGCGGCGCACCGAGAAGGACCTCAAGCAGCTGGACGCGCTGCTGGTGCGGCGCGAGGAGGCCTGGGCGTCGGGTGACGCGGAGCGGTTCGTGGCGGCGGACGCCACCTTCCACCTGGCGGTGGTCGCCGCGTCCCACAACGACGCGATGACGGCGATGTACGCGGACCTGGGCGAGGTGCTGCGGGACTGGCTGCGCGAGGACGTCGGCGAGGAGCTGACCCCGGAGACGTACATGGACCACACGCGGCTGGTCGACGCGATCCGGGCGGGCGACTCGGCAGCGGCGGCCGAGGAGGCGGCCGGTTATCCGTTCCAGTGCCGTCCCGGGCGGTTCACGCCTTCTGGTGGCTGACCCACACCGAGCGGACTTCCTTCCAACAGCGGCCGGTGAGCCGTACGGTCGCGGCCGGCCCGGTGTCGACCGGGGAGCTGTCGGTGTCGAGGTCCCACCAGCGGTCGCACTCGATGTGCAGCCGTACGCGGTCGACGTCGGCGTGGGGGTTGTGGCAGTAGGCGATCACATGGGAGCCCTGGACGTTCGTGCGGCACTCCGCTCCGAACGGCTCGGCTTCGTGTGCCTCCCCGCGCGCGTGCGGGGTCGCCTCGTACGGCAGGGTCAGCACGAGGGCGACGGCGACGGTCGCTGGGGCGAGGCTGCGGGGCAGACGCACAAGGGGACCTCCTCGGCCGTGCTGGGGAGGGAACGGCGCGATGAACGCCTAGTCCAGAGTGCGCAGTTGTCGGCCGCCCCTGCCCGGCCGAGTGGGCCGAACGGGTGAGGGCCCGCGTCCCGAAGGACACGGGCCCTCACCGGGGGATGTCAGGCGCCGATGGCGTGCAGACCGCCGTCGACGTGGATGATCTCGCCCGTGGTCTTCGGGAACCAGTCGCTCAGCAGGGCGACGATGCCGCGGCCGGCCGGCTCCGGGTCCTTCAGGTCCCACTCCAGCGGGGAGCGGGAGTCCCACACGGAGGCCAGGTCGCTGAAGCCCGGGATGGACTTGGCGGCCATGGAGCCGATCGGGCCCGCGGAGATCAGGTTGCAGCGGATGTTCTGCTTGCCCAGGTCACGGGCCATGTAACGGCTGGTGGCCTCCAGGGCGGCCTTGGCCGGGCCCATCCAGTCGTACTGCGGCCACGCGTACTGCGCGTCGAAGGTCAGGCCGACGACCGAGCCGCCGTTCTGCATCAGCGGCAGGCAGGCCATGGTGAGCGACTTCAGGGAGTACGCCGAGACGTGCATGGCCGTGGCCACCGACTCGAACGGCGTGTTGAGGAAGTTGCCGCCGAGCGCGTCCTGCGGCGCGAAGCCGATGGAGTGCACGACGCCGTCGAGGCCGCCGAGCTCCTCGCCGACGACGTCGGCCAGCCGCCCGAGGTGCTCCTCGTTGGTCACGTCCAGCTCGATGACCTTGGTGGGCTTGGGGAGCTTCCGGGCGATGCGCTCGGTCAGCGTGGGCCGCGGGAACGCGGTGAGGATGATCTCGGCGCCCTGCTCCTGGGCCAGCTTGGCGGCGTGGAAGGCGATGGAGGACTCCATCAGCACACCGGTGATCAGGACGCGCTTGCCCTCAAGAATTCCGCTCATGGTGATCAGTGACCCATTCCCAGTCCGCCGTCAACGGGAATGACGGCTCCAGTGATGTACGAGGCGTCGTCCGAGGCGAGGAACCGCACCGTCGCGGCGATCTCCTCCGGCTGCGCGTATCGGCCGAGCGGGACCTGCGACACGATGTTCGCGCGCTGCTCGTCGGTGAGCGCCTTGGTCATGTCGGTGTCGACGAAGCCGGGCGCGACGACGTTGAAGGTGATGTTGCGCGAGCCCAGCTCACGGGCGAGGGAACGCGCGAAGCCGACCAGGGCGGCCTTGGAGGCGGCGTAGTTCGCCTGCCCCGCGGAGCCGAGCAGCCCGACGACGGAGGAGATGAGGACGACACGGCCCTTCTTGGCGCGCAGCATGCCGCGGTTGGCACGCTTGACGACACGGAAGGCGCCGGTGAGGTTGGTGTCGATGACCGAGGTGAAGTCCTCCTCGGACATACGCATCAGGAGCTGGTCCTTGGTGACACCCGCGTTGGCGATCAGCACCTCGACCGGGCCGTGCTCGGCCTCGATCTCCTTGTAGGCCTGCTCCACCTGCTCGGGGTCGGTGATGTCGCACTTGACGGCGAGGAAGCCGGCCGGCGGCTCTCCCGAGCGGTACGTGATCGCGACCTTGTCGCCGGCGTCGGCAAACGCACGGGCGATGGCGAGGCCAATGCCCCGGTTGCCTCCGGTGACGAGAACCGAGCGGCTCAACGGATCACCCTTTCGATAGCGGTCTCTGACACCCGCCCGAACACCTGGATGACAGGCGGCTTCCTCGAAAACCTATCGGTCCCGGGGCGTCCGCGGACAATCGAGCACCGACAGTGGCTCGGGGTCGTCCCTGTCGGGTCCCTACAGAACTCGCCCGCGGTCCGGCCGCAAACGTGTGGTCCGCGCCCCGCCGACCGCGACATGATCGGAGCGACCACGGTTACGGCGACAGGAAGAGACCCAGGTGCCTCATACCATCGACGAGTCCTTCACGGCACTCCCCCTACGCGCCCTCGCGGACGCCGCTCTCGCACGCGCGCGTGCGCTCGGCGCGGAGCATGCCGACTTCCGGTTCGAGCGGGTGCGCAGCGCGTCCTGGCGGCTGCGGGACGCCAAGCCCTCCGGGTCGTCGGACACCACCGACCTCGGGTACGCGGTGCGTGTGGTGCACGGCGGCACCTGGGGATTCGCCTCCGGCGTGGATCTGAGCATGGACGCCGCCGCCAAGGTGGCGAGCCAGGCCGTGGCGATGGCGAAGCTGTCCGCGCAGGTCATCAAGGCCGCCGGGTCGGACGAGCGGGTCGAGCTGGCCGACGAGGCGGTGCACGCCGACAAGACGTGGATCTCGTCGTACGAGATCGATCCGTTCACCGTGCCCGACGAGGAGAAGTCGGGGCTGCTCGCCGAGTGGAGCACGCGGCTGCTGGCAGCGGACGGAGTGAACCACGTCGACGCCTCGCTGCTGACCGTGCACGAGAACAAGTTCTACGCCGACACCGCCGGGACCGTGACCACGCAGCAGCGGGTGCGGCTGCACCCGTCACTGACCGCGGTGTCGGTCGACGAGTCCAGCGGCGAGTTCGACTCGATGCGGACCCTCGCGCCGCCCGTCGGACGCGGCTGGGAGTACCTGACGGGCACCGGCTGGGACTGGGACGGCGAGCTCGCGCGGATCCCCGAGCTGCTCGCCGAGAAGATGCGCGCGCCGAGCGTCGAGGCGGGCGTGTACGACCTCGTCGTCGACCCGTCCAACCTGTGGCTGACCATCCACGAGTCCATCGGCCACGCCACCGAGCTGGACCGCGCGCTCGGCTACGAGGCCGCCTACGCCGGCACCTCCTTCGCCACCTTCGACCAGCTGGGCAAGCTGCGGTACGGCTCCGAGCTGATGAACGTCACCGGTGACCGCACCGCCGAGCACGGCCTGGCGACCGTCGGCTACGACGACGAGGGCGTCGCGGGCCAGTCCTGGGACCTGGTCAAGGACGGCACGCTCGTCGGCTACCAGCTCGACCGGCGCATCGCGAAGCTGACCGGTTTCGAGCGGTCCAACGGCTGCGCGTTCGCCGACTCCCCCGGGCACGTGCCCGTGCAGCGCATGGCCAATGTCTCGTTGCGGCCGGATCCGGCCGGGATGTCGACCGAGGACCTGATCGGCGGGGTCGACCGCGGGATCTACGTCGTCGGGGACCGGTCCTGGTCCATCGACATGCAGCGCTACAACTTCCAGTTCACCGGGCAGCGGTTCTTCAGGATCGAGAACGGGCGGATCACCGGCCAGCTGCGGGACGTCGCCTACCAGGCCACGACCACCGACTTCTGGGGCTCCATGGCGGCCGTGGGCGGCCCGCAGACCTATGTCCTGGGCGGCGCCTTCAACTGTGGCAAGGCCCAGCCGGGCCAGGTGGCCGCGGTGTCGCACGGCTGCCCGTCCGCCCTCTTCAGGGGAGTCAACATTCTGAACACCACGCAGGAGGCCGGTCGATGAGCGCCCGTACCAACAAGCCGCACGAGATCGTCGAGCGCGCCCTGGAGCTGTCCCGCGCGGACGGCTGTGTCGTCATCGCCGACGAGCACTCCACCGCCAACCTCCGCTGGGCAGGCAACGCCCTGACCACCAACGGCGTCACGCGCGGGCGCACGCTCACGGTCGTCGCCACCGTCGACGGCAAGGAGGGCACGGCCTCCGGCGTCGTGTCGCGCTCCGCGGTGACCGCGGACGAGCTGGAGCCCCTGGTGCGGGCCGCGGAGGCCGCCGCGCGCGGAGCCGCGCCCGCCGAGGACGCCCGGCCGCTGGTCACCGGCGTACCGGCGTCGCCGGACTTCACGGACGCGCCGGCCGAGACCTCGTCCGCGGTGTTCGCCGACTTCGCGCCGGCGCTGGGCGAGTCGTTCGCACGCGCGCGTGCGGGCGGACGCGAGCTGTACGGCTTCGCCAACCATGAGCTGGTCTCGTCCTATGTGGGGACGTCGACGGGCCTGCGTCTGCGGCACGACCAGCCCAACGGCACGCTGGAGCTGAACGCCAAGTCCCCGGACCGTACGCGCTCGGCGTGGGCGGGCACTTCCACGCGCGACTTCAAGGACGTCGACCCGGCGGCGCTGGACGCGGAGCTGGCCGTACGGCTGGGCTGGGCCGCGCGGAAGGTGGCGCTGCCCGCGGGCCGGTACGAGACGCTGCTGCCGCCGACCGCCGTCGCGGACCTGCTGATCTACCAGATGTGGTCGGCGTCGGGCCGGGACGCGGTCGAGGGCCGGACGGTGTTCTCCAAGCCGGGCGGCGGCACCCGGGTCGGTGAGAAGCTGACCGATCTGCCGCTGACCCTGCGCAGCGACCCGAACGAGCCGGGCCTGGAGGCCGCGCCCTTCGTGCTGGCGCACTCCTCCGGCGGTGACTCGTCGGTCTTCGACAACGGTCTGCCGCTCGCCGCCACCGAGTGGATCAGCGAGGGCGAGGTGCGGCACCTGCTGACCAGCCGGCACACCGCGGAGCTGACCGGGCTGCCGGTGGCGCCCGGCATCGACAACCTGATCCTGGACGGCGGCGAGGACCGCTCCCTGGAGGAGATGGTCGCCGACACCGAGCGCGGGCTGCTGCTGACCTGCCTGTGGTACATCCGCGAGGTCGACCCGGCGACGCTGCTGCTCACCGGCCTGACCCGGGACGGCGTCTATCTCGTCGAGAACGGCGAGGTCACGGGCGAGGTGAACAACTTCCGGTTCAACGAGTCGCCGGTTGACCTGCTGGGCCGGGCCACCGAGGCCGGGCGCACGGAAAAGACGCTGCCCCGGGAGTGGAGCGACTGGTTCACTAGGGCTGCGATGCCGGCCCTGAGGGTGCCGGACTTCAATATGAGCTCTGTCAGTCAGGGCGTATAACCTCGTACCTGAATACGAGCCCTCCGAAGGAGATACGAGAACCGTGACGGACATCGTCGACGAGCTGAAGTGGCGCGGGCTGTGGGCCCTGTCCACTGACGAGGACGCTTTGCGCAAGGCGCTCGCGGACGGTCCCGTCACGTTCTATTGCGGTTTCGACCCGACCGCGGCCAGCCTGCACGTCGGTCACCTGGTGCAGGTCCTCACGATGCGCCGGCTCCAGCAGGCGGGCCTGCGTCCGCTGGCCCTGGTCGGCGGGGCCACCGGCCAGATCGGCGACCCGCGCCCGACGGCCGAGCGCACGCTGAACGACCCGGAGACGGTCGCGAACTGGGTGACCCGGCTGCGCGCGCAGATCGAGCCGTACCTGTCCTTCGAGGGCGACAACGCCGCGGTCATGGTCAACAACCTGGACTGGACGGCCGGCATGTCGGCCATCGAGTTCCTGCGGGACATCGGCAAGCACTTCCGCGTCAACAAGATGCTGACCAAGGACTCCGTCGCCCGGCGCCTGGAGTCCCAGGAGGGCATCAGCTACACGGAGTTCAGCTACCAGCTGCTCCAGGGCATGGACTTCCTTGAGCTGTACCGCCGCTACGGCTGCACGCTCCAGCAGGGCGGCAGCGACCAGTGGGGCAACCTCACGGCGGGCCTGGACCTGATCCACAAGCTGGAGCCCCATGCTTCGGTGCACTGTCTGGCGACGCCGCTGATGGTCAAGGCCGACGGCACCAAGTTCGGCAAGACCGAGGGCGGCGCCGTCTGGCTCGACCCCGAGATGACGACGCCGTACGCGTTCTACCAGTTCTGGCTGAACGTGGACGACCGGGACATCTCGACGTACATGCGCATCCTGTCCTTCCGGTCCCGCGCGGAGCTGGAGGAGCTGGAGAAGCAGACGGAGGAGCGGCCGCAGGCCCGTGCGGCGCAGCGGGCGCTGGCCGAGGAGCTGACGACGCTGGTGCACGGCGCCGACCAGACGGCCGCCGTGATCGCCGCGAGCCGGGCCCTCTTCGGGCAGGGCGAGCTGGCGGAGCTGGACGAGCGGACGCTGACCGCGGCGCTCTCCGAGGTGCCGCACATCCAGGTCGCCGAGCTGGTTGCGGCGGTCGACCTGTTCGCCGAGGTCGGGCTGGTGGCGAGCAAGTCCGCGGCGCGGCGGACGGTGAAGGAGGGCGGCGCCTACGTGAACAACGTGAAGGTCGCCACCGAGGACGCCGTCCCGGCCAAGGAGGACCTGCTCCACGGGCGCTGGCTGGTGCTGCGCCGGGGCAAGAAGAACCTGGCCGCGGTCGAGGTCACCGGCGCCTAGGCGCGCCGAAGGGGGCGGCTCTCCACAGGGAGGGCCGCCCCCTTCGTCGTACGCACTGTCAGGTGCTCTGCTTCTTCTTGCCCAGTGTCGCCATGTACAGCATGTCGCCGACGGCCACGACGATGATCGCGGCGATGAGCTGGAACGCGTGCCGGCTCCAGTCGATCCCGGCGGTCGACTCGACTCCTGCCGCCCGGGCGATGGAGTTGCCGACGATGGCGCCGATCATGCCGAAGATGGTGGTCAGCCAGAGCGGGCTGTGCTGCTTGCCCGGGAGGATCGCCTTGGCGATGAGGCCCAGCACGAATCCGACGATGATCGCCCACAACCAGCCCATGGCTGCCTCCTTGTACGGCTCGACGTGAGCACTAGGGTCAGTCTCGGCGCGCCCCGGGTACGCCGCATGTCGGGTGCGGCCGTACTGGGGACGGCGCAGGCCGGTCACCCGCGCGGAAGGTGCCCCGGTCTCGTAGGCGACGCAGGCCAGGCGTAACGTGGAGGGTGTCCGGGCCCGGTCCCCCGAGCGGGGGCGGTCCGGGTGCGGGCAGGGGAGAGTCCGATGCGGGCGGATGGTGGAATGTGATGCGGAAGCAGCACGGAGGCGGTAACGCCCAGGTATTCCGGATCACCGGAGCCCGGGCGGGACTCCACGACGATGTGCGCGGGCGGCAGCGCCGGTACGTCATTTCGATGTCGATCCGCACGCTGTCGGTGATTCTCGCGGCGACGCTGTGGAACGTCGAACGGCACGTCGCCGTAGTGGCCTTGGTACTCGGCCTGGTGCTGCCGTACATCGCGGTGGTGATCGCCAACGCCGGGCGGGAGAACGCGCCGTCGCTGCCGTCGACGTTCGTGACCACGCCGACGCCTCCGATGCTCCCGCCGCGGGCGGAGGAACCCTTCCCGGAACCCGTCCCGGAAGATGCCGCGACCGACCCCGGACGGGGTTCGGACGGGAAGTCGCGGGAGCATATGTGAGCTCGGCGGATGCCGGGCAAACGGATTCCACCTCCGCACCAAGCTCAAGAAAAGCTCAGATCAATAGTGTTGTTCCGGTGCCGGGCGGCGGGTGACCCATGACATACTTCGTAGGCGCTCCGCATCCCCCGTCGGAGCGACGGACCGACGCCGGGCAGCTCCCCCCGTGGCTGCTCGGCGTCGCCTTGTTTTGACCTCTGCGGACCTCTGCGAGACGAACCCCGTGACTGACGAGACACCTATCTGTTCCGCCAAGGGCTGCCGCGCCGACGCGGTGTGGGTGCTTGCCTGGAACAACCCCAAGATCCATACGCCGGAACGGCGCAAGACGTGGCTCGCGTGCGAGGAGCATCGGGAGCATCTGTCCCAGTTCCTGGGGGTTCGGGGGTTCCTGAAGGACGTGGTGAAGTTCGAGGACTGGGAAGCGCCGGAAGAGGCCTAGCCGCCGATCGCCGACATCGGTCGGTCCGGCTGGACGAAACTCGGGTCGTCCAGGCCCGCGCCCGCCTTCTTGCCCCACATCGCCAGGCGCCATATGCGGGCGATCTCCTCGTCGGGGGCGCCGGAGCGCAGGGCCGCGCGCAGGTCGGTCTCCTCGGTGGCGAACAGACAGGTGCGGACCTGGCCGTCGGCCGTGAGGCGGGTGCGGTCGCAGGCCGAGCAGAACGGGCGGGTGACCGAGGCGATGACACCCACGCGGTGCGGGCCGCTGTCGACGATCCAGCGCTCGGCGGGTGCGGAGCCGCGCTTCTCGGAGCCCTCCTCGGTCAGCTCGAAGCGGGTGCGCAGGGAGGCCAGGATGTCCCCGGCGGTGATCATGCCCTCGCGCTTCCAGCCGTGCTGGGCGTCCAGCGGCATCTGCTCGATGAAGCGCAGTTCGTAGTCGTGCTCGACGGCCCAGGCCAGCAGGTCGGGCGCCTCGTCCTCGTTCAGGCCGGGCATCAGGACCGAGTTGACCTTGACCGGGGTCAGGCCCGCCTCGCGGGCCGCGTAAAGGCCCTCGATGACGTCCTTGTGGCGGTCGCGGCGGGTGAGGGTCTTGAAGACGTCCGGGCGCAGGGTGTCCAGGGAGACGTTGACCCGGTCCAGACCTGCGGCCTTCAGGGCCGTCGCGGTGCGCTTGAGGCCGATGCCGTTGGTGGTCAGCGACATCTGCGGGCGCGGTTCGAGGGCGGCGACGCGCTCCACGATGCCGACCAGGCCGGGGCGCAGCAGCGGCTCGCCGCCGGTGAAGCGGACCTCCTCGATACCGAGGGAGGTGACCGCGATGTCGATCAGGCGGACGATCTCGTCGTCGGTGAGCAGGTCGGGCTTGGCCAGCCACTGCAGGCCTTCCTCGGGCATGCAGTAGGTACAGCGCAGGTTGCACCGGTCGGTCAGTGAGACCCTCAGGTCGGTGGCAACCCGGCCGTAGGTGTCGATGAGCACGTGGGCCCCCTCCCTCGTAGCGGATCAACAGTTTTCCGACACCTGTGAGCCTACGCGAACGCACTGACAACGACAGAGCCCGATCCCACGAGGTAAGACGCGGCCGCGTCGTAGGGATCTACGACGCGGCCGCTCGGGGGGCGTGCTCAGTGGGCGCCGGTGCCGGTCAGGGACCGGACCTCCAGCTCGGCGAACTTGCCCTTGTCCGGCTCCTCCTTGGAGAGGTAGGTGCCGAGGATGCCCAGCAGGAAGCCGACCGGGATCGAGATGATGCCGGGGTTCTCCAGCGGGAACCAGTGGAAGTCGACGTCCGGGAACATCGAGGTCGGCTTGCCGGAGACGACCGGCGAGAACAGCACCAGGCCGACCGCGGTGGTCAGACCGCCGTAGATCGACCACAGCGCGCCCTGGGTGGTGAACCGCTTCCAGAAGAGGCTGTAGAGGATGGTCGGCAGGTTGGCGGAGGCGGCGACCGCGAAGGCCAGGGCGACGAGGCCGGCGACGTTCAGGTCGCGGGCCAGGGCGCCGAGCGCGATGGAGACGACGCCGATGCCGACGGTCGCCCAGCGGGCCGCGCTGACCTCCTGCTTCTCGGTGGCCTGGCCCTTCTTGATGACGTTGGCGTAGATGTCGTGGGCGAACGACGAGGACGAGGCCAGCGTCAGGCCCGCGACCACCGCGAGGATGGTGGCGAAGGCGACCGCGGAGATCGTGGCGAGCAGGATGGCGCCCCAGTTGGAGTCGACGCCGCCCAGATGGAGCGCGAGCAGTGGCGCTGCCGTATTGCCCGCCTTGTTGGAGTTGGTGATCTCCTCCGGTGTGATCAGCGCGGCGGCGCCGAAGCCGAGCGCGAGGGTCATCAGGTAGAAGGAGCCGATCAGGCCGATCGCCCAGATCACGGACTTACGGGCGGCCTTGGCCGTGGGCACCGTGTAGAAGCGGATCAGGATGTGCGGCAGACCGGCGGTGCCCAGGATCAGGGCGATGCCGAGCGAGATGAAGTCCAGCTTGCTGGTGCCGGTGGCGCCGTACTTCAGGCCGGGCTCCAGGAAGGCCGTGCCCTTGCCGCTCTGGTCGGAGGCGGCGCCGAGCAGGTCGGAGACGTTGAAGTCGAACTTCAGCAGGACCAGGAAGGTCAGCAGCAGGGCGCCGCTCATCAGCAGCACGGCCTTGACCATCTGCACCCAGGTGGTGCCCTTCATGCCGCCGATGGTGACGTACATGATCATCAGTACGCCGACCAGCGCGACGATGCCGACCTTGCCCGCGTCGCTGGAGATGCCGAGCAGCAGGGAGACCAGGACGCCCGCGCCGGCCATCTGTGCCAGCAGGTAGAAGATCGACACGACGATCGTGGAGGTACCGGCCGCGGTGCGGACCGGGCGCTGGCGCATGCGGTAGGCGAGGACGTCGCCCATCGTGTAGCGGCCGGAGTTGCGCAGTGGCTCGGCGACCAGGAGCAGGGCTACGAGCCAGGCGACCAGGAAGCCGACGGAGTACAGGAAGCCGTCGTAGCCGAACAGGGCGATGGCGCCCGCGATACCGAGGAAGGAAGCGGCGGACATGTAGTCGCCGGAGACGGCGAGGCCGTTCTGGAAGCCGGTGAACTGGCGTCCGCCCGCGTAGAAGTCGGCGGCGTCCTTGGTCTGCCGGCCCGCCCACACGGTGATGACAAGGGTCGCGACGACGAACACCGCGAACAGGCTGATGATCAGCGTGCGGTGCTCGCTCGCCGCGTCGGCCGCAAGAAACGTCTGTGTGGTGTTCACGCGCCGCCCTCCATCCGGGACTTGATCGCCTCGGCCTTGGGGTCGAGCTTGGCGGCGGCGTGCCGCGCGTACCACCAGGCGATGAGGAACGTGGTGAGGAACTGGGCGAGGCCGAGGGCCAGCGCCACATTGATGTTGCCGAACAGCTTGGTGCCCATGAAATCGCCGGCGTAGATCGACAGCAGGACGTACAGCAGGTACCAGGTGACGAAGGCGACGGTCAGCGGAAAGGCGAAGGAGCGGTAGGAGCGGCGCAGTTCACCGAACTCCGCGCTCTCCTGCACCTCGGTGAACTCCTCGGTGGTGGGGAGTTTGTACTGCTCCTTCGAGGGGGGCGGTGCGTCGGTGGCCACGGAGTCTCCTCGCGTTGCGGGCGCTGTTGCGACGGTGGACGGGGACGAAGGCGGATCGGAGTTCGGGGACGGGCTCGGTACGACGGACATGTGACGGCTCTGTTCCTCGCGGTGGTCAGGGGGCTCGATCGTGCTCGGGCCCCCTGTCCAAGGTCACGGCGCCACGCGAGGACCGGTTCAACTCGGTCTGCTTCTTTCCGAAGTCACCCCCGGTAAGTCATTGCTGGCCAGGGAGATCGGGAGATAGCTTCACCCTGCACGCCCGTCATGTACCTGCCCGAGCACTACCTGTGTCTCGGGCCGGTTTCGTTTCCGGATGATGTGGAGATCCCATGGCTCATCTGCCTTCCAGACGTCGGCTCGCGCTGGCCGTCCCCGTCGTGCTGTCGCTGACCGCCTCCCTGGGCTTCCTGCCGGCCGCCGCAACGGCCGCGCCGCTCGCGGAGTCCACCGCGCAGACGGCGGACGCGCCGAAGCTGTCGTACGTCGTCAACACGACGACGGACCACCGCACCATCGAGTCGGTGAAGAAGGCGATCGCCGCGGCCGGCGGGACCGTCGTGGTGACGTACGACAAGATCGGTGTGATCGTCGTCCACTCGACGAACCCGGACTTCGGCAAGCAGATGCGTGCGGTACGCGGGGTCCAGTCGGCGGGTGCGACGCGTACGGCGCCGCTGACCGCCGCGGGGACCACGGAGCAGGACGCGGCGCAGTTCCTCACCAAGGAGCAGGTCGCGAAGACTCAGAACGCTTCCGCCGCGGTCCCCGACAGCGAGCCCCTTGAGGCCGACCAGTGGGACCTGCGGGCGATCGGCGCCGACAAGGCCGCGAAGATCAACCCGGGCAGCAGCAAGGTGACCGTCGCGGTGATCGACACCGGCGTCGACGACACCCACCCGGACCTCACCGCGAACTTCTCCAAGTCCCAGTCGGCCAACTGCGTCGGCGGCGTCGCGGACACCAGTGAGGGCGCCTGGCGGCCGTACACCGCGGACGACTACCACGGCACGCACGTGGCCGGTGAGATCGCCGCGGCCCGCAACGGCATCGGTGTCGCGGGCGTGGCGCCCGGCGTCAAGGTCTCCTCGATCAAGGTGAGCGATCCGGACACCAGCCTCTTCTTCCCGGAGAGCGTGGTGTGCGCGTTCGTGTTCGCCGCCGACCACGGCGTCGAGATCACGAACAACAGCTACTACGTCGACCCGTGGCTGTACAACTGCATGGACGACCCCGACCAGAAGGCGATCGTCGACGCGGTCAACCGGGCCCAGCTGTACGCCCAGAAGAAGGGCCTGATCCACCTGGCCTCGGCGGGCAACTCCAACCACGACCTGGACTCGGACGCGATCGTCGACACCAGCAGCCCCGACGACACCACGCCCGTCGAGCGCACGATCGACCCGCACGAGTGCTACGACGTGCCCACGCAGCTGCCCGGAGTCGTCACGGTCAGCGCGACGGGCGTGAAGAACCTCAAGTCGTACTACTCCTCCTACGGCAACGGCGTCGTCGACGTCGCGGCGCCGGGCGGCGACCGGCTGTACCAGATACCGGACACGCCCTCGATGAACGGCCGCATCCTGTCGACCATGCCGAACGGGCAGTACGCCTTCCTGCAGGGCACCTCGATGGCCTCGCCGCACGCCGCGGGCGTGGCGGCGCTGCTGAAGTCCAAGCACCCGTGGGCGACCGGGGCCCAGATCCAGGCCATGCTCAAGGCGCAGGCGGACAACCCGGGTTGCCCCGAGTCCTACGACCAGAACGGCGACGGCACCCAGGACGCGGTGTGCGAGGGCGGCACGCGCGTGAACGGCTTCTACGGCTACGGCATCGTCAACGCGCTGCGCGCGGTGAAGTGACCGACGGACTGGAGACACTGACACCATGACAGCGCCCTACCCGCGCTATCGTCGTGCGCTGGCCGTCCCCGCCGGGATGGCCATGGCGACGGCGCTGGCGTTCCTGCCGAACGTGTCGGCGTCCGCCGCGGACGCCCCCGAGGCCCAGGCCTCCTCCCTCAGCTATGTCGTCAACGTCCAGCCGGGGCACGGTCCCTCGCCCCGGGTGGAGCGGGCCATTGCCGAGGCCGGCGGCACGATCGTGACCTCGTACGACCGGATCGGCGTGGTCGTGGTCCACTCGGCGAACCCCGACTTCGCCAAGGTCATGCGCACGGTGCCCGGCGTGGACTCGGCCGGCAACACCCGCAACGCGCCGCTGCCCGCCCAGTCGACGACCGACATGGGCACGCCGAAGGTGCTCAGCGCCGCCGACGCGGCGGCCGTCGAGGACGTCGCCGGGCAGGACCCGCTGGAGCCGCTCCAGTGGGACCTGCCCGCCATCAAGGCGGACCGGGCGCACAAGACGTCGCTGGGCAGCCGGGACGTCACCGTCGCGGTGATCGACACCGGGGTCGACGACACGCACCCCGACCTCGCGGCGAACTTCGACCGCGAGGCCTCGGTCAACTGCGTGACGGGCAAGCCGGACACCACCGAGGGCGCCTGGCGTCCCGGGGCGACGGAGAGCCCGCACGGCACGCACGTGGCCGGGGAGATCGCCGCCGCCAAGAACGGCGTCGGCATGACGGGGGTCGCGCCCGGCGTGAAGGTCTCCGGCATCAAGGTCTCCACGACCGCCGGTTACTTCTACACGGAGGCCGTGGTGTGCGGCTTCGTGTGGGCGGCCGAGCACGGCGTCGACGTGACGAACAACAGCTATTACACCGACCCGTGGTACTTCAACTGCAAGAACGACCCGGACCAGAAGGCGCTCGTCGACGCCATCACCCGGGCCTCGCGGTACGCGGAGAAGAAGGGCACGGTCAACGTCGCGGCGGCCGGCAACGAGAACTACGACCTCGCCGCCGACGAGATCACCGACCCGGTCTCCCCGAACGACGCCACGCCCACGGACCGGGTCATCGACCCGTCCGAGTGCCTCGACATCCCGACCCAGCTGCCGGGCGTCGTGACGGTGGCGTCGACCGGCGCCAAGGGCCTCAAGTCCTCGTTCTCCAACCACGGTCTGGGCGTGATCGACCTCGCCGCACCCGGCGGCGACGCGACCCGCTACCAGACCCCGGCCCCGCCGGCCACCAGCGGCCTGATCCTGGGCACGCTGCCGGGCGGCAAGTACGGCTACATGGCCGGTACGTCGATGGCGTCGCCGCATGTCGCGGGCGTCGCCGCCCTCATCAAGTCGACGCACCCGTACCTCCCGCCGACCGCGGTCAAGGCCCTGCTGTACGCGCAGGCCGACGCGACCGCGTGCACGGACCCCTACGACATCGACGGCGACGGCAAGGTCGACGCGGTGTGCGAGGGCTCGAAGAACCGGAACGGGTTCTACGGGTGGGGCATGGCGGACGCGCTGGACGCCGTGACGAAGTAGCGGCAGCGGTACGCGCGCGTGGAGGGGCCGGACGGATCCGTCGTCCGGCCCTTTCGCGTGGTGCGGGAGGATCTGCGGCATGGATGTGTACGAGGATCCCGCGACGTGGACGCCCGAACCGGTGCGGGCGCGGTGGAAGTTGGCCCTGCGGTTCGTCGGGACCGTGCTGTTCGTGCCGCTGTTCTGCGTGTTCTGGCTGGCGGCTGCCGTCGTCCTCTCGGTCGTGGACACCGTCGCAGAGGCGGTCGGAGCCACCGGCACAGGCCGCGCCTTCGCGCGCATCAGCCACCTGCCGTCCTGGTGCGTCAGCTGGCCGGAACTGCGGTACGAGGGCGACACCGCGTACTACAAGGCACGGGTCGAAAGGGTGGTCGGCGACTGGACCGCCAAGGCTTTGGCCCCGCGCAACCTCAAGAAGTACCGGCGGCTGGTCGAGTGCGAGATACCCCTGCGCGACTACCGGGGCGTCGGCGGCTGGTACGTCGCCGAGGTCGCCGTCGCCCAGGGCTGGGAGCTGCGTCCGACGGACGTGCGCAACGAGGTGCGGCTGTGGTGGTCGGCCGCCAGTCATGTTGATTCGGTCAATACTGCATAGTTCAGTCATGACTGAAATCAAGTTGGCCTGGGCCGCACAAGCACGCCTCCCCGTACGAGAGTTGGCACGCGCGTGCGTGGGTGACTGCGCGCGGGCAGCCGCCGAGCTCGGGGCGCGGCGGGCCGGGCTGCATGCGGTGCCGGAGGTGCGCGTGGACGACGGTGCCGTGGGCACGGCGTTCGTGAGTGAGCGGCATCTGTTGATCAATGGTCGCGCTCCGGTCAACTTCGCACCCCTGTCACGGTTCTGGCGGACGGCGGACGGATGGGTGCGGACGCATGCCAACTATCCGCATCACCGGGAGCGGTTGCTCAAGGTGCTGGGGCGGTCGGACTCCCTCGAAGCCGTGTTCGCCGAGCGGTCCGCCCTGGAGGTCGAGGAGGCCGTGTACGCGGCGGGCGGCCTCGCCGTGGCGCTGCGGACGCCCGAGGAGTGGGCGGCGCATCCGCAGGCGGTCGCGGTGGCCCAGCGACCGCTGGTCGAGCGCGAGCGCTTGGACACGGCACGCGCGCGCGTGCTCGCGCCGCTCGACGGAACGCCTCTGCTGCCGGCGGCGGGCGTACGCGTCCTGGACCTGACCCGCGTCATCGCGGGCCCGGTCGCCACCCGCACGCTCGCCCTGCTGGGCGCGGACGTACTGCGCGTCGACCCGCCCGGGACCCCCGAACTGCCGGACCAGCACGCGGACACGGGGTTCGGGAAGCGATCCGCGACGCTGGACCTGCGGACGGACCGGCGCACCTTCGAGGAGCTGCTGGCGGGCGCGGACGTGGTCGTCACCGGCTACCGGCCCGGCGCCCTGGACCGGTTCGGGCTCTCCCCCGAGGCGCTGGCGGAGCGTCGGCCCGGCCTGGTGGTCGCGCAGTTGTCGGCGTGGGGCGCGTACGGGCCGTGGCGCGAGCGGCGCGGCTTCGACAGCCTGGTGCAGGTGGCCACCGGGATCGCCGCCACGGAGGGATCGCGGGAGCGGCCGGGCGCGCTGCCCGCGCAGGCACTCGACCACGGAACCGGCTATCTGCTCGCGGCGGCAGTGCTGCGGGAGCTGACCGAACAGTGCGACGCCGGCGGCAGCAGGGCCGTACGGCTGGCGCTGGCGCGGACCGCGCACTGGCTGACGACCGGGATCGCGGCGAGTGACGCGAGCGGGCCGGCGTACGAGGGCCCCGAGCCCTGGCTGGCCGAGACCGACAGCGCCCTCGGCCGGCTGCGCTACGCCCTGCCGCCGGTGTCCTTCGCGGGCGGACCGGTGGACTGGGCTCGGCCGCCCGGAGTCTGCGGTGCGGATTCCGCGCGGTGGGCCTGAGTTCCGGGGCGCCCGAAAACGTACCCATGGGCGGAATGCCGTACCGCCAGTTGTTTTCCTGGACTTGCCCGGTTCTGGGGCAGTTGGTGAAGATCTTGGGGTGACCTTGATAAGACCGCCGTCCGGGACGGCCGACGCGGGCGGGCCCGTGCCGCGGCCCGGTGTCCGCCGGGCCGTCGCCGTCCTCGTCCTGGTGGCGCTCGGGGCGCTGATTCCGCTGCTCGGTCCGTCGGCCGCGCTGCACGACACCGGAGAGGCCGCCGCGCCCGGCGTCGGCGGCATCGCGCTGCTGCGGACGACGCTGTTCGCGGCGCTGTGCGTGCCGGTGGGCGAACTGTTCGTGAACCGGCTGGCCCGTGCCGTACCCGGCACTCCCCCGGCCGCGCCCCCCAGTTGGGCACCGCACGCGGCCGTCGCCGGTTTCGTCGCCGCCCTCGGGCTCGCCTCCGTCGTCTCGACCGGCAACCTGGTGCCGGACAGCCTCGCCGACCTCGACGTCGGCGGCCTGTACGAGACCCGGGACGGCAAGCTCGCGCTGCTGGAGCTCAACGCCTTCGCGGCGGCGGGCCTGTGCGCGCTCTCGCGGCGCCCCGGCACCCAGGTCTGGCCGCTGGCCGCGGTGGTCGTGGCCGAGGCGCTGCGGGCGCATCCGACGACCGAGCACAGCCCGCTCCTCGGCTCCGGGCTGACGCTCGTGCACCTGACCTGTGCGGCACTGTGGGCGGGCGGACTGCTGCACGTCCTGCGGAGTCTGCGGGGTGACGCACCGACGGGCGCTGCCCTGCTGGGCCTCTACGCGCGCGTGGCGGCCGTTCTGCTGGCCGCCATCACGGCGACGGGGGTGTGCAGTTCGCTGCGCCGCATGCCGGCGGAGACGATCCTGGAGCAGCTGACGACGACGGCGTACGGGCGGGTGCTGCTGGCCAAGGTGCTGCTCGTGGCCGCCGTCGCCGCGCTGGCCCTGTGGGCACGGTTCCGGCTGCGCCGCGCGGCGGACCCGCTGACCGCCTGCTCCCCCGCGCGCGTGGAGGTCGTCGCGCTGGGGGCGGTGGTGGCGGTGTCGGGACTGCTGACGGCGCTGCCGGTGCCGATCAGGTGGTGAGTCGGTAAGGCCTCAGGGGCTCAGACGGTGACGAGCACCTTGAGGGCCGTGCGCTGGTCCATCGCCTTGTAGCCCTCGGGCACGCCCTCCAGGCCGACGGTCAGGTCGAAGACGGGCGAGGGGTCGATACGGCCCTCCAGGACGTCCGGCAGCAGCTCCGGGATGTAGGCCCGGACCGGGGCGACGCCGCCGCGCAGCGCGATGTTCCGGTCGAACATGACACCGAGGTCGAGTCCGGTGCCGCTGCCGTGCGGGACGCCGACGAACCCGATGGCGCCGCCGTCGCGGGCGATGTTCACGGCCGTACGCATGGACTGCTCGGTGCCGACCGCCTCGACGACGCCGTGCGCGCCCTGGCCGCGGGTGAGTTCACGGACGGCCTCGACGGCGGCCTCGCCGCGCTCGGCGACGACGTCGGTGGCGCCGAAGCGGCGTGCGATGTCGGTGCGGACCTGGTGGCGGCCGAGCGCGATGATCCGCTCGGCGCCGAGCCGCTTGGCGGCCAGGACGGCGCACAGGCCGACGGCTCCGTCGCCGACGACGGCGACCGTGGCGCCCGGCCGGGCGCCCGCGCCGAGGGCGGCGTGGTGGCCGGTGCCCATGACGTCGGAGAGGGTCAGCAGCGCGGTCAGCAGCCGCTCGTCGGAGACGGCGTCCTTGGGCAGCGGGACGAGGGTGCCGTCGGCGAAAGGCACACGCACGGCCTCGCCCTGGCCGCCGTCGTAGCCGACGGAGCCCCAGAAGCCGCCGTGCTCGCAGGAGGTGGTCAGGCCCTCCCGGCAGTAGTCGCAGACGCCGTCGGACCACATGAAGGGCGCGACGACCAGGTCACCCGTGCGCACGCCGGACACCTCGGAGCCGGTCTCCTCGACGACGCCGAGGAACTCGTGCCCGATGCGTTGCCCGGGCTGCCGGGCCGCCTCGCCGCGGTACGCCCACAGGTCGCTGCCGCAGATGCAGGCGCGCAGCACCCGGACCACGGCGTCGGTGGGCAGCTGGACCACCGGATCGGGTACGTCCGCCACACGCATGTCGAACGGGGCGTGGATGGTGGTGGCGCGCATGGCGAGGATCCTTCTCCTGCGGTGTCGTGATGCGCTCAGGGGGTGGTCGAGCGCACCTCACCGTACGTCGCCGCAGGGCCAGGGCGCGCTTCGAGGGCCCTGAGTGTGCCGAAGACGATCAGGATCTGCGCCGCGATGTAGGTGAGCATGATCCAGAAATCGGGCCGGGGCAGCTGGGGCCAGTCGGCGACCCCGGTCGCGATCAGCATGTCGGAGAGCACGAAGAGCGCGCCCCCGAGTCCGGCGACCCGGCCGAACCGGCTGCCGACGCCGTACGCCATGGCGGTGAGCAGAAGGCTGTAGGCGGCGACCGGAATGCGGAGGTCTGCGGGCAGGTCCGGCCAGAGGAACGGAAGGGTGTTGGCCAGCACGACGCAGTAGACGACCAGCAGGAAGGAGTGGTGGGCGTCGGCCCGGCCGTGCTTCCTGGCCAGCGCGAGGTAGCAGACGTGCCCGGCCGCGAAGGAGGCCATCCCGGCGAGGAACGCGGGCTCCGCGTCGAACAGGAGCAGGGTGTCGCCGCCCCAGCCGAAGAGGAGCGCCACGACAAGGAGCCGGGGCGCCCCGGACAGGGCGGCGTAGGCGGCGAGCAAGGGCATCAGGAGCGGCTTGGCGACGGTGTGGCCGGGCTCGTGGTCCGCCACGAGGGAGCCGAGGTCGACGAGGGCGGCCAGGGCGAGGGCGAGGAGGAGGGCGCGTCTGGTGGTCACGCCGACACGGTCTCCTTCACGGGTTCGGCAGCGGGCTGCCAGCCCGGCCCGCGGAAGAGGTGCCCGGCCCGCGCGCGCCAACTCCCCGCCTTCTTGATGTCCTTGACGATCGCGACGTATTCATGAGTGGCGACCTTGATCGGGTTGAACGTATCAATGTTCTTGGTCAACCCGTAGACGGGCCGTTCGGTCTCGGCGACGAAGGAGCGGAAGAGCCGGTCCCAGACGATGAGGATGCCGCCGAAGTTGCGGTCCAGGTAGCCGCCCTGGGAGGCGTGGTGGACGCGGTGGTGGGAGGGCGTGTTGAACACGAACTCGAACCAGCGCGGCATCCTGTCGATGCGCTCGGTGTGGATCCAGAACTGGTAGACGAGGTTCGCCGAGGAGCAGAACGCGAGGGCCGCCGGGTGCACACCGCAGGCGATGAGCGGGACGTAGAACGGCCAGACGGTCAGGGACGTCCAGGGCTGGCGCAGCGCGGTGGTGAGGTTGAACTTCCGGCTGGAGTGGTGGACGACGTGGCAGGCCCACAGGATGCGGATGACGTGGTGGCCGCGGTGGGACCAGTAGTAGAAGAAGTCCTGCGCGAGGAGCATCAGCGGCACGGTCCACCACAGGACGGGCACCCGCAGGGGAGTGAGCTCGTAGATCGCCGTGTAGATCGCGACGATGGGGATCTTCCACAGGAGGTCGAAGACGAGACTGCCGAGCCCCATGCCGACGCTGGTCGCGGCGTCCTTCGTCTCATAGCCCGCCGCCTCCTCGTCGGGATGGAGCCGGACGCTGATCATCTCGATCACGGTGAGCAGGACGAAGGCGGGTATCGACCACAGCACGACATCGGGCAGGTTCGGCATGGTGGCACCGTAGAACCGCTGGTCGGCTGCGGCTAGACGTTGTTACTCACAAGTATTACCGGCGGTACGCGCTTACTTGTTGGTGATCTCCGCCAAACGCTCCGCCGGGATGGCGCGGTGGGGCCGGCAGTCGAACGGACAGGCGCGGCAGGGTACCTGACGGAGCACCGGCCCGGGCCCGCGGGACAGGGCTGTCAGTCCTGGCCCGTATCCTCAGGGACCATGCTCGATGACCACACGACCGCAGCGCCCTCCCCGACCGGGTGGCCGACCGCGTATCCGAAGGGATACGCGGTCGTTGACGTGGAGACCACCGGACTGGCCCGGGACGACCGGATAATCTCCGCGGCCGTCTACCGGCTGGACGCACGCGGCGAGGTCGAGGACCACTGGTACACGACGGTCAACCCCGAGCGCGACCCGGGCCCGGTGTGGATCCACGGTCTGACGAGCGACGTGCTGGAGGGTGCGCCCCTCTTCGCGGACATCGCCGAGGAGTTCTCCGCCCGCCTGGCGGACCGGGTGCTCGTCGCGCACAACGCCGTCTTCGACTGGCAGATGATCGCCCGCGAGTACGCGCGCGCGGAGCGCGAGGCCCCGGTGCGGCAGCGGCTGTGCACCATCGCGCTCTCCAAGGAGCTGGGCCTGCCGCTGCCCAACCACAAGCTGGAGTCGCTGGCGGCGCACTTCGGTGTCGTGCAGCAGCGGGCGCACCACGCGCTGGACGACGCGCGCGTGCTGGCGGAGGCGTTCCGGCCGAGCCTGCACGCCGCGGCCGCACAGAGCGTCCGGCTGCCGCTGCACGAGTGCCGGCCGCTGACCGAGTGGACGGACCGCGCCGTGCCCCGGCAGCAGGGGAGCTACGGCAGCTACCGGCCGACCAGTTGGCGCCCGTCCCGCAAAAGGCCCGCATGCCCCTATCCCAACCCGGGCCGGTACGAAGAGGGCAAAAGACTCAAGCAGGGCATGCGGGTCGCGTTCTCCGGCGACACCTCCATCGAGCGCGACCTCCTGGAGGACCGCGCGACCGAGGCCGGGCTCCATGTCGCCGGCAGCATCTCCCGGCTGACCAGCCTGCTCGTCACCAACGACCCCGACTCCGGCACGTCCAAGGTGGTCAAGGCCCGGCAGTACGGCACGCCGGTGGTCGACGAGGCGGCCTTCGGGCAGCTCCTCAGGGATGTCGAGCCGGCGTCGGAGGGATGACCGTACGGACGGGTGATTGCGCCGCGACTCGCCCGCCTCCGCCTCGCCCGCACCGCGCGGACGCCTCACCCTGTGGCGCATGGCGAACTGCGAAGTATGCGGCAACAACTACGGCATGACCTTCGAGGTGCACGCGCAGGGCGCGGTGCACGTCTTCGACTGCTTCTCCTGCGCGATCCACCGCATGGCTCCCATCTGCGAGCACTGTCGTGTGCAGATCATCGGCCAGGGCGTCGAGGTCGAGGGCCACTGGTACTGCGGCGCCCACTGCGCCCGCGCGGAGGGAAAGGTGGGCATCGTCGACCGCGTCTGACCACACCCCTGTGCGAACACCCCACGGTCCGAGTTGTACGGTCGTGGGGTGTACCGCTTCCTGTTGTCCCGGCAGTGGGTGATCCTCACGCTGGTCGCCCTCCTCCTCATCCCCACGATGATCAGGCTGGGCATCTGGCAGATGCACCGCTACGAGGAGCGCACCGACCGCAACCAGCTGGTCTCCGACGCGCTCTCCGCCGACCCGGTACCCGTGGAGACGCTCACCGCCCCCGGGCACACCGTCACCACCGACGAGCGGTACCGCACCGTCACCGCCAAGGGGCACTTCGACACCGACGACGAGGTCGTCGTCCGGCGTCGCACCAACTCCGACGACGAGGTCGGCTTCCACGTCCTGACCCCGTTCGTCCTCACCGACGGCAAGGTCCTGCTGGTCAACCGGGGCTGGATCCCCGCGGACGGCCCGAGCCAGACCGCGTTCCCGAAGGTCCCCGCACCGCCGAGCGGTGAGATCACCGTCACCGGCCGGCTGATGCCCGACGAGACGACCGAGGCCAGCGGCATCAAGAACCTCGAAGGCCTGCCCGACCGCCAGATCATGCTGATCAACAGCGAGCAGGAGGCGGACCGCCTGGACGCCCGTGTGCTCGGCGGCTACATCGTGCAGACGGAGCCCGAACCCAAGGGCGACACCCCGGAGCAGCTCGGCAAGCCCGGCAACGAGGACGCCGCGCTGAACTACGCGTACGCCATCCAGTGGTGGCTGTTCGCGGCGGGCGTCCCGGTCGGCTGGATGGTGCTGGTCCGGCGCGAGCTGCGCGACCGGCGTGAGCGGGCGGCCGAGAAAACGGCGGCGGAGGCCGAACCCGCCGCGGTGTGACCCGTACGGCCGGATTGCCCTGTCGTCCGCCCGGGAACCCGCTCCCCGTGCACCCCCGCATCGAGGACTACGCGCTCGTCGGCGACGAACAGACCGCTGCCCTGATCGGCACGGACGGCTCCGTCGACTGGCTGTGCCTGCCCCGCTTCGACTCGGCCGCCTGCTTCGCCAAGCTGCTCGGCGACGAGGAGAACGGCCACTGGCGGATCGCCCCCACGGGCGCCGACCGCTGCACCCGGCGCGCCTACCGGACCGACACCCTCGTCCTGGACACCGAGTGGGAGACCGACGAGGGCGCCGTGCGCGTCACCGATCTGATGCCGCAACGGGACCGCGCCCCCGACCTCGTCCGGATCGTCGAGGGCCTGCGCGGCGAGGTGACCGTCCGCAGCCTGCTCCGGCTGCGCTTCGACTACGGCTCGATCACCCCGTGGATGCGCCGCGCGGACGGCCACCGGGTCGCCGTCGCGGGCCCGGACTCGGTGTGGCTGCGCAGCGAACCGGAGGTGCGCACCTGGGGCGAGGACCACTGCACGTACTCGGAGTTCACCGTCTCCGCGGGCGAACAGGTGGCGTTCGTCCTCACCTGGCATCCCTCGCACGAGCCGCGCCCGCCGCTCGTCGACCCCTACGAGTCGCTGCACGCCAGCGTCGCGGACTGGCGGGCCTGGGTCTCCCGCTGCCGCTACGACGGCCCGCACCGGGACGCCGTGATCCGCTCCCTGATCACCCTCAAGGCCCTCACCTACTCCCCCACCGGTGGCATCGTCGCCTCGGCCACCACCTCGCTCCCCGAGGAGCTGGGCGGGGTGCGCAACTGGGACTACCGCTATTGCTGGCTGCGCGACTCCACCCTCACCCTCGGCGCACTCCTGGCGGCCGGATACCAGGAGGAGGCCGAGGCCTGGCGCAACTGGCTGCTCCGCGCGGTCGCGGGCGACCCGGCCGACCTGCAGATCATGT
The DNA here is from genome assembly GCF_040686775.1 of Streptomyces sp. NPDC079141. NCBI lineage: Bacteria > Bacillati > Actinomycetota > Actinomycetes > Kitasatosporales > Streptomycetaceae > Streptomyces > Streptomyces sp. NPDC079141. The sequence goes on along the minus strand of NZ_JBFBLP010000002.1, from coordinate 944,113 downwards.
ACGGCCTGGCGGGCGAACGGCGGCTGCCGGAGGCCGAGCTGCCGTGGCTGTCCGGCTTCGCCGGCACCGGCCCCGTACGGACCGGCAACGACGCGGTGAAGCAGCTCCAGCTCGACGTGTACGGCGAGGTCATGGACTCGCTGTCGCTGGCGCGGAGTTCGGGCCTGCCCTCCCGGCCGCACATGTGGGCACTCCAGGTCGCCCTCATGGACTTCCTGTGCACGGCGTGGCGGCAGCCGGACGAGGGGCTGTGGGAGGTGCGCGGGGGCCGCCGTCAGTTCGTCCACTCCAAGGTGATGGTGTGGGTGGCCGCGGACCGGGCGGTGCGCGCCGTGGAGGGCAACCCGGACCTGGACGGCGACCTGGACGCCTGGCGTGCCCTGCGCGACGAGGTGCACCGCGAGGTGTGCGAGCGCGGCTACGACCCCGAGCGGAACACCTTCACCCAGTACTACGGTTCGCGCGAGCTCGACGCCTCGCTGCTGCTCGTCCCGCGCGTCGGCTTCCTGCCGCCGGACGACCCGCGGGTGGTCGGCACGGTCGACGCGATCCGCGACGAGCTGGGCCACGGCGGCTTCCTGCGCCGCTACAGCGCCGAGGAGACGGTCGTCGACGGGCTGCCGGGCGGCGAGGGCACCTTCCTGGTCTGCTCGTTCTGGCTCGCGGACGCCCTGCACATGACGGGCCGTACGAAGGAGGCCCGGGAGCTGTTCGAACGGCTCGTCGGGCTCGGCAACGACGTGGGCCTGCTGTCCGAGGAGTACGACCCGGTGCCGGGCCGGCAGCTCGGCAACTTTCCGCAGGCGTTCAGCCATATCGGCCTGGTGAACACGGCCCTCGCCCTGTTCGGGGAGGAGGGGGCAGGATAGGGGCCATGGATCTTGGACTGAAGGACCGGGTGTACGTCGTCACCGGCGCCACGCGCGGGCTGGGCAACGCCACCGCGCGCGAGCTCGTCGCCGACGGCGCGAAGGTGGTCGTGACCGGCAGGGACGAGAAGCGTGCCGCCGCGGCGGCGGCCGAGCTGGGGCCGGATGCGGTCGGGGTGGCCGTCGACAACGCCGATCCCGAGGCGCCGGCCCGGCTGATCGCCGCCGCGCGGGAGCGGTTCGGCGGCTTCGACGGCATCCTCATCAGCGTCGGCGGGCCGCCGGCCGGGTTCGCCGCCGACAACACGGACGAGCAGTGGCAGGGCGCGTTCGAGTCCGTGTTCCTCGGCGCGGTGCGGCTCGCGCGCGCGGCAGCGGCGGAACTTGAGGAGGGCGGCGTCATCGGGTTCGTGCTCTCGGCGTCGGTGCACGAGCCGATTCCGGGGCTGACGATCTCGAACGGGCTGCGGCCCGGGCTCGCCGGGTTCGCCAAGTCCCTTGCGGACGAGCTGGGGCCGCGGGGGATCCGGGTCGTGGGGGTGCTGCCTTCGCGGATCGACACGGATCGCGTGCGCGAGCTGGACGGGATGTCGGCGGACCCGGAGGCCACGAGGGCTGCGAACGAGTCCCGTATTCCGTTGCGGCGGTACGGGACCCCGGAGGAGTTCGGGCGGGTGTCGGCGTTCTTGCTGTCTCCGGCCGCATCCTATTTGACGGGGGTCATGTTGCCTGTGGACGGCGGGATGCGTCACGGGTTCTGAGCACCATTGCCGAGTGCGGGTGTGCGGGGGCTGATCGCGCCCACGCGGCGGAGCCGCATATCGACACAGCCCCGCGCCCCTGAGGGCGCTTCAACTGACCCTTTCTGCACGGTGCTTGGCGCCCTTCAGCCTGACCTCTGCCGGTAGTGACTCCAGGCCCGCCGACTGGCGGGCGTGGGTCAGGGCCTGGTCCGTGAGGTCAGTCAGTGCCGTCCCGGGGTCCACATGCGGTTCCAGCAGGAGGCGTACGCGGACCTCGGGGGCCGCCCGCCGGCCGGTCAGCCGGGCCTGTGCCCGCTGCACTCCGTCCATCCCGGCCGCCTCACCCGCGAGTACGCCCTCCAGAGCCCGGCCCCGCAGCAGCGCGCCCTCGCCGTCGCCGGTGTCGACCAGGACCTCGGAGAGCCGGCGGCGGCGCAGGACCGCGGTCAGCCACCACAGGGCGAGCAGGACGAGGGCGGCCAGTACGGCGAGGACGGTAGGCCACCACCAGCCGTCGCCCTCCCAGCGCGTCCGCTCGGAGTCGTTGAGCAGCACGTCGTCCCGGCCGTCGTGGATCCACCACGAGGGAGCCGGGGCCCCGAGCCCCACCGCGAGCACCGCGCCGCCGATGACGAGCAGCACCAGGCCGATGATGCCGAGCAGCACCCGGTTGACGGTCCTCAGCACCGTGCTCACCCCTTCTTTCCGGGCCGCCGCACATGCACCGACAGCGCGGGCGGCCGGCTCAGGCCCAGTCCGCGGATCGCGTCGGCGAGCGTGGCGTCCAGGTCGGCGCGTACGTCGTCCAGGTCGCGGAAGTGGGAGAGCGCGCGGACGTCGGCGCGGGCCCGCCCCATGCGCACCCGCACCGACTGCACACCGGCGATCTCCATGGCCCGGTCGCGCAGCACCAGGGCGGCGGCGTCCCGGTCGAGCCCGGCGCGTACGTCGGGGTGGGTGCGGCGCATCGGCAGCAGGGAGCGCAGGCCGGGGGTGGTGGCCAGGACGATCAGCCACAGGCCGAGGGCCGCGGCGACACCGGCGCCGACGAGCACCCAGGTGTCGTCCAGGGGCCGTTCGGCGAGCTGCCGGGCCAGGTCACGGCGCCAGGCCATGGCGGGCCGGTCGGCGCGCACGGCGGCGATGTCGTACAGGAACAGGCCGGCGACGGCCAGGAGCAGCAGCGCGACGAGGGCGGCCGGGACGCGGCGGGCCGACCAGAAGCGGCCGTTCGAGCCGCCCTCCCCTTCGAGTACGGGCGGGGGGTCGTAGGCCGCGGCCGAAGCGGACTGGTCGAGCGTGTCCGTACCGGCCGCCTGTTCAACGACCGGCAGCCATTGTGTGGTGCCGTCGGAGCCCTGGGGCTCGCTCATCGCGTCCTCCCCTGTGCCACGTGCGCCGGGTGCAGCCGCTCGACCTGTACGGCGACCTCCGGCACCTCCATGCCCACCAACGCGCCTACCCGTTCGGTGACATGGCGACGCACGGCGGCGCAGCGGGCGCCGATGTCGGTGGGGTAGTCGAGTTCGAGGTGGACGCGGACGCGGGCCGTTTCATGGTGGACGACCACGTTGGCGTGCGGGGGTGACACCTCGGCGGGCAGGGGGGCGAGGGCCTCGCGGGCCGCCTGGGAGGCGATCTTCGCCACGACGCGGTCGGCGATCCGGGTGGCTCCGCGCTCACCGGGCGGAACGACGGTCAGGGGTCTGCGGAGGGCACCGGGATCGACGGTCACCTAGGTCACCGCCGGTCGTTCCGGTCGCCGCGGGTGCGGAAGAAGTCGCCCGGCTCCAGGTCCCCCTCCAGGAACCGGCCGACGACGAAACCGATGGCGCCCAGGGCAGCCACCAGCAGAAAGGCGCCGAACCCGCCGAAGTATCCGGCGAAGCCCAGTGCCATGCCGGCGATCATGCCGACAACGGCCATGCTCATGGTGCGCTCCCCTCACCGGGTCACTGGATCCGGGGTTCGGCTTCCTCTTCCTCTTCCTCGGGCAGCTTCACGTCGCTCACCGCGATGTTGACCTCGACGACCTCCAGGCCGGTCATCCGCTCCACCGCCGAGACGACGTTCTCCCGCACGGCCCGCGCCACGTCGGCGATGGACACGCCGTAGTCGACGACGATCTCCAGGTCGAGCGCGGTCTGCACCTCGCCGACCTCGGCCTTCACACCGCGGGTGACGGACTTCGAGCCGCCCGGCACCCGGTCCCGCACCGCGCCGAAGGTGCGGCTGAGCCCGCTGCCCATCGTGTGCACGCCGACGACGTCGCGCGCGGCCAGGCCGGCGATCTTCTCCACGACGCCGTCGGCGATGGTGGTCCGGCCCCGGGTCGCCGGGTCGCCGCCACCGCGCCTGACGGCCTTGCGGGTGGGTACGGCCGGCTCCTGCTCGGCCTCGGGCTTCTGTGTCGTGTCACTCATCGCCGTACGTCCCTTTCGGTTCGTCGTCCTTCGACCACGGTAAGTGCGGTTGCTCCGTCGCGCCCCAGGGATGCGGCAGGCTGGAGGAATGACGGCAGACGGATGGACGCGGACTGTGCGGCATCAGCTGGGGCTCGGCAGGCTGCTGCCGCTGGGCGGGCCGCGTGACGGTGCCTGGATCTCCGAGTGGGCGGCCGCGGGGGTGCTGCGCCGGGCGGCGGACGGTGTGCCAGGGGTACGGCTGGATGCGCTGCGGATCGCGCTCACCGACCCGTCGGACGCGCACGAACCCGTCGTACCGCCGCCGCCGAGCGCGCTGCCGCCCGGGCCCTTGCGGGTGACGGCGGACTTCGCGGCGACTGCGGCGGAGCCGCTGCCGACGACGGCCGCCCAGCTGCGGGAGGCGCTCGCGGACGCGGCGGACCGGGGGCTGGGGCTGACGGTCACGGACGTGGATCTACAGGTGACGGCCCTGCTGGAGGAGGCTGCGGAGGCCGTTCCGGTACGGCCGCAGGAGCCGCGGCGGGCCGGGAAGCCCGCGGACGCCGACGAGGCCCGCGTCGCCAAGGCCGCGCTCGGGGTTCCGGGCGTGGTCGGGCTGACGGGGGCGCTGGGCGGACTGGCCCGGCCGGTGCACATCGAGGAGCGGGGCGGCCGGGGTGCCGCCCTGCCGGGCCGTCATGTGCGAGTGGAGATCGCGGTGGACGCGGACCACCGGGCCGTGGTGGTGGCCCGTGCGGTCCGCGCGAAGGTGACGAAGGCGCTGCCGGATCACCCGACGGTGGCCGTACTGGTGACCGCCGTCGAGTGAGTGCTCAGGGGTGGGTGTTCACTCCCCCAGGCCGGCCAGGTCCCGCAGACGGCGCGCCTGGGCCGCGCGCTCGGCGACGCGCTGGTCCTCGTACGTGCGGTCCGACGCGCCGCGCAGCAGGGCCTTGGTCTCGATGACGGCGTCGCGCGGCGCGGCCAGGAGGGCGCCGCTGAGGTCCCGTACCGCGTCGTCGAGCTGGTCCGCGGGCACGGCGACGTTCACCAGGCCGGTGTTCACGGCCTCCTCGGCCATGACGAAGCGCCCGGTGGCGCAGATCTCCAGCGCCCGGGCGTATCCGACGAGTCCGACCAGGGGGTGCGTGCCCGTCAGGTCCGGCACCAGGCCGAGGCTGGTCTCGCGCATGGCGAACTGCACGTCGTCCGCGACGACGCGCAGGTCACAGGCGATTGCGAGTTGGAAGCCCGCCCCGATGGCATGCCCCTGCACGGCGGCGATGGACACGAGGTCGCTACGCCGCCACCAGGTGAACGCCTCCTGGTACTCGGCGATGGTCGCATCGAGGTCGGCGTCGCTGCCGCGCGCGAGATCGATGAACGACGGCTCGCCGTCGAAGCCCTCCGGCGTGAACGCCTGCCGGTCGAGCCCGGCCGAGAAGGACTTGCCCTCGGCACGCAGCACGACCACCCGGACGCTTCCGGGCAGCAGCCGACCGGCCTCGGTCAGCGCCCGCCACAGAGCGGGGCTCTGCGCGTTGCGCTTGTCGGGGTTGGTCAGCGTCACCGTGGCGATGGCGTCGTCAACGGTGAGCCGTACGCCGTCCTTGTCGAGTACCGGGTCGAGCGAAGCCATGGGTGCCTCCGATGCTGTGCGGTCAGCTAAGTGACTGCACAGTAACCACCCGGCCGATCAGCGGACCGACCGGGTGGCCACCATCGAAGCCGATGGGCCGCCCGGGCTCAGGACGATGCGGCCTTCTTGCCCCGCGTCGCCCCGCCACGCCCACGAAGCGTGACGCCCGACTCGCTGAGCATCCGGTGTACGAAGCCATACGAGCGGCCGGTCTCTTCGGCCAGCGCCCGGATGCTCGCACCGGAGTCGTACTTCTTCTTCAGGTCTGCCGCGAGCTTGTCGCGCGCGGCGCCGGTAACCCGGCTGCCCTTCTTCAGAGTCTCGGCCACCCGTGCCTCCTCATGGGAAGTGCGCTCTGGTCCCCTCATGATCACCCCTCCGGGGCTTCATGGCCACCCATTCGGCAAGGTCCGTAAGACACGGTTTTGACGACAGGAGCAGGTCCGCACATGCGGAATCAAGGGTTCCGCACAGTCGCATCCGTACCGCCGAACGGGTTCTTTCACGAAGTGCCAGGTCAGGGACGCACCACGGCCGAGCCCTTGTCGACAAAGGGCTCGGCCGTGAAATGGATGTAGGACGCACGCCGGTACGAGGAGATCTCACACAGATGATGGATCACGGATCGGCCGAATGATCCATACGCAGTGGATCAACCATTCGATCAAGCCAGGGCGACGAGATCCGCGTAGTCCGCGCCCCACAGGTCCTCGACGCCGTCCGGCAGCAGAATGATCCGCTCCGGCTGGAGCGCCTCGACGGCACCCTCGTCGTGGGTGACCAGGACGACCGCGCCCTTGTAGGTGCGCAGCGCGCCGAGGATCTCCTCGCGGCTGGCGGGGTCGAGGTTGTTGGTCGGCTCGTCTAGGAGCAGCACGTTCGCCGAGCTGACCACCAGGGTGGCCAGCGCCAGCCGGGTCTTCTCGCCACCCGACAGGACACGGGCCGGCTTGTCCACGTCGTCGCCGGAGAACAGGAACGAGCCCAGCACCTTGCGGACCTCGACGAGGTCCATGTCGGGCGCCGCCGAGCGCATGTTCTCCAGGACCGTGCGGTCGGCGTCCAGGGTCTCGTGCTCCTGGGCGTAGTAGCCGATCTTCAGGCCGTGGCCGGGGACGACCCCGCCGGTGTCGGGCTGCTCGACGCCCGCCAGGAGCCTCAACAGGGTGGTCTTTCCGGCGCCGTTGAGACCGAGGATGACCACCCTCGACCCCTTGTCGATGGCCAGGTCCACATCGGTGAAGATCTCCAGCGAGCCGTACGACTTCGACAGGCCCTCGGCGGTCAGCGGGGTCTTGCCGCAGGGCGCGGGCTCGGGGAAGCGGAGCTTGGCGACCTTGTCCTGCACCCGCACCGCTTCGAGGCCGGCGAGCAGCTTGTCGGCCCGCCTGGCCATGTTCTGCGCGGCGACCGTCTTGGTGGCCTTGGCGCGCATCTTGTCGGCCTGCGAGTGAAGGGCCGCGGCCTTCTTCTCGGCGTTCTGCCGCTCGCGCTTGCGGCGCTTCTCGTCGGCCTCGCGCTGCTGCTGGTAGAGCTTCCAGCCCATGTTGTAGACGTCGATCTGGGAGCGGTTGGCGTCCAGGTAGAAGACCTTGTTGACGACCGTCTCGACCAGGTCGACGTCGTGGCTGATGACGATGAAGCCGCCGCGGTAGGTCTTGAGGTAGTCGCGCAGCCAGATGATCGAGTCGGCGTCGAGGTGGTTCGTCGGCTCGTCGAGCAGCAGCGTGTCCGCGTCCGAGAACAGGATCCGGGCCAGCTCGATACGGCGGCGCTGACCGCCGGAGAGCGTGTGCAGGGGCTGGCCCAGCACCCGGTCGGGGAGGTTGAGCGCGGCGGCGATGGTGGCGGCCTCGGCCTCGGCGGCGTAACCGCCCTTGGTGAGGAACTCCGTCTCCTGGCGCTCGTACTGCTTGAGCGCCTTCTCGCGGGTGGCGCCCTGGCCGTTGGCGATGCGCTGCTCGTTGTCGCGCATCTTGCGGATCAGGACGTCCAGGCCGCGCGCGGACAGGATGCGGTCGCGGGCGAGCACGTCGAGGTCGCCGGTGCGCGGGTCCTGCGGCAGATAGCCGACCTCGCCGGAGCGGGTGATGGTGCCGCCGGCGGGGATGCCCTCGCCGGCCAGGCACTTGGTGAGGGTGGTCTTGCCGGCGCCGTTGCGGCCGACCAGGCCGATGCGGTCGCCCTTGGCGACACGGAAGGTGGCGGACTCGATAAGGACGCGCGCACCGGCGCGCAGCTCGATACCGGAGGCGGAGATCACGGACAGACTCCAGGGCGGGTTGGTGGCGGGATGGGCGGCTGAGGACGTTCCCGCCGTCTAATGCGCGAGGAGAATGGCCATGCGGCCAGTCTAACGGGGGCGTGCAAGCAGTTTTCGGCCGCCGGGGGCCTCGCCGCCGGGGGGCCTGTGGTGCGGGGTGATCCGGCCCACGTCGTCCACCGCGATGAGCTGGGACGTCCGGGCCGTCCCCCCGCGGGGCCGGGAGACGGGGAGCGTCGTCCCTCGTGACGCACGGCACGTTCCGGCGTGAAATTCGGTGCCTCCGGCCGGCCGTTCGCGCAGGCGTACGCGGTGGCGCACGAGTACGGGCACCATGTGCAGGACCTGACGGGGACCCTGAGCCGGTCGCAGGACGGGCGGACGGGGGCGAACAGCAACGCGGTACGAGGGCTTCGAGACCGGCGACATGGCACGGTGCACACCTTCCGCTGAGACGCCGGGGCGTTGTCAGTGGCGGCTGCAAGACTGGCGACAGGTGGGAATTCCGGCAGTTGACCACGAGGGAGTGATCGGCATGGCAGGGACGGACGGCGGGCGCCCCAGCATCTGCCCGACGCTGTTGTACGCGGACGCGCGGGCGGCGATCAAGCAGCTCACGGAGGCCTTGGGGTTCACCGAACTGACGGTGTACGAGGGCGAGGACGGCTCGGTGTTCCACGCCGAGCTGGCCCAGGGCAACGGCGCGATCATGCTCGGTTCCAAGGGCCGCGGCGGCGTCTTCGACACGGCGATGAAGGGCGCGGGCCCCGCGGGGGTGTACGTCGTCGTGGACGACGTCGACGCACATCACCGGCGCGCCGTGGAGCACGGCGTGGAGATCCTGATGCCCCCGACGGACCAGGACTACGGCTCCCGGGACTACATGGCCCGGGACGCCGAGGGCAACATCTGGAGCTTCGGCACGTACGCGCCGGAGATCGGCGGCTAGATCCCGCCCGTGTGCACCTGGAAGGCGGCGCGGCGTACCGCCTTGGCCAGGGCCGGGTCGGGGTGGGCCGCGGCGAGCGCCACCAGGACCTGCACCGTGCGCGGGTGGCCGACGGCGCGGACCTCGTCCAGGAGGGCGGGCACGGTCGGCTGCACCGCGGACTCCAGGTGCCGGACGAGCATGGGGGCCTCGCCGTGGTCGGCGACCGCGGCGGCGGTGTCGACCCAGAGCCAGGTGGCCTCTTCCCGGGTGAGCACCTCGTGGGCGTCCTCGGGGTCGATCCCGTCGTGCTCGGCCAGCCACAGCAGGGCGTACGGCCGCAGCGTGCCGTCGTCGACGACGGCACGTACGTCGGGCTCGGCGGGCGCACCGACGACGCGCAGCGCCTCGAAGGCGAGTCCCCGCAGCAGGGCGTCCTCGCCGCGGGCGGCGTTGATCAGCTCGGTGACGGCGCTGCCGACAGGGCGGGCGGCGAGCCAGGCGCGGTACTCGGCGCGGGCGGCGTTGGGGCGGAGCTGGGCGCAGCCGCGGAGCATGCCCTCGGCGGCCTGCTCGATGTTCCCGGCGGGGCTCTGCGCGGCGACGCAGATCTGCTCCAGCTTGACCCAGACCGCCCAGTTTCCGAGCGGGGTGAGCGTGGCCTGGCCGTCGCCGTAGGTCAGGGCGCCGACGGAGGCGAGGGCGTGCAGGGCCCAGTCGAGGAGGGGGGCGAGGGGGGTGTCCTCGGTCTCCGCTTCCGCCGCTCCCTGAACGGGCTCGGGCTGCGGCCCGTATGGGATCTCGCAGCGCTCGGTGCGCAGTTCGGTGACTCGCTGCTCCAGCAGGTCGAGGAGTTGCGCCACGGGCACGGGTCCGGCGGACAGCTGGAGGAAGGAGAGCACCTGGGGCATGGCCGAGACGACCTCGGCGACGCCGGCGGGCTCGTGGTCGGCGGGCTCCGGATGGGCGAGCGACCAGGCGTCGAAGAGGGCGACCCAGCCGCGCAGTACGGCGCTGTCGTCGCGGTTCCAGGCGCGCAGCCGCCAGCCGGGGCGGGCGCTGTCGCCGTGCACCTCGATCAGACCGGCGAGGCGTGCGGTGTCCCAGTCGGCGCGAACCTGAGCCGTGGTCAGACCCAGGTCGGCGGCTGCCCGTTCGGCGGTCGCGTCGGAGAGGGTGCCCTTGCCGTCGGCGCTCGCGCCGTCGCGGCCGGGGCGCAGGGCGGCGTCGGCCCAGCGGGCGACACGGGCCGCGGCGGCCAGGCCGGAGCGCGCCATTCCGGCCAGTTCCGCGGGGGCCGGCGTGCCCTCCGGGGGGCGGGGTGCGGGGCGGCGCGGGCGCCGCTGGTTCACAGCTCTGGGGGCGGCGGCCAGGGGTCGCGGGCGGACGAGTCGAAGCCTGGAGTCGCGCGGGATACGGGACGTCACGGGTGCAGTCTTCCGGTTGACGGTCCGAAAACCCAAACGGAATGTCACGAGGGGCGACGGGGATGGCCAACGCACGGGGTTCCGCGGACGGCCGGGAACCGATAACAGGCCAGTCGTACGGGGTTAAACGGAACCTATGGGACCGGGGCGGGAGGGAAGCTCACATGAGGGGGGTCAGGAATCGGCGCAGGGACTCCTCGTAGGCCCTGGGGTCGGCGTTCCACATGGCTCCGTGCGGGGCGTGCTTGACCGTGTGCAGGGAGACCAGTCGGGAGCGGGCGTCGGCCAGGCGGCGGGAGAGGGCCCAGGGGGCGACCGTGTCGTCGGGGCCGTGGAAGATCAGGGTCGGCACGGTGAGCCGGTCGGGGAGGCCGTCGGGGGCGGCGTGCTCGCCGTAGAGGCCGGTGCGGCCCTGTGCGGCGCGGACCGCGAGCGGGAGCAGGGGGCCCGGGGCGCGGCGGGCGGTGGCCAGGGCCCGCAGTGTGGTCTCCCAGCTGAGGACCGGGGAGTCCAGGACGAGGCCCGAGACACGGTCGCGCAGGCCGGAGTGTGCGGCGGCGCGCAGGGCCATCGTCGCGCCGGTGGACCAGCCGAGCAGGACGACCTGTTCGGCGCCGTAGCGGACGGCGTAGCGGATCGCCGCGTCCAGGTCGCGCCACTCGGTCTCGCCGAGGTGGTTCAGGCCGTCCGGGGAGCGGGGTGCGCCGAGGTCGCCGCGGTAGGCGAGGGCGAGCACCGGGAAGTGGCGGTCGGTGAGGAACCCCATGAGGTTCATGGCGAGTTCGCGGGTGGCGCCGAGGCCGTGCACGGCGATGACCCAGGTGGTGCGGGTCCCGGGCACGAACCATGCGGGCAGCGGGCCGAGTTCGCCGGGGATGTCGACGTCGGCGTGGTCCAGGCCGAGGGCGCTGTCCGGGTTGCCGACGTAGAGGTTCGGGGTGAACCAGACGCGGTCGCCGGGGGCGAGGCTGCCGTGCGTGACGCGTTCCAGGCGGCGTACGACGGTGTCGGCGGTGTGGGTCGCCGTGCCGAGGACGGGGCCGACGACCGCGTGGGAGCCGTCGCCGGCGAGGCCGTAGGTGCCGGGGCGCAGGGCGGCCAGGTCGCGGGTGAGCGTGACCTGGCCCGCGGCCGTGCCGTGCACGGTGAGCCGGGGTTCGCCGGGCAGTGGCCGGCCCGCCGGCACCTTGAGCGCGGCGTCGCTGGCGAACCGGCCGGCGGCAACGCTGGCTGCGCCGGCGGCGAGGGCCACGGTGACGGCAGCGGCCGTCGCTTTGACTGTGCGCACGGATCCAGTGTCCTGGCGGACCCGGCCACCGGCCAGTGGGAGGGCCGGCGGGGGTGACGGCGAAGACGGGAGACGGCCCGGCGCCGCCGGGGTGGCGTGGGGTGGCGCAACGCTGTGGCGCAAGGGGTCAGCCCCGCTGGCCGTATCCCCGCAGCTTCTCGCCCGCCTCTGTCAGCTGGTTCTCGGACAGCAGTGACGGGGACAGGCCCGGGACGGAGGACGCCGTGAGCCAGACGTGGCACATCCACTCCAGCTGGGCCGTCCGGTCGTAGGCCTGGGAGAGGGTCGCGCCGTGGGCGATCGTGCCGTGGTTCTGGAGGAGGCAGGCGGTGCGGCCGGCGAGGGCCCGCAGCATGTTCTCGGCCAACTCCTCCGTGCCGTAGGTCGCATAACGGGCGACTCGGACGGGGCCGCCGAGGGCGCCGGTCATGTAGTGGATCGCCGGCAGCTCGGGGACGAGGGTGGAGACGGCCGTGGCGTGCACGGCGTGGGTGTGGACGACGGCCCGGGCGTCGGTGGCGCCGTAGACGGCCAGATGCATGGGCAGTTCGCTGGTGGGCCGGAGCGTGCCGAGCACCTGACGGCCCGCCAGATCGACGCCGGTCACGTCCTCCGGTGCGAGCCGGTCGTAGGGCACTCCCGACGGTGTGACCAGGACCGTGTCGCCGACGCGCACCGAGACATTGCCGGAGGTGCCGACGACCAGTCCGTCGGACACGGTCCGGCGGGCCGTAGCGACGAGCTCCTCCCAGGCGCGCGCCTCCTCGGGGCGCACACTCCTTCGCCACGGCTCCCGCACTTCCTGTGCGTGCTCCCGCGCATCCCCCGCGTCCCGCCGGTCCCCTCGCTGCTCAGCCATGCGGCGATCCTGCCAGGCCCGCCCCCGAACGGCCCTCGGGCGAGGGCACTTTAGGACGGAAGCCGGACCTCCGGAAGAGCGCATATCCGCAGATATCACCCTCTCCAGGCGCTTGGCCGGAGATCGACGAGCATTCCTTCACCTTCCAGTACTCTCTGGGGGATTTGTCGTGCACGTCGCCATTCCGGGGGGAAATATGGCTCGTGATCGCAAACCGTCCCGTCACCGTTCCCGCTTGATCGCGGTCTCCGTGGCGGCGCTCACCCTTGGGGCAACCGCCCTGGTCGAGACTCCGGCCGCGGCAGCCGGCAAGCCCAAGGGTCATGACGTCTCGTCCCATCAGAAGAACGTCGACTGGCAGCGGGCGAAGTCCAAGGGCGCCAGGTTCGTCTACGTCAAGGCGACCGAGTCCCACACCTACCGCAACCCGTACTTCAACCAGCAGTACAACGGCTCCCGCAACGCGGGCCTGGTCCGCGGGGCCTACCACTTCGCGCTGCCGAACAAGTCGTCGGGCAGGACCCAGGCGCAGCACTTCGTGCGCAACGGCGGCGGCTGGAGCGCGGACGGCTGGACTCTGCCGCCCGCTCTCGACATCGAGTACAACCCGTACGACAAGAAGCACAAGTGCTACGGCCTGAGCAGGACGAAGATGGTCAAGTGGATCAGGTCGTTCAGCAACGAGGTGCAGCGGCTGACCGGCCGCCACCCGGTGATCTACACGACCACCCACTGGTGGAACACCTGCACCGGCGGCAGCGGCGCCTTCGCGTCCGACCACGCGCTGTGGATCGCCCGCTACAACTCGACGAGCGCGGGCACCCTGCCGGCCGGCTGGGGGATGTGGACCTTCTGGCAGTACGACAACGGCAGCGGCAGCCTGCCGGGTGACCAGAATCTCTTCAACGGGTCGATGACCCAGCTCAGGAAGTTTGCCCGAGGCTCCTAACCCTTGGGGCGCCTGGGCCGTGCGCGGCCGCGCGGACCGAGTGGAGGAGCAACCCCCTCATCCGGACACCGTGCGGCCCGTCTCAGTTCACCTTCCGTTCATCCAGGTTACCTACGTTCGTCCAGCCAATGACCTCGAACGATTGCCTGGGTAAATGGAAAACTTCTCGCTGATCCTCGCGATTGTGGTGGTAACCGCACTCGCGTTCGATTTCACGAACGGTTTTCACGACACCGCCAACGCGATGGCCACGACCATCTCGACCGGTGCGCTCAAGCCCAAGGTCGCGGTGGCCATGTCCGCCGTCCTCAACCTTGTGGGTGCCTTCCTCTCCGTGGAGGTCGCCAACACGATCTCCAAGGGTCTCGTCGACGAGACCGGCATACGTCCCGAGGTCATATTCGCCGCCCTGGTGGGCGCGATCCTCTGGAACCTGCTGACCTGGCTGGTCGGACTTCCCTCCAGCTCCTCGCACGCCCTCATGGGCGGTCTGATCGGCGCCACCATCGCCTCGGCCGGCTTCGGCGCGGTCCACGGCGACGCGCTCGTCACCAAGGTTCTGATCCCGGCCATCGCCGCCCCGCTGGTCGCGGGCATCGCCGCGATGCTCGGTACGAAGCTGACGTACTCCCTCGGCAAGAAGGCCGACGGCAAGGCGTCCGAGAAGGGCTACCGCGCCGGCCAGATCGCCTCCGCCGGCCTGGTCTCCCTGGCCCACGGCACCAACGACGCGCAGAAGACCATGGGCATCATCACCCTCGCCCTGGTCGCCGGCGGCACCCTCGCCCCCGACTCCGACCCGCCCATGTGGGTCATCCTCTCCGCGGGCATGGCGATCGCGCTCGGCACCTACCTCGGCGGCTGGCGCATCATCCGCACCATGGGCAAGGGCCTGACCGACCTCCAGCCGCAGCAGGGCTTCGCCGCCCAGACCAGTGCGGCCACGGTCATCCTGGCCTCCTCGCACCTCGGCTTCTCCCTCTCCACCACGCACTCCGTCTCCGGCGCGGTGATGGGTGCCGGCCTCGGCCGCAAGGGCGGCGTCGTCCGCTGGTCGACGGCCACCCGGATGTTCGTCGCGTGGGGTCTGACGCTGCCGGCCGCCGCACTGGTCGGCGCGCTCGCCGAGTACGTCACCGGCCTCGGTGACTGGGGCACGGCGCTCGTCGCGGTCTTCCTGATCGGCTCCAGCGCCACGATCTGGAAGCTGTCCCGGCGTGAGGTCGTCGACCACACCAACGTCAACGAGACCGAGGAGCCGGCCGGTGTCGTCACCACGGCGATGGCCGCCGTCACCCCGCCGCCGGCGGGTGCGGTGACCGAGGACCTCACGGCCACGATCCCGGCCCCGGCGGCCGAGCCCGCGCCCTCGCAGGCGACGGTCTGACCCCCCACCCGGTTAAGGAAGAAGAAGTATGAAGATCGACTGGGCGGCTCTCGGCTCCGTCTTCGGCGTCAGCCTCGTGGTCACCGTGGCCCTGGTGGGCCTGTTCACCCTCGGCATCGCGGGCCTGTCGCGGCGCGAGCGGGCGGTGGCGCAGGGAGGCTCCGCGGGGCTTGCGGTCACCGGCGCGTACGCGTGCTTCGCGGCGTGCGCGGCGGCTGTGACGTACGGGATCTATCTGATCGTGGCGTGACACCTGCTCTACGACATGGCGCTCTGCCCGGGTTCCCCCGGGCAGAGCGCTTTCGTGTGAGCCGCCGGGGGCAGGTTCTCGCGCAGGGCGGGTGGGTCGTAGGTGCCGATGGCGCGGCAGAGGCCTTCGGCAAGGGCCGACTGCTCCAGGGGGATCTCCCACGTGCCCCATTCGGTGCCGTTGCGGAGGGTGTCGTCGCTGAGATGCCAGGCGCCTTCGGGGCGCGGGGCGGAGAGCGTGGCGATGAGCCGGTCGTGGTGTTCGGACCAGAGGTCGGCCTCGGTGGGCGAGGACTCGGCGTCCGTCAGCACGAGACGGCCGCCCTTCTCGAACAGGGCGACCCGCGCGAGATAGCCCGGGTCGAGCTGCCTGACGTGGCCTGAACCGGGGTCCCACACGAAGACGCCCTCTCTCACCGCTACCGCCACACGCCCGCCGTCGTCCCGGTAGAGCACGCTCCCTGCGCTGGAGTCGCTTCCGTCGCCGAAGTCCTCGTACGGGCCTTCCGAGCCGTCGACCAGGCTCCATGTCCTGGCCGTTCCGTTGTTCTGAAGCGCCAGCGCTTCGTGCCCCTTGCCGGGAGACACGGCAAGGGCGACGCAGTAACGCGGGTTCTCGTCGTCCTTCTCGTCGCAGTCCGCGCCCTTGGAGCGGGTCAGGCGCCCCTTGGAGCCGTCCAGTCGTTGCACCCCGTTCCGGCCCAGCAGCAGGAAGTCTCCACTGCCCACCGGCTGCACGTCCCGCACGACCGACGTCGACGTATCGGACAGATCGCGTGCGTGCTCCACACGCGTCAGCTTCTCGGATGTCAGGTGGTACAGCGTCCACCCCCAGTCCCCCCAGACCACCGCCCGCCGACCGTTCCCGCTCACCGTGAGCGAGGGCCAGGAGTCCTTCGGCAGGTCCTTCGACGTCAGGGTCCGCGACGCCGGCCCAGGTCCTCCGAGGAACGAGAGCGTGTGACGCTGTGCCGACGAGTCGTTGTCCGACTCGGACACCAACGCGGCCGACTCCCGACCGGACGAGGAGAACGAAACGGAAGCTCCACCGTCCCCGCCCCGGGACAGTGGCAGGGCGGCCGACGCGCGCACCTCGATCAGCCTGCCCTGGGTCAGGGCCAGCAGCCGTGGCCCGTCCGCTCCGGCCGTCGCAAACAGATAGGGCGTCTCACTCGCCCCCGCGGACAAGGCGTCAGGGATGGGCGCGACGTACCGTCGCCCGCTGACCCGGTCGCACCAGACTCCCAACGACCCGTGTTCCTGCACCAGGAAACGGCCCGTCTCCTCCTCGGAGTTCGGAGCCTGGAAGTCCCCGCCCCCGTCGAGTCTCGTACCGGTCGCCGGCTCCCGGTAACTGCCGTCCGTCCGGTCGGCCTCGATGGTTCCCAGATATCTGCCGCCCGGGCCGATCGTGGCGTCATTCAGACCGTCCCGCTTCCAGACCAGGTCGCCCGTGCCCAGTTGACTGATACGTACGGCGTACCTGTTGAGGAGCTCGTCTCCGGCCGTGTTCCTGATCACGGTGATCAGGGAACCGGAGGCCCCCTTTCCGGCGGGCAGCGCGGCACCGTGCAGACAGCCCTCGGACTGCCACCCGTCCGACGGCACGCTCTGTTGCCGCTTGCCCTCGATGTCGTACAGATGGACGTACGACTTCAGCCGCGCCTTGGCGAAGCACATGCCCGCCCCGCCGACCACATGCAGGAGATGACGACCGTCGGCAGAGAAGTCGAGGATGTCGGAGGTCGAGGAGACGTCTTCCTCCGGCTCCCACCGCCAGTGACGCAACGGCTCGTCCAGGGCTTTCGTGCTCCACACCTTGATGTGCCCCTCGGGTCCCGACACGCTCACCCGGCTCCCGTCGTCGCTCACCGCCACCTGGTTGGCGTGCTCGGGAATGCCCTGGATCTCGTGCTTGGTCCGCGCCGCCCCGAACAGGCCCGTGACCAGATAGGCGCGCAGTACGTTGTCGTCGTCCCGGTGCAGCAGCGCCACGCGGCTCCCGTCCGCGGAGGCGGCCGCGTTCACCACCCGGCCTTCCAGGAAGTCCCCGTCGACCAACGAGACCGAGGACATCGGCGCGTACATCGACATCAACGCCTTGCGCGTCCCGTCCGTGCTCGCGGTCCGATACGCCCGCAGCGCCATCACCGCCGCCGCCACCGGATCCTCGTGGCGCTTCTCCTCCGCCGCGGCGGCCAGTCTGTCGGCCACTTCTTCCGTGGCCTTCAACTCGGCCTGACTGTCAGCCTCCCGCACGAAGTAGGTGAGCAGCCCCGCAACCAGAGCCAGCACCGCCACCACCGCGGCCACGGCCCGCCCCCGGCGCACCACCCTCCGCTGCTGCCGCCGGCTCAGCTCGATGAACTCCACTTCCGCGGCGGTCAGTTCCTCCGCATGTGCCGCCGCCCGCTGCCGGGCCGTCGCGAACTCCTGCCCCCGCAGCAGCAGATCAGGGTGCCGCTCCCCCTCCTCCCAGTCCCGCATCCGCGCCCGTACCCGTTCCTGCCAGACGCGGAAGCCGCGGGTCTCCTCCAACCACTCGCGCAGCGTGGGCCATTGCCGCACGAGCGACTCGTGGGCGAGGGCGACCGTCTCGCGCCCCCTGCTGTCGCGGGCGATGACGAGGAGGCGGGTGGAGGCCAGGGACTGGGCCGCGGTGCGCTGCTCCGGCGGCAGGGCGTCGTAGGCGCGGGCCACTCGGGCGAAGCCCTGGCCGCCGTCGGGCAGGACGAGTTGCTCGAACAGGCGGCGGGCCACCTCGGGGCTCGGACCGTCCGGCGCCGCGCAGACCTCCTTCAGCTGCTGGTCCGCGTAGGCGGCCAACGCACCGTCCACTCCCCCGAGTTCCCGGTACGCCGCATGCGTGAGGCGTCCGCGGTCGCGCCGCTCCCACAGCCGGGACAGGACGAACTCCACCAGCGGCAGGGCCCCCGCCCCGGTGCCCGCGTCCGTCACGATGCGTTCGGCGAGGCCGGGTTCGAAGTCGACGCCGGGGACGGACTCCAGGGGCCGCCGGACGATCTCGGCGAGCTGCTGCCGGGTCATGGGCGCGAGCATCTGGACGGTGACGCTGAGGCGTTCGGCGTCGCCGCCCGCCACGAGGTCCTCCAGGGAGGCCGAGCGCAAGGTGGTCAGGACGCGCAGGTGGCGGCCGTCCGGGTGACGGGCGGACGCCATGGTGAGGAGGGTGCCCAGGAGTTCGCGGGCGCGGGCGGGCTCCGCACCGACCGTCTCCTCGAACTGGTCGAGGACGATGACGTGGCCTGCCGGGCCGGAGCGCTCCAGGAGGCGGGCGCCGATCAGCACCGCGGTCTCCTCGGTGAGCCGCTCGCCGGTGGTGCGCGTGAGATCGGGAAACCGGTCCCGCAGGGCGGCCAGCAGGACGCGCACCGGTGCGGCTCCCGGCTGGCCGACGAAGTCGGTCACCGTGTACCCGGCCGCCCGCAGCAACGGCAGCGCCCCTGCGCGCACGAGGGAGGACTTGCCGACCCCGGACGCCCCCGCCACCGGTACGAAGGGCTGGGTGCGCACGGCGCGGACGATCCGCTCGGTGTCCGCCGCCCGCGCGAAGAACACGCCCGCGTCCTGCTCCCGGAAGGGCTCCAGGCCACGGAACGGCGACGGCCGCAGAGCGGGGTCCAGGCCCAGGAGCAGGGCGGCGGGGATGAGGTACGCGGTGGTCGCGCCGGTGCCGACCTCCGCGGCGACCGTCATGCCGACCACTCCGCCCTGGTCGCTGTCCCAGACCGGCCCGCCGCTGAAGCCGCGGCCGACGGGCGGGCCGCCGGGTACCGGGCGCGCCTCCATCGAGGCCCAACCCTTGCCGACCGCGGCGCGGAGCCGACCGTCGACCCAGACGCCGTGGTCGTCGGTGCGCTGCGGGAAGCCGACGACACGGAAGGCGTGGTCCCAGACCGCCGCACCGCCCGCGAAGCGCACCGGGGCGGTGCCGGGCACCGACTCCTCCAGCGTCAGCAGCGCCATGTCGCCGCCGCCGTCGGGCGCCACCGGGCGCCAGTGCGTGACCGTCGCCCGCAGCCGGTCCGAGGGCGGACTCAGGAGCGGGAAGTCCACGGTCACCGCGGCGACGGGGGGCGTCTCGTCGGTGTCGGGCGTGCCCAGCGCGCTCGCCACGACATGCGCGCAGGTGCACAGCGTTCGTTCGGCGACGAGGAACCCGCAGCCGGCGACCTGGCCGTCGGCGCTCCAGAAGCGCGCGATGGCCCCCGGGAGTTCGTCGTCAGGAGCGGCCGTCATCGGCACGCTGTCCCGGAATGACCGTGTCGTCCTGGGGCGCCCAGCGCATGCTCACCTTGAAGTTGGCCTCCGTCGACCCCTTCGCCACCACGACGCCCGCCTCGGCGCTGAGCGTGATGCCGAACTCGACGGTCACCTCCGCGGGCGGTCTCGCCAGGCTTCTGGCGTCGTCCAGGACCGCGCCGAGGGCGGGGCGCACCCGGCCGAGTGCCTGTTGGAGGGTCTCGGCGGCACCGGCCACCACGCCCCCGCGCGAGACGCGCTGCACTCCGGCCGGGCCGTCGCCGGCCACCTCCAGGAGCACGATCTGCCCGTCGTCCAGCAGCATCTCGCCCACGTACGCCACTGTGCGTCCCCTCCCGCGTCCGTTGCACCCCGTATGGGGCATAGGGGCTATTGCAGGGGTCACCGTGCGTGTTCACAAGCGGGATCGGGGATTGCCGCCCGGCAGAGGGGAATTCAGGGCAAGCAGCCCTCTTTGGGCGGCCTGCCGTGCTAGCGGTGTGGAACTCAGCACACTCCCCCTTCGCAGGTCAACGGCAAGTTGACGGCCCTTCCGGGCCCGTGGTGGACTGCCGGAGCCAGCTACGGCGGCAGGAGAGGAAGCCGGTGTGAATCCGGCGCGGTCCCGCCACTGTCACCGGGGTAGACAGCCCTGGGAGCCAGGAACTCTCACCGCCGATCTCGTCGAGCCAGGGCGCGGACACCCTGAGTGAGGACATATCGCCATGCGCGGCTGCCGATTGAGAGCCTGCCCCAACCGAGCTCTGCCCGACCCCACGGCCGGCTGAGCCGATGCGGGCCGATCGCGTCTTCGCGTACGGCGCCGCCGCCGGCCTCCTCGGTGACCTGCTCCTCGGCGATCCGCGCCGCGGGCATCCGGTCGCCGTGTTCGGGCGGGCCGCCGGCGCCGTGGAACGCGTGCTGTGGCGGGACCACCGGGGCTGGGGCGCGCTGCACACCGCCGTGTGCGCCGGAGGAGCCGTCGCGCTGGGCGCCGTTGCCGCTCGTGCCGTACGCCGCTCCCCTGCCGCCTCCGTCGCACTGACCGGCGCCGCCACCTGGGCGGTCGTCGGGGGGACTTCGCTCGCCCGGGAGGCCCGGGTCATCGGCCGTGCCCTCGAAGCGGGGGACGTCGAGGCCGCGCGGGCACGGCTGCCGCATCTGTGCGGGCGGGATCCGCAGGCGCTGGACGCGGACGGAATCGCGCGCGCGGTCGTGGAGTCCGTCGCCGAGAACACCTCCGACGCCGTCGTGGGGGCGCTCGTGTGGGGAGCCGCCGGCGGGGTGCCGGGGCTTGTGGGGTTCCGGGCCGTCAACACCCTCGACGCCATGGTGGGGCACAAGTCCGAGCGTCATCGGCGCTACGGCTGGGCGTCCGCCCGGCTCGACGACGTCGCCGGGTGGCCCGGAGCGCGGCTCACCGCCGTGCTCGCGGTGGTCGCCGGGGGCGATCCCCGTGGTGGCGTACGCGCCTGGCGTGCCGACGCCGCGAAGCACCCGAGCCCCAACGCCGGGCCAGTGGAGGCCTCGTTCGCGGGGGCGCTCGGGGTCCGGCTCGGCGGGACGTTGTCGTACGGCGGGCGCATCGAGCACCGGCCGGTGCTGAACGGGGAGGGACGTGCAGTGGAAGTCGGGGACATCGAGCGGGCCGTTCGGCTGTCCCGGCGGGTGAGCTGGCTGGCGCTCGGCGTCAGTGTCGCCGCACGCCGGATCGTCAAGGGACGGCGGTCATGACCGGCGGCGGGCTTCTCGTCGCCGGCACCACCTCCGATGCCGGCAAGAGTGTCGTCACCGCCGGAATCTGCCGGTGGCTGGTGCGGCAAGGGGTCAAGGTCGCGCCGTTCAAGGCGCAGAACATGTCCCTCAATTCGTTCGTCACGCGCGAAGGCGCCGAGATCGGGCGGGCGCAGGCCATGCAGGCCCAGGCCTGCCGGGTCGAGCCGACCGCGCTGATGAATCCCGTGCTGCTCAAGCCGGGCGGCGAGCAGAGCAGCCAGGTCGTGCTGCTCGGGAAGCCGGTCGGTGAGCTCAGCGCTCGCGGGTACCACGGCGGGCGGCAGCAGAAGCTCCTCGGGACCGTGCTCGACTGCCTCGCCGAGTTGCGGGGCACGTATGACGCGGTGATCTGCGAAGGGGCCGGGAGTCCGGCCGAGATCAATCTGCGGCGGACCGACATCGTGAACATGGGGATCGCGCGCAACGCGCAGCTCCCCGTACTCGTCGTGGGCGACATCGACCGCGGTGGCGTCTTCGCCTCCTTCTTCGGGACCGTCGCCCTCCTCTCGCCCGAGGACCAGGCGCTCGTCGCCGGGTTCCTCGTCAACAAATTCCGGGGCGATGTGTCGCTGCTCGAACCCGGGCTCGACATGCTCCACGGCCTCACCGGGCGGCACACCTACGGCGTCCTGCCCTTCCGGCACGGGCTCGGCATCGACGAGGAGGACGGGCTGCGCGTCTCCCTGCGGGGAGCGGTGCGGGAGTCCCAGGTCTCCTCCCCCGTCGGCGAGGACGTGCTGCGGGTCGCCGTCTGTGCCGTGCCCCTGATGTCCAACTTCACCGATGTCGACGCCCTCGCCGCCGAGCCGGGTGTGGTCGTGCGGTTCGTGGACCGGCCGGAGGAGCTGGCCGACGCGGATCTCGTCATCGTCCCGGGGACCCGTGGGACGGTTCGCGCGCTGGAGTGGCTGCGGGAGCGGGGGCTCGCGGAGGCTCTCGTGCGCAGGGCCGCCGAGCAGCGGCCGGTCCTCGGCATCTGCGGCGGCTTCCAGATCCTCGGCGAGCACATCGAGGACGACGTCGAGAGCCGGCGCGGGCATGTCGACGGCCTCGGAGTACTGCCCGTGCGGGTGCGGTTCGCCCGCGAGAAGACCCTCACCCGGCCGGTGGGCGAAGCCCTGGGCGAGCCGGTCGAGGGCTACGAGATCCACCACGGGGTCGCCGAAATAACCGACGGCGCCTCCTTCCTGGACGGCTGCCGGGTCGGCCAGACCTGGGGCACGCACTGGCACGGCTCGCTGGAGTCGGACGGTTTCCGGCGCGCCTTTCTGCGGGAGGTGGCGGCCGCCGCGGGCCGCCGCTTCGTGCCGGCCGCCGACACGTCGTTCGCCGCGCTGCGCGAGGAGCAGCTCGACCGGCTCGGCGATCTGATCGAACAGCACGCGGACACGGACGCGCTCTGGCGGCTCATCGAGTCGGGCGCGCCACAAGGACTGCCTTTCATTCCACCGGGAGCGCCCGCATGAGCACTGTGTTGTTGTTGTCGACCGCCGACACGGATCTGCTGGCGGCCCGGGCCGCCTCCGGTGCCGAC
The DNA here is from genome assembly GCF_040686775.1 of Streptomyces sp. NPDC079141. Classification (NCBI taxonomy): domain Bacteria; kingdom Bacillati; phylum Actinomycetota; class Actinomycetes; order Kitasatosporales; family Streptomycetaceae; genus Streptomyces; species Streptomyces sp. NPDC079141. The sequence goes on along the minus strand of NZ_JBFBLP010000002.1, from coordinate 921,534 downwards.
TACCGGATCGGCAACCCGACCCGCGTGGACGTCGTGAGCGAGCTGCCCGCGCTGATCGAGGGCGCGGACATCGCCGTCGTACGACTGCTGGGTGGCAAGCGGGCCTGGGAGGACGGGCTCGCCGAGCTCAAGGCATCCGGTATCCCCACTGTGCTGCTGGGCGGCGAGGCCGTGCCGGACGCGGAGCTGATGGCCGAGTCGTCGGTCCCGGCCGGTGTGGTGGCCGAGGCGCTGAAGTACCTGGTCGAGGGCGGGCCCGCCAACCTCACCGAGCTCGCCCGGTTCCTCTCCGACACCGTGCTGCTGACGGGCGAGGGGTTCGTCGAGCCGCAGAAGATGCCGCAGTGGGGCATCCATGGCGACCGGGAAATCCGGGCGGACCGTCCGACGGTGGGCGTGGTCTTCTACCGGGCCCATGAGCTGAGCGGCAACACCGCCTTCGTGGACACCCTGTGCGACGCGATCGAGGCACGCGGCGCGAACGCCCTTCCGGTGTACTGCGGTTCACTGCGCGACGCCGACCTCGACCTGTTCCTGGTCCTCGACTCGGCCGACGTGCTGGTCGCCACCGTCCTCGCCGCCGGCGGAACGCACGCCTCGCAGGCCTCGGCCGGCGGTGACGAGGAGGCCTGGGACATCGGCGCGCTCGCCCGGCTCGACATCCCTGTCCTGCAAGGGCTCTGTCTGACCTCCTCGCACACGGCCTGGGACGAGTCCGACGCCGCCCTCTCCCCCATGGACGCGGCGATGCAGGTCGCGATCCCGGAGTTCGACGGACGCCTCATCACGGTCCCCTTCTCCTTCAAGGAGCAGGGCCCGGACGACGTCCCGGTGTACGTCGCCGACCCCGAGCGGGCCGGGCGCGTCGCCGGAATCGCCGTACGGCACGCGCAGTTGAAGCACAAGCCGAACGCCGAGAAGAAGCTGGCGCTGGTCTTCACCGCCTACCCGACCAAGCACTCGCGGGTCGGCAACGCGGTGGGTCTCGACACCCCGGCCTCGGCGGTGCGGGTGCTGGACGCGCTGCGCGACGCCGGGTACGTCGTCGAGGGGCATCCCGACAACGGCGACGAGCTGATCCATCGGCTCATCAACGCCGGTGGCCACGACGTCGAATGGCTCACCGAGGAGCAGCTGGCCGCAGCGCCCGCGCGGGTGCCGCTGGCCGACTACCGGGCGTGGTTCGACAAGCTGGACCCGGAGCTGCGGGACGCCATGCTGGAGGCGTGGGGTGAGCCGCCGGGCAGTCTGTACGTCGACGGGGACGACATCGTGCTCGCCTCCCTCCAGTTCGGGAACGTCGTCGTGATGATCCAGCCGCCGCGCGGCTTCGGCGAGAACCCGATCGCGATCTACCACGACCCGGACATGCCGCCGTCCCACCACTACATGGCGGCCTACCGCTGGCTGGAGAACAGCTTCGGCGCCGACGCCATCGTGCACATGGGCAAGCACGGCACGATGGAGTGGCTGCCCGGCAAGGGCCTCGGGCTCAGCGGCGGCTGCGCGCCGGACGCCGTCCTCGGTGATCTGCCGCTGATCTACCCGTTCATCGTCAACGACCCCGGCGAGGGCACCCAGGCCAAGCGCCGCGGCCACGCCACCGTCGTCGACCACCTCGTGCCGCCGATGGCCCGCGCCGACACCTACGGCGACCTGGCCAAGCTGGAGCAGCTCCTCGACGAGTACGCGCTCGTCTCCGACCTGGACCCGGCCAAGGCGCCGGCCGTTCGCGCCCAGATCTGGACGCTGGTCAAGGCCGCCGAGCTGCACCACGACCTGCATGTCGACGAGCAGCCGGAGGACGGCGACTTCGACGAGTTCGTCATGCACATCGACGGCTATCTGTGCGAGATCAAGGACGTGCAGATCCGCGACGGGCTCCACATCCTGGGCGGCGGGCCGGAAGGCGAGCCGCGGGTGAACCTGGTGCTGGCCGTGCTGCGCGCCTCGCAGGTGTGGGGCGGGCAGGCCAACGCCCTGCCGGGTCTGCGGGCGTGCCTCGCGGCCCATTTCGGGCTGGTCGAGAAGGAGTTGCTGGCCGAGCCGGGCGCTCCGGTGAAGGTGCCGGTGGAGCTCACCGAGCTGGTCGAGGGGCCGTCGCGCACGGCCGCCGACGCGATCGACCTGCTGGAGCAGCTGTGCCGGCGGATCGCGGAGGGCATGGAGGCACGCAACTGGGCCACGGCCGCGAGCGCGCCGCTCGTGCGTGAGGTCATCGGCACCGAACTGGCCGACGCCGTGGCGGTGTTGGAGTTCGCCTGCAACGAGGTCGTACCCCGGCTGGCCCGCACCACGGACGAGATCGGGCACATCCTCAAGGCGCTCGACGGCGGTTACGTCCCGGCCGGGCCCTCCGGTTCGCCCACGCGCGGTCTGGTCAACGTGCTGCCGACCGGCCGGAACTTCTACTCCGTCGACCCCAAGGCGATTCCCTCCCGGCTCAGTTGGGAGGTCGGGCAGTCCCTCGCCGACTCGCTCGTGCAGCGGTACCTCCAGGACACCGGCGAGTACCCGAAGTCCGTCGGCCTCACGGTCTGGGGCACCTCGGCGATGCGCACCCAGGGCGACGACATCGCCGAGATCCTCGCGCTGCTGGGCTGCCGGCCGGTGTGGGACGACGCGTCGCGGCGGGTGACCGGCTTCGAGGTCGTGCCGCTGGATGAGCTGGGGCGGCCGCGCATCGACGTGACCGTCCGTATCTCCGGGTTCTTCCGGGACGCGTTCCCGCACGTGGTCGGGCTGATCGACGACGCGGTGCGGAAGGTCGCCGAGCTGGACGAGCCGGCCGACGCCAACTTCGTGAAGGCGCACGCCGACGAGGACACCGCCGAGCACGGTGACCGGCGGCGGGCGACGGCCCGTATCTTCGGGTCGAAGCCGGGGGCGTACGGCGCGGGTCTGCTGCCGCTGATCGACGCGCGGAACTGGCGGAGCGACGCGGACCTGGCCGAGGTGTACGCGGTGTGGGGCGGTTACGCCTACGGGCGCGGACTCGACGGGCGGGCGGCGCGCGGGGACATGGAGACGGCGTTCAGGCGGATCAACGTCGCCGCGAAGAACGTCGACACGCGTGAGCACGACCTCGTCGACGCCGACGACTACTTCCAGTACCACGGCGGCATGGTCGCCATGGTGCGCCACCTGACGGGCGCCTCCCCCGAGGCGTACGTCGGCGACTCCGCCACCCCCGACCAGGTGAAGACCCGCACCCTGGGCGAGGAGACCCACCGCGTCTTCCGCGCCCGCGTGGTCAACCCGCGCTGGATGGCGGCGATGCGCAGGCACGGCTACAAGGGCGCCTTCGAGATGGCGGCGACCGTGGACTACCTGTTCGGGTACGACGCCACGGCGGGCGTGGTCGACGACTGGATGTACGAGAAGCTCAGCGCGGAGTACGTCTTCGACCCGGAGAACCGGGACTTCATGAAGCAGTCCAACCCCTGGGCGCTGCGCGGTATCACCGAGCGGCTGCTGGAGGCGGCGGACCGCGGCTTGTGGGCCGAGCCGGATGCGGACACTCTGGAGCGGCTGCGCGCCACCTACCTGGAGCTCGAAGGCGACTTGGAGGGCGACCAGTGACAACCCCCTTCCCTTTTACGGCCGTTGTCGGCCAGGACGACCTGCGGCTGGCGCTGCTGCTGAACGCCGTGTCGCCGGCCGTCGGCGGTGTGCTGGTGCGCGGCGAGAAGGGCACCGCCAAGTCGACGGCCGTGCGGGCGCTTTCGGCGCTGCTGCCCGAGGTGTCCGTGGTGCCCGGGTGCCGGTTCTCCTGTGATCCGGCGAAGCCGGACCCCGGCTGTCCGGACGGGCCGCACGAGGCGGGTCCGGGGGCCGGGCGGCCCGCGCGGATGGTCGAGCTGCCGGTGGGCGCCTCCGAGGACCGGCTGGTGGGTGCCCTCGACATCGAGCGGGCGCTGGCCGAGGGCGTGAAGGCCTTCGAGCCGGGGCTCCTCGCGGACGCGCACCGCGGCATCCTCTACGTCGACGAGGTCAACCTTCTCCACGACCATCTCGTCGACCTGCTGCTGGACGCGGCCGCGATGGGCGCCTCGTACGTCGAACGCGAGGGTGTCTCCGTACGGCATGCCGCGCGTTTCCTGCTCGTCGGGACCATGAACCCGGAGGAGGGCGAGCTCCGGCCGCAGCTCCTTGACCGGTTCGGGCTGACCGTCGAGGTCGCGGCCTCGCGTGAGCCCGACCAGCGGGTGGAGGTCGTGCGGCGGCGGCTCGCCTACGACGACGACCCGGCCGGCTTCGCCGCGCGGTGGGCCGAGGACGAGTCCGCCGTACGGGCGCGGATCGTGGCGGCGCGGGAGCTGCTGCCGTCGGTGCGGCTGGGCGACGGGGCGCTGCGGCAGATCGCGGCGACCTGTGCGGCGTTCGAGGTGGACGGCATGCGGGCCGACATCGTGATGGCGCGTACGGCGACCGCGCTGGCCGCGTGGGCCGGGCGGACGGAGGTGCTGGCCGAGGACGTACGGCAGGCCGCGCTGCTGGCGCTGCCGCACCGGCGGCGGCGCAATCCCTTTGACGCGCCGGGACTTGACGAGGACAAGCTGGATCAGACGCTGGAGGAGTTCTCCGGCGAGGGCGACGAGGATCCCGACCCGGACGGGCCCGGTGGGGGTGGCGGGCAGCCGTCGCCGGACGACGCCGGGCCGGAGGGCGGGGACACGGGTGCGCGGCCCGAGGCCGGTGAGGGCGGGGAGCCGCAGCCTTCCGGTGCGGGCTCGGGCGAGCAGTCCGCCGTGCGGGCCTCGGAGCCGTTTCGGGCGAAGGTGCTGAGTGTGCCGGGCATCGGTGAGGGTGCTGCCGGGCGGCGGTCGCGGGCGCGTACCGAGCACGGGCGGACGACGGGTGCGCGGCGGCCGCGGGGAGCGCTGACCAAGCTGCACCTGGCGGCGACCGTGCAGGCGGCGGCTCCGCATCAGCGGGCGCGCGGGCGGTCCGGGCCGGGGCTTGTGCTGCGCCGGGACGATCTGCGGCAGGCGACGCGGGAGGGGCGCGAGGGGAACCTCGTGCTGTTCGTCGTGGACGCCTCCGGGTCGATGGCGGCGCGGCAGCGGATGAGTGCCGTGAAGGGGGCCGTGCTGTCGTTGCTGCTCGACGCGTATCAGCGGCGGGACAAGGTGGGGCTGGTGACGTTCCGGGGGTCTGCCGCGGAGGTCGCGTTGCCGCCCACGTCGTCGGTGGATGCGGCCGCGGCGCGGCTGGAGTCCCTGCCCACGGGTGGGCGTACGCCGTTGGCCGCGGGGCTGCTCAAGGCGCATGACGTGCTGCGCGTCGAGCGGCTGCGGGATCCCGCGCGGCGGGCGCTGGTTGTCGTGGTGACGGACGGGCGGGCCACCGGTGGGCCGGAGCCGGTCGCGCTCGCCGGGCGGGCCGCGCGGCTGTTCGCCGCCGAGGGGATCGCTTCCGTGGTCGTCGACTGCGAGTCCGGGCCCGTGCGGCTGGGGCTCGCGGGGCAGCTCGCGGGTGAACTGGGCGGGACGGCGGTGACGTTGGACGAGCTGCGGGCGGACTCCATCGCCGGGCTGGTGAAGGACGTACAGAGGAGGGCCGCGTAATGCCTCAGGGACAGCCGAGTGTGGTGCCCGACGACGGGCTGACGACTCGTCAGCGGCGGAATCGGCCGCTGGTGGTCGTGCATACCGGGATCGGGAAGGGCAAGTCGACCGCTGCCTTCGGGCTGGCGCTGCGTGCCTGGAATCAGGGGTGGCCCATCGGGGTGTTCCAGTTCGTCAAGTCGGCGAAGTGGAAGGTCGGCGAGGAGAACGCGCTGCGGGTGCTGGGGGCGTCCGGGGAGGGCGGGTCCGTCGACTGGCACAAGATGGGTGAGGGGTGGTCCTGGGTGCAGCGGGACTCCCAGATGGACAACGAGGAGAAGGCCCGCGAGGGCTGGGAGCAGGTCAAGCGGGACCTGGCGGCCGAGACGTACAAGCTGTACGTGCTCGACGAGTTCGCGTACCCGATGCACTGGGGGTGGGTCGACACCGACGAGGTCGTCGACGTGCTGCGGAATCGTCCGGGGACCCAGCATGTCGTGATCACCGGGCGGAACGCGCCCGAGAAGCTCGTCGACTTCGCCGACCTGGTGACCGACATGTCCAAGGTGAAGCATCCGATGGACGCCGGGCAGAAGGGGCAGAGGGGCATCGAGTGGTGACTGCTTCCGTCCCTCGGCTGGTCATTGCCGCGCCTTCCTCGGGCAGCGGCAAGACCACCGTTGCCACGGGGTTGATGGCCGCGTTCGCCGCGCGGGGGTTTGCCGTGTCTCCGCACAAGGTGGGGCCGGACTACATCGATCCCGGGTATCACGCGCTCGCGACCGGGCGGGTGGGGCGGAATCTGGACGCGTATCTGTGCGGGCCGGAGCTGGTCGGGCCGCTGTTCGTGCACGGGGCGCGTGGGTGTGACATCGCCGTCGTCGAGGGGGTGATGGGGATGTACGACGGGGCCGCGGGGGAAGGTGAGCTGGCGTCGACGGCTCATGTGGCGAAGTTGCTGCGGGCGCCGGTGGTGTTGGTGGTCGACGCGTCCTCGCAGGCGCGGTCGGTGGCGGCGTTGGTGCACGGGTTTGTGTCGTGGGATCCGGAGGTTCGGGTCGGGGGCGTGATTCTCAACAAGGTCGCGTCGGATCGGCACGAGGAGTTGTTGCGGGAGGCGTTGGAGTCGGTCGGGGTGCCGGTGATGGGGGTGTTGCGGCGGGCTCCGCAGGTGGATACGCCGTCGCGGCATCTGGGGCTGGTGCCGGTTGCCGAGCGGCGGGCTGCGGCGGTGGAGGCCGTTGCCGCGATGGCTTCGCAGGTTGCCGGTGGGTGTGATCTGGAGGCGTTGGTTTCGCTGGCGCGGAGTGCGGGGGTGTTGTCGTGTGCGGGTTGGGATGCGGCTGAGGTCCTGGCTTCTTCGCCCCCGCCGCCCCTACCCGTCCCGTCCCGGGGGGCTGCGCCCCCGGACCCCCGCTTCGGCCCTGAACGGGCCTCGTCCTCAAACGCCGGACGGGCTGGAAGTACTGCCCCCGCGGGTGGGTGGGGGATCGGGACGGGGATGGCCTCGTCCTCAGACTCCGGACAGGCTGAAAATACAGCCCCCGCGGGTGGGTGGGAGATCGGGACGGTGACCGCCTCGTCCTCAAACACCGGACAGGCTGAAAACACTGCCCCCGCGGGTGGGTGGGGGATCGGGACGGGGATGGCCTCGTCCTCAAGCTCCGGACAGGCTGAAAACACCGCCCCCGCGGGTGGGCCGGGGATCGGCACGGGGATGACCTCGTCCTCAGACTCCGGACGGGCTGGAAGTGCCGACCGGCGGCGCCGCAACAGGCCCGTCGTCGCTTTCGCCGGTGGGTCCGCCTTCACCTTCTCCTACGCCGAGCACAGTGAGTTGCTCGCCGCAGCCGGGGCCGAAGTCGTCACGTTCGACCCGCTGCGGGACGAGCAACTGCCGGACGGAACACGTGGGTTGGTCATCGGTGGGGGCTTTCCCGAGGTGTATGCCGCTGAGCTGTCCGCCAACGAGCCCCTGCGCAAGGCTGTCGCTGCCCTCGCGGAGTCCGGTGCCCCCGTCGCCGCCGAATGCGCCGGGCTGCTCTATCTCTGTCGTGAGCTCGACGGGCAGCCCATGTGCGGGGTGCTCGACGCGACCGCTCGGATGAGTGAGCGGCTCACGCTCGGGTATCGGGACGCCGTTGCGCTCAGTGACAGTTCGCTCGTGGCCGCCGGGGAGCGCATGCGGGGGCACGAGTTTCATCGGACCGTCGTCGAGCCGGGCGCCGGGGCGGCTCCCGCGTGGGGGGTGCGCGCCCCTCAGCGGCGTGTCGAAGGTTTCGTACAACTAGGTGTGCACGCGAGTTATCTGCACACGCACTGGGCGTCCGCGCCCGGTGTAGCCCGTCGGTTCGTGGAGAGGTGCCGGACGTCATGAGCAGCAGCAGGTTGGTCGGGGTCGGTGTGGGGCCCGGGGATCCGGAGCTGGTGACCGTCAAGGGCGTCAACGCTCTGCGGGCCGCCGATGTCGTCGTGGTGCCCGTCATGGACACCGGGGAGCGGGGGCGGGCCGAGGCCACGGTCCTGCACTACGTGCCGGAGGAGAAGGTCGTACGGGTCGTGTTCGCGCTCAATGAGCGGACCGACCGGGGGCGGCGTGAGGCCGCCTGGGACGCGGCGGGGGCGCGGGTTGCGCAGCTGCTCCGCGAGCGCTCCGTCGTCGCCTTCGCCACCATCGGCGATCCCAACGTGTACTCCACCTTCACCTATCTCGCCCAGACGATCGGTGAGCTGGTGCCGGGGACCGTGGTGGAGACCGTGCCCGGGATCACCGCGATGCAGGATCTCGCCTCCCGGTCGGGGGCCGTGCTGACGGAGGGGACGGAGCCGCTGACGCTGGTTCCGGTCACTGCCGGGGCCGCCGTGCTCAAGGAGGCGCTCGCCGGGCCGGGGACCGTCGTCGCCTACAAGTTCGGGCGGCAGGCCGGTGAGGTGGCCGAGGCGCTGCGGGAGAGCGGGCGGCTCGACGACGCCGTGTGGGGGGCCGCGCTCGGGCTGCCCGAGGAGTCGATCCGGCCCGCGGCCGAGCTCGACGGCACTCCGCTGCCGTACCTCTCCACGCTCATCGCGCCCGCGCGGCGCGAGGGCGGGCGGGGCGGCAAGCTGTGAGTCCCGCGAGAGGCGGGTCAGCCGGACACGCCCACCACCAGCCAGATGAAGCCCGCCCCCGCGACCGTGCACAGCAGGGTCGAGCGGGCCGGGTGCTCGTGGTGGGCCTCGGGCAGGATCTCGGCCGCCGCGAGATACAGCAGCGCGCCGCCGAAGAGGCCGAGGTAGCCGCCGAGCAGGTGTTCCGGGATGGTGAACAGCAGCGTGGAGGCCGCGCCCAGCACCGGGGCCGCCGCGTCCGCGAACAGCATCGCGAGGGCTCTGCGGCGGGCGTTCCCGTACAGGCTTGTGATCGTGTACGTGTTGAAGCCGTCCGCGAAGTCGTGGGCGATCACCGCGAGAGCGACGGCTGTGCCCATGCTGTCGCCCACCTGGAACGCCGCGCCGATCGCCACTCCGTCCATCGCGCTGTGGCCGACCATCGCCGCGGCTGCCGTCAGGCCGACCTCGGGGGCCCGGCCGTTCTTCTCCTCGGCGCCGTGGGCGGCCTGACGGGCTGCCAGCAGGCGTTCCACCAGATGGGCCATCAGGAAGCCGGCCACGAAGAGGAGGAGGGCGGCGGGTACGCCGTAGATCTCCTCGCCGGCTACCTCCAGCGCCTCCGGCAGCAGGTCCAGGCCGACCACGCCCAGCATCAGGCCGCCGGCCAGGCCCAGCACGAGATGGCGGCGGTCCGTGACGCGCTGCGCCGTCCAGCCGCCGGCCAGCGTCATCAGGAACGCGCCGAGCGCGACGAAGACCGCCATGTGCTCTTCGTATCCGATCGGCGCCGCTGCGCGCACATTCACATCCCCCGATGAAGTTCCGTACGAGAGGACCCGAACCCATGGCCGACGCCCCCACCGGCAAGGTGACCTTCGTCGGTGCCGGCCCCGGCGCCGCCGACCTGCTGACGTTCCGTGCCGCGCGTGCCATCGCGGAGGCCGACGTCGTGATCTGGGCGGCCAGCCTGGTCCAGGCGGAGGTCCTCCAGCATGCGCGCGAGGACGCGGAGATCCTCGACTCGGCGACCATGTCGCTGGAGGACGTGGTCGGTGTGTACGAGCGGGCGCGGCGGGAGGGGCTGCGCGTCGCCCGTATCCACTCCGGCGATCCCGCCCTGTGGGGCGGCACCCAGGAGCAGCTCGACCGGTGTGCCGAGCTCGGTATCGCCACCGAGATCGTGCCCGGCGTCTCCGCGTTCTCCGCGGTCGCCGCGCTCGCGCAGCGCGAGCTGACGATTCCCGAGGTGGCGCAGTCCGTCGTGCTGACCCGGCTCGGCGGCGGGAAGACGCCGATGCCGCCCGGGGAGGAGGTGCGGGAGTTCGCCAAGCACGGCACCACGATGGCGATCTTCCTGTCGGCCGCCCGCAGCGGGCAGTTGGTGCGGGAGCTGCTGGAGGGCGGCTATCCGACCGACACTCCCGTCGTGGTGGCGTACCAGGCGACCTGGCCGGAGGAACTGCTCGTGCGGTGCACGATCGGCACCCTGGAGGAGACGGTCAAGGAGCACAAGCTCTGGAAGCACACGCTGTTCCTGGTCGGCCCGGCGCTCGACGCGCACGGCACTCGCTCGCACCTGTACCACCCCGGCCATTTCCACGGCTACCGCAAGGCCGACCCGCAGGCCCGCAGGGCGCTGCGCGAGCGGGGTGCGAGTACGTGATCACGGTCTTCGGTACGGGGACGGGGGCGCCGGTTCCCGCCGAGGTGCTGGCCGGGGCCCGGCTGGTCGTGGGCGGGCGGCGGCATCTGGACGCCGCCGCGGTGCCGGAGGACGCCGAGCGGGTCGTGCTCGGGCCGCTGGCGCCCGCGCTCGATGTGATCGAACGGCATCTGGACAAGCAGGGCCGGGTCGTCGTGCTGGCCTCGGGCGACCCCGGGTTCTTCGGGATCGTGCGGGCGCTGGCCGAGCGGTTCGGGTCGGAGCGGCTCGATGTGCGGGCGGGGGTGTCCTCCGTGGCCGCCGCGTTCGCGCGGGTCGGGCTGCCGTGGGACGACGCCGTCGTCGTCAGTGCGCACGGGCGGGAGCTGCGGACGGCCGTCAACGTGTGCCGGGCGCGGCCGAAGGTGGCCGTGCTGACGGGTCCGGGGTCCGGTCCTGCGGAACTGGGGGCGGCCCTCAGGTCCGATGCGCGGGTCCTCGTCGTCGCCTCCGCGCTGGGCACCGCGCAGGAGCGGGTCGAGCGGGTCACGCCGGCCGAGGCCGCGGTCCGGGACTGGGGTACGGCGGTGAGTGTCGTCCTGAGCCTGGACGAGACGCGGCTGCTGGGGCCGGTGCGTACGGTCGCCGGTCCGCCGGCCGGGCCCGCCGGATGGGCCCTGGACGAGACCGAGTTCGCCCACCGCGACTCGATGATCACCAAGTTCGAGGTGCGGGCGCTGGCCCTGGCCCGGCTCGGTCCGCGCCTCGGCGAGCTGGTGTGGGACATCGGCGCGGGCTCGGGGTCCGTGGCGGTGGAGTGCGCGCGGCTCGGCGCCGCCGTCACCGCGGTGGAGAAGACCCGGGACGGGGTGGAGCGCATCCGCGCCAACGCCGCCGCGCACGGCGTGGACGTACGGGCGGTGCACGGGGCGGCGCCGACGGTGCTGTCCGATCTCGACGATCCCGACGCGGTGTTCATCGGGGGCGGGGGGCGCGAGCTGCCCGCGCTCGTGACCGCGTGCGCGCGGCGGGCCCGGCGGACCGTGGTGGTCGCCATGGCCGCGCTCGACCGGGTGCCGGCGGCGCGTGCCGCGCTGGTCGGCTCCGGGTTCGACTGCGACGGGGTGCTGTTGCAGTCGTCGCGGCTGGCGCCGCTGCCCGGGGATGTGTCCCGGCTGGCGGCGACCAACCCCGTTTTCCTGTTGTGGGGAGTCAGAAGCCCCGTCTCTCATGAAGGAGTTGCTCTGTGATCGGCCTCATTTCCGCCACCGCGGCGGGGGCGGCTGCGCGGGACCGGCTGGCTGCGGCGTGGCCGGAGCGGACGCGTGTGTACGAGGGTCCCGTGGGGGACGCCGTGCGGGCCGCGTTCGCGGAGTGCGAGCAGCTCGTGTGTTTCCTGGCCACGGGGGCGGTGGTGCGGCTGGTCGCGCCGCTGCTCGGCGACAAGGCGTCCGACCCGGGTGTGGTGTGCGTCGACGAGGGCGGGCGGTTCGCCGTGTCGCTGCTCGGCGGGCACGGCGGCGGCGCCAATGAACTCGCCCGCGAGGTGGGCGAGTTGCTGGCCGCCGAGCCGGTCGTGACCACGGCGACGGACGCGGTCGGCATCCCCGGTCTGGACACCCTCGGGCTGCCCTACGAGGGTGATGTCGCCGGGGTGAGCCGGGCCCTGCTGGACGGGGAGCCGGTGGCGCTGGCCACGGAGGTGGCGTGGCCGTTGCCGCCGCTGCCGCTCGCGGCCGAGGGGGACCGGCGGGTCCGGGTGACCGATCGTGCGGGTGAACCCGCCGACGGTGAGGTGCTGTTGCGCCCGCCCACGCTCGTCGTCGGCGTCGGCGCCTCCAAGGGCGCGCCCGTCGAGGAGGTGCTGGGGCTGATCGAGGGGACCCTGCGGGAGGCGGGACTGTCTCCTCGTAGCGTCGCCGAACTCGCCACTGTGGACGCCAAGTCGGAGGAGGCGGGGATCGTCGGGGCCGCTGGGCGTCTCGGGGTGCCGGTGGTGACGTACTCGGCCGAGGAGCTGGCGGGCGTCGAGGTGCCCAACCCGTCGGACGCGCCGCTCGCCGCCGTGGGAACGCCGTCCGTGGCGGAGGCCGCCGCGCTGATCGGCGGGGGCGAACTCCTCGTGCCCAAGCGGAAGTCGGCCGCTCAGCCCGCCATGGCCACCTGTGCCGTCGTACGGCGTGCCGGGCGCGGGCGGCTCGCGGTGGTCGGGCTCGGGCCCGGTGCCCGGGATCTGCTGACGCCGCGCGCGAAGGCGGAGTTGCGGCGCGCTTCGGTGCTCGTCGGGCTCGACCAGTACGTCGACCAGATCCGCGATCTGCTGCGGCCCGGCACCCGGGTCCTGGAGTCGGGGCTCGGCGCGGAGGAGGAGCGGGCGCGGACAGCTGTCGCGGAGGCCCGCAAGGGGCTGGCCGTCGCGCTCATCGGCAGCGGTGACGCGGGCGTGTACGCCATGGCCTCGCCCGCGCTCGCCGAGGCCTCCGACGACATCGACGTGATCGGGGTGCCCGGCGTGACGGCCGCGCTCGCCGCCGGGGCGATCCTCGGTGCGCCGCTGGGCCACGACCATGTGTCGATCAGCCTGTCCGACCTGCACACGCCGTGGGAGGTCATCGAGCGGCGGGTGCGGGCGGCGGCCGAGGCGGACATCGTGGTCACCTTCTACAACCCCCGTTCGCGGGGCCGTGACTGGCAGCTGCCCAAGGCGCTGGCGATCCTCGCCGAGCACCGGGAGCCGGCCACGCCGGTCGGTGTCGTGCGCAACGCGTCCCGCCCCGACGAATCCAGCCGGCTCACCTCGCTGGCCGCACTCGACCCGGCGACGGTCGACATGATGACGGTCGTGACCGTGGGCAACACGGCGACCCGGAACATCGCGGGGCGCATGGTGACGCCGCGTGGCTACCGCTGGCAGGAGGGGGTCGAGTGAACCGCGTCGTCCATCCGATCGAGGTGGAGTCCTACCGGCGGCTGCGCGCCCGGCTGGACACCTCGCACTTTCCGCCGCTGACCCGGGCGGTGGTGGAGCGGGTCATCCACTCCGCCGCCGATCTGGAGTACGCGAGCGATCTCGTCATGGACGAGGGCGAGTTGGCGAAGGCGCACCTCGCGCTGCATGCCGGCGCGCCCGTCGTCGTGGACGTGGAGATGGTCGCGGCCGGGATCACCCGGCGGGAGACCGTCTGCCGGCTGAAGGACGCGGTGGCCGGGCCGGGTCTGACCCGTTCGGCGCATGCGATCCGGCTGGCGTACGACCGGGTCGGTCCAGGCGCTCTGTGGGTGATCGGCAACGCGCCGACCGCCCTGGAGGAGCTGCTGACCCTCGATGCCGCCCCGGCCCTCGTCATCGGCCTGCCCGTCGGCTTCGTCGGCGCGGTCGAGTCCAAGGCCGCGTTGCGCGAGAGCGGGCTGCCCGCCGTGAGCAACGTGTCCGAGAAGGGCGGGTCGGCGGTTGCCTCCGCCGCGCTCAACGCCCTGCTGTACCACCCCGTTCCGTCTGAGGAGAACCCGTGACCACCCCGCCGCCCGCCCTGCTCATCGCCGGCCATGGCACCCGGGACGATGCCGGAGCCGAGGCGTTCCGCGACTTCGTCCGGGAACTCGGCGCCCGCCACCCCGAGCTGCCCGTCGCGGGCGGCTTCATCGAGCTGTCCCCGCCGCCGCTGGGCGATGCCGTCACCGAACTGGTGGAGCGGGGCGTACGCCGGTTCGCCGCCGTTCCGCTGATGCTGGTGTCCGCCGGGCACGCCAAGGGGGACATCCCCGCGGCGCTGGCCCGCGAGAAGGAGCGGCACCCCGGGATCTCGTACACCTACGGCCGTCCGCTGGGCCCGCACCCGTCGCTGCTGCGCGTGCTGGAGCGACGGCTGGACGAGGCGCTGGGCTCCGCCGAGCGCACGCCCGGCGACCGCTCGGACGTGACCGTGCTGCTCGTCGGGCGCGGCTCCACCGACCCGGACGCCAATGCCGAGGTGTACAAGGCGGCGCGGCTGCTGTGGGAGGGCCGCGGCTACGCGGGCGTGGAGACGGCGTTCGTGTCGCTGGCGGCGCCGGACGTGCCGAGCGGCCTGGACAGGTGCGTCAAGCTGGGCGCACGTCGGATCGTGGTACTCCCCTACTTCCTGTTCACGGGCATCCTCCCGGACCGGGTGCGGCAGCAGACCGAGGGCTGGGCGGCCGCGCACCCCGAGGTCGAGGTGCGGTCCGCCGATGTGATCGGTCCGGAGCCGGAGCTGCTGGACCTGGTGATGGAGCGGTACGAGGAGGCCATCAAGGGCGATCTGCGGATGAACTGCGACTCGTGTGTGTACCGGATCGCGCTGCCCGGCTTCGAGGACAAGGTCGGGCTGCCGCAGCAGCCGCACTTCCACCCGGACGACGACGGTCATCACCACCACCATCACGGAGGGCACGCACACTCCCATGCGCACTGAGGGCCACGATCTGCGGCACCACGGGGACGCCGAGGTCCGTGACGACGGTTCGACGCTGGTCGACCTGGCGGTCAACGTCCGCGCGGACACGCCTCCGGTGTGGCTGCGGGAGCGGATCGCCGGGTCGCTGGCCGGGCTCGCGGCCTACCCGGACGGGCGGGCCGCGCGGGCGGCGGTGGCGGCCCGGCACGGGCTGCCGGTGGAGCGGGTGCTGCTGACGGCGGGTGCCGCGGAGGCGTTCGTGCTGCTCGCGCGCGCCCTGAAGGTGCGTCAACCCGTGGTGGTGCACCCGCAGTTCACGGAGCCGGAGGCCGCGCTGCGGGACGCCGGGCACACCGTCGACCGGGTGCTGCTGCGGGCGGAGGACGGGTTCCGGCTGGATCCGGCGGCCGTTCCCGAGGACGCCGACCTGGTCGTGATCGGCAACCCGACGAACCCGACGTCGGTACTGCACCCGGCCGCCACGATCGCCGAACTCGCCCGCCCGGGGCGGACGTTGGTGGTGGACGAGGCGTTCATGGACGCGGTGCCGGGCGAGCGGGAGGCGCTGGCCGGGCGCACGGACGTGCCCGGCCTTGTCGTGCTGCGCAGCCTGACCAAGACCTGGGGTCTTGCCGGGCTGCGCATCGGCTACGTCCTGGCGGCGCCGGAGACGATCGCGGACCTGGAGCGGGCCCAGCCCCTGTGGCCGGTGTCCTCCCCCGCACTCGCCGCGGCGCAGGCCTGCGTCGAGCCACAGGCACTGGCCGAGGCCGCCCACGCCGCCCACCGCATCGCCGCCGACCGCGCCCATCTCGTGGCCGGTCTCGGCGCGTTCGCTGCGCGGGGGGTGCGGGTCGCGGAACCGGCCGAGGGCCCCTTCGTCCTGGTACGGCTGCCGGACGCGGCCGCAGTCCGGGGGCGGCTGCGCGAGCTGGGATTCGCGGTACGGCGCGGGGACACCTTCCCGGGCCTCGACGAGGAGTGGCTGCGGCTGGCTGTACGGGACCGGGGGACGGTCAGCTCGTTCCTTACGGCGCTGGATCGGGCCTTGGGGTCGGGGCGGGGCTGAGCGGGGCCTTCCCCGGCCCGACGGGCAGTGGCTACGGCCGGCCCGTTCGGGACCGGGCAACCGTACCGCCTTCACGGCGCCGGATCGTCGCTGAGTCACGGCCCCGGCCGACCGTTCGGGGCCGGGCGACGGTCCGCTCCGTCCTCACCGCGCCGGATCGGGCACTGGGGTCGGGGCGGGGCTGAGCAGGGCCCCTTCCCCGGGGCCGGACGACGGGGCTTCCACCTCTCTTACGGCGCCGGATCGGGCGCCGAGTCCGGGACGTCGTCGGTGGGATCGTCCTCGATGTCCCAGCGGTGATGGCCCGGGCCCTCGGGGTCGGCGTGCCAGGCCGCTGCGCGGCCCTGGTTCCAGCGCTGTGCGGCCCACTCCGACCAGTGCTCGGTCTGCTCCGGGGCGACCGCGCGTGCCGATGCCTCCAGTTCGGCCCAGGTGTGCTGGGCCGTCGTGGTGTCGCCGCGCTTGACCTGCGTCTCCATCAGGAACATCAGGGTGCGCAGCCACATCTCGGCGAAGTGCGGGCCGTCGTCCCCGATGTCCTGCGCGTGGTCGCTGAGGAGGGCGTGGAAGCCGTCCGCCGCGGCTCGGTAGGCGTGCTCGGCGGCGGCATCCCGGTCGGCCTGTGCGGCGAACATCCCCTTCCGGAACGCCGACTCCGAGTGCAGGAGTCGGGCGAGGAATCCGCCGTGCGTCTCCCTGACCCAGTCGAGGATGCCCACGCACTCCGTCAGATGACCCCAGGCGGAGGTGTCGGTGCCCCTGGCCTGGATCACGTCGGAGGTCTCCTTCAGGCTGTCGCCGATGGCGAACAGCAGGGCGTGGACCTCCGCCCCGGCGGAGGCGGAGAGGCAGACGCGGATCCTTTCCAGTTTGCGGGCCCCCTGCTCGATGACGGCAGACCTCGGCGTGCCGCTTGCCAGGTGCAGGTCGGTCGGGGTCTCCCGGCCGCGGTCCGCCGTCCGAAGGTGTTGCAGCGCCTCGTCCAGCAGTCGCTCCGCCTCCGGGAGACGGCCAAGCTGGATAAGGTCCTCGGCGAGGTTGGCGGCGGTACGGCCGGCTGCGTCGTGCAGACCGCGGCCCTCTTCGGCCAGCCGGCGGTAGATCGACACGGCGGCCTCGCCCGAGGTGACGGCCAGCGACAGGTCACCGAAGTTGCCCGCGGCCACCGCCACCCGCAGTGCGCCCTCGGCGAACTGGTCCTCAAGGAGCGTGCCTTGCGCCACGGCGGCCTCGATGTCGACCATGTTGTCGACTTCCATGCGCAGGGACTCCTCGTGCCGGTGCTCGTCGTAGTACAGGTTGGCGAGCAGATAGCGGGTGAGGATCCGGATGTGGGCGTGATTGCGGTTGTCCGTCACGTCCACCAGGCCGAGCGCCCTCGCACACAACTGCCGTGCCGTTTCCCGGTCTCCGGCCCGTCGGCGCAGGATCGCGATCTCACGGCACATGGCTGCCTCGGCGGTGCGGCCGAGGGGCGAGTCCGGGAAGTCCGGGTGCTCGGTGAGGTCGAGTCCCTTGGCGTAGTACTCCTCCGCCGTGCTGGTCCGCCCGGCCTTGAGGTGGGCGATCCCCGTTTTGCGGTAGGTCTCCACCAGTTCGACGCCCCAGCGGTCCAGGCCTTCGAGTTCCGTCAGCTGAACCCACCGGGCAAGCCCTGCCGTGGCCGCTTCGAGGGCCCGCTCGGGGGAGTCGTCCCACAGCACTGCCGAGGCGTGGTCGCAGGCCTGGGCGAGATCGTGGACGAGGGAGGCCCTGCCGTCCGTGCGCACCGCGGACTCCAGATGCCGGCGCGCGCTGGTGAAGGCGTCGGCCGCCCTGGCCTTGTTCCCCAGCCATTCGTGGATCTGCCCCGTGAAGAACTCCGTCTCCGCGAGCGGGCCGAGCAGGTCGCCGCGTCCGCGGGCCACCAGTTGCCGGAGGATCTCGTGTGCCCGGGACGCGCGGCGCAGGGCGGGAGCGGGATCGACGACGCGCTGCTGGGCGAGCGAGAACCAGATCTCCGCGCGCCGGGCCGGATCCAGGTCGACCACCGGGTCCTTGCTGTCGAGCAGCCCTTCGACCTGCCGGAAGCGGGCCTGGGCTTCCTCGTCCCGGTCCAGGTCCTTCAGGGAGTAGGCCAGGTTGAGGGCGGTCATGACCGCTCCGGACAGGTCCCCTACGGCGACGGCCGTGTCGAAGGATTCCTGGGCGAGTTGCAGTCGCTCCTCCGGGTCGGTGACACTGCGCGCCTTGCTGGTGAGTGCCACGGACAGCAGTGAGCGGGATTCCGGCGACTCCGGCAGCCGGCGGACCACGGCGAGCGCCTGCTCGCTGATCCGTGCGGACTCCGCCGACTCGCCCACGTTGTACAGGTGGTTGGCCAGCGAGGACAGCACGTCGCCCAGCTCAAGTGTGGGCTCGTCGCCCAACAGCGCCACGCACTCGTGGTACTTGGCGATCGCTCCCCGGGCGTCGCCCAGCCGGGTCAGCACGCGGGCCGCGGACAGCAGGGCCTGGCGGGCCAGTTCGGCGCGTTCCGGGGTGAGGGGCGCCGGCGCCTCGACGACCATGCGGTGTGCCTCGTTGATGGCGTTGAGTTCCTGGAGCAGCCGGGACTTCATGCCCCCTTCGGTGCCGGGCCAGAACGGGAGGGTCTGCGCGTAGGGCCGCCCGGTGAGTTCGCTGGCGTTCAGCAACAGGTCCCGTCCGCTCCACCAGAACGCGCCTCCGGGCATCCGGCGGTCCTCCAGCCGGAAGTCCGACACCTCCTGCCGCGGCCGTGGCGGCGCGGTCAGGGAGACCGGCGTGCCCGTCTCCTCGGCGGCGATCTCCAGCAGCCGTTCCGCGAGTCGGTCCATCTCCTGCGGGCGCTGTTCGGGATCCGGGTGGAAGCACGCGGCGAGTACGTCGACGAGCGGGCGCGGCAGGATGAGCGACTGCGGCCGCAGCGGGGCCTGCACGGTGGCTTGCAGCACGTACGGGGCGACGGTGCCCGACTGCCAGGTCCGCTCGCCCACCAGCATCTCCAGCAGTGTGACCGCCCAGCTCCAGACGTCCGTGGCCGCGCTGAGCGCACGCCCCTCGGCCTGTTCGGGTGAGGCGTACGGCAGGGAGCGGCGGCCGATGGCGGGGGCGTCCGGTCCGGTGCCCAGGCCCAGGTCGCGCCTCATCTCCTCCAGGGTGGCGGCCAGTTCCTCGGTGTGCTCCTCCAACTTCGTGTCGGGGCCGACCATTTCGGTCAGCCAGGCCTTCAGCCGGCGGTCGTGCAGTTCGGCGCGGGACCAGGCGTGGCTGGAGACCCCGAAGTCGGTCAGCTTCGCCGTACCGTCGTCGGTGCGCAGGATGTTGGAGGGCTTCACGTCGAGGTGCAGGGTGCCCGACGCGTGGGCGGCGTCCAGCGCCCACGCGGTCTGGGCGGCGATGGTGAGCACCGCCGACAGCGTCGCGGCCCGGTCGTCCGGGGGCCGGCTCCGGCCGAGGAGCCACTCGGCGAGGGAGCCGCCGGGCACGTACTCACCGAAGATGGCGAGGTGCCGGCTGCCCAGCCGGGTGAAGTGGCAGGCCGTGATGTACGGGTGTTCCGGCAGCCCGACCCAGCGCTGGGCCTCCTGGAGGGCGAGTGCGGAGTCCGCGGCGGTCCGGGTGCGGATGTGCTTCACCGCGTACCGTTCCTCGGTGCGCACGTCGCGGACCAGGTCCACGGTGCTCACTCCGCGCCCGAGTCGGCGTTCTACGACGAAGCCGTCCAGTACGTCGTCGGCATGAGATTGTCGGTTGGTCATGTCCGCCCCCGTCATGTACGCCCCCTGGTTGGTCATGTCCGCCCCCCTTTCACCGGGCGTCAGCCGAACGCCGCCAGCGCGCCGCGCAGGTCGGCCGCGGACAGGGTGGGCGGCACCAGGTCCGCCCGCAGTGTCTCGTCCACCAGGTCGGCCAGGGCCTTGGGCATCGGCCTGCCCCGGTCGGCGAGCGGGACCAGCGGGGTTTCGAGCACGGCCAGCCATGGGTCCCTGTCCGGCGGGAGATCGCGCGGTGCCCGGCCGGTCAGGGCGAGGTAGAGCGAGGCGGCGACCCCCCAGACGTCGACGCCGCGTGTCGCCCGCTTGTAGTCCACGGCCTGCGCCCGGGGCATGAAGGCCGGGGTGCCGCCCCAGTCCCTGGTGCGGGTGATGCTGGTGAGGCCGGCCGCCTCGCAGGCCTTGGCGAGCGTGAAGTCCGAGAGCTTGGCCGTCGTGCGGTCCACCTGCTGCGCGAGGAGGATGTTCGACGGCTTCACGTCCCGGTGCACGATGCCGTGGACCGTGACCGCTTCCCCCTGGGCATCCACGGTGGCCAGCGGTGCCTGGTGGGCGTAGGCCAGTCCGTCGAGCAGGTCCAGGAACAGCGGGACCGCCTCCGCGACCGGCAGCGGGCCGTGCCGGGCGACCCGGTCCTCCAGGCTGCCGAGGCCGCAGTACTCCATGACCAGGCAGGGCCGTCCGCCGGACTCCCCGGTGCGGTGCACGCGCACCACGTTGGGGTGCACCAGGGCGAGACAGATCCCGGTCTCGCGGCTGAAGAGCGCCGCGGCGTACGGATCGGGTTCGTCACCCTCCACCCTCATGATCTTGACGGCCCGGATCTCGCCCGCTTCCGGGTCGACCCCCGAGTAGACGTCCGCCCAGCTGCCGCTTCCGATCTTCGTCAGCTCGCCCCAGTTCTCGAAACCGGGCAGCCCGGCTACGTGTTCCGGCATCGGTCCCCCGTTTGTGCGCTTGTGACGTGCCTCATGTTCTTCCCGTACCATCGCCTCATATGCACTACCGCCCGGACGGTTACGGCACGCGAGTTGGTGGGATGACCTCCTGTGCGGCCGGCGGAGGGGGAAGTTGATGGCGGATCCGTTCAGCACATTCCTCAACACGTCCAACGCGATCCGTCACCAGCAGAACGTGACGAGTTCGGGCCGGGTCTCCGGCGCGTACTCCGACGAACGGCGCCGGGCGCTCCTGGAACTGCTGCACCATCTGTCGGACCAGGCCGAGGAACATGCGCAGGAGCTGCCCAGCCCGGAGGCGGTCCGCGACGTCATCACGGAGGCGACGGCGGAGGCGGCGAAGGAGTCGCCGAACTTCACGCTCCTCGGCGCGCTGCTGGAGGCGGTCCGTATCGGTGTCGGGAACGTGTCCCCGATGATCGCCGTCACCTCCGCTCTCCAGGCGCTCGTAGCGGACCTGCGGGGCTGAACGCCCGCCCATTGAACGACCGCGGACTGCCGAAAAGGGGGACGGCTGTTGCTCGACTACGTGGTGGCGTGTGGCGGAGGGGCCCTGGTGGGGCTGGTGGAGCTGTTCTCCCGCTATCGGGACCGCCCGTCGGCGCTGCTGTGGGTGGTCAGCGCGTGGATGTACGTCGCGATCAACGCGGCCGCCTCGGGCGGTGTCCTGCTGCTCGTCCACACCTTCGACCTGACCTTCGGCGCGTCGGAACCGGGCACGGTGGAGACCACTCAGGTGCTCGTCGCCTTCTTCGGGGCGCCGACGGTGCTGCGCAGTTCGCTGTTCACCATTCGCGTCAGCGGCCAGGACGTCGGCATCGGCCCGTCGTCGATCCTCAGCACGCTGCTGTCCGTCGCGGACCGC
Organism: Streptomyces sp. NPDC079141; assembly: GCF_040686775.1. Taxonomy (NCBI): domain Bacteria; kingdom Bacillati; phylum Actinomycetota; class Actinomycetes; order Kitasatosporales; family Streptomycetaceae; genus Streptomyces; species Streptomyces sp. NPDC079141. The sequence goes on along the minus strand of NZ_JBFBLP010000002.1, from coordinate 900,169 downwards.
GGGGTCGACCGGGCCCGGGGCCGGGACCGCTCCCGGCAGGTCGTGCAGATCATGCGCGGTGTCTCGTACGAGAAGGCGCGGCTGGCTCTGCCCTCCTTCTGCCTGGCCCTGCTCCAGAACAGCCCGCAGGAGGAGCAGCAGAAGCTCGCGGTGGCGAACGAGTCGCTCGCCGAGAGCGAGATGTCGGACGCCCAGAAGGCCTACGGGCTGGGCCTGCTCCTCGTCAACCTCGTGGGCCTGGGCCTGCTGCGCGAGGCGGTGGAGGCGATGGGCGACGAGATACGGACCGACCCGGACCGCACCGAGTCGCCGCGCCGTCCGCCGCCCGCGCAGCCGGTCTGACTCACCCGCGCCGGCGCGCCAGCACCACCGCTCCCCCGCCCGCAACAAGCAGCGCGATCGCCCCGCCGGCGAGGTACGGCGTCGTCGAGCTGCCGCCGGTCTCGGCGAGCCCCGCCTCGGCCGGGGCACCCTGCGGCTCGACCTCGGAGGCGGGTTCCTGGCCCGGTGCCGCGGCGGGCGCTTCGGGTGCCTCGCAGGTGGCCTTCGCCAGGGTGACGGTGCCGGTCACCTCGGCCACGTTCAGCTTCAACGGGTTGACGGAGACGGTGAGTTCGAGGGCGGTGGCGGCTGCCGTGCGGGAGGTGGTCTCGGTCTTCGACAGGTCCAGGCGGACCTCGCCGACGCCGGGCACCTCGACATGGGTGGGGCCGCCCGCGGTGAGCGTGACCTTCTTGCCGAGTGCGGTCACCGAGCCGAGCAGGTTGGCGGAGGCCTCCGGTGTCTTCCCGGCCTCGCAGGTCGCCTTCGAGGTGACGCCCTCGACCTCGACGAGCGACAGCAGCGGCAGGCCGGGGACATGGATCTCGGCGTGCGCGAGGTTGGTGTACCCCTCGGCCCGGGTGTCGGTGACCGTGGCCTTCGCCGAGGCCACGTCCGCGCGCAGCACGCTGAACGGCTGTCCGCCGTCGACGCCGTCCAACTGGGCCGTCAGCGCGGTCTTTTCGGCGCTCTGCGGGGCCTGGACCTCGTTGAGGGAGACCGCGAGCGGGACGTTCACGGTCTTGTTGAGCAGGGACACGTCGAGCCCGGTGCGCAGCACGACGGCGCTCGCGCTGCCCTGCTCACCGGTCGCTTGGGCGGGGCCGGCGGCGGCCAGCGCCGTGGGTCCGGCGGCCAGGGCCGTGGCCGCCGCGACGGAGGCGAAACGGCGTGCGGGCATGCGGAAGTTGTTGCCGTTCAAGGTGGTGGGACCCCCAGAGAGACTTGCTTGGGACCCGGACAGAATTACGCACTCAGAGTGAACAGTCAGCGTTCCGGCGCCACTTCACTCCATCGTGGGTTTTCCGTGAACCTTTTCGATTCGCGCGGCACGGGTGTTCCACCCGTTCACCGCCGCACCGGTGCAAGTCCGCAGCCGGGGGTCGCGCGAGCCGGAGTGCAGAACGATCCGTCACCCCGGCCGGTCACGCTCCGTCAACCGACGACGCGTCCCGCGAGGACGATCCTGCGCGGTGCCGCGAGGACGCGTACGTCGGCCCGGGGGTCCGTCTCGTAGACGACCAGGTCCGCCGGGGCGCCCTCGTCGAGGCCTGGGCGACCCAGCCAGGCGTGGGCCGCCCAGGTCGTCGCCGCGAGGGCGTCCCGGGCCGGAAGGCCGGCGGTGACCAGCTCGGCGACCTCGGCGGCGACCAGGCCGTGCGGCAGCGTGCCCCCGGCGTCGGTGCCGACGAAGACCGGGATGCCGGCGTCGTAGGCGGCGCGGACGGTGTCGTAGCGGCGTTCGTGGAGTCGGCGCATATGGGTCGACCAGCGGGGGAACCTGCTCTCGCCGCCGTCGGCGAGCTTGGGGAAGGTGGCGATGTTGACCAGGGTCGGGACGATCGCGACGCCCCGTTCGGCGAACAGCGGGATCAGGTCCTCGGTCAGGCCCGTGGCGTGCTCGATGCAGTCGATGCCGGACTCCACCAGGTCCCGCAGGGAGCTCTCGGCGAAGCAGTGGGCGGTGACGCGGGCGCCCAGGCGGTGGGCCTCGGCGATGGCCGCCCGGGCCGCCTCCCGCGGCCAGCTGGGGGCCAGGTCGCCCAGGTCGCGGTCGATCCAGTCGCCGACCAGCTTCACCCAGCCGTCGCCGCGCCGGGCCTCCTGGGCGACGTACGCGACCAGGTCCTCGGGCTCGATCTCGTGGGCGTAGCCACGGATGTAGCGGCGGGTGCGGGCGATGTGCCGGCCCGCGCGGATGATCTTCGGCAGGTCGTCGCGGTCGTCGACCCAGCGGGTGTCGGAGGGCGAGCCCGCGTCGCGGATGAGCAGGGTGCCGGCCTCGCGGTCGGCGAGCGCCTGCTTCTCGGCCACGTCCTTCTCGACCGGGCCGTGCGCGCCGAGGCCGACATGGCAGTGGGCGTCGACCAGGCCGGGCAGCGCCCAGCCCGTCACCGTGCGCACGTCCCGGGCGCCGACGGGACGGTCGTAGGAGATCCGGCCGTCGACGACCCACAGTTCGTCGCGGATGTCGTCGGGTCCGACCAGGACCCGGCCCCTGACATGCAGCACCGCTCGATCGCTCATGGACGGCACCTTAGCCAGCCCGCTCCCGGGTCACTGTTCCCAGGGCGGGGGTCCCTCGAAGGCCAGCATGTACACGTCGAAGAGGACCGCGGCCTCCACCCCGAGGGCGGGTCCCGCCTGCTTGGCGGCCCAGGTGAGGAAGGGGCGGGGTTCGAAGGACTGTGCGCCGAGGCCCTTGGTGTACTCGGCGTGGGCGGCCAGGGAGGCGATGCCCCGCTCCAGCGGCTCGCCCGTGACGTCCACGCCGTGGGTGGGCCGCTCCGCGCCGGCGAAGCACACGAAGCGGACGCCGCCCCAGGGTTCGAGGCCCTCGTCGGCGAGTTCGGGGAAGATCCACCGGTTGCCCGCGTCCCGGGCCGCGTCGAGCGCGGCGAGGCCCACCACGCGGTGGTCGGCCTGGTTGACCATTCCGGCGACCATACGGATCGTGTAGGCGCCCGTGACGAGCACCTCCGGGCGGTGGCGGCGGATCGCGCGCACGATGTCGCGGCGCAGGTCCGGGCCGTACTCCACGGTGCCGTCGCGGTGGTCGAGGAACTCGACCGTGTGCACGCCCACTTCACGCGCCCCGGCCCGCTCCTCGGCCTCGCGCAGCGGGCCCGCCCGGTCCGGGTGGAGTCCGTCGATGCCCGCCTCGCCGCGGGTGGCCAGGAGGTAGGTGACGTGCTTGCCCCGGGCCGTCCAGCGGGCCACGGCGGACGCCGTCCCGTACTCGATGTCGTCCGGGTGCGCCGCCACGGCCAGGCAGCGCTCCCAGTCCTCCGGCAGCACGGGCAGCGGGGCTGCGGCCCCGAAGCCCGGCGCGTCGTCGAGAGTCGTCATGCCCGAATGATGACGTTCCCGGGCTATCGGCAACAGAGGAACTCATGTCCCCTTTTGACCGCCCCCGCCCACCTGGTCCGACGTCTCCTCCTCCACCTCGGCCATCGCCGGGTCGAGGAGGCGGGAGAGGAAGTGCCGGGTGCGTTCGTGCCGGGGGTTGCCGATGACCTGCTCGGGGCTGCCGTCCTCGACGATCACGCCGCCGTCCATGAAGACGACCCGGTCGGCGACCTCGCGGGCGAAGGTCATCTCGTGGGTGACGACCATCATGGTCATGCCCTCGTTCGCCAGCATGCGCATGACCGCCAGGACGTCCCCGACCAGCTCCGGGTCGAGGGCCGAGGTCGGCTCGTCGAACAGCATCACCTCGGGGCCCATGGCGAGCGCCCGGGCGATGGCGACGCGCTGCTGCTGGCCGCCGGAGAGGGAGGCCGGGTAGGCGCCCGCCTTCTCCGCGAGGCCCACCCGCTCCAGGTTCTCGGCGGCGACCTTCGCGGCCTGCTGCTTGCCGCGCCGCAGCACCCGGCGCTGCGGCAGCGTCAGGTTCTCGGTCACCGTCAGGTGCGGGAAGAGGTTGAACTGCTGGAAGACCATGCCGATACGGCGGCGTACGGCGTCGATGTCGACGTCGGGGTCGGTGAGTTCCGTGCCGCCGACGAACACCTGGCCCTTGGTGGGCCCTTCGAGCAGGTTGACGCAGCGCAGCAGGGTCGACTTGCCGGAGCCGGACGGGCCGATGACGCACACGACCTCGCCCTGGCCGATCTCCAGGTCGATACCGCGCAGGACGTGGTTGTCGCCGAACGACTTGTGCAGGTCCCGGACCTGGATCTCCGGACGCGCCGCACGGGACGTCTCGCTCACTTCACGGCCTCCTGGGACTTGGCTTCCATACGGCGTACGACGAAGCCGAGCGGGATCGTGACCAGCAGATAACACAGGCCGGCGACGAGGATCGGCGTGGAGTTGGCGGTCGTGCTCGCCAGGTCCCGGCCGAACTTGGACAGTTCGCGCTCCTCCAGGGTGACGCCGAGGAACAGCACCAGCGAGGAGTCCTTGAAGAGGATGACGAACTCGTTGGTCAGCGGCGGCAGGATGATCCGGAACGCCTGCGGGATGATGATCGAGACCATCGCGCGGGCGGGCGAGAAGCCCAGTGAACGGGCCGCCTCCATCTGCCCCTTGGGCACCGCCTGGATGCCCGCGCGCACGGTCTCCGCGATGTACGCGGCCGCCACCAGGCCGAGCGCGAGGCCGCCCTTGCCGTAGGTCCCGCCGGGGATCTCCGAGCCCGGGAAGGCCAGCGGGACAGCCACGCCGATGAAGATGAAGATCAGCAGGGCGGGCAGCCCGCGGAAGATCTCGATGTAGACGCCGGCCAGCCAGCGGTAGGGCCCCACGGACGACAGCCGCATCAGCGCGATCACCACACCGAGGACCAGTCCGATGGCGAAGCCGGTCAGGGTGTACAGGACGGTGTTCTTCAGCGCCAGCGTGATGACGTCCGGGAACATCTCCCGGGCGATGTCCTTCTGCGCGAACTGGTTCTGCAGCCGGTCCCAGTCGGCCACGAGCGCGAAGGCGACCACGGCCATGACGAAGACGGCGTACTGGACGCCCCGCAACAGCTTGCGCTTCTGACGCCGGGTCAGGCCCTTTTTCTTCGGCTGGAGTTGTACGTCGGTATCGGTCATGGGGTCAGGAGGCGGCCGGAGAGGCGGCGGCGGCCTCGTCGTACGGGCCGATCCACTTCTCGTACAGCTCCTTGTAGGTGCCGTCGGCCTTGGCGTCCGCGAGCGCCTTGTTGATGGCCTCGCGCAGCTCGGTGTTGCCCTTCTTCACCGTGAAGCCGTACTGCTCACCGGTGTTGATCTGCTCGGCGACCTCGAAGGCGTCGGCGTTGGCCTTGTCCTTCAGCCAGCCCTGGACGACCGGGTAGTCGATGACCACGGCGTCGACCTGGCCGGTGCGCAGGCCGTTGAGGACGGCGTCGGAGGACTCGAAGGAGACCGGGTTCAGGCCCTGGCTCGTGGCGAACTCCTCGCCGGTGGTCTGCGCCTGGGCGCCGACCTTCTTGCCCTTGGCGTCGGCGAGGGAGCCGATCCCGCTGTCCTTGTCGACGAGCAGGGCCTGGGTGGCCTCGAAGTACGGGTCCGAGAAGTCGACGTTCTTCTTGCGCTCCTCGGTGATGGTCATGCCGGCCGCGGCGAGGTCGCACTGACCGGCGTTGAGGGATCCGCCGGTCTTGAAGTTCTCGAACGGCTGGTCGACGATCTCCTGCTTCACGCCGAGGTCGTCGGCGACGAGGTCGATCAGGGCGACGTCGAAGCCCTGCACCTTGCCGTCGATCTCCGACTGGAAGGGCGGGTAGGGCAGGTGGGTGCAGGTGGTGAGCCGGCCCGCCTTGACGAGCTCGACACCGCCGGCGGCGGTCTTCGTACCGCTGTCGCCGTCGTCGTCGGAGGAGCAGCCGGCCACGAGCACCAGCCCGGCCGTCGCGGTGGTGGCGGCCAGCATGCGGGTCCGGTGCCCGAGGGTCGTCTTCACGGGTGAGCCTCCTGTGCGGGAACTATGAGTTCCGATTATAAGGAGAAGTTTGAGGTCCTCAAATCAAACCCATGGTTGGGGGCCTGTGCGACCTAAGAAGTGGGCGGTCGGATGCGGACGGTTACCCTCGATCCGTCGACCGTCGTGTGAGTGAAGAGAGCGCCCCGTGACCCACCCCTTCCTGGACCTCGCCCCGCTGGGCGCAGCGCAGTTCGCCTCGATCGAGGCCCGGGTGGCGCGGCTGCTGGACACCGAGCAGGACGTTGTGATCATGCAGGGCGAGGCGCTGCTGCCGCTGGAGGGCGCGATCCGGGCCACCGCCGGTCCCGGCACGACCGCGCTGAACGTGATCACCGGCCCGTACGGGCAGACCTTCGGCGACTGGCTGCGGGACTGCGGCGCGAGGGTGATCGATCTGGCGGTGCCGTTCCACACGGCGGTGACGGCCGACCAGATCCGCGAGGCCTTCGCCGAGCACCCGGAGATCGACTTCGTGTCGCTGGTGCACGCCGAGGCGGCGACCGGCAACACGAACCCCGTCGCGGAGATCGGCGAGGTCGTACGGGCGCACGGCGCCCTGTTCTACCTGGACGCGGTGGCCTCGATCGGCGCGGAGCCGGTGCTGCCGGACGCGTGGGGCGTCGACCTGTGCGTGATCGGGGCGCAGAAGGCGATGGGCGGTCCGGCGGGTGTCTCGGCGGTCTCGGTGAGCGAGCGGGCGTGGACGCGGATGGCGGCGAACCCGCGGGCGCCGCGTCGCTCGTACCTGTCCCTGCTGGACTGGAAGGAGCGCTGGATCGACGGCGGCCGCCGGGCCCTGCTGCACGCACCGGCCCAGCTGGAGATGCTGGCGCTGGACGCGTGCGTGGCGCGGATCGAGGCGGAGGGGCTGGACACGGTGATGGGCCGCCACGCGTCGGCCGCGGCGGCGACGCGGGCGGGTGCGGTGGCGCTGGGCGGGGGCCTTGAGCCGTACGTGTACGAGGCGGCGGAGGCGGCGCCAGTGGCGACGACGCTGCGGACGCCGGCGGGGGTGGTGGCGTCGGAGCTGGTCGCCGCGGCTCTGGCCACCGACCCCACACTGCCGCTGGCCGCGGGCGGGGGTGCGCTGGCCAAGGAGATGATCCGGGTCAACCACTACGGAACCGACGCCACGGCGCCGACCGTCGGGCGCTGCCTGACGGCACTGGGGGCCGCGCTGGCGGAGCGGGGGCTGGATGTGGATCCGGACGGGGCGGGGCGGGCGGCGGGCGGGCAGTAGTCGGGGGCATGGGAGCGGGCGGCCGGGCGGTAGCCGCGGGGGCGGGGAGCGGGCCGGGCGGTAGCCGCGGGGCCGCGGAGCGGGGAGCGGGCCGGGCGGTAGCCGCGGGGCCGCGGAGCGGGGAGCAGGCCGGGCGGTAGCCGCGGGCTGCGGCCTCGGGTTTCTCGCCCCCGCCGCCCCTACCCATTCCCGTCCCCAGGGGCTGCCGCCCCTTCGACCCCGCCCAGGGGCTCCGCCCCTTGAACCCCCCGCGGCTCCGCCCCTTGAACCCCCCGGGGCTTCGCCCCTTGCAACCCCCCGCGGCTCCGCCGCCGGCCCGGAGATCGGGCACCCCTACATCCCGCGCGAGCGTATCGCCGGGGTTATCGGAACCTGAATTCAACGCAATTCCGGAATTCCATTTCAGGGCAGCTCCCCGTTTTCTTCTGCCCGGTTTCTCGGAGGTTAAACGCAAAGATTTCGCGAACGCCAACCGGAGTAATTCGGACAGGTCTCGTGCGGATTACATGGCTGTGACGCGTTACACATGGCGCCCGGTTTGTGGCGTATGTGCGGGGCAAATCGGGGTGTTTCTTCCCTCGCGCGGATAACATGCGGGGCCCGCGCACGTAACCCCGTACGGCCATGCATTTTTGAATTTCGCTCGGTAAGTTCAATTCGCATGACTGCCGCACAAGCAGACCTGCAAATCGACCGGCCGACGGTGGCAGACGGCGCCGCGCTGTGGCGGATCGCCAGAGACTCCAAGGCCCTCGACCTGAACTCGTCCTACAGCTATCTGCTGTGGTGCCGCGACTTCGCCGGTACCTCGGCGGTGGCGCGCGACGAGGACGGGGAGCCGGTCGGCTTCGTCACCGGATACGTACGGCCGGACCAGCCCCGCACCCTGCTCGTCTGGCAGGTGGCGGTGGACGACGCCCACCGAGGGCGCGGTGTCGCCGCCGCCCTGCTCGACGGGCTCGTCGCACGGATCGGTGCCGAGCAACCCCTCCGCACCGTCGAGACCACCATCACCCCCGGCAACACCGCCTCCGAGCGGCTGTTCACCGCGTTCGCCGAGCGGCACGACGCCGCCCTGGAGCGCGAGGTGCTGTTCGAGGCCGGCCTGTTCCCCGACGGGCCGCACGATTCCGAAGTCCTGTACCGCATCAGTCCCCTCACCTGCTGATCAACCGCTGATCGACCCCCACGCAACGAGGAGCGATTCGTCGTGACCATCACCCAGCCCGACCTCAGCGTCTTCCAGACCCTGGAGTCCGAGGTGCGCAGCTACTGCCGCGGCTGGCCCACCGTCTTCGACCGTGCGCGCGGCAGCCGTATGCATGACGAGGACGGCCACGAGTACCTGGACTTCTTCGCCGGGGCCGGCTCACTGAACTACGGGCACAACAACCCCGTCCTGAAACGGGCGTTGATCGACTACCTGGAGCGGGACGGCGTCACGCACGGGCTCGACATGTCGACCAGTGCGAAGAGGGCCTTCCTGCAGACCTTCCAGGACCTGGTGCTGCGGCCGCGTGATCTGCCGTACAAGGTCATGTTCCCGGGGCCGACCGGGACGAACGCCGTGGAGTCCGCGCTCAAGCTGGCGCGGAAGGTGAAGGGGCGCGAGGCGATCGTGTCGTTCACCAACGCCTTCCACGGGATGTCGCTGGGCTCGCTCGCCGTGACCGGCAACGCCTTCAAGCGGGCCGGGGCCGGAATCCCGCTGGTGCACGGCACGCCGATGCCGTTCGACAACTACTTCGACGGGACCGTGCCGGACTTCCTGTGGTTCGAGCGGCTGCTCGAAGACCAGGGGTCCGGGCTCAACAAGCCCGCCGCCGTGATCGTGGAGACCGTGCAGGGCGAGGGCGGCATCAACGTGGCCCGGCCCGAGTGGCTGCGCGCGCTCGCCGAACTGTGCGAGCGGCAGGACATGCTGCTCATCGTCGACGACATCCAGATGGGCTGCGGGCGGACGGGCGCGTTCTTCTCCTTCGAGGAGGCCGGCATCACCCCGGACATCGTCACCGTGTCCAAGTCCATCAGCGGCTACGGACTGCCCATGTCGCTGTGCCTGTTCAAGCCCGAGCTGGACATCTGGGAGCCGGGCGAGCACAACGGCACCTTCCGCGGCAACAACCCCGCCTTCGTCACGGCCACCGCGGCCCTGGAGACGTACTGGGCCGACGGTTCCGCGATGGAGAAGCAGACCCGGGCGCGCGGCGAACAGGTCGAGCAGGCGCTGATCTCCATCACGGAGGAGAACCTCGCCGATGTGAAGGAGTACCGCGGCCGCGGGCTGGTGTGGGGCCTTGAGTTCCACGACAAGGACCGCGCGGACCGGGTCGCGAAGCGCGCCTTCGAACTCGGGCTGCTCATCGAGACGTCCGGCCCCGAGAGCGAGGTCGTCAAGCTGCTGCCCGCGCTCACCATCACCCCCGAAGAGCTGGACGAGGGCCTCAGCGTCCTCGCCCGCGCCGTACGAGAAACCATCTGAGCAGGAGGCGTCCCCAACCGTGATCGTCCGTTCGTTCAAGGACATCGAAGGCACCGACCGCCATGTGAAGGCCGCATCCGGCACGTGGGAGAGCAAACGCATCGTCCTCGCCAAGGAGCGGGTCGGCTTCTCGCTGCACGAGACGATCCTGTACGCGGGTACGGAGACGTCGATGTGGTACGCGAACCACATCGAGGCCGTCGTCTGTGTCGAGGGCGAGGCCGAGCTGACCGACCACGAGACCGGGCTGACCCACACGATCACACCCGGGACCATGTATCTGCTGGACGGTCACGAGCGGCACACGCTGCGGGTCAAGGAGGACTTCCGCTGCATCTGCGTGTTCAACCCGCCCGTCACCGGCCGGGAGGACCACGACGAGAACGGCGTCTACCCGCTGCTCACCGAGCCCGAGGAGGTGTGAGGCATCATGACGATGACTGATCTGTACCCCAGCCGCGGCGCCACCGAGGTGTCGACCCCGCGCCAGGACCCGGTGGTGTGGTCCCCGCCGGGCGCGCCCGGCCCGATCTCCGTCCCCGAGCTGGGGTCGTACGAGCGCGACGGCTTCCTCGCCGTCGACCAGCTGATCACCGACGACGAGGTGGCCGTCTACCGGCAGGAGCTGGAGCGGCTCGTCGCCGATCCGGCGATCCGTGCCGACGAGCGGTCGATCGTCGAGCCGAAGTCGAAGGAGATCCGGTCCGTCTTCGAAGTGCACCGGATCAGCGAGGTGTTCGCCGCGCTGGTGCGCGACGAGCGGGTCGTCGGGCGGGCCCGGCAGCTCCTCGGCTCGGACGTGTACGTCCACCAGTCGCGGATCAACGTCAAGCCGGGCTTCGGTGCCAGCGGCTTCTACTGGCACTCGGACTTCGAGACCTGGCACGCCGAGGACGGCCTGCCCAACATGCGCACGGTGTCCGTCTCGATCGCGCTGACCGAGAGCTACGACACCAACGGCGGGCTCATGATCATGCCGGGCTCGCACCGGACGTTCCTGGGCTGTGCGGGGGCCACCCCGAAGGACAACTACAAGCAGTCCCTGCAGATGCAGGACGCGGGGACGCCGTCCGACGAGGCGCTGACGGCGATGGCCTCGCAGTACGGCATCAAGTTGTTCACCGGCCGGGCCGGTTCGGCGACCTGGTTCGACTGCAACTGCATGCACGGGTCGGGCGACAACATCACGCCGTTCCCGCGCAGCAACGTCTTCATCGTGTTCAACAGTGTGGAGAACGCCGCCGTGGAGCCGTTCGCTGCTCCGGTACGACGGCCCGAGTTCATCGGGGCACGTGACTTCACCCCGGTGAAGTAGCCCTCACAGCCACGCCAGCGACGCGGCCCGCTCCAGTACGTTCCGTACGGCGGCCGCGTCGCCCGTGGCGCCCCGCGGCACCTCCTCGGGTGCGTACCGTCCGCCCACCAGCAGGCAGAAGTCGACGGGATCCAGGGCGAGTTCGGCCCGTACGGGATCGTCGGTCGAACCCAGCACCCACCGCTCGCCGCCGGTGACCTCGAACAGCACGGGCGGCGCGGCCGGACCGAGCGCCAGGCCCAGGATGCGCACGGCGAGCCGGACCAGCTGCTCCAAGTGCGCCTCGGGCGGCGGCGGTACGGCCAGGCCCAGGGCGCGGCCGATGTCGTCGGTGTGGATCCACGCCTCGAAGGCGCGCACCACGAAGTGGTCGGCGACCGGCAGCCGCACCCCCATCAACGTCTCGGCGCGCGCGGCGAGTTCGGCGTCACGGGCCTCGGGCGCGGCGAGCAGCGCGTCCGCCTGCGCCGCCCAGTCGGCGACCGTCTCCTCCGGCGTACGGCCGTGTTCGTGGGCGATCACTTCGGCGGTGCGCCGGCTCCAGGCGTCCTCCCAGCGGGTGCCCTCGGCGATCCGGGAGGGCGGCACCCGGGCGCCGATCCCGAGCAGCCCGGCGAGCGCCTCGTCGGCGGCGAGGAGGTGGGCGACCGTAGCGTGCACGTCCCAGTCGTGCACCACCGGGGTGGCCCAGCGGCCCTCCGCCTCGGGCAGCAGCGCCTTCAGGCCGCGGACGGCCGCGGCGTAGGGGGCGGCGTGCGCGGCGGTGCGGGGTACGGCGGACAGGCCGCGCAGGAAGCCGGGGGGCGGCACGGCGGGCAGGCCGCCGAGCGGCGGGCCGTCGAGCAGCCGTACCGTCTCGCGCAGCCGGTGTGCCTCGGCCGCGCAGCTGTCGCAGCCGGCCAGGTGCAGCGCGGTCCGCTGCTCTTCGGCCGGTTCCAGGGCGCCGAAGGCCCAGGCGGCCAGCAGGTCGCGCATCTCCTCGTGCTCGGTCACCGGAGGCCTCCTTCCCCTACCGTCATCATGCGCCTCTTTCCAGCGCGGGGTCCGGTGGGTCGGCCAGGGATTCGGCGAGGGTGCGCAGCGCGGTGCGCAGCCTGGTCTTGGCGGTGCCCTCGGGAATGCCGAGTTCGATCGCGGCCTGTCGGTAGGTGCGGCCGGCGAAGTAGGCCAGGTGCACGACCTCCCGCTGCGGCTGCGGGAGCTCGGCGAGCGCGCTGTGCAGCAGCAGGGAGCGCTCCCGGTCGACGACCGTCTCGTCGGGGCCGGGTCCGGGCTCGGGGATGGCGTGCAGCGCCGAGTCGTCGGCGCGGGCGGCCTTGCGGTGCCGGGCCTCGCTGCGCACCCAGTCCACGGCCCGCCGGTGGGCGAGCATCGACAGCCAGGTGCGCAGCGTGCCGCGGCCCGCGTCGAAGGCGTACGGCCGGCTCCACAGGTGGGCGAAGACCTCCTGCGCCACCTCCTCGGCCGCGCCGGGGCTGCGGGTGACCCGTACGGCCACCCGGTGCACCAGAGCGCCGTACGCCGCATAGGCCTCGGCCAGCGCGGACTCGTCTCCGTACACCAGCCGCCGGTGCAACTCCGCGTCGGCGGGCGGCTGTACGGACGTATCGCCCGTGAACTCCACCGGCACCACCACCCCTGGTGCCCTTCCTAGCGTCCCGGCCGGGCCTGCGCCAGTGGTTCAGGAAGACAGGGCCCTTCAGGAAGACAGGGCCTTCAGCAGACGGTCGACATCGGCCGCCGTGTTGTACAGGTGGAAGGACGCCCGCAGGTTGCCCGCGCGGTCGGAGACCTCGATGCCCGCCTCGCTCAACTCGGGCTGGCGGTGGCCCAGTCCGGGGACGGAGACGATGGCCGAGCCGGGTGACGGGACGGGTTCGTGGCCGAGGTCGGCGAGCCCGGCGCGGAAGCGGTCGGCGAGCGCGAGGTCGTGGGCGTGCACGGCGTCCACGCCGAGTTCCTCGACGAGGGAGAGGGAGGCGCGCAGTCCGGTGAGGGTGAACAGGGCGGGGCTGACGTCGAACCGCCGGGCGGAGTGGGCGAGTTCCTCGACGGGGCCGTAGCAGCTGTCCCAGGGCGCCTCTCCGGCGACCCAGCCGGCGAACAGCGGGATGAGCCCGCCGAAGTCACGCGGGACGACGAAGAAGGCGGTGCCGTGCGGGCCGAGGAGCCACTTGAAGCCCACGGTGGCGACGAAATCGTGGGCGTCGGCCGCCAGGGGCAGCCAGCCGGCCGACTGGGAGGCGTCGATGTAGGTCCGGGCGCCGTGCCTGCGGGCCGCCTCGCGCACCGCGGGCAGGTCGGCGACGCGGCCGTCGGCCGACTGGACTGCACTGACCGCGACGAGCGCGGTGCCGGGGCGGACGGACTCGGCGATCCGCTCCAGTGGGACGGCCCGCACCTTGAGGTCGCCGCGCATGTGGAAGGGGTTCACCAGCGAGGCGAAGTCGGCCTCCGCGGTGAGGACTTCGGCTCCGGCGGGCAGCGAGGCGGCGATCAGCCCGCCCAGCTCGGCGACCGAGGCGCCGGCCGCGACCCGCTCGACCGGCACCCCTGCCAACCGGGCGAAGACGGCCCGGGCGGCCTCGATGTCCTCGTACAGGGACCCGATCGGACGCCCTTCGGCCCGCATCCGCACCGCGCGCTGTACGGCGGTCACGGTGCGGGCCGGGAGCAGGCTGTTGCTCGCGGTGTTGAGGTAGGTGTTCTCCGGGGCGAACTCGGCTCGGACGAGGGTCTCGAAGGTCTCCATGGGACCACTCTGCGACCCCGTGGAACTCCCCGTCCATTGCGAATTTTTACGTGGTTTCGCTAAGCAGCCCTTATAGATCCGCCCCGACCTGCGGCTTTCAGCTCTGCTGGGGTACCGCGCACCCGTCGGGACCGCAGGCGTCCGCCTCGCCCTGGTCGATCAGCGTGAGCGGGGAGCGCTCGCCCCACGCCTGGGCCAGGGCCTGGGTGAAGACGTCGGCGGGCTGGGCGCCGGAGACGCCGTACTTGCGGTCGATGACGAAGAAGGGCACGCCGGTCGCGCCGAGCTGGGCGGCCTCGCGCTCGTCGGCGCGGACGTCGTCGGCGTAGGCGGTGGGGTCGGCGAGCACCTTGCGGGCGGCGGCCTCGTCCAGGCCGACGGCGACGGCCAGCCGCACGAGCCGCTCGTCGTCCTCGAAGACGGAGGCCTCCTCGGCGAAGTTCGCCTCGTACAGGGCCTGGATCAGCTCGCCCTGGCGGCCCTGCTCCTTGGCGAAGTGCAGCAGGCGGTGCATGTCGAAGGTGTTGCCGTGGTCGCGGCCGTGGGTGCGGTACGTGAGGCCCTCGGCGGCGGCCTGGGTGCCGAGGTTGTCCTCGGCGGCCTGGGCCTGCGCCTCGCTCATGCCGTACTTCTTGGCGAGCATCGGGACGACGGGGCCGGTGTCGCCCTTGGCGCGGCCGGGGTCCAGCTCGAAGGAGCGGTGCACCACCTCGACCTTGTCGTGGTGCGGGAAGGCCGCGAGCGCCTTCTCGAAGCGGGCCTTGCCCACGTAGCACCAGGGGCAGGCGATGTCGCTCCAGATCTCGACGCGCATGTTCTCGGCTCTCTCCAGGTCGGACGGATACGGAGACTGCCTCCGCAAAGGTAGGTGAACGTTCAAGCTGCCGGGTTCATTCCCTGGAGGCCCCCGAGGCGGCTGAACTGCGTCCGGTAGGCGCTCGGGGTCAGCCCGGTGCGCCGGACCAGGTGGACCCGGAGCGAGTCGGCGGTGCCCAGACCGCTGGCGCGGGCCACCTGGTCCATGGGGAGCGCGGTGGTCTCCAGCAGCTCCCTGGCCCGCTCGATGCGCTGGTGGAGCAGCCACTGCAGCGGGCTCACCCCGCTCTCGGCGTGGAAGCGGCGGGTGAGGGTGCGCACGCTCACCCCCGCGTGCCGGGCCAGGTCGGTGAGGGTGAGCGGCTTGTCGAGGTTGCGCATGGCCCAGCCGCGGGTGTCGGCGCAGGCGGTGCCGCGCTCGGGCGGCAGCGGGGTGTGGGCGAACTGGGTCTGGCCGCCGGGCCGCACCGGGGCGACCAGGGCGAGCCGGGCCACCTCGTTGGCCACGGCGGCGCCGTAGTCGGTGCGGATGATGTGCAGGCACATGTCGATGCCGGCGGCGTAGCCGGAGGCGGTGAGGATCTGGCCGTCCTGCACGTAGAGGACGTCGCCCTGGACGTCGAGCGCCGGGTACCGCTCGCGCAGCTCCTGGGTGAGCTGCCAGTACGTGGTGGCGCTGCGGCCGTCGAGCAGGCCCGCCTCGGCGAGCACGAAGGCGCCACTGCAGATGGAGGCGACGCGCTTGCCGGCCGCCGCGGCCTCACGGACGGCCACGACGGTGCGCGGCTCCGGCTCGTACCGCTCGCCGGTGCCCGCGACGAGCACGGTGTCGGCCTCGTCGAGGATCTCCAGCCCCTTGCCGACGTGCAGGTCCAGTCCCCCGGTCGTGACGATCACCCCGGGCTCGGGCGTGCAGACGGTCACCTCGTACCCGGGCCGGCCGTCGACGTGCGCCCGCTCGAAGAAGAGCTCCGGGATGGCGAGGTTGAACATCGACACCCGGAAGGGCGCGATGACGGCGACACGGTGCATGGCCAGAACCTCCGGACGTATGGCATTCCGGCCACTACTGTACGCCGGGCCTGATCCGCAGCATGAGGGCATGTCGACGAAACAGGCCTCCCAACTGCCCGGACGTGACCTCCCGTTGGACGTCAGGCAGCCCTCCGCCGCACTCACCCTCACCGCCGCCCTCCTCGGCTTCGGGCTGATCTGCCTCGACGCCTCCGTGGTGAACGTGGCCCTGCCCGCGATCGGCGACTCCCTCGGCAGCGGCATGTCCGGCCTGCAGTGGGTGGTGGACGCCTACACGCTGGCCTTCGCCGCGCTGATGCTGTCCACCGGCGCCTTCTCCGACCGGGTGGGGGCGAGCCGCGCCTACGCGCTCGGCGCCACGGTGTTCACGCTCGCCTCGGTGGCCTGCGGTCTGGCGCCGAACCTGCCGGTCCTGCTGGGCGCGCGGGTGGTGCAGGGCGTGGCGGCGGCCGTCGTACTGCCCGCCTCGCTGGCGCTGGTACGCCAGGCGTACGCCGATCCGGCGCGGCGGGCCCGTGCGGTGGCGCTGTGGGCGGCGGGCGGCTCGGTGGCGGTGGCGCTGGGCCCGGTCGCGGGCGGCGCGCTGACCACGGCCTGGGACTGGCGCGGGATCTTCTTCGTCAATCTGCCGGTCGGGCTGCTGATCCTGGCCCTGCTGCTGCGGGCCCCTCGGTCGCAGCGGCGTCCGGCGCCGCTGGACCTGCCCGGCCAGCTGACGGCGGTGCTCGCGCTGACGGCGCTGGCGTTCGCGGTGATCGAGGGCGGCACGGCGGGCTGGGCGGCGCTGGCGGTGGCGGTCGTCTCCGCGGTGGCTTTCCTGCGGATCGAGGCGCGGCAGCCGCACCCGGTGGTCCCGCTCGGCCTGTTCCGCAACCGGACGGTGACCGTGGCGGTCGCGGCGGGCGCGGCGGTCAGCGTCGCCTTCTACAGCATGGTGTTCGTCTTCTCGCTGTTCTTCCAGCAGGTCCAGGGCCTGTCCGCGCTGCGCGCGGGGCTGATGTTCCTGCCGATGACCGGCCTGATCGCGGTGACGAACGTGATCGCGGGCAAGCTCGCGAGCCGCCACGGCGTACGGCTGCCCATGCTGCTGGGCCAGGGCCTGGCCGTGGCGGGACTGCTTCTGCTGCTGGTCGTGGACGCCGACACGCCCCCGGCCCTGCTGGCGGTGCTCCTCGTCCCCATGGCGCTGGGCTGCGCGCTGACGGTGCCGCCGCTGACGGCGGCCATGATGGACGCCGTACCGGCGGAGCGGGCGGGCCTGACGGCGGGCATCCTCAACGCGGCGCGTCAGGTGTCCGGGGGGCTCGGGATCGCGGTGTTCGGGGCGCTGGTCTCCGACGGTTTCGTGTCGGGGATGCACGTGTGCGTCGGCATCAGCGCGGCGCTGCTCGCGGTGACCTTCGCGCTCAGCTTCCGTCTCTCAGGTCGTCCGGCCAGCCGGTCCTGAACTCGATGTGGTCGTACGTCACGACGCAGCCCTCCCCCATCGGCGACTGGGCCAGGAAGCCGACGAGGGCCGCGCCGGTCTCCTTCTCGTCGCCCAGGGTGAACAGCCGGACGAAGGTCCAGCGCTGACCGTCGCGGGAGGCGTGGAAGGCGAAGGCACGCCCGGTGCGGCTCACCCGCAGCCACACCGAACTTCCCTCCACGGTCCAGGAGTTGGCGTCGTCGGAGTGTCCCCGGGTGACCACCGTGCAGACGGTGGGCACGTCCGGGGAGTACTCCAGACACAGCTTGGCCCAGGCCCGCTCCCCCACATGGACGTAGAGCACCCCGGCGTCGAAGGCCCCGGCGAACCCGACGGTCACCCGGGCGATGAGCTGGAAGTCCCCCTCGGGCGCCCCGAGCAGACGGGGCGCGTCGGAGGCGGGATCCAGCGCCTCGCCGGTGGGCGGCACGAAGCGGTCCTGCCGGGGACCGGCCCATCCGGTGAGCACACCGTCCTCGTAGGACCAGTGGCCGTCGGGGCCGTAGGTACGCAGGAGGAAGGGCAGTTCGGGGAGTGTTACGTCCATGGTCGAATCGTCTCAGGCCGAGGGGAGTTCCAGGCGCCCGTTGAACCGACGGGGCAGCCCCAGCGGATTCTCGTCCTTCAGCTCCGCCGGAAGCAGCGCCTCGGGCGCACCCTGATACGCGACCGGCCGCAGCCACCGCTCGATGGCCGTACCGCCGACCGACGTGGACGTCGACGTGGTCGCCGGGTACGGGCCTCCGTGGTGCTGGGCCGGAGCCACGGCAACACCCGTCGGCCAGCCGTTCACCAGCACACGCCCCGCCAACGGCGTCAGTTCCGCAAGCAGTTCGGGCCCGCGGCCCTTGCCCGCCGCCTCCTCCGACGACACATGAACCGTCGCCGTCAGGTTGCCCGGAAGCCGCGACAGCACCGTCTTCGCCTCGTCCTCGCTCGCGTAGCGGGCCACGACCGTGACGGGACCGAAGCACTCCTCCAGGAGCAGGTCGTACGCGCCCTCGGCCGCCAGCCTGTCCGCCGCCACCGTCAGGAAGCCCGCGCTCACCGTGTGCTCGCTGCCGGCCCCCGGGGTCACGGGCGTCTCCACGTCGGGCAGCTCGGCGCGCTCGGCAACCCCGGCGACGAAGTTGTCCCGCATGCGGTGGTCGAGCAGGACGCCCGCGTCGGTGTTGCTGACGGCGTCCGTCAGGGACTTGACCAGCTGGTCGCCCGCGTCGCCGGCCGGGGCCAGCACCAGACCGGGCTTCACGCAGAACTGGCCGACGCCCAGCGTCATGGAGCCCGCGAGCCCCGAGCCGATGGCCTCCGCGCGCTCGGCGGCCGCGGCCTCCGTGATGAGCACGGGGTTCAGGGAGCCCAGCTCGCCGTGGAAGGGGATCGGGACCGGGCGGGCGGCCGCCGCGTCGAAGAGGGCACGCCCGCCTCGTACCGAACCGGTGAAGCCGGCCGCCGCGACCAGCGGGTGCTTGATCAGTTCGATGCCGGCCTCGAAGCCGTGGACGAGACCGACGACGCCCGCGGGGATGCCGTGCTCGGCGGCGGCCGTGCGCAGGACCTTGGCGACCAGTTCGGACAGCGCCGGGTGGTCGGGGTGGGCCTTGACGACGACGGGGCAGCCCGCGGCGAGCGCGCTCGCGGTGTCGCCGCCCGCGACGGAGAAGGCGAAGGGGAAGTTCGAGGCCGAGTACACGGCCACGACGCCGAGCGGCACCTTGTAGCGGCGCAGATCCGGGATCGGCGGGGTCGCGGTGTCGTCGGGGTGGTTGATCACGACGTCGAGGAAGGCGCCCTCGTCGACGATGTCGGCGAAGGCCCGCAGCTGGTAGCTGGTGCGGGCGAGTTCGCCGGTGAGCCGGACCGGGCCGAGCGCGGTCTCGGCGTCGGCCGCCTCGACGAGCTGGTCCTTGGCGGTCTGAAGCCGGTCGGCGGCCGTGCGCAGGAAGGCGGCGCGGACCGAACGGTCGGCGAGGGCCGCGCGGGCGTCGTGCGCGGCGCGAACGGCGGCGTCCACCTCCTGGGCTGTGGCCTCCACCGCAACCTGCTCGCGCTGCTTCCCGGTACGGGGGTCGACACTCCAGACTGGTGCTGCTGCCACCGCGGGTCCCTCCACACATGTAATGCCGCAGTACTGGGTCATCCACCAGGGTCGTTCGATATACTGAACGCTGTCTCTGATGGTGAATATGCTGTTGGAGACTATTTCCCGTCGAACGAAGGGGTCAAGGGCGATGTCGGCTGGCGAGACGGGGGGCGGGGCGCAGGTCAAGTCCGCGGTGCGGACGGTTGAACTGCTCGAATACTTCGCCGGCCGCCCCGGCATGCACTCCCTCGCGGCGGTCCAGGAGGCCGTCGGCTACCCCAAGTCCAGCCTGTACATGCTGCTGCGCACCCTGGTGGAACTGGGCTGGGTGGAGACCGACGCCACGGGCACGCGATACGGCATCGGGGTGCGGGCGCTGCTGGTCGGCACCTCGTACATCGACGGCGACGAGGTGGTCGCGGCGGCGCGCCCGACGCTGGACCGCCTGTCGGACGACACCACCGAGACCATCCACCTGGCCCGTCTGGACGGCACGAACGTCGTCTACCTCGCCACCCGCCAGTCGCAGCACTATCTGCGCCCCTTCACCCGGGTCGGCCGCCGCCTCCCGGCGCACTCCACTTCCCTCGGCAAGGCCCTGCTGAGCACGTACACCGACGAGCAGGTCCGCAAGATGCTCCCGGAGACCCTGCCGGCGCTCACGGAGAACACGATCACGGACCGGGAGAAGCTCATCGAGGAGCTGCACCAGGTGCGCGAGCAGGGCTTCGCCGTGGACCGCGAGGAGAACACCCTGGGGCTGCGCTGCTTCGGCGTGGCGATCCCCTACCGCACGCCCGCGCGGGACGCGATCAGCTGCTCGGTGCCGGTGGCGCGGCTGACACCCGCGCACGAGCAGATGGTGAAGGACGCGCTGTTCGACGCGCGGGACCGACTGACACTGGCCACCCGTAGGCTCTGAGGCATGCAGATTGCCCTTCGCGAGGTTCACGACAGCGATCTGCCGGTGTTCTTCCGGCAGATGAACGACCCGGAAGCCCTGCGCATGGCGGCCTTCACCCCGAAGGATCCCGCCGACTGGGACGCCTTCACGGCCCACTGGAAGCGGGTCCGCGCCTCGGACGCCGTCAACCGGACCGTGCTCGTCGACGGTGACGTGGTGGGCAGCGCGGCGGTGTACGGCGAACCGGGCGAGCGCGAGGTCACCTACTGGATCGACCGGGCGTACTGGGGCCGCGGCATCGCGACGGCCGCGCTGCGGGCGCTGCTGGCGGAGGTGCCCGAACGCCCGCTGTACGCACGGGCGGCCGCCGACAACGACGCCTCGCGCCGGGTCCTGGAGAAGTGCGGCTTCCGGCTGTCCGCCCAGGCCCGCGGCTTCGCGGCCGCCCGCGGCGAGGAGATCGACGAGGTCGTGCTGACGCTGGAAGGCTGAGTACCTTCTCCCCCGCGCGGCGGAGAGGGATCATCGCCGTGCAGGAGGTGGGCGCCGGGGCCCCCGCGAGAGCGTTGAGGCATGACGCAGTCACTCGTCGCCGAGCCCGGCGCCCCCGCCCTCCCCCGTCGCGCGCTGCGCGCCGCCGCCATCGTCTCCTGCCTGCCGTACCTCGGGCTCAAGGTGGCCTGGATCGCCGGGAGTCACATCGGGATCCCGGAGGGCAGCTCGCTGCTCGACCACCCGACCGCCATGGCCGTCGCCAACGGGGTCACGCTGCTGATGGACAGCGGTGTGATCGTGCTGGCGCTGGTGCTGACCCAGCCCTGGGGGCTGCGCGTGCCGGCCTGGCTGCTGGCGGTGCCGGTGTGGGTCGCGACCGGGCTGCTCGCGCCGATCATGACGGGGTTCCCGCTCCAGCTGCTGGTGAAGCTGCTCGGCGGGACGGTGAACAACGCCGACGACACCGGCGGCGAACCCTTCCTCCACGACTGGGTGTTCGGGGTCGTCTACGGCGGCTTCATCGTCCAGGGCCTGGCCCTCGGCACGCTCTTCGTGCTCTACGCCCGTGACCGCTGGGGCGACTTGTGGCGCGGCCGGGTCTGGGAGCTGCCGCGCGGTTCGGGCGGTCCCGTCCGGCACGCCGGTGCCGTTGCCGCCGCCGTCGTCGCCCTGTTCCCGCTCGCCTGCCATCTGCTGTGGGCCGGCGGCGCCACCGCCGGTCTGAGCGAGGGCCGGATCGCCGACCGCACCACCGACTTCCACGTCCTGCAGGCCGTGGACGCGCTCTTCCTCCTCGCGGCCGTCGGCGGCGCCTGGCTGCTCGCCTTCCGCAGCGCCCCGGTGCTGCCGGTCAGGGTGCCGCTCGCCCTGGCCTGGGTCGGCTCGGGCGCCGTCGCCTGCTGGGGCGCCTGGCTGTCGCTCGCGTCGCTGACCGGGACGGACGACGTCGGCGACCGCCTCACGCCGGTGATGCACTTCGCCTACGCTGGCCAGATGATCACCGGCATCCTCGTGGCCGCCGTAGGGGCCCACTTCCTCGCGGAGCGGTCCGCCGTCCTCCCCCGGCACCGGACGTGAGGGAGTTCGCCCGGTTCCTGTTCGGGCGACGGACGCGCCGGCGCTGGATCCATCTGATCCTCGGCGGCGCGCTCGCCATGCCGTACGTCTTCGTCGGCGAGATCGTCGTGGGGCCGGCCCTCGACGTGCGCTACGTCTTCCAGGACATCGTCGCCCAACTCCTGTCGTTCGCCGTCGGGTTGCCGCTCGCCGCCCTGACGGCCGCGCTGTTCCCGCTGACCCGCTCGCTGGAGGCCGCCGCCGTGCGCTCGCTGTGCGGTGTCGACGAGCACAGGCTCACCTACGATCCGGCCCGCGGCCGGGCCGCCAAGGGGCGTACGGCGGCCTGGTTCACGCTGCACCTCGGGTTCGGCGGGATCATCGCCGGGATGTCGCTCGCGGTGCCGCCGTTCGCCGCCGTGCTCCTCGCCCTGCCGCCGGTCGCCGCGCTGACCGGCTCCCGGCTCGGCATGCCCGAAGTACTCGACCGCGCCTGGGTGTTGGCGTTGCTGCCGTTCGCGGGCGTGGCCTGTCTGGTCGCGCTCGCCGCCTGCGCGGCCGGCGCGGGCGCGCTGCTCGCCCGCTGGGCGCCCGCCCTGCTCGGCCCCACGCCGGAGGACCGGCTCGCGGCGGCCGAGGCCCGCGCCGCCGATCTCGCCGTGCGCAACCGGCTGGCCCGTGAGCTGCACGACCTGGTCGGGCACGCGCTGAGCGCGGTGACCCTCCAGGCGAGCGCGGCCCGCCGACTCCTCGACAGCGACCCGGAGTTCGTGCGTGAGGCGCTCGAAGCGATCGAGGACACCACCCGGCGCACGGTCGGCGAACTGGACGCGGTCCTCGGGGTGTTGCGGGACGGCGACGGCCCCGGCACGGCCCCGGCGCCCACCCTCGCCGCCGACCTGGACGGGCTGCTGCGCCGCACCCGGGCCGCCGGTCTGCGGGTGACGGCCACGGTCGACGCCGAACCCGGGGACCTGCCGGAGATGCTGTCCCGCGAGGCGTACCGCATCGTGCAGGAGGGGCTGAGCAACGCCCTCAAGCACGCGGGCAGCCAGGATGTAACCCTGCGCATTGAGGCCGCGGGCAAGCATCTGGACATCACCTTGGAGAACCCGCTGCGAGCAGCGCCCCAAAGGGGCGCGGGGAACTGCGCGACCAGCCACGACGGACCCGCAGACGATCAACGGTCCAGCGCCGCATTTCCCGCGGAGCGCAGGGGCGGCCACGGGCTGCGCGGCATCGCCGACCGGGCCCGGCTGCTGGGCGGCACGGCGGAGGCGGGGCCGGCCGGGGACACCTGGCGACTGCACGTACGTCTTCCGACGAAAGGACCCGCATGACCGACCGCCCGCCCGTCCGGATCGTCCTCGCCGACGACGAGCGCATGGTCCGCACCGCCCTGCGCGCGATCCTCTCCGCCGAGCCGGACCTGGAGGTCGTCGGCGAGGCTGCCACCGGCGCCGAGGCCGTGTCCGTCGTACGCGAAGAGCGGCCCGACGTCGTGCTGATGGACGTACGCATGCCGGAGATCGACGGCATCCGCGCCACCGAGCAGATCCTCGCCACGCTCGACGCCCCGCCCCGCGTGGTCGTCGTGACCACCTTCGAGAACGACTCCTACGTGTACGACGCCCTGCGCGCCGGAGCGGCCGGGTTCCTGCTCAAGCGGGCCGACGCGGACGCCCTCGTCCAGGCGGTGCGGCTGGTCGCGCGCAGCGACACCCTGCTGTTCCCGGCCGCCGTGCGCACCCTCGCCGCCGAGCACGCGCGCGCGTACCCCGCGCCCGCGCCCTGGGTGGCGAAGCTCACCGGGCGGGAGAGCGAGGTGCTGCGGCTGATGGCGGCCGGGCTGACCAACGCGGAGATCGCCCGCCGGATGGAGGTCGGCCCCGCCACCGTGAAGTCGCACGTCGCGGCGGTGCTGGCGAAGACGGGCACCCGGGACCGCACCCAGGCCGTGGTCGCCGCGTACGAGGCGGGCTTCATGAACACTCGATGAGAAAAGCCGCGCAAGGGAACGATTCCCCCCGCCCGGCTCGTCCTGACCAGCGCAATGAACAAGACGATCAGGCGCGCCTCGGTCTTCACGCTGCTCATGGTGCTCGCTCTGCTGATCAGGGCGACCTGGGTGCAGTTCTACGAGGGCCAGGCGCTCGCGGACGACAAGGACAACCGGCGGAACGTGATCGCGACGTACGCGGCGCCGCTCGGGAACATCATCGTGGCCGGTGAGGCGATCACCGGTTCCGCGCGGACGAAGGGAAGCGACCTCGCGTACGAGCGCACGTACACCGACGGCGAGCTGTACGCGGCAGTGACGGGCTACGCCTCGCAGGCGTATGCGTCGACCCAGCTGGAGGGCATCTACCAGGACCTGCTCAACGGCACGGACAACCGGCTGAAGACCGCACTGGACACGGTCACCAACAAGCGGGCCGATCCGGGCAACGTGGTCACCACGATCGACCCCGATGTGCAGAAGGCGGCCTACGAGGCGCTCGGCGACAAGAAGGGCGCGGCGGTCGCGATCGACCCGACGACCGGGAAGATCCTGGCGGTCGTGTCGACCCCGTCGTACGACCCGTCGTCGCTGACGAACGCCAATACCGCCGGGACGGCCTGGAAGAAGCTGAACAAGGACTCCGACAAACCGCTGACCAACCGCGCGCTGCGCCAGCCGGTGGCGCCGGGTTCGACGTTCAAGCTGGTCGTGGCGGCGGCCGCGCTGGAGGACGGGCTGTACTCGTCGGTGGACGAGAAGACCGACAGCCCGGACCCGTACACGCTGCCGGGCACGACCACGGTCCTGAAGAACGAGAACACCTCCGCGCCCTGCGAGAACGCCTCGATCCGGGTGGCGCTCCAGTACTCCTGCAACAACGTCTTCGCGAAGATGGCCTACGACCTGGGCCAGGACAAGGTGCGGGAGACGGCGGAGAAGTTCGGCTTCAACGACGACGAGCAGGATGTGCCGGTGCGGGCGTACGAGAGCGTGTACCCGTCCGGCATGGACGAGGCGCAGACCGCACTGACGGGCATCGGCCAGTTCGACGTCACCGCGACACCGCTCCAGATGGCCATGGTGTCGGCGGCCATCTCCAACGGCGGCAAGCAGGTGTCGCCGCACATGGTCTCGCAGATCACCGACAGCGACGGCAGTGTCCTCAAGGACTACGACGACGAGGCCGGCACGACGCGGATCATGAGCTCCGAGACCGCCGAGCAGCTTCAGTCGGCCATGCAGACGGTCGTCGAGGACGGAACGGGCACGAACGCGCGGATCTCGGGCGCGACCGTGGGCGGCAAGACCGGTACGGCGCAGCGCGGTGAGAACAACAGCAAGACGCCGTATGCCTGGTTCACGTCGTATGCGAAGTCCGACTCGAACGGCAAGGAGGTCGCGGTCGCGGTCATGGTCGAGCAGTCGGACGCGGCCCGGTCGGAGGTCAGCGGCAACGGGCTGGCCGCGCCGGTGGCCAAGGCGATGATGGAAGCGGCACTCAAGAGCTAGCGCGAGGGCCCCGGTTCGACGCCGGGGCCCTTTCCCCTACTTCACGCCCAGGATCTGCTCGATGGGATCGATCGCGAAGTACACCAGGAACAGCGCCGAGGTCCCCCACAGCAGCCAGTGGACGTCCTTCGCCTTGCCCAGCACCGTCTTGATGAGGACGTAGGCGACGAAGCCCGCCCCGATGCCGTTGGTGATGGAGTACGTGAACGGCATCACGGCGATGGTGAGGAACGCCGGGATGGCGATCTCGTACTTGTCCCAGTCGATGTGCTTGACCTGGGTCATCATCAGGAAGCCGACGGCGACCAGGGCGGGCGCCGCCGCCTGGAGCGGGACGATGGTGAGCAGCGGGGTGAGGAAGAGCGCGAGGGCGAACAGGCCGCCGGTGACCAGGTTGGAGAAGCCGGTGCGCGAGCCCTCGCCGACACCGGCCGCCGACTCGATGTACGACGTCGCCGAGGAGGAGGACGCGGCCCCGCCCGCGACCGCCGCCGCGCCGTCGATGAGCAGCACCCGGCCGAGGTTCGGGACCTTGCCGTCCTCGTCGAGCAGGTCCGCCTCCGCGCTGACGCCGACGACCGTGCCCATGGTGTCGAAGAAGTCGGACAGGATCAGCGTGAAGACGAGCAGGACGACCGTGATGACGGTGGTCTCGCCGAACGCCCCGAACAGGCTGAACTGACCGAGCAGCCCGAAGTCGGGGGTGTCGACCAGCTCGTCCGGCCACTCGGGCGTGGTCAGGCCCCAGGCCTTGACGTCGGCGATCGAGTTGACGACCAGCGCGACGATCGTCATGGCGACGATGCTGATCAGGATGGCGCCCTTGACCTTGCGGGCGAGCAGTCCGATCGTCAGCAGCACGCCGAGGCAGAAGACGAGGATCGGCCAGCCGGTGAGGGTGCCGGTGCCGCCGAGCTGCACCGGGACCGTGGTGTTCGCGGCGTCGGGGATACGGCTGACGAAGCCGGCGTCGACGAAGCCGATGAAGGCGATGAACAGGCCGATGCCGACACTGATCGCCTGCTTGAGCGGTTGCGGGATGGCGTGCATGACGGCCTCGCGCAGCCCGGTGACCACCAGGACGCAGATCAGCAGGCCTTCGAGGACGATCAGGCCCATCGCGTCGTCCCAGCTCATCAGCGGGGCGATCTGGAAGGCGACGACGGCGTTGAGGCCGAGGCCGGCGGCGAGGGCGAGCGGCAGGTTGCCGCCGACGCCCATGATGATCGTCATGACGGCCGCGACCAAGGCGGTGGCGGTGGTGAGTTGGACGGGGTCGAGCTGCTCGCCGAACTTGTCCTTGGCGCTGCCGAGGATGATGGGATTCAGGACAAGGATGTAGGCCATCGTGAAGAAGGTGGCGAAGCCGCCGCGTATCTCACGACTGAAGGTGGACCCCCGTTCGGAGATCTTGAAGAAGCGGTCGACGCTGTTCACGGGCGGTGGCGCGTCCTCCGGCCGGTCGACGGTCTTCTGCAGTTCGGACATGCGGGTTGCTCCTTGTTGCCTGAATGATCGATGTGCGGATGCTGGCTGGATTGTTCCCGTGTCGAACCCGTTTCAGGTTTTCCCCGTGTTACGGATCGGGCCTGCTCAATGTGCGGGTGGCCACACGTTGTTCGAAGCCCCGTACGAACCGGGTGTTCGATCACTGCTACGCTTCCGGACCTCGACCGGAAGATCGCGGGAAGATCCCCGGACCATCACACGTCATTCACATGCCACTCACAGGCAGGAGAGGTCGCCCGTGGGCACAGTCGTCGACGACGCCGCCTCCGTGGAGTTCCATGCCTTCTTCGAGCGCCACTACGCCGAACTGTCCCGGCTGGCCCATCTGTTGACGGGCGAGGCGGACGCCGCCGACGATCTGGCGGCGGACGCGCTGCTGGCGCTGTGGCACCGCTGGGACCGGGTCCGCGCGGCGGATCATCCGGTCGCCTACGCGCGCGGGGTGGTGGCCAACCTGGCCCGCACCCGGATCCGCAGCGCGGTCCGCGAACGGCGGCGCATCGCCCTGTTCTGGTCGCAGCGCGAGGAGAAGACCGAGAACCCGGACGTGGCGGGCGTCGTCGACGTGCAGGAGGCGTTGCGTAGACTCCCGTTCCGCAAACGCGCCTGCGTGGTGCTGCGGCACGCGTTCGACCTCTCGGAGAAGGACACCGCGCTCGCCCTCGGCGTCTCCGTCGGTACGGTGAAGAGCCAGACCTCGAAGGGAATGGCGGAACTCCAGCGGCTGCTCGGCACGCAGGGGGCACCACTGACGATGCACGCGGCCATGGCGCGCAACGCCGCAGGAAGGGACCGATGAGCATGCAGCGGGACGTGCACGACGAACTGCGCGCCCGGCTGCACCAGGCGGCCGAGGCGCACGAGCCGAACCGCGAGCGCATCCTCGCCCGGATCGAGCGCGGCATGAGCGAACAGACCCGCGCCGACCACCGGGCGACCCGTCCGCCGGTGTTCGGCTGGGTGCGGGTGGTGAGCGCCACGGCCGCGGTCGCGGGCGTGCTCGCGGTCGGCGGCTACGCGGTGGCCTCCGCCGTGAAGGAGGACACCCCGCAGCAGACGGTGGCGACCTCGCCGACGCCCACGCCGTCACCGGACACGACGAGCCGTAAGCCGGTGCCGCCGGCCCCGCCCGCGGACCCGGATCCGGAGAACTCCGAGGAGACCGACGGGGGGCCGAGTTCGTCGCCCACGCAGACGCAGCCGTCGGCGACGGCGCAGCCGCCCGCGGCGGGTGAGGAGGACGGCCCGCTGTGGTCGGACGGCTCGGTGGACCCGCACAGCAACGAGTTCTGGGCGCAGAGCAATGTGACCCTGAAGACGGACCGGGAACTGACCGGGCTCACCGTCGTGCTGAAGGTGGCGCAGACCGGTGGGGTGACCTCGACAGGCGCCTGGCGGTCGCTGCCGGAGGACGACTTCGTGCTCACCGTCGAGGAGCGGGACGGCTTCCTCGTCCACACCTGGACGCTCAAGGAGGGCCGTACGGTCCCCAAGGGCGAGTGGGTGTTCGCGGGGCAGTACAACCATGAGCGCGGCGGCCGGGACGCCCAGGGCGACAGCTACGCGGCGACGGCCCGGGCCGGTGACGAACAGCTGTCCGTGGGGGGCGACTTCGCGCCGCACGAGGGCGACGACGCGGACGCCGAAGGCGATTCCTGAGAGTTTTTCGAAAGAGCGGCAACCCATTCCCGGCCGGTGGCGACCAGGTAGCGCAAGGAACAACTCCCCACGCAAGGAATGGGCATGACTGCACGAGCCGAACAGCGCGTCCGCCACCGCCGCCGGGTCACCAAGCGGCGGGCGTTGATCGCCGGAGCCTCGGCCCTCGGCATCACCGGCGCGGCGATCGTCACCACGACGATGCTGAACTCCGCGGGCGCCGCGTCCTCCTGGCCGACGGCCAAGGGCAACCAGGCCGTGTCGAGCACCATCAAGGTCTCCGGCACCTACGACGGCGGCTACAAGAAGTTCTACGGCAGCGGCGCCCTGGGCGGCGACAGCCAGGACGAGGGCCAGGACCCGGTCTTCCAGCTGGCCGACGGCGCCGTCCTCAAGAACGTGATCATCGGCACCCCGGCCGCGGACGGCGTCCACTGCCTGGGCTCCTGCACCCTGCAGAACGTGTGGTGGCTGGACGTCGGCGAGGACGCGGCGACCTTCAAGGGCAAGTCCGCCTCCTCCGTGTACACCGTCTACGGCGGCGGCGCGAAGAACGGCTCGGACAAGGTCCTGCAGTTCAACGGCGCCGGCAAGCTGGTCGTCAGCAAGTTCCAGGTGGCCAACTCCGGCAAGCTGGTGCGCACTTGTGGCAACTGCTCCACGCAGTACAAGCGCACGGTCATCATCAACGACGTGGATGTCACCGCGCCGATGAACTCGATCGTGGGCATCAACTCCAACTACGGGGACACCGCCGCGCTGCGCAAGGTCCGTATCCACGGCGACAGCGGCAAGAAGATCAAGACGTGCGTCCGCTTCAAGGGCAACAACACCGGCGCGGAGCCGACCCAGCTCGGTGTGGGCCCGGACGGAACGTCCTGCCGCTTCACCGCGTCTGACATCACGTACCAGTAACCCCACAGACCTGCTGACCTGAGCCCCCCTCGGTCAGCAGAAGAAGCGCCCCCTGCCGGTGACGACCGACAGGGGGCGCTTTGCGCCCCAAAGGGGCGCGGGGAACTGCGCGACCAGCCACGGACGACCCGCAGCCGACGACTCAGTTCATGGTCGCCCCAATAGTCGTGGAGCCGGTGGTGAGAAACGACGTGGTCGGCAGCGATCCGTCAGCCCGGCGGGAGCCGTACGCCGTCGCCGCGTCCACCGACTTGAAGCCCGGCGCGGAGACCCCGCTGTTCCAGTTGTTCGCGGCGGACACCGTGGACGAGCCGAGCTTGGACAGCCCGCCCTTGTTGCTCACCGCGAGGTTCCTGGCGAGCCGCGCCTTACCCGTGGCGAAGTAGAAGCCCGCCTCCGTGTTCGCGTACGCGGTGTTGCGGTTCAGGATGATCGCGCCGGGGTTGGAGTTCTCGGTGAACCCGTTCAGCGTGTTGTCCCAGGCGGCGTTGTTGTTGACGACGTGCGCGACGGTGACCCCGCCGCCGCCGAGCTTGTAGCCGTTGCCGTTGCCCTCGAAGGCCGTGTCGCCCCACCGGTTCTTGCCGTTGCCGAAGGCCCAGGAGTGGTCGATCGTGATCGGCGAGGAGAACTGCCAGAGGTCGAGACCGTCGTCCGAATTGTTGTACAGGCGCGCGCCGGTGATCCGGTTGCCGGCGCCGGAGCCGAACTTCACCGCGATGCCGTCGGCGTTCTGGCCGTGCGCTGCGGGGTCGTAGTTGCCGTAACTGTCCAGGTTCTGCACGAGGTTGTTCGTCGTGCCGTCGCCGCGCAGGGTGAACCCGGAGTCGCCGTTGTTCGCGGTCACGAGGTTCTTGAAGACGCCTCCGACGGACGAGGTGGCGACGAAACCCTGGGCCGGGGAGTTCTGAAAGGTGATCCCGGAGACGGTCCAGTAGTCGCCGTAGATCCCGGCCAGCCAGGAGCCGTCGGGCAGCTTGGAGCCGTCGATCTTCACCTTCTCGCTGCCGTGGGCCTTCAGCGTGATCCGCGCCGAACTGGTGCCGTTCGCGGTGGACTTGAGGGTGGCGGCCGGGGTGTAGGTGCCGCCGCGGACCTGGATGGTGGTGCCGGAGGTGGCGTTCTTGACGGCCGCTTCCAGATCGGCGGTGGAGGAGACGGTGACCGTCGTCGAGGCGGCCTCGGCACCGCCGTTCGAGAGGCCGAGGTAGACGCCGCCCGCCCCTGCCGCGACGGCCACGGCCGCGGCGATGGAGAGGGTGCGGGTCCTGCGGTGGCGTCCGGTGCTCTGACGCACGGAGCGTTCCTTTCCTTGGGGATGGGGACGCTCTGCAGTCGTCACCAGGACCCGGGAGGTTGCCGCACCTCAACGAAAACAAGCGAAACTTTCGCTCCCTGAGATCCCGCCTCTACCGATTGACGTGCTGTTTCCGGCTGGTGACACTCCGAAGGCGCGCACCACCCAACAGAAACCCCCACACTCACACAGGGACTGACATGCGCCCACGCCTTCTGCTCGTCGCCTGTCTCTCGCTCCTCCTCACCCTTCTCACCGCACCGCCCGGTTCCGCCCACTCAGGAGCACCACCCGTGAAGCAGCCCAAGTACGCCGGTTATCTCTTCGCCTATTTCACCGGCGAGGGCACCGCCGACGGCGAGCAGATCCGCTACGCCCTCAGCCGGGGCAACGACGCCCTGCACTGGCGCGAGCTGAACGCCGGCAAGCCGGTTCTGACCTCCACCATCGGGGAGAAGGGCCTGCGCGACCCGTTCGTGATCCGCTCCCCCGAGGGCGACAAGTTCTACATGATCGCCACCGACCTGCGCATGTACCGCAGTTCCAGCGGCAGTTGGGACTACGTCCAGCGGCACGGCAGCAAGTCCATCATGGTCTGGGAGTCCACCGACCTGGTGAACTGGACCGACCAGCGCCTGGTGAAGGTCTCGCCCGACAGCGCGGGCAACACCTGGGCACCGGAGGCCTACTGGGACGAGACGCTCGGCGAGTACGTCGTCTTCTGGGCGTCGAAGCTGTACGCCGACGACGACCCCGAGCACACCGGCTCGACGTACAACAAGATGCTGTACGCGACCACGAAGGACTTCCGCACCTTCAGCGAGCCCAAGGTCTGGAACGACCCCGGCTACTCGGTCATCGACTCCACGGTCGTCGAGCACGAGGGCACCTACTACCGCTACACCAAGGACGAGCGGGACCCCGGCTCCGCCAACCCCTGCTCGAAGTTCATCACCGGGGAGAAGTCGACCTCGCTGACCGACACGTCGTACGACTTCGTCTCCGACTGCATCGGCAGCGGGGCGATGGACCGCGGTGAGGGGCCGACGGTGTTCAAGTCGAACACCGAGGAGAAGTGGTACCTGTTCATCGACGAGTACGGCGGCCGCGGCTATCTCCCCTTCGAGACCACCGACCTCGACTCCGGGCAGTGGACCCCGTCGACGGACTACCAACTGCCCGCAAGCCCGCGGCACGGCACGGTCATCCCCGTGACGCAGGAGGAGTACGACCGGCTGCTGTCCGCGTACCCGGCGAGCCCCGCCTCCGTGGTGGACGCGACGGCACGCGGCCAGAAGGGGTACGCGATCGTCACCGAGGCGGCGAACAAGGTCGTGCTGCCGATGGAGCCGGACGCCGATCTCCGGCACCTCGCCCCCAAGCTGTGGGCGGGTGAGGGCGCGACGGTCAGCCCGAGGTCCGGCACGCACCGCGACTTCCGCACCCCGCAGACGTACACCGTCACGGCGGCGGACGGCACGAGCCGCACCTGGACGGTGGAGGCGGTGCCGACCCGAAGTCCCGTCCTGCCCGGGCTGAACGCCGATCCGGACGTGCAGTATCTCGACGGCGAGTACTGGATCTACCCGACGACCGACGGCTTCCGCGGCTGGGGCGGGACACAGTTCAAGGCGTACTCCTCGAAGGACCTGGTCCACTGGAAGGACCACGGCGTCATCCTCGACCTCGGCCCGGACGTGAGCTGGGCGGACAAATACGCCTGGGCGCCGGCGATCGCCGAGCGCGACGGCAAGTACTACTTCTACTTCTGCGCCGAGCAGCAGATCGGCGTGGCGGTGGCCGACTCCCCCGCCGGCCCCTTCAAGGACGCGCTGGGCGAGCCTCTGGTGGCGAAGGGAGGCGCCTGGAGCGGCCAGATGATCGACCCCGCCGTCTTCACGGACGACGACGGCACCTCGTATCTCTACTGGGGCAACGGCCGCGGCTATGTCGTCCCGCTGAACGACGACATGGTGTCGTTCGACCCCGCCCAGGTGAAGGACATCACCCCGGCGAACTTCCGCGAGGGTTCCTTCGTGATCAAGCGGAACGGCACGTACTACTTCATGTGGTCCGAGGACGACACCCGCAGCGAGAACTACCACGTCGCCTGCGCCACCGGCCCGTCCCCGCTCGGCCCGTGGACCAAGCAGGGCACGATCCTGTCCAAGCGGCCCGAGTACGGCATCAAGGGCACCGGCCACCACTCGGTGGTGAACGCCCCCGGCACCGACGACTGGTACATCGTCTACCACCGGTTCGCGCTGAACGGCCCCGGCAAGCCGGGCGGGGACGGCACGCACCGGGAGACGACGATCGACCGGCTGCGCTTCGCGCAGGACGGGACGATCCTGCCGGTGGTGCCGACCCTGGAGTCCATCAGGCCCGTGCGGCCCTAGCTCAGTCCATCGTCGCGCCGATGGTCGTGCTGCCCGTGGTCAGGAAGGTGGTCACGGGCAGCGCGCCATTGGACTGGCGGGCGTTGTAGGTGCTGGACGCGTCCGTCGAACGGAACGCCGGTGTGGCGACGCCGGAGTCCCAGTTGTTCATGTACGAGGTGACCGAGGAGCCCTTGCTGACCGCGCCGCTGCCGTTGGACACGGCCAGGTTGCGGCCGAGCTTGGCCGCGCCGGTGGCGAAGTAGTACCCCCACTTGCCGTTGGCGTAGGCGGTGGTGCGGTTGATGACGATCGCGCCGGTGTTGCTGTTCTCGGTGAAGCCGTTGCCCGCGTTGTCCCAGGCGGCCGAGTTGTTGACGACGTGCGCGACGACCTCGCCGTCGCCGCCCAGCTTGTAGCCGTTGCCGTCGCCCGCGAACGCGGAGTCGGACCAGCGGTTCCTGCCGTTGCCGAAGGCCCAGGTGTGCTCGACGGTGACGGGCGAGGAGAAGGACCAGAAGTCCAGCCCGTCGTCCGAGTTGTTGTAGAGGCGCGCGCCGGTGATCAGATTGCCGGTGCCGGAGCCGTACTTCACGGCGATGCCGTCGGCGTTCTCGCCGTGGTTGGCGGGGTCGTAGTGACCGTAACTGTCGATGTTCCTCACGGTGTTGTTGACCGTGCCGTCCCCGGTGAGCGTGAAGCCGGAGTCGCCGCCGTTGATGGTCTTGATGTTGCTCCAGACCGTGCCCGTGCAGGACTGGCAGACGACCGCGCTGTCCGGGGCGTTCTGGAAGGTCATGTTGGAGACGTTCCAGTAGTCCGCGGTCAGCTTGAAGATCCAGTCGCCGTCGGGCAGCGACGACCCGTCGATCTTCACGGTCTCCGAGCCGTACGCGGTGAGCGTGACCGGCGAGGACGAGGTGCCGTTGGCGGTGGACTGGAGGGTGGCGGTCGGGTAGTAGGTGCCGCCGCGGACCTGGATGACGGTGCCGGCGGTGGCGCCGGAGATGGCGCTGGTCAGCTCGGCGGTCGTGTCGACGACCACGGTCGCGGCCTGGGCCTGGGTGGGGAGGACGGCGAGGCCGCTGCCCAGGGCGAGGGCGGCGACGGCCGTCAGAGCGGTACGACGAGACATGGAGTGCGGGTCCTTTCTCGTGCAATGGGGGGATGGGGATGACGTGCAGGGCGGCCGCTGCTCTACGCAACGGGCCGCCAGTCACCGAGGTACGCCCGCTTGGTGTGCAACTCGGCTTCCTCGGCGGTGAGTTGCGGCCGGTTCTCGGGGACCGTGATCTCCGCCCCCGGCCCGGTGTTGCCGTACTCCCTGAACCGCATGGTCTGCCAGGGGTAGGCCTCCCGCATGTTCGTGTACGGCGTCACCGCGTCGATGCCGGGCCCGATCCGGGTGTCCCGCACGACGAGCGACGGCCAGGCGGTCGTCTCGTACGACGGCACCCACGGCCGGGCCAGCTTGTACGCCCCGTCCTCGGCGCCGGAGGTGATCCGGCAGCGCAGGGCGAGGATGCCGTAGGGGTTGGCGCGGGCGGTGGAGGGCGCGAAGACCATGCCCTTCGGGGTGAAGGTCACGTCCCGTTGCAGGGTGCGGAAGTGGCAGTCCTCGAAGACGGCCGTGGCCCGGCCGAAGACGAAGTCGACGTCGCCCTCGATGTAGCAGTGGTGGAAGTACTGCCGGTCGAAGGCGGTGAGCGCGGTCGTGTCGACGAAGAGGGTGTCCTGGTGGGCGAGGAGGCGGACGTTCTCGAAGTACGACCGGTCTCCCGTCACGTACGCGGCCACCGCCTGGGTGCCGGTGATCTCGGGGTGGTCGGCGCGCAGCCAGTCGTTGGCGAGTGTGAGGTCGCGGACGGTCAGTCCGGGGGCGGCGGAGGTGAAGGTGGCGGAGCCCGCGGTGCCGTAGGTACCCGAACCGTCCGGCTTCTGGGTGCCGTTGGCGTTGTCGTGGACGATGACGGCGTCACTCGGGTCGCGGGTGGCCCCGCGAATGGTCAACTCCGCTGCGGCGGCCGGGACGTTGACGACCTCGCGGTAGGTGCCGGGGTGCACGACGATCGTCCAGCCCGGTCCGCCGACCGCGTCCACGGCGGCCTGGACGGAGTCGCCGGGGCGGACGTGCAGGACACGGCGGCCGGCGGCGAGAGCGGAGCCCCCGCCCGTGACCGCGAGTCCGGCGGTGAGGCCCGCGAGAAGGGTGCGTCGGCGCATGTCAGCAGTCCTCCTTCCACGGCTCCCAGTCGCCGAGGAGGGCGGCGCGGGTCTGCGACTCGGCCTGCTCGTCGGTGAGTTGGGGACGGTTGTCGGGGACGGTGGCCTCGGCGCCCGGTCCGGTGTTGCGGTACTCGGCGAACCGCTGGTTCTGCCAGGGGTAGGCGTCCGACATGTTGGCGTAGGGCGCGACGGCGTCGATCCCGGCGCCGAGCCAGGTCTCGCGGACGGTGAGCATCGGGCGGGCGGTGCGGCCGGAGCTGGGCACCCAGGGGCGGGCCAGCTTGTAGAAGGCGTCCGGGGCCTCGCTGGTCACCCGGCTCTTCGTGACGAGGTAGCCGTTCGGGTTGGCGCCCGCCGTCGAGGGCGCGAAGACGAAGCCGTAGGGGGCGCCTGCCAGGTCGGTGCGGGTCAGGGTGCGCAAGTGGCAGTGCTCGAAGACGGCCGTGGCCCGGCCGAAGACGAAGTCGACGTCACCCTCGGCGTAGCAGTGGGAGAAGTACTGCCGGGCCAAGAGGGTGAGCGCGTTCGTGTCGGCGTAGAGGGTGTCCTGGTGGCCGAGGAAGCGGCAGTGGTGGAAGGCGGAGCGGTCGCCCATCACCTTGATGGCGACGGCCTGGGTGCCGGTGATCTCGGGGTGGTCGGCGCGCAGCCAGTCGTTGGCGAAGGTGATCCGGCGGGCGGTGAAGCCGTCGGCGCGTACGGTCGTGGTGGCCGATCCGGTGGTGCCGTAGGTGCCGGAGCCGTCGGGCTTGGGGGTGCCGGCGGCGTTGTCGTACACGATGACGACCTCGCGCGGATCGTAGCCGGCGCCGAGCCACGTCATCTCGGTGCGGGTGAGGTCGACGGAGACGGTCTCGCGGTAGGTGCCGGGCGCGAGGACGAGCGTCCAGCCGCTGCCATTGGCGGCGTTCACCGCGGACTGGACCGTGGTGTGGTCGCCGCTGCCGTGGGGGTCGACGTAGAGGGTGGTCGGGGTGAGTCGGGCGGCGGGTGAGCCGTAGCGGCCGAAGGGCCTCGTGGACGCCTCGGCGGGGCCGGAGGCGAGGCCGATCGCGGCGGCCGCGCCGGCGCTCGCCATGAGGAATCCCCTTCTGGACAGGGGCAGTTCGAGGTGGGGCGAGGGCATGCGGGTGCTCCTTGGAAGTGCGGGTGGAGTGCGGGGGACTTCCTCGCCGTGGGGGGGTGGGAGGGGCCGGGGCGGTGACCCGCCCCGGCCCGTTGGGGATCAGCAGCCGCCGGCGCCGGCCCGGTGGTCGACGATCGCCGGGACGACCAGCGGCGAGTGGACCTTGGTGCGCAGGGTCGGGGTCCAGCCCGCGTCGGGCTGGAGGGTCTCGGCGGGGATCTCCGCGTTGTGCACGGCGATCAGGTCGGTGAGCTCGCCGTTGACGTAGTTGTTCGCGGCGGTCAGCGGGGCCTCGCTCCACTTCTTCAGCGTCTTGGCGACGCTCACGCCGTCGGCCAGCGAGAAGGCGTTGTCCGTGGCGTACAGCCGCGAGTCCTTGCCGATGCCGAAGACGTAGCCGAAGGACTGGTCCGCGGTGACCACGAAGTGGTTGTTGTACGAGTCGACCTGCCCGAACCGCACCCGCGGGGCGCGCTCCACGATGCCCTCGAAGCGGTTGTGGTGGAGGGTGACCTTGAGCTTGCCCGCGTCGGTGGCGGTCGCGCTGTCGCTGTTGCCGATCAGCATGGTCTTGTCGTGGTCGTTGAAGGAATTCCAGGACACGGTCACGTAGTTGGCGCCGCGCACCACGTCCACCAGGCCGTCGTGCTGCTGGTACACCTTGCCGAAGTGGGCCGGCAGGGTGCTGTCCGGGTAGCGGCCGTCGGTGAGCGTGTTGTGGTCGATCCACACATGGGTGGAGCCGTAGACGACGAGGGCGTCGTACTCGGAGTTCCAGGCGCCGGTCTTGTTGTCGTCGGTCGGGTCCCACTGCGGGAAGCAGTCGAGGGGGGCCTCGATGGTGAGGTTGCGGACGATGACGTTGTCCACGCCCTTGATCTGGAGGCTGCCGCCGAGGATCCCGGAGCCCTTCCCCACGCCCACGATGGTGGTGTTGGCCGGGACGTTGGCCTTGATGGCCTTGTCCTGGCTCGCGGCGGACGCGGCCCGCAGGGTCTCCTGCTCGCCGCTGACCGGGGTGTCGTGGCCCCAGACCGCGGGGTCGTAGTCGGCGAGGTACTGCTGGAAGTCGTAGCCCTCGGCGGCGAAGGCCTCGCAGCCCTCGGACACGGCGTCGATCATGCCCTTGACCTTGATGATCCTGGGCGCGGTGCCTTCGACGGCGAGCGCGGCCCTGAACTCGGCCCAGGTGCTGACCGTGTACACGTGCTCGGCGTCGGCGGCCGAGCCGCCAGTGGTGCCGGTGCCCTCCGAGGCCCAGCCGTCACCGGCGGCGAGGACCTCCCGGCCCAGGTCGCGGGAGCCGGCCTGGGCGACACCGGTACCGGTGACCCCGAGGACGAGCGCGGTGCAGCCGATCAGCGCGGCCGCCTTCACTGTGGCATGCCCATGCCATTTCTGTGCGTTCATGGTGCGGCTCATTTCTCTCGCGTACGGGTGGGTTAGGCGGCTGCCTCGGGCCAGGTGATCCAGGACTCCGGGATCTCCTCGTCGAGCCTGCGCACGTCCTGCGGGCGCAGCACCCGCGTGCGCAGCAGCTCCTGGACCACGAGCCGCGCGACGGCGATCGCGCCGGGCGGGTTGAAGTGCGTGTTGTCCTGCTCGGTCGCGGTCCAGTTGAAGTACTTCTTGGTCTCCTCGACGCCCAGCTCCTGCCACAGGGCGAGCGACAGCGCCTGGATGTCGAGCAGCGCCACGTCCTCCTCCGCGGCGAGCGCACGCATCGCCGCCGGGTAGTCGCCGTGGCTGGGCTGCGCGTTGCCGCCCGCGTCGAACCTGCGGCGCTCCACCGCGGTGGCGAGCACGGGCCTGGCCCCACGGGCCCGGGCGCCGTCGATGTACAGCCGCAGATGGTCCTGGTACGTCGTCCAGGGCTCGGTGTACCGAGCGGGGTCCGTGACCTTCTCGTCGTTGTGCGCGAACTGGACCAGCAGAAAGTCACCCGGCCGAATGGCGCCCAGAATGACATCGAGCCGGCCTTCGTCGACAAAGCTCTTCGAACTCCGCCCGTTCACCGCGTGATTGGCAACGGGCAGGTCCTTGTGCAGCAGAAAGGGAAGCGCCATCCCCCACCCGGTCTCGGGCGCGGCATCGGCGTACTTCTGCGCGGCAGTGGAGTCACCGGCAATGAAAAGGGTGCGGGGACGGCGGGAAGAGGCCTGCGCGGTCCCGCTCGCGGCCAGGCCGAGGGGTACGGCGGCAAAGGCCGCCGAGGCAATCTGTCTACGCGTGAGCGACACGTGGGTGAGCCTTTCGACGAGGGGGATGTGCAACTCCCAGGGGCGCGGGGAACTGCGCGACCAGCCACAACGGACCCGCAGCTCCCCACAGCCGAAGAGGACGACTCAGCCCTTCTGCTCAACCCACTCGGCCTGCGCGGCATTCAGCTGCTCGGCCAACGTGTCCAGGAAGTCCTTCGCGGACATCTTCCCGAGCAGCACCTTCTGGAAGTTCGGCTCGTTGTCCGCCTTGGAAACCGTGTTCCAGTCGGGCAGGTAGTAAGGCAGCTGCACGATCGTCGTGGACCCGTCGTTCAGCGCGGCAGCAGCCAGCTTCGTAGGCTCCGCCTCATTGATCCACGCGTCCTTCGCCGCCTCCGTGTTGGACGGAATCGCACCCGCCGACTCGTTCCACTTCGAGTTCGCCTCGTGCGAGGCGGCGAACTCGATGAACTTCCAGGCCGCTTCCTTGTTCTTGGAGCTCTTGAACAGGCCCAGACCGTCGACCGGGTTGGACACCTGCACCCGCTTGCCACCGGCCCCGATCGGCTGCGGAATGCCCCGGAACTTCTCGGTGCCGAACGCCTTCACGTGGTCCTGGTACGAGCCCAGGTTGTGGTTCAGCATGCCGATGGTGCCCGAGTCCCACTGGGCGACCATCTTGGTGAAGTCATTGTTGAGGTCGGCGGCCGGGGTGACCTCCTTGTAGAGGGCGGCGTACTTCTCCAGCGCCTCGACGTTCTTCGGGTCGTTGACGGTGGTCTTCTCACCGCTCGCGTCCCAGAACGACGTCAGGCCGGACTGCCCGTACATCGCGTCCAGGGCCTGCGCGATCGAGCCCGCGCCGCCGCGGATGGTGTAACCGAACTCGTTCTTGCCGGAGTCGGTCAGCTTCTCGGCGGCCTTGTAGAAGGCCTCCCACGTCGTGGGCTCCTCAAGCCCCGCCTTGTCGAACAGGTCGGTGCGGTAGTAGAGGACACCGTTGTTGGCGGAGGTGGGGATCGAGTACATGTGCTCGGAGCCGCCGGCGACCTTCACCGACTCGACCATGTCCTCGTTGAGCTTGCCGTTGAGGGAGGACCCGGCGAGCCGCTCCTCCACGGGCTCCAGCGCGTTCTGCGCGGCGATCCCGGAGAGCATCGCCGCGCCGACACCGCCGACGTCCGGCAGTCCGCCGCCCTGGATGGCGGTGTCGTACTTGGACTGCACCTCGGTGGCGGGGATGCCGACGTACTCGACCTTGATGTCCGGGTTCGCCTTCTCGAAGTCGGCGATGATCTCCTTCCAGATGTCCGTGCGGACACCGCCGTTGTTGTCCCAGAAGACGATCTCGCCCTTGCCGGAGCCCTCGGATCCCTTGTCCCCGCCCCCGCCGCTGCCGTCGTCGCCGCAGGCGGTGGCGGTCAGGGCGAGCACGGAGCCCAGGGCGACGGCTGTGGCAGCGCGCCTGCTTCTACGGATGCTGATCTTCATTGGTCGGCTCTCTTCTTCTGGATCCATGGCGATATGAAGTTGTGGGGGTCAGTGACGGCGGGCGTACGGAGCCCAGCCGTCCGCACCTGCGAGGTAGTCGGCGACGGTGTGCGACCGCGCCTCCTCGTCACTCATCTGCGGCCGGTCCGCGGTCACTTCCGCGCCCGGCCCGGAGTTCCGGTACTCGGTGAACCGCGCGTCCTTCCACGAGAACCCGCTCATGTCGGTCCACGGCGAGGCCTTGACCGCCGCCGGCAGTTCGGTGTTCCGGATCAGCACCTGGGCGACGGCGTCCGGCTCGCCGCCGGGGTGCCAGGGCCGGCCGAGGTGGAAGGACCCGGCCGGTGCGTCGCTGACCACCTTCGAGTCCGTGATCAGGAACCCGTAGGGGTTGTCCTTCCAGGTCGAGGCGGCGGTGATGTAGCCGTTGTTCGTGGTGGAGCCCCGGCTGAGCGCCTTGATCACGGACCGTTCGATGACGGTGGTCGCCCGCCCGTAGATGAAGTCGACGTCGCCCTCGATGTAGGAGTCGCGGACGTAGACCCGGCTGATGGCGGTCAGCTTGGGGCTGTCGGTCATCAGGGTGTCCTGGTTGCCCAGGAAGGCGGTGTCCTCGAAGACGATCCGGTCACCGGTCGTCTTCATCGCCAGCGCCTGCTCGCCGTTGAGCTCGTGCGCGGCCTCGTCGAAGTCGTTGCTGAAGGTGAGGTTCCGCGCCGTGACGTCGTTCGCGGCGATCCGTACGGTCGCGCTCCCGGTGGAGCCGCCGTACGCGGCGGGCGTGTCGTAGACGATGACGGTGTCCGACCGATCTTGTCCAGTCCCCTGCAGCAGGATGTTCGGCTTCGTCGCGGGGACGAAGACCTTCGCGCGGTAGGTGCCCGGCGCGACGGCGATGGTCACGGGCACGGTGTTGCCGTCGGGCACGGCGTCCACGGCGGCCTGCACGGTCGGATAGTCGGCCGGGACGTGCAGCACGACGCCGATCCGCTCCTGCGGCCCGGAGAACCGCTGGACGAGCGCGGGCACGGCAGCGGCCGGGTCGAGCCGGTAGTCGTAGAACTCCCGCGGGTCGAAGGCGGCGCCCCAGGCGTCGTGGCGGCCCGTGGTGTTCTTCAGGATCGACCCGCGCTGCACCAACTCGGCGGTGGCGTCGGCCTGGTAGGGGTGCTGGACGTCCTCGTAGTAGCTGTTCTCGATGACCATCTTCGTCCGGCCGCGCGACCAGTTCCCGTACGTCCACACGGGGTCGCCCGGATCCGCCTGCGCGGTCAGGTAGTTGTTGTACAGGTGCGCGTAGGCGGCGTTGTCGACCGAGGGGTTGCGCTGTTTGGTGTTGCGGAACCAGTTGTGGTCGATGGTGATCTGCGTCCGGACGTTCGTCGTCCAGCCCAGCCCGAACGTCTTGTTGTTGTTCTCGAACCGGTTGTAGGAGACGGTCACGTACTCGCTGTCCTTGCGGATGTCGAGCTGCCCGTCGCAGATGTTCGAGAAGCGGTTGTGGTCGATCCAGACGTGGTGGACGGTGTCCATCTGGATGCCGTCGAAGTCGGTGTCCTTGCAGTCCCAGTTGCCCTCGACCGCCGAGTCACGGATCGTCAGATTGCGGATGATCACGTTGTGGGTGCCGGGGCTGAGATGGAACTCGCCCTGCACCAGCTCCCCGCCGGTGCCGACCCCGACGATCGTCTTGTCCGAGGCGACCTCGATGTTCGCACCGAACGGCTCGGCGGTGACGGCACCCTGGACGCGGATGACGTACGGCTCGGGCGCCGCCGCGTACTTCGCCAGCGAGGCCTGGTCGGTGACCGTGACGACCTTGCCGCCGGCGCCGCCGGCGGTGCCCCCGGCCAGGGAGGCGAATCCATGGGGTGCGCCGGAGAACCGGTCGACGGCCGGCGCGGCATCGGCCTCCCCGACCGCGCCCAGTCCCAGGGCTGCGACCAGGCCGGCGACGGCGGCCAGGGTTCTGCCCGCTCCGGGCAAGCGCTTGCTACGGAAGTGCATCTTTGCGGCTCCCAACAGGCGTACGGCTCAAGCGAGTTACAGAGGGCTGATCCTGAAGTGCGTGAACGTGGCGGCGCCGGCGTGTCCCTGACCGGCGGGCGCGAGGGCGAACAGTCCGAGCAGGGCGCCGACCCAGCGCCAGGGGGTGGCGGCGAAGACCTGGCCGGACGGCGTCCAGCCCTCGCCGAGGTCGTAGGAGAAGCGGCAGCGGGCCCCGGCGGCGATCTCGATCCGCAGCCGGACCCGGTTCTCCGGTGCCGGGCGCGGGTGGCCGGCGTCCCGTTCCCTCTCGGCCACGGCCTCCGCGAACCGGTGCACGAGATGGACCGAACCGTCCGCCCCCCGCTGCAACCCGATCCAGCCGAACGCGTCCCCGAGCACCGCGAGCCCGGCCCGCGCGCCGGGCTCCTCGCTGTCCAGGCGCAGTTCGACCTCGACCGCCGAGGGGATGCCGGGCAGCCGCTGGGTGAGCACATTCGGCAGTCTGCGCAGGTCGTGCGCGTCGGCCGAGCGGACGCAGGTCAGCCGGAGGCCGTCCGCCGAGTGCTGGGTGGCCCAGCCGTCGCGCGGATTGGCCGTCCACTGCCACTGCCGGCCGAACCGTCCGCCGGGGAAGTCGTCGTCGGTGGCGGGCGCGGCGGGCGGCTGCGGGGGCAGGTCGGGGGTGCGGTGCACGGCGACGGGGGCGCCGTCGTCGCCGAGCACCGGCCAGCCGCCGTCGTCCCAGCGCATCGGCTGGAGGTGGACGACCCTGCCGTAGGCGCCGCGCTGCTGGAAGTGCAGGAACCAGTCCTCGCCGGACGGGGTGCGCACCCAGCCGCCCTGGTGGGGGCCGTTGACGTCGGTGTCCCGCTGCTCCAGGACGACCTTCTCGTCGTAGGGGCCGAAGAACCCGCGGGAGCGGAAGGCGCCCTGCCAGCCGGTCTCCACTCCCCCGGCGGGGGCGAGGATCCAGAACCAGCCGTCGTGCTGGTACAGCTTGGGGCCCTCCAGGGTGAACCAGCCGGGGATGCGGTCGCCGTCGACGATCACCTTGCCCTCGTCGAGGAGTTCGGTGCCGTCGGGGTTCATCCGGTGGCCGGTGAGGCGGTTCTTCACCCCTGACCGGGACCTGGCCCAGGCGTGCACGAGGAAGGCCTCGCCGGTCTCCTCGTCCCACAGGGGGCAGGGGTCGATCAGGCCCTTGCCCGCCTTCAGCAGGTGCGGGCGGCTCCAAGGGCCTCTGATCTCGGGGGCGTTGACCTGGTAGATGCCCTGGTCGGGGTCGCCCCAGAAGATCCAGAAGCGGTCGTTGTGATGGCGCAGGGAGGGGGCCCAGACCCCGCAGTCGTGGCGCGGGGTGCGGAACTCGGCGGCGGGTTCCAGGCGTTCGAGGGCGTGGCCGACCAGGGTCCAGTTGACCAGGTCCCGGGAGTGCAGCAGGGGCAGGCCGGGCACGCGGCCGAAGCTGGAGGCGGTGAGGTAGAAGTCGTCGCCGACGCGGACGACGTCCGGGTCGGACCAGTCGGCGTTCAGTACGGGGTTGGCGTAGCTGGTCACGGGCTCACCGCCTTGCGGACCAGGGCGGCGGCCTCGTCCCGGTCGAGCCTGCCGTCGGCGACCACGGTCACGATCCGTCGTACGGCCGTGTCGCCGGGCTCGATCGGCAGCCGCTCGGTGTGGGCCAACGACGAGCCCACGCCCGGGTATTCGGCGGTGCGCACGAACCACGGGTCCTGCCGGGTCCGTTCGGTGGCACCGGCGAAGACCAGCGTCCAGGTGGAACCGGCCAGCGCGAGCCAGTCGGCGGGCCTGCCGTGCACCTGCGTCTCGCCCTCGGTGTCGGCGCTGAAGACCTCCGGTGCCGTCGCCTCCTTGCGGGCCCGCCAGAAGAAGCCGCCGTAGGCGGCGCCGGGGCGCCCGTTGGTGGCCGGGCTGCCGATGGACAGCGGGCCGGAGGTGACGTTGGTCAGCGAGAAGGTGAAGTCCAGCGCCCAGGCCGTGTCGGTCAGTTCGGTGACCGCGACCGTGCGGCGCTCGCGCAGCAGCTCACCGCCGGCGGCCACCCAGCGCAGCTCCTCCACGAAGCCGTCGGGGTCGCGCAGCTGGAAGCCGGCGTGGCGCTGGGCGCCGTGGTTGGCCAGCTCGGTGGGGCCCCGGTCGCGGACGAAGGTGCGCCCGCCCCAGAAGTTGTGTCCCTCGACGTCGGGAACGGCGACACCGACGCCGAGGTGGTGTGCGTGGTCGGCGGGGCTCAGCTCGGTGACCGCCGTACCGGC
Source organism: Streptomyces sp. NPDC079141 (assembly GCF_040686775.1). Classification (NCBI taxonomy): domain Bacteria; kingdom Bacillati; phylum Actinomycetota; class Actinomycetes; order Kitasatosporales; family Streptomycetaceae; genus Streptomyces; species Streptomyces sp. NPDC079141. The sequence continues at coordinate 855,987 of NZ_JBFBLP010000002.1, read as the reverse complement.
CAGGGTGGTCACGGGGTGCAGGTACGGGCGGGGGGAGAGCCGCTCCGGCAGTTCGGGACGGGTGATGTACCGGGCGACCGGGCGGGCCGCGATCCTGAGGACCGGGGCGTCGTTGGCCGTCATCATGTGCTCACCTCTTTTCTGAGAGCGCCGGGGAGTGCCCAGGGGGCGCCCAGCTCGGAGTAGAGGGCGAGGGTGTCGGCGGCGGCCGCGACCAGGCCGTCGATGCCGGGCACGACCCGGCGCTGTTCGCCGGGCAGCAGCTGCCAGGAACCGGCGGGCAGCGGGGCGGGGTCGGGGGCCACCCGGATCGCCTCGACGACCTTCATGAAGGCGCCGGTCTCCTCCGGCACGACGAGCAGGTCGGTGCCGTCGGTGAGATGCGCGACGAGGTTCTCCAGCAGGTCGGTACGGCCGTACTCGTGCTCCTCGGGGCCGTGGTCGGCGCGCTGGAGCAGGACGCGGTCCTGCTTGTACCAGAAGGTGATCCGGCCGCGGCTGCCGTGCACGACGACGTACGGCTCGTCCGGGTGCTCGGCGCACAGGGTGGCGGCGACCGTGACGGGGTGGCCCTGTGCGGTGGAGACGCGGACGCAGGAGGTGTCGTCGGTCTCGATGTCGTTGGCGCGCAGCAGCTCGGTCTCGACCTCGGTGACGTCCTCGGCGCGGGTGGAGCCGCCGAGGGCGAGGGCGGTGGCGACGGCGTGTGCGAGCGGGTTGGTCAGCGCGCCGTCGATGACGTCGACGCCGTTCAGCCGGCGTCTGCCCGCCCAGGGTGCCCGCCGGTAGTAGGCCTCGGGGCGCGCCCAGGCGCCGGCGCCGCCGATGCCGACGACCTCGCCGACGGCGCCCTCGGCCATCAGGGTCCGGATCGCGGGCAGCGCGTGCGAGCCGAGCGACTGGAAGCCGATCTGGCAGGCGACCCCGGCCGCGGCGACCCCGTCGGCCATCCGGCGGAACTCGGCGTAGGAGGGCGCGGGCGGCTTCTCCAGCAGCAGGTGCACTCCCCTGGCGGCGGCCGTCAGGGCGAGGTCGGTGTGGGTGGGGATGGGGGTGCAGATCACCGCGATCCGCGCGCCGGTGGCGTCGAGCAGGGCGCCGAAGTCCGCGGACTGCTCGGGCGCACCGAGACCTTCGGGCAGCTCGTCGGCGGTCAGCGGGGTGAGCTCGCAGATGCCGGCCAGCCGCAGGACCCCCTTGTTCTGGAGGCGGCTGATGTTGTCCAGGTGCCAGCGGCCGTGGCCGCGTGCGCCCGCGAGAACGATGGGTACGGTCATGGGATCCTCCCTGCGCCCGCGCCGTGTGCCACCGCTCGGTCGGCGGTCTCGGCGCTGTCGATCTTCGTGTGCAGGGTAGGTGTCCAGCCGACGTCCGCCGTGAGATCGCGTTCGCTGCCGGAGTTGTAGGCGTTGTAGATGGTCAGCAGGTCGACGGGGTAGCCGTTGAAGACGTTGCCGCTCGTGTGCAGGGCGCTGCCGTTCCAGCTCTTGACCAGGTCGGCGGCCTCGATGTGGCCGGGGGTGGTGAAGGCGTTGTTCTCGGCGCGCAGGGCGGACTCGGTCGACACGCCGATCGAGTAGCGGTGGCCGTCGGTGACCTCGTAGCGGTTGTTGTAGAGGTGCACCTGGCCGAAGCGGACCCTCGGTGTGCGCTGGACGACGGACTCGAACTCGTTGTGGTGCAGGGTGACCCGGAGCCTGCCGCGGTCGCCGGTGGCCGAGTCGCTGTTGCCGATGAGCATCGCCTTGTCGTGGTCGGCGAACCAGCTCCAGGAGACGGTGACCAGGTCGGAGCCGCCTGTGATGTCGAGCAGCCCGTCGTGGCGCAGGTAGTTGCGGCCGAAGTAGGTGGGTTCCTTCTCGTCCGGGTGGCCCTTGTCGCTGACGGTGACGTGGTCGACCCAGACGTGGGTGGCGCCGCGCAGCCAGATGTTGTCGTAGGCGGTCTTCCAGTCGCCGAGGCCGCCGGTGTTGGGCTGCCAGACGGGGAAGCAGTCGTAGGCGTCGCGCAGTTCGAGGTTGCGGACGATGACGTTGGTCGCGTCCTTGACCTGGAGGCTCGCGCCCTTCAGGACGGCGCCGTCGAGGCCGACGATCGTGGTGTTGGAGCCGACGGCGAGCTCGACGCGTTCGGCCTGGCGGGCGGCCGAGGCCTGGCGGGCCTGCTCCTGGGGGCCGCTGGGCCTGGCCGAGCCCCAGGTGCGGGGGTCGTAGGCGGCCAGGTACTGCTTCAGGTCGTAGCCGTCGGTGGCGTAGTCGGCGCAGGACAGGTGGTCGCCGTCGGCGTCGGTGTTGGCGTCGATCGTCCCGGCGATCCTGATGATCTTCGGGGTGTCGCTGCCGCCGTCGAGGGCGCGGACCAGGCCGGCCCGGTCGGTGACCGTGAAGACATGGGCGTCGTCGGCGGCCGAGCCTCCGGTGGTGCCGGAGCCGTACGCCGCCCAGCCGTCGTACGCGGGCAGGGTGTCGCGGCTGATGTCGCGGTCCTCGGCGTGGGCGGGGACGCCGAGCGTCACCAGCACGGCGAGAGGCACGATCAAGGAATGCCTTCTCATCCCTTCACCGCCCCCGCGCTGAAGCCCGTGATCAGCCACTTCTGGATGAAGGCGAAGACGATGACCACGGGCACGGCCGCGATGATGCCGCCCGCGGCGAGCGCGCCGAGGTCGACGCTGTCCGCGCTCATCAGGGTGTTGAGGCCGACCGGGATGGTCTGCTTCTCCTGGTTGTTCAGGAACATCAGGGCGAACAGGAAGTGGTTCCAGGAGTGCACGAAGGCGAAGGAGCCGACGGCGATCAACCCCGGTCGCAGCAGCGGGAGTACGACGATGCGGAAGGCGGTGAACCGCCCGCAGCCGTCGACCCAGGCGGCCTCCTCCAGCGAGTAGGGCACGTTCTTGATGAAGTTGCTGATCAGGATGATCGACAGCGGCAGCTGGAACACGGTCTCCGCGAGGATGACACTGCCCAGCGAGTTGATCATCTGGAGCTCGGCGAAGATCTCGAACAGCGGCACCAGCAGCAGCGCGCCCGGTACGAACTGGGAGCAGAGCAGCCCCAGCATGAACGCCTTCTTGACCTTGAAGTCGAAGCGGGCGAGGGCGTAGCCGCCGGCCAGGGCGACGATCGTCGTCATGACCAGGGTGGCCACGCCGACGAGGACGCTGTTCTGGAAGTAGGTGCCGAAGCTCCGCTCGTTCCAGACCTTCTCGAAGTGGTCGAAGGTCATCGGCCAGGGCAGGAGCGAGGTCGAGCCGGCCGGGCGGAGCGCGAAGAGCAGGATCCAGTAGAACGGGATCAGGGTGAAGAGCAGATAGATGCCGAGCGGCAGATAGATCTGCCAGCGCGGGACCTCGTCCCAGGCGCGGTGCCTGCTCTTCGGGCCAGGGGGCGGTGGGGTCTTCCGGGCAGCGGGCACGAGGGGGGTGGCTTCCTTGACGCTCACTTGCTGTCACCTCCGAACTTGCTCAGCCGCAGATAGACCATCGAGCAGAAGAGCAGGATCACGAACGCGACGGTGGTCAGGGCCGACGCATAGCCGAAGTTGTGGGCGTCGACGCTGGTGTTGGCGATGTACAACGGGAGTGTGGTCGTCTCGCCCGCGGGTCCGCCGCCGGTGAGGGTGTAGAGCAGGTCGACGTTGTTGAACTCCCACACCGCGCGCAGCAGCGTGGACAGGATGATGGCGTCCTTCAAATGGGGCAGCGTGATGTGCCAGAACTGCTTGAGCTTGCTCGCCCCGTCGACCTCGGCCGCCTCGTACAGGTCCTTGGAGACGGACTGGAGGTCGGCGAGGATGAGGATCGCGAAGAAGGGGACACCGCGCCACAGGTCGGCGACGATCGCCGCCGGGAACACGGTGGAGGTGTCCGACAGCCAGCTGGTGCCGTAGGTGCCGATGCCCATGTCCGCGAGGTAACGGGTGATACCCGTCTGGGAGTTGTAGAGCAGCACCCAGATCGCGGAGGTCAGTACGCCGGAGACGGCCCACGGGGAGAAGACCAGGGCGCGGCCCAGCGCCCGGCCGGCGAAGGTCTGGTTGACGATGAGGGCCAGGGCGAGACCGAACAGCAGCTGCAGTCCGACCTCGACGAAGACCCACTTGGCGCTGAAGACCAGCGTGTCCCAGAACAGCGGGTCGTCGGTGAAGGCGTGGACGAAGTTGTCGAAGCCCGCGTAGCCGTTCCGCCACGGCTTGGTGGGGTTGTAGTTCTGCAGGCTGTAGTAGAAGACGCTGATGACCGGGTAGGCGATGAAGCCCAGCATGAGCAGGGCGGCGGGAGCGATCAGCAGGTACGGGAGCCTGCGGGGCGTGGCGGAGGTTCGGCGCCGCCTCGGTGGCGCGGGCGGTTTCGCCACGGCTGCGGCTTGGGCCATGACTGTTCTCCGATCTAGTGCGGGTGAAGCGCTTGCCGGTTGCTGTTCGGTATCTCGGCCAAAAAGTTGGGCTTCGGCCGAGCGTTGTTCAGCCCGCGTACGGGTCCTGCACCTTGCCCGGCCGGGCGAGGAACTCGAAGTCGCAGCCGGTGTCGGCCTGGGTGATCTGCTCGTTGTAGAGGGCGCCGTAGCCGCGCTCGTAACGCACGGGCGGCGGCGTCCACTCGGCCCTGCGCCGCTCCAACTCCTCGTCGTCCACGTGGAGTTGAAGGCTGCGCGCCTCGACGTCCAGGGTGATCTGGTCACCGGTGCGGACGAGGGCGAGCGGTCCGCCGATGTACGACTCCGGCGCCACGTGCAGCGCGCAGGCGCCGTAACTGGTGCCGCTCATCCGGGCGTCGGAGATCCGCACCATGTCCCGCACGCCCTGCTTCAGCAGGTGGTCGGGGATGGGCAGCATCCCGTACTCGGGCATGCCGGGGCCGCCCTTGGGTCCGGAGTTGCGCAGCACCAGCACGGAGTCGGCGGTGATGTTCAACTCCGGGTCGTTGATGGTGCGTTGCATCGTCCTGTAGTCGTCGAAGACGACCGCCGGGCCGGTGTGCTTGAGCAGGTGCGGTTCGGCGGAGATGTGCTTGATGACGGCGCCGTCCGGGCAGAGGTTGCCGCGCAGGACGGCGACCCCGCCCTCGCTCGCGACCGGGTTCTCGCGGGTGCGGATGACGTCGTCGTCGTGCACGACGGCGTCCGCGATCTGCCCGCCCAGGGTGCCGTTGACCGTCGGCCGGTCCAGGTGCAGCAGGTCGGTGATCCGCGAGAGGAAGGCGGGCAGGCCGCCGGCGAAGTGGAAGTCCTCCATGAGGTACGTCTGGCCGCCGGGCCGGACGTTGGCCAGGACCGGGACCGTGCGGGCGATGCGGTCGAAGTCGTCGAGAGTGAGCTTGATGCCCGCGCGCCCCGCCATCGCGATCAGATGGATGACCGCGTTGGTGGAGCCGCCGAGCCCGAGCACCGTGGTGACGGCGTCCTCGAAGGCCTCGCGGGTGAGGATCTCGGAGGGCCCCAGCCCGGTCCAGGCGAGCTCCACGGCGCGGCGCCCGGAGGCGGCGGCCATCCGCTCGTGCGCGGAGTCGACGGCCGGGATCGAGGAGGCGCCCGGCAGCGTCATGCCGAGGGTCTCCGCCGCCGCGGTCATCGTGGAGGCGGTCCCCATGGTCATGCAGTGACCGGGAGAGCGCGCCAACCCGCCTTGCAGCTCGCGCAGTTCACAGTCCGTCAGATTGCCCGCGCGGTGCTCGTCCCAGTACTTCCACATGTCGGTGCCGGACCCGAGGGTCTCGCCGCGCCAGTGCCCGGGGAGCATCGGCCCGGCGGGCACGAAGATCGACGGTACGTCGGCGGAGGCGGCGCCCATGAGCAGCGCCGGGGTCGACTTGTCGCAGCCCCCGAGCAGCACCGCCGCGTCGACCGGATACGACCGCAGCAGCTCCTCCGTCTCCATCGCGAGGAGGTTGCGGTAGAGCATCGGGGTCGGCTTCTGGTACGTCTCCGAGAGTGTGGAGACCGGGAATTCGAGCGGGAAGCCCCCGGCCTGCCACACCCCCCGCTTGACCGCCTCGGCGCGCTCGCGCAGATGGACATGGCAGGGGTTGATGTCGGACCAGGTGTTGAGGACGGCGATCACCGGGCGGCCCCGGTACTCCTCCGCCTCGTATCCGAGCTGGCGCATACGGGCGTTGTGCGACCAGGTGCGCAACTGGCCCTCGGTGCCGTACCACTGGTGGCTTCTGAGCTCCTCCGGGCGCTTGTGGCCGGTCATATCGACCACCCGGCGGCTATCGCGGCGACCTCCGCGCGCTCGCTCTCGGGCAGCGGCCTGCTGGGCGGGCGGACCTCGCGGCGGCACAGGCCGAGGGAGGCGAGGGCCTCCTTGACGACGGTGACGTTGTTGGCGGAGGCGTTGGCGGCGCGCAGCTCCTCGAAGCGGCGGATCTGCTCCCAGACCTTCATGGCGGCCGGGTAGTCGCCGGAGCGAAGCGCTTCAATCATGTTCAGCGAAACGGCCGGGGCGACGTTCACCAGGCCGGAGGTGAAGCCGGTGGCGCCGGCCGAGAAGTAGGAGGGGGCGTACGGCTCGGCGAGCCCGGCCACCCAGACGAAGCGCTCCAGACCCGCGTCCCGGGCGAAGCCGGCGAACCGGGCCGCGTCCGGTACGGCGTACTTCACGCCGATGACGTTCGGGCAGTCGTCGGCGAGTTCGGCGAGCCGGGCGCCGTCGAGCTGCGCGTTGCGGATGTACGGCACGACACCGAGCTCGGGCACCGACTCGGCGATGGCGCGGTGGTAGTCGACCCAGCCGCTCTGCGAGACGTAGGGGTGAACGGGCTGGTGGACCATCACCATCGCCGCGCCCAGCTCACGGGCGTGCCGTGCGGAGGCGACGGCGGTCGGCACGTCGTGGCCGACGCCGACCAGGATCACGGCCCGGTCGCCGACCTCGTCGATCGTCATCTCGGTGACGAGCTGCCGCTCCTGCGGGGTGAGGGCGTAGAACTCGCCGGTGTTCCCGTTGGGGGTGAGGGTCCTGATCCCTCCGTCGAGGAGACGACGCAGCAGGGCCCGGTGGGCGTCCTGGTCGATGCTGCCGTCCTCGGCGAACGGGGTCACCGGGATCGACACCACGTCGGCCAGGGCCGCCCGCTGGGTCTCGAACGTCGTTGTCATGCCTGACCGTCCTCTCCCTGGGCCTCGGACTCCGCTTCCGGGAAGGCCCGTTGCACGAACGACGCGATATGGGCGTGGAGGGCGCGTGCCGCGCCGTCCGCGTCGCCGTCGAGGGCGAGCCGCAGGATCTCGCGGTGCTCACCGGCCTCCCGCTCCCAGGAGGGCGAGGCGGCCCAGGCGACGGCGGAGACCAGGGCGGCCTGATCGCGGACCTCGTCGAGCATGCGGCCGAGCAGCGGGTTGCCGCAGGGCAGGTACAGGGCGCGGTGGAACTCCCGGTTGGCCAGGGAGCGTTCGGCGGTGTCGGTGGCGGCGTCGGCCCGGGTCAGCGCGTCCCGGGCGGCGTCGAGGGAGGCCCCTCGGCGCACGGCCCGCTTCAGCGCCTCCGGCTCCAGGAGCAGCCGCACGTCGTAGACCTCGCGCGCCATGTCCGCGTCCACCATGCGCACCGTGACGCCCTTGTACTGGCTCATCATGACGAGCCCGGTGCCGGCCAGGGTCTTCAGCGCCTCGCGCACCGGGGTCTTGGACACCCCGAACTGCGCGGCCAGCTCGGTCTCGACCAGGGCCTGCCCGGGCGTCAACTGCCCGGTGAGGATACGGCGTTTGATCTCCTCCAGCACATACTGCGTGCGGGAGGGGATCGGCGTGGGCACAGAGGTCATGCGCGCCTCTCGGATCTCGCGATTCGGGTCGAATCGCGTATCGGATCTCACGTATCGCGTCTCATATATGACGTACGAAGTACGACGCGATGAAGGTAGGAGCGCCTCCGTGTTTCGTCAATGCTTCTGACAAAGGAAGTTCAGACGGCGTGCACCTCGCCCACCCGTGCGGTGGCGGTGGGTCCGCCGAAGGCCGAGGCGGCGCGGGCGGTGGCGTCCTCGGGGGTGAGGGTGGGCCCGACGTGCGTGACGAGCAGCTGCCGAACGCCCGCCGCACGGGCGGTGGTTCCGGCCTCCTCGGGCGTCAGATGCACCTGTTCGCCTTCGCGATGTACGTCGATGTCGGCCTCGCACAGGAACAGGTCGGCGGAGTCGGCGAGTCCGGCCAGCGCGGCGCAGGGGCCGGAGTCCCCGGAGTAGGCGAGTACGCGCCCGCCGGACTCGGCGCGCAGCCCGAAGGCCTCGACGTCGTGCACGACTTCGCGTGCGGTGAGCGACAGATCGCCATGCCGGACGAGGTAGCCGTCGTAGAGGGGCCGGAACTCAAAAACAGCGTCAAGGAATTGGGCATCCGGCCGTCCGAAGAACCCGGCGAGGCGCTGGGCGCAGCCGCGCGGCGCGTACACCGGGATCGGCGCGGGCGGGGTGAGCCCGCCGTAGGCGAAGGCGTAGAAGGCGGCGCCGAGATCGGCCATGTGATCCGCGTGCAGATGGGAGATCCAGATGGCGTCGAGCCGTGCCGGATCGGTGTGCCGCTGCAACTCCGCGAAGGTTCCGGTACCGGCGTCCACCCACGCCTCGGCGCCCCCGCCGCGCAGCAGATGGCCGGAGCAGGGGCGGTCGGGGGCGGGGTGCGGGGAGGCGGTACCGAGGACGGTCAGCGTGAGAGACATGCGGGGAGGCTAGATCGCGGCCCCCCGCACTCGCCTCTGCTTATGGCCGCGCTGTCCACCCCGGTTCCCGTCCGCTGAGCCCCACCGCCCGGTCGAGCAGCGGCGCGTCCTCCGGCACCGGCACGACCGGGCCGAAGATGGCGCCCCGGCCGGGGTCGTCGACGGCGGCGAGGAGGAAGTCGTACGTCGCCTGGAGCGCGGCCGGGTCGGGCTCGTACGCCTGGCCGGTGGCGCGGGCCAGGTCCCAGCCGTGGATGACGAGTTCGTCGACGCAGACGGCACCGGCGATCGCGCCGGGCAGGTCCACGCCGCCGGCCCGGGTCATGCCGGTCCAGGCGTCCGGGTCCTTCCATGCCTCGGCGAGCTCGTCCAGCACCTTGGGCAGCTCCTCGCGCCAGCCGGGGCCGATGTCGGGGACGGCGTCGGTGGGGCTGGTGTCGGTGGTGACGCCGAGATCCTTGCGGGCGGCGTCACGGAAGGCGACGGACAGGCCCAGCAGATGTCCCAGCAGGTTGCGCAGCCGCATCTCCGGACACGGAGTGGCGCCCGTCAACTGCTCGTCGGTCACGCCTTCGGCCAGGCGCGCCAGGACTCGGGTCTGGGGTCCGAGGTCGATGATCCGATCCGTCATGCGGTGCTCCTCAGAGTTCCGGGGTGGTCGTGAAGGGTGGACTGTCCCCACCCCGAAAACTCATCGCCCACGCCCCGGGGAACCTCGGATCTACGGCACCTGCCCCATCCCCGCCCCAGGTCCTTAGCCGCACGATGACCAGGCATGAAGACAACTTGGACCGTCCTGCGCGACCGCACCGCCGGGCTCTCTCTCGCCGGCGTCGTGATCTCCGGCTTCGGCACCTCGGCGCTGTGGCTGGTGTCGGGCGTGTGGGTCAAGGACCTCACCGGTTCGGACGGGCTCGCCGCGCTGTGCATGCTGGCGATGTGGGCGCCCACCCTGGCGGGCCCCCTGCTGGGCACGCTCGCCGACCGCACCCGCCGCCGGCCGCTGCTCATCGGAGTGAACCTGCTGCTGGCCGCCCTGCTGCTCACCCTCCTCACCGTCGGCTCCCGCGACGGCCTCTGGCTCCTCTTCGCGGTGCTGTTCGTGTACGGCGCGGCGGGCGTCGTCCATGACGCGGCCGAGTCCGCGCTCGTCGCCTCCGCCGTGCCCAAGCCGCTGCTCGGCGACTTCAACGGACTGTGCATGACGGCCGGCGAGGGCATGAAGATCCTTGCCCCACCGGCCGGCGCCGCCCTCTACGCGGCGTACGGCGGCCCGAGCGTGGCCCTCCTGGACGCGGTCACCTTCGTGGCGGCCGCCGCGCTGTACTCCTGCCTGCGCGTGCGGGAGAACAGGCCCGAGCCGTCCACGGTCCACTGGCGCGCGCAGACCGCCGAGGGCGTCGGTTACCTGTGGTCGAGCCCGCCCACCCGGCGGCTGGTCCTGGCGGGCGGCACCACCATGCTCCTCGCGGGCCTCAACGGCACGATGATCTACGCCGTCGTCGACGCCCTCGGCCACTCCCCCGCGTACGTGGGCGTGCTGTACGCCGTCCAGGGCGCCGGCTCGGTGGCCGTCGGGCTGCTCTCCGGGCCCGCCCTGCGCCGGCTCGGCGCGCACCGGTTCGCGGCGTACGGCATCGCTCTGCTGGGCGTCGCCGTGGCCCTGCGGGCGGTGCCGTCCGATGCGGTGGCCCTGGTGTGCAGCGCGGCGATCGGCGCGGGGCTGCCCTGTGTGCTGATCGCCGCGCTGACGCACGTACAGGGCGAGACGCCCGCCGCGCTGCTGGGCCGGGTCACCGCCACCGCCCACACGCTGATCTTCACCCCGAACGTCGTCGGGCTGGCCGTGGGCGCGGTACTCGTCGAACTGGTCGACCACCGGCCGCTGTTGGCGGTGGCGGGGGCGGCGCTCCTGGTGACGGCGTTTCAGAGCGCGGCGCGCACCAGCTCCAGGTCCCCGTCCGAGGCCAGCCCGGCGTGATACAGCCGCAGCTCCGTCGCCCCGAGGTCACGCGCGCGTGCCGCGTCCGCGGCCAGCGTGGCCGGGCTGCCGCCCATTCCGGAGACCACGGCGAAGTTGGCGGCGAGGACCCCGCGGCCCTGCTGCGCGAACGGCGTCAGCAGGCCGGGGCCGCCCGTGCACGGTACGACCACACCGTCCGCGACGGACAGGATGTGCGCGGGGTCCACCCCGGCGTTCGCCCCGCAGTGGTACGGCACCGGGTCGGCGTGCAGCAGCACCTGGAAGCCGGCCGGCGCGGCGGCACGGACCGCGGCGACGGCCGCCTCCTGGAGCGCACGGGCGGTGCCGTCGCGCCACGCGCGCGTGGCGGCCGCGTTGCCCGCCCCGAGCAGCTTCTCGACGTCCGCCCAGCCGTCGTCGGCGGCCGCCCCCTGCCACAGCGGCTCCAGCGCGGCCCGTACGACCGCCGCCAACTCGTCGGCGTCCAGGCCCTGTTCGCCGTAGCCCGCCCGGCAGGCGGGGCAGAAGCAGAGCGACATCAGGTACTGCCCGGCCTCGCCGAGCCCGACCCCGCCGGTCTTGTCGTGGGCGTGCAGATGGGCGAGTCCGTACCAGCCGAGGGACTCCAGCTCGGTGCCGTGCGCGCCGGGCCGTACGGCGGCCTCGGCGGCGAGGTCGATCAGGTACGCGCGCGTGGCGGGCTGTGCGATGCAGGGGGCCCACGGGTAGCGGTCGCCGTAGGCGTTGACGACGGAGGTCCCCGGATGTTCGGCGCCCAGGCGGGAGTTGTGCGCGAGCACGACCCAGGTGTGCACCTCCAGGCCCGCGTCGGTCAGGGCCTCCGCCGCCTCGCCGAAGGCGTCGCCGGGCGCCCAGTCGCCGGCCGGGTACGGGCGCAGCTCCCGGCCCTGCCAGCGGTCGTCCGTGGGGTAGAGCACGGCGGCGTGCTCGGCGGTGACGATGCGGTGGCGCGGGTGGCGGGGGGTCAGGGCGCGGGTGGAGTGGTAGGCGGCGGCCAGCGTCACCTGCCGCACGCCGAGGGCGGCGATCCGCCCGGCCGCCTCCGGGTCCGCGTTGATGTCCCAGGGGTAGACGAATGCCGACGCCTTCACTTTCCGTCCTCCTCAAGCAGCGCGTATCCGCGCTCGATCACCAGGGCGAGCTGCTTGACATGATCCTCGGTCGGCTCGTGCAGCGGGGGCCGGACCTCCCCGACGTCCAGCCCGCGCAGCCGCACCCCGGCCTTGACCAGGGCGACGGCGTATCCGCGTCCCTGGGCGCGCAGTTCGACGAACGGCCGGTAGAAGCCGTCGAGCAGGCGGCGGACGGTGGTGTCGTCGCCGGACCCGAGTGCCGTGTGGAAGGCGAGGGCGATCTCGGGGGCGAAGCAGAACACGGCCGAGGAGTAGAGCGTGATGCCGAGGGCGCGATAGGCGAGCTGGGTCTGCTCGGCGGTCGGCAGTCCGTTGAAGTAGAGGAAGTCTCCCGGCACTTCGGTGCGGACGGCGCTGACGATCCGCTGCATGAGGTCCAGGTCGCCGAGGCCGTCCTTGAGCCCGACGATCCCGTCCGTGCGGGCCAGTTCGACCACGGTCTGCGGGGTGAACACGGCGTTGTCGCGCTGGTAGACGATCACGGGGAGCGCGGTGGCTGCGGCCAGCTCCCGGTAGTGCCGCAGCAGCCCCTCCTGCCCGGCGAGCACGAGGTAGGGCGGCAGGGCGAGCAGTCCGTCGGCGCCGGCCTCCTCGGCGAGGCGCGCGTAGCGCACGGCGAGGGCGGTGCCGTAGCCGGCCCCGGCGACGACCGGCACCCGGCCCGCGGCCTCCTCGACGGCGGCCCGTACGCATTCCTGGAACTCCTCCGGCGTCAGCGCGTGGAACTCGCCGGTGCCGCAGCAGGCGAAGACGGCGGCGGCGCCGGCCTCCACCCCGCGGCGCACATGCGCGCGGTAGACGTCGAGGTCGACCGCGCCGTCGGGGGCGTAGGCGGTGACGGGGAAGAACAGCGGCCCGCTGGGGATGCCGAGTCGAGCGGCGAGGTCGGCAGGCGTCACAGGCTCTCCCTAGAACGGGGCGGTCAAGGATCCGGACGTGCAGGTTTCTGATCGGAGTTTATATTTATGAACGACACCCGCGCCACCCTTGACGGGGCGTGGCGATGATCCTTAGCTTGTCCATGAATGTGAATACCGTGCGCTCATACGGCCGTCGACTCAAGGAGAACCGAGGATGCCAGCGCCTCGCACCGTTCTGCTCACCGGCGCCGCCGGCGGACTCGGCACCCTGATGCGGGACCTGCTCCCGGCCTACGGCTACCAGCTGCGCCTGCTCGACCTGCTGCCCGTCGAGGGCGAGCCGGACGCCGTCGTGGCGGACCTGGCCGACAAGGAGGCGCTGCGCGAGGCCGTCCGGGGCGTGGACGCGATCATCCACCTCGCGGGCATCTCCCTGGAAGCCCCCTTCGAGAAGATCCTCAAGGCCAACATCGAGGGCACCTACAACCTGTACGAGGCCGCGCGCGAGGAGGGCGTGGCACGCATCGTCTTCGCCTCCTCCAACCACGCGGTGGGCTTCACCCCGCGCCCCCAGGGCGACGACCCCCTGATCCCGATCGACACCCCGCACCGCCCGGACACCTTCTACGGCCTGTCCAAGTCCTTCGGCGAGGACCTCGCGCAGTTCTACTGGGACAAGTACGGCCTGGAGACCGTCTCGGTGCGCATCGGCTCGTGCTTCGCCGAGCCGACCAGCGTCCGCATGCTCTCGGTGTGGATGAGCCCGGCCGACGGCGCCCGCCTCTTCCACGCCTCCCTGACCGCGGAGAACGTCGGCCACACCGTCGTATACGGCTCCTCGGCCAACACCCGCCTGTGGTGGGACCTGACCACCGCCCGCTCCCTCGGCTACGACCCGCAGGACGACTCCGAGCCCTACGCCGAGAAGCTCATCGCCGAGCAGGGCGAACTGGACCCGGAGAACATCGCGCACGCCCACCTGGGCGGCCACTTCGTGAGCGACCCGCCGATCTGGCCGTACTGAGCCGTCGGCACGGCGGAAAACGAGCGTCCGGAGAGCGGGCGGGCACGGAACGGGCCCGCCCGCTTCCGCATTCGGGCATCCGCCCTGCCCGTTCTCACGTCCGCGATCTACGGCCGTGCAGGTCCGAGACGGGCAGCCGCCGAGCCAAACGGGCACAAGCGGGCAGTTTCGACTCCGCAACAGACCTGTTCAGACCCCAAACCCGGCTGTAGAAATTCCCCCATGGGCCGCACCGGGCCCGAACGGGCAACGTGACCCGACCGCCCCCGACGCGATCGGGTCACGCAGCACAGCACGGAAGCGGGTGTCGACGATGACGACGGCGAATACGGCGAAGACCGCCGAGGAACGCCAGCGTGAGATCGTGCGCCTCGCACGGGTCACCGGCTCGGTCGACGTCACCGCGCTCGCCACCGAACTGGGCGTCGCCAAGGAGACCGTACGCCGGGACCTGCGCGTCCTGGAGGACCACGGCCTGCTCCGCCGCACCCACGGCGGCGCCTACCCCGTGGAGAGCGCCGGCTTCGAGACGACGCTCGCCTTCCGTGCCACCAGCCATGTACCCGAGAAGCGCCGGATCGCGGCCGCTGCGGCCGGTCTGCTCGGGGACGCCGAGACGGTCTTCGTCGACGAGGGCTTCACCCCGCAGCTCGTCGCCGAGGCCCTGCCCAGGGACCGGCCGCTGACCGTGGTCACCGCGTCCCTGCCGGTCGCGGGCTCGCTCGCCGAGGCCGAGAACGTCTCGGTCCTGCTGCTCGGCGGCCGGGTGCGGTCCGGCACGCTGGCGACCGTCGACCACTGGACGACGAAGATGCTCGCCGGCTTCGTCATCGACCTGGCGTTCATCGGCGCCAACGGCATCTCCCGCGACCACGGCCTCACCACCCCCGACCCCTCGGTCAGCGAGGTCAAGGCGCAGGCGATCCGGTCCGCGCGGCGCACGGTGTTCGCCGGCGTGCACACCAAGTTCGGAGCGGTCAGCTTCTGCCGGTTCGCCGAGGTCGGCGCCCTGGAGGCGATCGTGACGAGCACGCTGCTCCCCGCGGCCGAGGCCCACCGCTACTCCCTGCTGGGACCCCAGGTCATCCGCGTCTGACAGACCCGCTCCCGCCCCCGCAGGGCACCCCCATACCCACCGCCGCCCCCTTTCCCCCTAAATGTCCAGGAGCACCCATGCGAACCCAGAGCCGAAGCGCGCCACGCTCCCTCCTCCTCGTGGCCGCCGTAGGGACGCTGATCACTCCGCTCGCCGCCTGCGCGGGCGCCGGCGGATCCGGATCCTCCGGCGGCGACTCCATCAACGTCCTGATGGTGAACAACCCGCAGATGGTGGAGCTCCAGAAGCTCACCGCGGACAACTTCACCAAGGACACCGGGATCAAGGTGAACTTCACCGTCCTGCCCGAGAACGACGTCCGCGACAAGATCAGCCAGGACTTCGCCAACCAGGCCGGCCAGTACGACGTCGCCACCCTGAGCAACTACGAGATACCGATCTACGCCAAGAACGGCTGGCTCCATTCCCTGGACTCGTACGTCAAGGACGACACCGCCTTCGACCAGGACGACGTCCTCACCCCGATGACCCAGGCCCTCACCGCGGAGGACGGCAAGCTCTACGGCGAGCCCTTCTACGGCGAGTCCTCCTTCCTGATGTACCGCAAGGACGTCCTGGAGAAGGCCGGCCTGACCATGCCCGCCAAGCCCACCTGGCAGCAGGTCGCCGACCTCGCCGCGAAGGTGGACGAGGCCGAGTCCGACATGAAGGGCATCTGCCTGCGCGGCCTGCCCGGCTGGGGCGAGGTCATGGCACCGCTCACCACGGTCGTCAACACCTTCGGCGGCACCTGGTTCGACCAGGACTGGAACGCACAACTGGACTCCAAGGAGTTCAAGGAAGCCACCCGGTTCTACGTCGACCTGGTCCGCGAGCACGGCGAGTCCGGCGCCGCCCAGTCCGGCTACGCCGAGTGCCTGAACAACATGACCCAGGGCAAGACGGCCATGTGGTACGACGCCACCGCCGGCGCCGGCTCCCTGGAGGCCTCCGGCTCCCCGGTCAAGGGCAAGATCGGCTACGTCCCGGCGCCGGTCGAGAAGACCGAGAGCTCGGGCTGGCTCTACACCTGGGCCTGGGGCATCCAGAAGTCCTCCAAGAACGCCGAGAACGCCTGGAAGTTCATCTCCTGGGCCTCCGGCAAGGACTACGAGCGGCTCGTCGGCGAGAAGATCGGCTGGGCCAACGTGCCCGGCGGCAAGCGGACATCGACGTACGACATCCCCGAGTACCGCAAGGACGCGGCCGCCTTCGCCGACGTCACCCGCGACGCCATCGCGAACGCCGAGCCCGAGGACCCGGGCGTACAGCCCCGGCCCGCACCCGGCATCCAGTTCGTCGGCATCCCCGAGTTCACCGACCTGGGCACCAAGGTCTCCCAGGAGATCAGCGCCGCCATCGCCGGCCGGCAGTCCGTGGACAGCGCCCTGAGCAAGTCGCAGCGGCTCGCCGAGGCCGTAGGAAAGAAGTACCAGTAGTCATGACCGTCACGACTTCCCCGACCCGGGTCGCCGCCGCTCCCCGGCGGCCGGCGGCCCGACGGCCGAACCGTATGCGTGCCTGGGCCACCCGGGCACCCCTGCTGCCCGCGCTGGTCTTCATGATCCTCGTGACGCAGCTGCCCTTCGTGGCCACCCTGGTGATCTCGTTCTTCGACTGGAACGCCCTCTACCCGGACGACCGCCACTTCGCCGGCTTCGCCAACTACTCGGAAGTCCTCAGCACGCCCGAACTGCGCAAGTCGGTGTGGACCACGGTCCTGCTGACCGCCACGGTCGTCCTCGTCAGCCTGCTGCTCGGCCTGCTGCTGGCACTGCTTCTGGACCGGAAGTTCCGTGGCCGGGCAGCGGTCCGCACCATGCTCATCGCCCCGTTCCTGCTGGTGCCGATCGCCGCCGCGCTGCTGTGGAAGCACGTCCTCTTCAACCCCGAGTACGGCCTCTTCAACGGCATCCTGCACTGGATCGGAGGCGACGGCGCACCCCAGCCCGACTGGATCTCCGAGATGCCGCTGATGGCGGTCGAAGCGTCCCTGATCTGGCAGTGGACGCCGTTCATGACGCTGATCCTGCTCGCCGGACTGCAGAGCCGCGACCCGCAGCTGATCGAGGCGGCCCGGGTGGACGGCGCGAGCGACTGGCAGGTGTTCGTCCATATGACGCTGCCGCACATCCGCCGCTACATCGAACTGAGCGTGCTGCTCGGCTCGATCTACATCGTGCAGAACTTCGACGCGGTGTACACCATCACCTCCGGCGGCCTGGGCACCGCGAACCTGCCGTACACCATCTACCAGACCTTCTACCAGGCGCACGAGAACGGCCTCGCCTCGGCGGCCGGCGTCATCGTCGTCATCGGCTCGATCATCCTCGCGACCTTCGCCCTGCGCGTCGTGTCGTCCCTGTTCCGCGCGGAGGTGTCCCGCTGATGACCACCGCAGCCATCCGGTCGCACGGCCGGTTCCGTTTCCAGGGCGCGGCCCTCGGGGTAGCGGCCTGGCTGGCCGGCCTCCTGTTCGTGCTCCCCATCCTCTGGATGGTCTTGACCTCCTTCCACTCCGAGGCGGACGCGGCGACCAACCCGCCCTCCGTCGCCGCCTCCCTCACCCTCGACAGCTACCGCGAGTTCTTCGGCATCGACGGCGGCGCGAGCCCCTGGCCCTCGCTGATCAACTCGATGACGGCATCGCTGGCCTCGACGTTGCTGACCCTTGCCCTGGCGCTGCCCGCCGCGTACGCGCTGTCGATCCGCCCGGTGAAGAAGTGGACGGACGTCCTGTTCTTCTTCCTGTCGACGAAGATGCTGCCGCTGGTGGCAGGCCTGCTGCCGATCTACCTCTTCGCGAAGAACACCGGTCTGCTCGACAACATCTGGGCGCTGGTCATCCTCTACACGGCCATGAACCTGCCGATCGCGGTGTGGATGATGCAGTCCTTCCTCGCCGAGGTGCCGGTCGCGATCATCGAGGCGGCACAGATCGACGGCGCGCGTCTGCCGACGATCCTCGGGCGGGTGGTGGCCCCCATAGCCCTGCCGGGCATCGCCGCAACATCCCTGATCTGCTTCATCTTCAGCTGGAACGAGCTGCTGTTCGCCCGAGTGCTGACGGGTGTCGTGGCCGAGACCGCCCCCGTCTTCCTGACCGGCTTCATCACCAGCCAGGGCCTGTTCCTGGCGAAGGTGTGCGCCGCCTCGCTCGTCATCTCCCTGCCGGTGCTCGCCGCGGGGTTCGCCGCCCAGGACAAGCTGGTCCAGGGCCTGTCGTTGGGAGCCGTGAAATGAAGGCCGCCGTCATCGAGTCCGTGGGCCGCGCCGTCGTCGCCGAGGTGCCCGACCCGACTCCGGGCCCGCGCGAGGTCGTCGTGGAGGTGGCGGCCTGCGGCCTGTGCGGCACCGATCTCCACATCCTCCAGGGCGAGTTCGCACCGAAGCTGCCGATCGTGCCGGGGCACGAGTTCGCGGGCACGGTGGTCGGAGTGGGCACACAGGTCACGGAGCTGTCGCCGGGCGACAGGGTGGCGGTGGACCCGTCGTTGTACTGCCACGAGTGCCGCTACTGCCGTACGGGCCACAACAACCTCTGCGAACGCTGGGCGGCGATAGGCGTGACGACGGCGGGCGGCGCGGCCCAGTACGCCGTCGCCCCCGTCGCGAACTGCGTGAAGCTCCCGGAACACGTCCGCACGCAGGACGCCGCGCTGGTGGAGCCGCTGTCCTGCGCGGTACGCGGCTACGACGTCCTCCAGTCCCGCCTGGGCGCCCACGTCCTGATCTACGGCTCGGGCACGATGGGCCTGATGATGCTGGAGCTGGCCAAGCGGACGGGCGCGGCGAGCGTCGACATGGTCGACGTGAACCCCACCCGCCTGGAAACGGCCCGCCGCCTCGGCGTCTCGGCCTCGGCGGCGACCCCGGACGAACTGGACCGCCCGCAGGGCTGGGACCTGGTGGTCGACGCCACGGGAAACGCTGCCGCAATCCAGGACGGCTTGGACCGGGTGGCGAAGGCGGGCACGTTCCTGCAGTTCGGGGTGGCGGACTATGCGACCCGGGTGACGATCGACCCGTACCGCATCTACAACCAAGAGATCACGATCACCGGCTCCATGGCAGTCCTCCACAGCTTCGAACGCGCGGCGGAACTCTTCGCGACCGGCGTCCTCGACCCGGACATCTTCATCAGCGACCGCATCCCCCTGGACCGCTACCCCCAGGCCCTGGAGCAGTTCGCGGCGGGCGTGGGCCGAAAGATCGTGGTGGTGCCGTAGAGGTTTGTCTCGACGCCGGTCGGCATCATTCAGCCCGTCCGGCGTTTGAGGACGAGGCCCGTTCAGGGCCGAAGCGGGGGTCTGGGGGCGGCAGCCCCCAGGGACGGGACGGGTAGGGGCGGCGGGGGCGAAAAAAAACTCGGCCCAGCCGATTGGCCCCGGGTAAGGGAACGGCAAAGCCACCCCGCTCGTTCACCGGGCATGACAGCTATGACCCCCGGCTCGAACATTCCTCTCTCCGCCGCGCGCGTGACGGTGGACGTCGCCGCCCCGGTGCGGCTCGACGTATCGGGCCTGCTGCTCACCGCCGACGGCAAGGTGCGCTCCGACGACGACTTCATCTTCTACAACCAGCCCACCGGCCCGGGCGTGACGTACCGCTCGGGCGGCGGCACCGCCCCCGACGCGATCACCGTCGACACCTCCACCGTCCCCCCGGGCATCGAGAAGATCGTCGTCACCGCCAGCCCGGACGCCGCCGGCCAGACCTTCCAGGGCATCGAACCCACGGCCACCATCCGCAACGCCGACGACAACTCCGTCCTGGCGACCTTCACACCCCCGCAGCTCGGCTCCGAAACGGCCTTGGTGATCGTGGAGATCTACCTGCGCAACGGCGCCTGGAAGGCCCGCGCCGTCGGCCAGGGCTACGCCAACGGCCTCGCCGGCATCGCCACCGACTTCGGCGTGACCGTGGAGGAACCGGCCCCGGCCCCCGCGGCCGCGCCCGTAGCCCCGCCCCAGCCCACCATGCAGCCCCCGGTCACCCCGCCGGCCCCGCCGATGACCACCCCGGCCACCCCTCCCCCGCCGGCCCACGCCCCCGGCACCGGAAAGATCAACCTCGACAAGGGCCGGGTCAGCCTCCAGAAGAACCAGACCGTCTCCCTGGTCAAGGGCGGCCGCCCCCTGCTCTCCCAGGTCAAGATGGGCCTCGGCTGGGAGCCGGCCTACCGCGGCAAGGACATCGACCTGGACGCCTCGGTCATCGCCTACGGACCCCAGCGCAACCACATCGACAGCTGCTACTTCGGCAAGCTCCAGATCGTGAACGGCGCGATCCGCCACTCCGGCGACAACCTCACCGGCGAGGGCGGCGGCGACGACGAGGTCATCACCGTGGACCTGGGCCGCCTGCCCCAGGAGGTCAGCGGGCTCGTCTTCACCGTCAACTCCTTCTCCGGCCAGAAGTTCACCGAGGTCGCCAAGGCCTACTGCCGGCTGATGGACGCCACGACCGGCGAGGAGCTCGTCCGCTTCGACCTCACCAGCGCCGAGCCCCAGACCGGCGTGATGATGGCCAAGCTCATCCGCCAGTTCTCCGGCGAATGGGAGATGACGGCCATGGGCGACTTCGTGAAGTCCCGCACGGTCCGCGGCATGGTGAAGCCGGCGGCCCAGGCGCTGTAGCCGGCGCGACGACCACCGACGAGTGGCCCGTACCCCCAGGGGTACGGGCCACCGTCACATCACGCCACGGCCCACGGCCAGTCCGCGTCCCGCGCCGCCTCCAGCAGCGGAACCATCCGGAACGCGGCGTCCGAAAGGCCGCCGAACACATGCCGGTTCGCCTTCCCCGACGGACCGTGCCCCGCCCGGTACCCCGCGAGGTTCCAGGTGTACACCGGCACGTCCGCCGGGACCTGCGAGGTCGGGTCGCCGTGGCGGCTGTGCGTGTACTGCTCGTCGGTGACGATCAGCACCCGGTCGTGCTTGCGGTAGTGCCGCCGCACGGCCTCGGTGGTGTCGGTGCCGCCCAGGTCGCCGAAGCGGTCCAGGATCTTCAGCACCGACTCACCCTTGCGGTACTTCACCGGCGCGCTCGTCGACCCGAACTCCACCAGGTCCGCGTCCTTCGCCCGCAGCGCGAGCGCCGTACCGAAGATCGCCGCCGCGTCCGCCCGGTTGAGCTGCGAACGGTCCGACAGCCGCGCCCACATCGAGCCGGACCGGTCGACGAGCACCAGCGTCCGCCCGGGCAGCGCCGGCACATTGGCCAGCGAGTGGCCGAGCGCCTGCTCCAGCGGGTACGACCAGCGCAGCGACGGCGCGTGCTGGTACGCGGCGAGGTAGCGGAAGGGGAACTGCCGCGAGCGCGCGACCTCGGCCGGGTCGCTGATGCGCGCGGCGACCTGCGCGGCGACCTCGTCCGAGACGCCCGCCTCGTCGAAGTTCCGCAGATTCCGCACGAGCGCCATCGCGCCCATGGACGGGATCACGGCCTCCCAGGCCGCCTTGTCCATCGGCCCCTGGAGCCAGCCCGCCAGCGCCTCCCAGGTCATCCCGGCCGCCGCGAGCCGCTCGGCCCCGCCCTCGGACGTGACGACCCCGCGCCGGTCCTCGACGGGCAGCGCCATCAGCTCGCGGTGCGCGACCAGCGTCCGGTTGGACGCGGGCGGCACGGCGGTCTCCGGGTTGTGCCGACGGTCGAGGGCGTACTGGAACAGCTCGCCCTGCCACGGCTTGTCCGGGTCCGGCGCCGCATGCACCAGGTTGAGGATGTCACCGAAGCGGTAGCCCTTGGACGCCGTGTCGTACTTCAGCAGCGACTTGCCGCCGTAGAGCCGCCGTACGGCGTCGGCGATGCCGCGCTTGACCGGCTTGGGCACATTGCGGCCGTACGTCGCCGTCCAGTACGCGAGCAGCTCGCCGGGCTCGTCCGGCCGCCGCAGCACGGAGTCGACGACCTGCCGGTTCGACGGTCCGTCGGTGGCACCGGCGTCGAGGCGTGCCTTGACGTACTCGGCGGCGCCCACGATGGAGGCCGTACGGAGGTTGCCCTCGCCGCGCAGCCAGCCGAGCAGGCCGGCCGTCCACGCCGGGTCGGTGACGGCGAGCTCGCGCACGAGGCGCGCGAACCGGTCGTCGCGGTCGGCGCCGGACTCGTAGAAGGTGTCCTGCGAGACGAAGTTGGCGACGGCGAGCAGGAAGAGCTCGGAGCGTGCGTCGCGCTCGTGGCCGCGGCCGCCCTCGTACGTACGCAGAATGCGTCCCGTCGATGTCACCCGCGAAGTGGGCTGAGCCCGCGCGGCCTTGGAGTTGAATCGCGCCATGGTGAATTCCCCCGAATTCGTTTCTGTTTCGGAGGGAGGCGCAGCAAAAGGAGGGTGCCCGAGGTCAGAAGTCGGCGGCGGACTAAGTCAGATGCTCTATCCGTTGAGCTACGCCGACCCGGAGTCGACGACGGGATTCGAACCCGCAACCTTCTGATCCAATGAAGTAACCGCTGCCTGCGCACCGGGCACCCACCATGAGCTGCGCCTCCCGAGATCAAGTCGGCGGCGGCCCGGATTCTTTGGAAGAGAAGTAGCCGCAGCCCGCGCACCGGGAGGTGCAATGAAGTTGTGGTGTCCAGAGTTCAGGTCGACGGAACCGACATTAGGTGCTCTAACCCCTGAGCTACACCGGCGCGTTGTACCGGTGGCGGGACTCGAACCCGCGGCCGCCCCATTATGAGTGGAAGTAGGTCCTGCCTTCGCACCTGGACGTTCATCACTCTAGGAGGCGTGCCGCGGGACGGGCGAGCGAATTAATTCATCCGCGCTGCTGCCGCTTCCAGGGGCCGGTGATGGCCAGCAGGATGCCGGGCTTCTGGATGTTGGCGTACAGGGTCCGGCCGCCGGGCGAGAAGGTGACGCCCGCGAACTCGCTGTACTCGGGCTCCTCTTCGGTGCCGACGTTGAGGTCGTTGCGGGCGATGGGGTAGGTGCGGCCGCTGTCCGTCGCGCCGAACAGGTGGGAGACGCCTTCGCCGTCCTCGGCGAGGACGATGCCGCCGTAGGGGGAGACGGTGATGTTGTCGGGGCCGTCGAAGGCGCCGTCGACGGAGGGGTCCGGGTTGACGCCGAGGAGGACCTTCAGGGTCAGGGTGCGGCGCTTGGGGTCGTAGAACCAGACCTGGCCGTCGTGGGGGGCGCCGGGGCTCTCCTCGCGGGCGTAGGAGGAGACGATGTAGGCGCCGCCGTCACCCCACCACATGCCCTCCAGCTTGCGGGCACGGGTGATCTCGCCGGCCGCGAACTGGTTCCGCACCGCGACGGTCTGCGCGTCGCGGTCGGGGACGTCGATCCAGTCGACGCCGTAGACCGTGCCGACCTTCGTGGCGCGGGAGAGGTCGTCGACGAACTGGCCGCCGGAGTCGAAGCACCTGGGCGCCTGGAGGACGCCGGCGTCGTCGGCGAGGGTGCGGAACCTGCCGCGGCCGTACTCGAAGCCCTTGGGCGGGGTCCAGCGGAAGAACAGGCCGTTGGGCTTGGAGGCGTCCTCGGTGAGGTAGGCGTGTCCGCGCCTGGGGTCGATGACGACGGCCTCGTGGTCGTAACGGCCGAAGAACTTCAGGGGCTTGGGGTCGCGGTTGGCGCGCCGGTCGGCGGGGTCGACCTCGAAGACGTAGCCGTGGTCCTTGGTCATGCCGTTGACGCCGGCCTTGTCGGAGTTCTCCTCACAGGTCAGCCAGGTGCCCCAAGGGGTGCTGCCGCCCGCGCAGTTGGTGGAGGTGCCGGCGATGCCGACCCACTCGGCGACCCGGCCGTCGGGGCGCACCTCGACAACCGTGCAGCCGCCGGAGGCCGCGGGGTCGTAGACGAGGCCCTCGGTGAGCGGGACGGGGTGGTCCCAGTTGGCGCGCGGGCCCTTCAGCTCGTGGTTGTTGACCAGGAGGGTGGTGCCGCGCGGGCCGCGGAAGGCGGCCGTGCCGTCGTGGTTGGAGGGGGTGAACTCGCCCGACTCCAGCTTGGTCCTCCCGCTGTAGGTGAGGACGCGGTAGCTGAATCCGGCGGGCAGCGCGAGGATGCCGTCCGGGTCGGGGATCAGCGGCCCGTAGCCGACACCGAAGGGGCTGCCCGCGGACTCCTCGCCGTCGACTTCGGTGGAGGCGAGGGCGTTCGGCGCGGTGGCGAGGACCCCCACACTGCCCGCCAGCGCGACACCGGCCCCGGTGATCGCGGAGGTTCGGGCGAAGTCCCTGCGGGTGAGCGACATGGTGTCTCCTGTGACGGTGGGTGTGCCGTGGAGGGTGGCGTACCTCGGGTCGGCGCAACCGTCGCGCCCCCGCCTGAACGGGAGTTGAACACCGGGCGACGCCACCGGACCCCCTTGCGTGAATCCGTCCGTGTCCGCGCACCGGCACCAGCGTCCCCTCCAGCCCGGGAAATTGGTCGGACGAATCTTCGTAAAGAAGGTCAACCGGCACAGATCACCGCAGTACCCATGATTTACGGCGGACATGCTTGACCGGCGTGCTCCGCGGCAATAGACAGCAACCACCTGAAGCACCCGGGGGAGGCGAGCCGGAGTGGACGCACGTCGGACACGCAGCCTCCATGAGGGCCGGCTGATGAGCCTGCCCAATGTGACGGGGGTCGGGACCGGGAAGGACGAGCACACGGGTGAGGACGTCATCGTCGTCTTCGTGACCCGCAAGGTGCCCCGGGACCGGCTCAGGGAAGAGGACGTGGTTCCGGACGAGCTCGACGGCGTACCCGTGCGCGTGCTCGCGATCGGCGAGGTCTCCGCGCAGGAGTAGCGACGCGCAGGAGTGGCGACCGTACGCCCCGGCACCGCGACGACACCGGAAATCACCGGGGAAGAAGGTGGTCTGGCCGTGACGAGCCAGCCCGAACTGATGCGAGGCCCCACCGGCGCACAGCTGAGCGACAGCTCGCGCCGGCAGGCGTTGTCGGACTTCCTGCGGCGTGAGCAGCCGCTGGCGAACGTCGTCGGCTACGGCCACGGCGTGAAGTGGAGTGGGGGTCAACCGACCGGCGAGGAGGCCGTGTTGGTGTTCGTGACCCAGAAGGTCCCGGAGTCGATGCTGCCGGAACGGGATGTGATCCCGTACCAGATGGACGACGGCACACCGACCGACGTGGTGGCCGTGGGCCATGTCGCCGCCCAGCGGCAGCAGCGGGCGCCGGGTGCGCGGCGCGAGGAGCGGCGCGGGGTGTCCTACGGCCCGGACGGCGCCGAGGAGCAGCTGGCGCGGCTGTCGCAGCCGCTGCTTGAGGAGCTGGGCACGGCCGCCGCGTTCGAGCCGCAGATCCTCAAGCGCCGTATGCGGCCCAGCCCTTCGGGCTTCTCGGTGGGCAACGTACGGGTGACCGCGGGCACGCTCGGCAGTGTGGTGTACGACTTCCTGCCGGGTGCGACGGTCGATCCGCCGGGCCCGGGTCTGGGTGTCCCGGCGAAGTTCTACATCCTGTCCAACAACCATGTGCTCGCGGACTCCAACCGGGCGCAGCTGGGCAGTCCGATCGTGCAGCCGGGTGTCTTCGACGGCGGCATCGACCCGGCGGACCGGATCTCGACCCTGGACCGTTTCGTGACGATCCAGTTCGCGCCGCAGATCCCGCTGGAGCAGCACAACAACGTCATCGACGCGGCCCTGGGCTCGGTGGACTTCCAGGACGCGACCCGGGAGCAGTACTTCAGCGGTGCGCCGCGTGCCTGGCGGCGCAAGGCGAATGTGGCGGTCGGCGACCTGGTGAAGAAGACGGGCCGGACGACCAACATCAGTTTCGGCCGGATCATCGCGGTCGACGCGACGATCGACGTCAACTACGGCACGGCCGGTACGGCCCGCTTCAAGGACCAGATCCTGACCACGAACATCTCCGCGGGCGGGGACTCGGGGTCCCTGGTCACCTCGCTCGACAACGTCGCGGTGGGGCTGCTGTTCGCCGGTTCGTCGGTGGTGACGGTCGTCAACCACATCGAGAACGTCCGCGCGCTGCTGCGCGTCGAGGTCGCCGAGCAGCTGGCCTGAGGAGGAGCATCCCATGACGACACAGGCACGCAGGCAAAAGGGCGCGGCCTCGGCCGAGCACCGCTTCCACAACGCGCAGGGCGCGGAGGTCAAGACCCGCGACGAGGCGTTCGCGCTGCAGCAGCAGGTGTCCGCCGAGGCGGTGTCCGCGGCGGCGAAGCTGGTCCTGCACAACGGCTCCGTCACCTTCGACATGGAGGTGAAGTACAACCCCAACACCTACCCGCATGTGATCACCGGCGGTCAGATCACCGGCACCATCTGCGGGGCCCCCTGGAACATCACGGGCGGGTTCATCGGTGAGACGATCCGGCTGGACGCCAAGCGCGCGGGCACGGGCTCCTGCGCGGACACGCTCACCGTGGTCGGCGAGTACCAGAACCCGCCGGCGTACCGGGGGACGTACGGCTTCAACGGCTCGGCGTCCTCGTTCAAGCACACGACGGTGTACCACTGCTGAGGACGGCGGAGTTCTAGGTGCCGAGAACCGACACCGTGACCCCGCAGCACAGCATGACCCCGGTCCAGGGCATGGCGCGCAGCAGGTGTCGGTTCTTGGCGTGTGCGATGGCGCCCAACAGGCGTGCCATGTCCCAGAGTTGGGAGCACAGCAGGCGCGGGTCGGCGGCGGGCGGTATGTCCAGTCCCATGAAGCCGAACGGGCTGAGCGGGAGCGGGACGTGCAGCCGGGGCCTCATCGCCCGGCCCAGATGGAACCCCGAGACCAGGAAGGCGACGGCGAACCCGGCCAGAGCGAGGTCGATGAGGGGTCCGGACCGGTCCCGGCCGTCCGCCCCGAGGGTGGTCACCACGGCGACGACTCCCCCGGTGTGCACCACCAGCATGCTGTTGATCTTCGCGTCGGCCTCCTGGACGTAGCCCTGGAAGGCCGCCAGCGCCCCCAGCCCCGCGGCCACGGCGATCTCGGCCGCCCGTCCGCCCGCGTACTCCGACATCCCGCCCCCTGCCCCGATTCCCTGTCCACCAGGGTGGAGCGCCCGCCGAGCGGCCCCGACCATCCCCCGTCACCTGACGGGATGGCTCCGGAGCACAACCCGCGCTCACGGGGCGCGGACCGGGGCGGGGGCGGCCGGTCAGCCGACCGTCCAGTGCTGCGTCCGATCACCCGCCCGGCATGCCTCCAGCGTCAGCGGGCCGGCCTCTCCGTGTGCGGTGAGGCAGCCGTCCGGGTGGGCGCCGTTGTGGAGGCGGAACGCGCCCTGGCCGCCGGGTACGGGGACGGCCCACCACTCCTGGGCGGGGACGTCGGCGTAGCGGTCGAGCAGGACCCGGCCGGTGTCGGGGTCGAGGGTGAGCGCCCGGTCCCGGCCGGTGGTCAGGCGCAGTCGTCCGTCGTCTCCCGGCCGCCACTGCCAGGTCCGGCCGGCGCCTTCGGGGTCGTCCACGAGCCGGGCTCCGGTCCCGTCGGCGGCCAGGACTCCGCCGTCGCCCACGTTGCCGACCGTTCCCTGCTCGGTGGCGGCCGCTGTGGGGACGGACAGCCGGGGCCGGATGTCCTCCGAGCGCGAGGTCGCGGGACCGGGGCGGTCGGGGGCGGGGGTCGCGTTCTCCGCCGCCCAGACCGACGCGTCGACCGTCCCCGCCCCGCCCGGTGCCAGGGAGAACGTGAGGGGCGTCAGGAGCGCCGCCGCCGTGAGGGTTGCCACGGCCGGTGCCACCAGGGACGCCAGTACGAGCCGCGGTGTCCATCTGACCGCCCGTGAGATTCCGCGGATCCGGGGTGCAACGGTTCTGCCGAAACGGCGTCGCAGCCGGGCGAGCAGCGACGGATCGACGGTTCTGCGCACCTCCTCGGCCGTGCGGCCGGGCGCAGTGAGGAAGGCGCCCCACTTCTTCTTGTGCTTGTCGAGGACCTGGACGGGCTGGAAGCTCGCCGGGTCGACGCCCTCGGCCCAGCCTCCGCGCACGGCCTGTTCGTACACGTACTGGCTGACGATCACCACCAACTGCTGGTCGGCGAACTCCCGTTGCAGCCACTTCGCCTGCTCGCAGTCGACGAGCCGCTTGGCCTCGACGGCGCCCTCGCCCGCGGTGCCGAGCGCGCTCTCCGCGGCGAGGCCGGTGACGACCGACAGCCGGACCCGCAGCAGCTTGCCGGGTTCCCTGGTGACGTTCTTCTTCTCCAGGCTGTCCTGGAAGGCCGCGACGTAGGTGGAGACCACCCGGCTCATCCGGTCGCTGGGCCACCAGATCAGGAACCCGTCGCCGTCCTTCTGGAAGCCCCGCCAGTGCTCGCGCAGTGCCTCGGGCATCTGTGCGAGCACCTCCTGGTGCGCCCCCAGGAGCGCCGCTTGCGCCAGGTGCATCTCGGGGCCGGAGAAGCTGCTGTAGTCGCCCAGATCCGCGCGAACGAATACCGCCTCGAAGAGATTCTCGACTGGATCGGATCCGGGTCCGTCACCGGACTCGGACGGATTGTCGTGCAAGGTACGTGTGGCCCTCTCCTGAAACGGAGGACGAAGTCCATGGCGTGGTAACAGCAGGTGAATACCACACCAGAACGAGCGGTCGCCACCTGCGTCCGGCCCCTCTCCCGCACCGGCCGTCACTCCTGCTCGGCGAGCGCCCGAAGCCCCGTCAGATCCGTGACGATGACGCGCCGGTGCTGAGCGTCCACGAGATCACGCAGCTCCCTCAGCGCCCGGTAGGCGGTGCTCTCCGAGACCCCGATCAGCTCGCCCCACTCCAGGTGCTTGAGGTCCATCGGAAGGATTACCTCACGACCCCGCACCGACTGCCCGAAGTCGTCGGCCATCTCCACGAGAACCCGCGCGAGCCGCACCGCGGGACTCCTGCGGCGGTAGTCGACCCGGCGCCGGGTGGCCGCGGCCAACTTCCGGCTCACGGACTCCTGAAGCTGCCGCAGCACCTCGGGACGGGCCTGCCTGACCTGGTCGAAGTCGCTCCAGCGGAGCCGGAGCGCGGTGACGGGCCCGGTACCGCACGCGATGACGGACGCGCTGCGGGGAGCCCCGCTCATCCCGGCCAGCTCGCCCACCAGATCCCCGCTCATGCGTACGGCAACCAGCGTCCAGCCGCCGCCGGGGAGGGACGCGGTGACCTTGACGTACGAAGAACAGAGCACGAAGACATCGGAGGTACTGTCGCCCTCCTCGATCAGCAGGGCGCCGCGCTCGAACGAGACGAGTTCCCCACGCTCACCGAGCTCACGCCGGGCGGCAGCGCCGAGCCCGCCCAGGAAACTGCCGCTCCTCCAAACACCGTCCACACAGCCCCCGCACTCGGTGTCACCCGCCCGAGAACCTCAATCCCCCCGCTGCGACCGCGCCTTGAACGCGGCCTTCCGGGCCTCCTTCGCCACCTTCTTGTCCGGATGCAACCGTCCCATCGCCTCCAGCACTTCGGCCGTGGCCGGATGTTCCACCCGCCAGGCCGCCGCAAAGAAGCCACCGTGCTGCGCGGCAAGTCCCTCCACGAGGGCCTGCAGTTCGTCGGAGTTCCCCTCGGCGGCGAGCTGCGCCGCAATCGTGTCGACGGTCAGCCAGAAGACCATCGCCTCCGACGGCACCGGAACGTCCGCCGCCCCGTGCTCGGTCAGCCAGACCCGGGCAAGACCGCCCAGCTCCGCGTCGTCGAGCACCTCCCGCAGCGCCGGCTCGGCCTCCCGCCCCACCAGCGACAGCGCCTGCTGGCACCGCAGCCTGCGCAGCGGCGCCCCCGCGTCGGCGCCCCGCGCCGCCGCGAGCAACTCCCGTGCCGCCGCGAGGGATTCACGCCGCGCGAGCCACTGCTCGGTCTCCGCCTGCGCCGCCGAGGGCGCGTACGTGGCCGTCCCGTCGAGCAGCGCGTCGGCGCCCTTGTCCGCGAGGTCGCCCACGGCCGGCGCCGTGAACCCGGCCTCCAGCAGCCGCGCGCGCAGCCCGTACAGCCCGAGCGGGGTCAGCCGCACCATGCCGTAGCGGGAGACGTCGGTGTCGTCGACCGGCGCGGCGGGCTCCTCGTCGGCGTCCGCCATGAGGGCCTCGTCCACCGGCTGGAACTCCACCAGACCGACGGGCTCAAGGAGCCGGAACTGGTCGTCCAGCCGCATCATCGCGTCGGAGACCTGCTCCAGTACGTCGTTGGTGGGCTCCCCCATGTCGCTGGGCACGATCATCGACGCGGCCAGCGCGGGCAGCGGCACCGGTCCCTCACCGGGGCCGTCGTCGCCGGCGGTCAGCAGGTACAGGTTGGCGAGGACCCCGTCGAGGAACTCCGCCTCGGCCTCTGGGTCCCAGTCCAGCGCGGAGAAGTCGATCTCCCCGCCCTCATCCATGGCGTCGACGAGGTCGTCGAGGTCCGGCACGCTCGCGTCGGCGAGCACGGCGTCCAGCGCGCCCAGCCACACCGCGAGCACGTCGTGCGGCGAACCGCCGGTGAGCAGGGCCAGGTCCTCGCCCGCGGCGACGGTGCCCTCCTCCTCGTCGACGACCTCGACGAGGCCGGTGTCGACGGCGATGCGCCAGGCCTCACTGGCGTAGGCGGCGGCCTCGTCCCCGGTCAGTCCGAGGAGCTCGGCCGCGGCGGGGAGCTGGTCCTCGACGAGTCCGCCACCGGCGTCCACTCGGGTGTCGGGTCCGGCCCAGCGGGCGAGCCGGGCGGCACGGGACAGCAACGGCGTGGACAACGCGTCCCGCGCCAGCTCCGCTTCGGGGTGCAGCCGCACCGGCGGCAGGGGGGAGCTGTCTGTCATCGGCTGGTTCTCCTCGGGCGCGTCGTACCACTCAGCCGCTCAGCCTAGACGGATTTCAACCCATGCCGCCCGGTTCATCTACCCGTTGGCCCCCGTACATGGCCGAAACCTTGACAAGTGGCCTGACCAGGAATGAGATTACGCGCGTAGAAATCTGCTGGACATCTGTTCACTGTAGTTTCTACGCGCGTCGCGCCGCCCCATCGGTCGCGGCCACCGCCGCTGCCGCCCCACCGGTCGCGGCTCCGACCATTCCACGCTCCACCCTCGTCCCGGCGCCCACGCACGTCCCCGGAGGGATCCCGTTGCCGAGCAAGTCGTCCGCGCGCCTCGCCGCGCTCACCGTCGCCGCTGTCTGTTCCGCGGCGTCCACCGTCGTCCTCACGTCGCCCGCGCACGCCGACTCCGTGCGCATCCACGACATCCAGGGCAGCACCCGCATCTCCCCGTACGCCGGCAAGCAGGTCACGGACGTGACCGGCATCGTCACCGGCATACGCACCTACGGCTCGTCCCGCGGCTTCTGGATCCAGGACCCGGACGCGGACGCCGACGCCGCCACCAGTGAGGGCATCTTCGTCTTCACCAGCTCCACGCCCAAGGGTGTGGCCGTCGGCGACGCGGTAAGCGTCTCCGGCACGGTGTCGGAGTACGTCCCGGGCGGCACCTCCTCGGGCAACCAGTCGATCACCGAGATCACCAAGCCGGTGATCACCGTCGTCTCCAGCGGCAACGCCGTCCCGGCCGCCGCGGTCGTCGACGCCGACTCGGTGCCGGCCGCGTACACCCCGGCCGGGGACGCCGCCGCGAACGGGTCGGTCAACGGCCTGACGCTGAAGCCCTCGACGTACGCCCTGGACTACTACGAGTCCCTGGAGGGCATGAACGTCCAGGTCTCCGACACCCGGGTGGTCACCGCGACCGACGCCTACGCCGAGCTGTGGGTCACGGTAAAGCCGTGGGAGAACCGCAACCGCCGCGGTGGCACGGTGTACGGCTCCTACGAGTCGCAGAACACCGGCCGCCTGCAGATCCAGTCCCTCGGCGCGGCCTCCGCCTTCCCCGACGCGAACGTCGGCGACACCCTCGCCGGCACCACCGCCGGCCCGCTGGACTACACCCAGTTCGGCGGCTACACGCTCGTCGCGAGCACGCTCGGCACGCTGGAGAGCGGCGGCCTGGAGCGGGAGACGACCCGCAAGCAGAAGAACGGCGAGCTCGCGGTCGCGACGTACAACGTCGAGAACCTCGACCCGTCCGACGCCACGTTCGAGGAGCACGCCTCCGCGATCGTGAACAACCTGCAGTCGCCCGACATCGTGTCCCTGGAGGAGATCCAGGACAACACCGGCGCGACCAACGACGGCACGGTCGCCGCCGATGTGACGATGCAGAAGCTGGTCGACGCGATCGTCGCGGCGGGCGGCCCGACGTACGACTGGCGCTCGATCGACCCCGCCAACAACCTCGACGGCGGCCAGCCGGGCGGCAACATCCGCCAGGTGTTCCTGTTCAACCCGGAGCGGGTCTCCTTCACGGACCGCGCGGGCGGCGACGCGACCACCGCCGTGGGCGTCACCAGGACGGACGGCAAGGCGGCCCTGACGGTCTCCCCCGGCCGCATCGACCCGGCGAACGCGGCCTGGGACAACAGCCGCAAGCCGCTGGTGGGCGAGTTCGTCTTCCGCGACCGCACGGTCTTCGTGATCGCCAACCACTTCGCCTCCAAGGGCGGCGACCAGGCGCTGCACGCGCAGTACCAGCCGCCGGCCCGCAGCTCGGAGACCCAGCGCCACCTCCAGGCGACCGCGGTGAACGCCTTCGTCAAGGACATCCTGGCGACCCAGAAGAACGCGGACGTCGTCACGCTCGGCGACATCAACGACTTCGAGTTCTCCGGCACCACCAAGCTGCTGGAGAGCGACGGCGTGCTGTGGTCGGCGATCAAGTCGCTGCCGAGGAGCGAGCGTTACAGCTACGACTACCAGGGCAACAGCCAGGTCCTGGACCAGATCCTGATCTCCCCGTCGATCCGCCGCGCCTGCGACTTCGAGTACGACAGCGTGCACATCAACGCGGAGTTCCACGACCAGATCAGCGACCACGACCCGCAGGTGCTGCGGTTCAAGCCGTAACCGGTCGCCGCTTGGTCAGGGCCGGCTGAACACGCCGTTCAGCCAGCCCTGCCACTCGTTCTCGCACTCCTTGATGTCGGTGCCCGGCGTGAAGTCGTGCAGGGAGATGCCGACCGGGTAGCCCCAGTGGTTGCGCCCGAAGATCCGGGTCAGGCCCCGGTCGGTGCGCAGCCCGATGAAGTACGGGTTGCGGAAGTCGACCACGGCGTCGAAGGTGTCGGGCCCGTGGACCGTCAGCCGCGTCCCGGCCGCCACATCCTCCCCGACGCCCAGCGCCCGCCCCACGACGGCGAGGGCGTCGGCCGTCTTCGAGGCCTCGGGCCCGTCGAACGTGGCGAACGCGGCCGGCCGGGGCGCGAAGTGGGTGAGATACTCGCGCAGGGTGTGCAGATAGAACTCGGTGTGCTTCGCGGCGCCGTCGTACTGGTTGTCCCAGTCGTCGACGAAGATGCCGCTGTGCACGTAGCGCACCCAGGCCCGCTTGCCGCCCTCGCGCGGCTCGACGGTGTAGTCGAGCTGGTTGACGGTCTGCTCGGAGATGCCCTCGACGTCCTCGACGCGGTTGGTGTAGCGGTGCGGCGGGTCCCACACGGTGACCGTCGAGCCGAACGGCCCCTTGCCGCCCTCGCGCGGCTCCGGCGGCTCCATCGGCCACAGCCAGCCGCCGGTTCCGGAGGTGAAGGCCTCCCACACCTCCTGCGGCGTGGCGTCGACCTCGAACTCGCGGGCGATCTCGAATTCCTTGGACATGACGGGCTCCTGAGGACTGTTGGGGCTAACTCTCGGTGATCTCGGGGGACTTGACCGTCGTCTCGGGCGACGACGACTTGACCGTGGGATGGACGGCGACGACGATCCGGTGATCGCGGCCGCCCTCGGTGTCGGGCGCGTCGTACTTGCGGATCAGCGCGCTCACGCCGGCCGTCAACTCCTCCACGAACGCGGCCCGGTCGGCCGCCGACGCGAAGCGCACCTCGCCGTCCAGGGCGAACGTCGCCAGCCGCTTGCGGGCCTTGGCCGCGCCGGTGATCAGCGAACCGACGTCCCGCACCAGCCGGGCACCCAGCGCCAGCAGCCAGCGCGCGGACAGCTGGTCCCGGAAGCGGTCCGGGTCGGGCTGTACGGCGGCCAGGGCGAGCGGCGAGATGACGTACGACGCGGCGGTCGCGCGCATCAGCCGCTCGGTGACATTGCCCTTGCGGCGCTCACCGGCCAGCTCGACCAGGCCGTGCCGCTCCAGCGCCTTGAGGTGGTAGTTCACCTTCTGCCGGGGCAGCCCGACCCTGCCGGCCAGCATGGCGGCCGACGCGGGGCCGGCCGTCAGCTCGGCGAGCAGCCGCGCCCTTATGGGGTCCAGGGAGACGGCTGCGGCCTCGGCGTCCTCGATCACGGTCACGTCCAACATGGATCCACCGTCTCACCGAAAACTTTTTTTGTCCAGGAGACTCAGATTGTCGGAGAGTCGATCACGGCAGCACCGCCCTACGGCACGAGCCCGACGGCGTGCGTGTACCGGGCGGCACTGAACCCCTTGATCCCGGGATACGTCCGCACCCGCTCCCACTCCGGCGACTGCGACGCCGCGATGGCCTCGTCGTAGGCCCGGTCGCTCTCCCACTCGGCGTAGTTGAGGACATGCCCGCCGTCGGTACTGAGGTGGAAGTGCGCGGAGACGAAACCGCGATCACCCTCCGAGTCCGACAGAGCGGCGAGAACGGTGTCGACCCAGTCCCCCCGCCTCTCGGCGGCATCCGGCTCGAAGTCGATCCGGACGGCGACAATCAGCCCCGGCACCCGGGCGTCCCCTTCGGCACGCTCCTTGCTGCGGTACCGGCGGTACCGGTTGAGCTCGACCCGCTCGATGCCGGGCACGGCAGTGTCGATCTCGTCGTTGCGCTCCTGGCGGTGGGTCTTGAAGAACGCCTCGTAGCCCTGCTCGGTCCGCCACTGGGAGTGGTGCATCAAGGTGGTGCCGTCGTGGCCGGTGTAGAGGTGGTAGGCGAGCAGATCGGCGGTGGGCCAGGGACGGCCGTCCCAGGTACGGGCAACAGCCTCAACGGCCCGCACCTGCCGCTCGGGCGTCCCCACTCGCCAGGTACTGAAGAAAGGGGCGCCGGCCTCGGGGCGGGTGAGGTCGGGGTGAACGTGGGTACGGCGGGTCATGCCGGCCTCCGGTACGTAGGTGATCTCTGCATCACCTACCCTCGGACCTCAAGCATGGTTGAGGTCAAGTGGGGGCTGGAGGGCGGGAGTTCGGCTGGCGCGCGGTCAAGTGGGGGGCGGGAGGTCGAGGTCGGCCCGGGCCGGGCCGACCTCGCCCCCCGGACACAGACCGGCGCGGGACCGACCGCCGCCCGCCCCGCGCGGACCCTCCTACCTCAGTGCCGCCCGCTGCGCTGCCGCCCCGGCAACCACCACAGGCCGTGGATGCCGCAGCCCCGCCTGAACGACGCAACGGACAGGGCGCGACGCCGTCCTCCACCGTGCGCCCGACCCGCGTCGCCCGGCCCTGAACGATGTGACCAGCCTCGGACACCTTGCCCGGCACGGTATGGCCCACCCGGTCCCCCAGACCGGCCGGCGCACGGTCAAGCAGACGCCGGACGGCCAAGGCCCGCCCCGGACACAGACCGGCGCGGGACCGACCGCCGCCCGCCCCGCGCCGAGCCTCCCGCCTCAGTGCCGCCCGTTGTGCCGCCGCCGCGCGACCTCCACCGCGACGACCGCGCCCACCGCCGCCCCGGCGACCAGCACGGGCCGCGGATGCCGCAGCCCCGCCTGAACGACGCCACGGACGGGGCGCGGCATGCCGTCCTCCACCGTGTGCCCGGCCCGTGTCGCCCGGCCCTGGACCGTGTGACCGGCCTCGGACACCTTGTCCTGCACGGAGTGCCCGACCTCGGACACCTTGCCCTGCACCGTATGCCTGGCCTCGGCCGCCGTATGCCTGGCCTCGGCCGCCGTGCTGCGCAGCTGGACGGTCATTGCGCCCGCGCGGTCCCTCAGGTCGGCCGCTCGTGCTCGGGCCCTGCCCTTCACGTCTGCCTTGCCTGCCGGCTCCTCGACGGTGTCGCCGAGTTGTTCCCGGGTTTGCTGGATCTGTTGGCGCAGTTCCTCGGGGCCTTTGGCGCCTCGACCCGCGCCATCCGCAGCCTTGTCCGTCATCGGTGTGCCCTTTCCCTGATCTGCTCGGCGCCGGCCCTGACGCTGTCGAGGGTCTCCTCGGGCGTGGCGGGGGCGGCGCGCTTGAGCTGGGCGCGGCCGGTCGCGCCCACCGCCGTCACGATGAGGGCCGCGGCCCCGACCGGCAGCGCCGGTGAGAGGGCGGCGACGGGCGTGCCGGACAGGGCGAGCAGGCCGGCGTAGGCGACGGCGCCCGCCGCGCCCACGAGTCCGCCGCCGCGGCCCGCGCGCCGGCCCTTGTCGGCCGGCTCCTCCTTGGCCAGGGCCACTTCCTGCCACACCAGCAGGGAGAGCTGTTCGGTCGCCTGTCCGACGAGTTCACCCACGGAGTGGTGGTCGTCGCGGGCCGGCCTCGGGGCCGTGGTCCCGGTCACGGTGCCCCTCCTCCCGTCTTCCCGGTTCGGAACACCCGGGTACCCGGCCCCGCGCGGCCTATCCCTTCGCCTCGCCGCCCGGCCCGCGCTCGCCGAGCCGGGCCAACTGGGTCTGGAACCAGTCGAGGCGGGCCTGCAACAGGGCGGCCTCGGCGGTGAGTTCGGGCACCCCGAGCTCGGCCGGGAGGACGGCACCGGGCGCCGCGGTGCCGGCGACCACCCGCAGCCCGTCCCCGGCCAGCCGGGCGAACCCGGCGAGCGAGACGGACGTACGGCCGTGCAGACAGCCCGCGCAGGAGGGGGCCAGACCTCGCCAGCCCGGTCTGCCCCAGCCGGCGTCGGCCAGTGCCACGGCGGCGGCGCCGCAGGAGCAGGGGCCCACGGTGGCGGCGCGCACCCGCTGGCGGGCGTAGCGGAAGCCCAGTTCGAAGCGGAGGTAGCGGCCGAGCACGGTGACCTCCAGCAGCACGGCCGAGCGGTGCTCGGCCGTGCACAGCAGCGCCTCGGCGGCGTCGCGGTCGTGCACGCAGTGGAAGCCGCAGTCGCAGCGCCGGTGCGGTGCCCGGTGCCGCAGGCCGTAGACGCAGGAGGCGTCGGCCAGCACGCCGTAGGGCAGCGCGCCGCCCAGCGACACACCGGTGAACCCGGCCCGGGTGCCGTCGTGGGACAGCACCGGGTGGGCGATCTTGTATCCGGTCGGCGGCTCCGTCGGGCGTTCCTCCGGAAGCCGCAGCCTCATCGGCCGACCGGTGCCTCTTCGGGAACCTTCAGTTCCTTGACCTCCTCGATCTCCTCCATGACTTCAGGGAGTTCGAGCTCCTGCTCACGGTTCTCCGGCCGCTCTTCCGCGACTCCGGTGGCGAGTGCCTTGCCGAGCCTCATGACGCCTCCCAGGACCAGGGGTCGTTGACCGTCCCGGCCATAGTGACCCATGACGCCCGCCTTTGGACATAGGGCCTGGGCAGCCCACATCGCAGGGATGCTTAGCGGTACCCCTTACAAAATTTAAGTGGAGCTTCACAGTTGCCCCGCCGACACTACTCCCATGACGACCATGCGGACCCCGCACTCCCCCGCCCGCCCCTTCGGCCGCGCCCTGTGCGCCATGATCACCCCCTTCACCGAGGAGGGCACCCTCGATCTCGACGGGGCGCAGCGGCTCGCCGAACGGCTGGTGTCCGAGGGGTGCGACGGTCTGGTGCTGTCCGGGACCACGGGCGAGTCGCCGACCACGACGGACGAGGAGAAGTCGCGGCTCGTGCGGGCGGTCCGGGAGGCGGTGGGCGACCGGGCGTCGCTCGTGGCCGGGGTGGGCACCTCCGACACCCGGCACACCGTCGAGCTGGCGCTGGCGGCCGAAAAGGCGGGCGCGGACGGCCTGTTGGTGGTGGCGCCGTACTACAGCAGGCCGCCGCAGGACGCCGTCGAGGCGCACTTCCGGGAGATCGCCGACGCCTCGGGGCTGCCGCTCGCGCTGTACGACATCCCGGGCCGCACCGGCGTCCGTATCGAGCCGGACACGATGCTGCGGCTCGCGGAGCACCCCCGGATCGTGGCGGTGAAGGACTGCTCCTACGACTTCCTCGCCGCCCAGAAGGTCATCTCCCGCACGGAGTTGGCGTACTACGCGGGCTGCGAGGAGCACAATCTCGCGCTGTACGCGGTGGGCGGGGCCGGGTACATCAGCACGGTCGCCAATGTCGTCCCGTCCCGGCTGCGGGCCGTCCTCGACGCGTTCGACGCGGGCGACACCCCCGTGGCCACCCGCCTCCAGCAACGCGCCATGCCGCTCATCGAGTTGATGATGGCCTCGGGTCTGCCCGGCACGGTCACCGCCAAGGCCCTGCTGAACGAACTGGGCCTGCCCGCGGGCCCGGTCCGCTCGCCGCTGCGGCCCGCCGGCCGCGAGGCGGTCGACGGGCTGCTGGCGGCGTACCGGAGTCTGATGGCGGACTGATCACCGCCGGACGAAGATCGGCTCCCAGTTCCACTGCGTGTCGGGCCGCTGCTCGCGCGGTCCGCTCAGCCACTTCACCTTGTCGCTGCCGAGCGTGACCAGCGCGAGCCGGGGCCGGTACTCCTCCGAACCCGCCTCCCGCTCCCAGGCGATGAGCCGCCGGTTGTCCACCCAGGCGATCTGGACGCCCCCGCGCACCCGGGTGATCTCCTTCCCGGTACGGGGATCACGGATCGAGGAGTACCCCTTGTCGGGCACCTCCTTGGTCAGGCCCAGCGCGGCGAGCGAGCCGTCCGGGGACAGCCGCGCGGGAACGTCCGACCGCAGGTACCGCTCGTTCTCGGGCGCGGCGACCTCGTTGCCCGCGAGATCGTAGAACTGCTGCATCCCGTCCCGGCTGCCGACGATCCGCGCGTACACCAGCGTGCCGTCGCGGCTGAAGGCGAGGTCCGAACGGGGATTGAAACCCTGGCTGTCCGGAAGGGCGGTCCACGCGTCCCCGCTCCCCCCGGCCGGGTCGATCAGGAGGAATCCGGTCCGGCTCGACGGTTCGATGGGGGCGACCCATGTCACGTCGCCCTCGACGCGCTCGTCGACCTGACCGTCGTCGCCGAGGCCGGCCCGCTCGGTCAGCAGATCGGGGTTCTCGTCGTACGTCGTGGCGAGGAGCTGTGTTCCGTCGTACGAGTAGGCGAGCCCGCCGACCCCGTGCGTGACCGGGATCCACCGCGCGACCTCCCCCGTCGCGAGGTCGAGCAGCCCGATCCGCTGCGCGGGCAGGCTCCGTTCCAGCACGGCGGCGGTCCGCATCCCGGGGGCGACGGCGACGTACGACCACCGGGTGTCCTTCTTGTACTTCCCGGTCGCCGGATCGAGCAGCCAGTAGGTGCGGACGTTGACGCCGTGGTCACCCCTGTCCTGCGTGTCCAGCGTGTAGTACGCGGCCAGCGCCACGTCCCCCACCGCGATCAGGTCCCGCGGCGGCGACTGGTCCGGGTGCGCGCTGGTCCAGCCGCCGTCGAGGAGATCGGCGGGGCGGACGTCGTCCTTGCCGGAGTCCAGCTGCGGCACTCCCACCGCCACGGCGACGGCGACCACGGTGGCCGCGGCGGCGGAGGCGATACGGCGCCCGCGCCGACGCCGCCGCACCGCCAGCACCCGGTCGGCGAACCCCGCCCCCGCCGACGGCTGTTCCTCGGCCTGTTCGCGCAGCGCATCGCGTACGAGTTCCTCGACGTTCACGGACGCACCTCCACGGGCGAGAAGTCACGGGACGGCGGCAGATCGGCGGCGGCCGCCGCCGGGGCGAGGGCCGCCAGCTCGGGCGCGAGGGTGCGCAGGCGGGCGAGGGAGCGATGGGTGGTGGACCGCACGGTGCCGACGGAACAGCCGAGGATCCGCGCCACGTCGGCCTCGGGCAGGTCCTCGAAGTAGCGCAGGACGAGTACGATCCGCTGCCGTGCCGTGAGCCGGGCGAGGGCGCCCCGCATCAGCAGCCGCAGCTCGGCGGCGCCCGCGTCGTCCGCGCCGCGGCCGCTGTCCGGCGGCTCGGCCACGCTCAGCTCGCGCCGCCGCCACTTCAGCCGCCACCGGCTGATCTGCTGGCGGTAGAGGATCTGGCGTACGTACGCCTCGGGCTCGTCGATCCGATGCCAGCGCCCGGCCGCCTTGATCAGCGCGTTCTGGAGCAGGTCCTCGGCGGCATGCCGGTCCCCGCCGCTGAGCAGCACCGCGGTCTTCAGCAGCGCGGACGACCGGTTCTCCACGAACTCCCGGAAACTGCCCTGCGCCTCGGCATCCATCGTCACCTTCACTCCCCGGACGAGCCCCTGCCCGCCCCCTTCATCCCACCTGACGCGCGCACCGGCCTCCCGCTATGCCTGCCCGCGCGAGGAAATTCCGGGCTCCGCCCACGGCCGGTCCCGTACGGTGACCCCGTGGCCCGCCCCCTGCTGTTCCTCGACGTCGACGGCCCCCTCAACCCGTGGGCCGCCCAGCCGGAACGGCGTCCCGAGGGCTACACGACGATCAGGGTCGCCCTGCACCCCGGCCGCCCGCTCCGCGTCTGGCTGAACCCCTCCCACGGCCCGGCCCTCCTCGCCCTCGGCTACGACCTGTGCTGGGCCACCACATGGATGGACGCCGCCAACCGCTGGATCGCCCCCGTCATCGGCCTCCCCGAACTGCCCTACGTCGACTTCGGCACCGGCCTCTTCGCCGAGCGCCCGGACGGCGTCCACTGGAAGACGGAGGCGATCGTGACGTACGCCGAGGGCCGCCCCTTCGCCTGGGTCGACGACGAGCAGAGCCCGGCGGACGAGATGTACGTGGCCGCACACCACGAGGGGCCGGCATTGCTGCACCACGTGAACCCACGGATCGGCCTGCGGGAGCCGGACTTCAGGGCGCTGGAGGAGTTCGCGGCGACGGTGCCCCGGACATGAAGGAGCGCCCTCCCGCTGACTGCGGGAGGGCGCTCGCGCCCCTTTAGGGGCGCGGGGAACTGCGCGACAAGCCCCCACCGGACCCGCAGTCTGAAACCGCGGCTTCCAGCGGAGCTAGTTGTGGCTGTGCAGAATCTCGTTCAGCCCACCCCACACAGCATTGTTCGGCCGCGCCTCCACCGTGCCGGTGACCGAGTTGCGGCGGAACAGGATGTTGGACGCGCCGGACAGCTCACGCGCCTTCACGATCTGCCCGTCGGGCATGGTCACCCGCGTACCGGCGGTGACGTACAGACCGGCCTCGACCACGCACTCGTCGCCGAGCGCGATGCCCACGCCCGCCTCGGCGCCGATCAGGCAGCGCTCGCCGATGGCGATGATCACGTTGCCGCCACCGGACAGCGTGCCCATCGTGGACGCGCCGCCACCGATGTCCGAGCCGTCCCCGATCACGACACCCGCGGAGATACGGCCCTCGACCATCGAGGTCCCGAGCGTGCCGGCGTTGAAGTTGACGAAGCCCTCGTGCATCACGGTGGTGCCCTCGGCGAGGTGCGCGCCGAGGCGGACCCGGTCGGCGTCGGCGATACGGACGCCCTTGGGGGCGACGTAGTCCGTCATGCGCGGGAACTTGTCGATCGAGGTCACCTGAAGGTGCAGGCCCTCGGCGCGGGCGTTCAGCCGCACCTTCTCGACGTCGTCGACGGCGACGGGGCCGAGCGAGGTCCAGGCGACGTTGGCGAGGAAGCCGAACATGCCGTCCAGGCTCTGGCCGTGCGGCCTGACCAGGCGGTGGGAGAGCAGGTGCAGACGCAGGTACACGTCGTGGGCGTCGATCGGCTTCTCGTCGAGCGAGGAGATGACCGTGCGGACCGCGACCACCTCGACGCCCCGGCGCGCGTCCGGGCCGATCGCCTTCACGGCGCCCTCGCCGAGCAGCTCCACGGCACGCTCGGCGGACAGCCGCTCCGTGCCGGACGGGCCGGGCTCGGCGGAGAGCTCGGGCGCGGGGAACCAGGTGTCGAGGACGGTGCCGTCGGCGGCGATCGTGGCGAGGCCGGCGGCAACGGCGCCGGTGGTGCGAGGTGCAGTCGTGTCGGTCATGAGGGCAACCTAACTTGGCGGGGGCCGCCGGGGCGAACCGGTGCGCCCGGCATCTCACGTGCCGGGCGCACCGAGCGCGAGGTCAGGGGCGCTCGCCCCGCTTGTCCACGACCGCCGTCGCGAGGTAGGCGCTGCTGATGACGACGTCACCCTTCTTCCAGTCCGTGTCGTCCTTGAGGCCCACCGCGCGGTACCCGCTGGCGAGGTAGGTGGCCGGGTCGAGGAGTGTCTCGTCGCTCAGCGGGCCGTCGGTGTTGCGGTAGAGGGCGATCGCGTCCCGCCCGGCCGCGTCCTGGACGTTCGCGGCCCGCACCCCGGGAATCGTGGCCAGCGCCCGGTAGACCTTGGCGAGGCCCTCGGGCTCGTAGACGTGCGCCCGGCTGATGAGCACGGTGAGGGCCCGGTACTCGTGCTCCGTACGGGTCTCGGAGGGGTCGGTGGCGTAGTAGAAGGCGCGTGCCTTCGCCCGGACCTTCTGTGGGTCGTCCGGCAGGCTCTTCAGGAACTCGG
This sequence comes from Streptomyces sp. NPDC079141, assembly GCF_040686775.1. NCBI lineage: Bacteria > Bacillati > Actinomycetota > Actinomycetes > Kitasatosporales > Streptomycetaceae > Streptomyces > Streptomyces sp. NPDC079141. The sequence continues at coordinate 813,819 of NZ_JBFBLP010000002.1, read as the reverse complement.
CCTGCTCCCTGGGCGAGTGGTCGTCGCCTTCCTTGCCGTCCTCGAATGCGGGGTCCGCGTACTTCGTCCAGCTCTCACGCGTCTGCGGACCGGGCCGTTCGTCGTCGGTCCCGTTCGTCTCGACGGTCTTCGTGTAGATCCACTGGCCGTCGTGCGCGGTGACCCCGCTACCGGCTTCGATGGCGTCCGCGGCATCGTTGAGCAGGTCCTTCGCGCTGCCCAGCTCGACGGTGTAGCCCGGCCTGCTGCCGGGCTGCGTCTCGCTGCCGCCGCCCACCACCTGTGTGCCGACCACCGCGGCCACGGTGATCGCGGCGGCCGCGCCGACGGCCGCGAGCCGCCAGTCGGCGCGCAGCCTGCGCGCCCGGCCGCCCCGCCCCGCCTCCGCCAGCAGCCGCTCCCGCCCGGCGACCAGGTCGGCCCGCCGCGCCCGGGGCGCCTCGGCCCGCAGCTCGCGGACCGCTGTCATCTCGTCCATCGTCAGACCACCTCCGTGGCGTCGAGCGTGAATGCGGGATCGGCGCCGAGTGCCGTACGGACCTTGCGGCGGGCGCGGTTGAGCCGGGAGCGGACGGTGCCGACGGGGATGCCGAGCGCCTCGGCGACCTCCTGGTAGGTCAGGTCTGCCCAGGCGACGAGCAGCAGGACGTGCCGGTCGCCGGCGGAAAGACCGGCCAGTGCTCCGGCGAGCGGGGCGTTCGCGGACTGTGCGGCGAGGCGGTCGTCGGCCCGCTCGGACCAGGACTCGGCGACCGGGTCGTGGCCGGTGCGGGCCAGCGCGCGCAGGGCCCGTACCTCGGTGCGGCGCTGCTTGCCGATGAGGTTGCCCGCGATGCCGTAGAGCCACGGGCGGGCGTTGGGCCGGTCGGTGTCGTAGCGGGCCCGGGTGCGGAAGGCGATGAGGAACGTCTCCGCGGTGATGTCGTCGGCGGCGCCCGTGCCGAGGCGGCGGGCCGCGTAGCGGTGGATGTCGGGGGCGTAGTGGTCGTAGAGCCGGGCGAAGAGCTCCGGCTCCTCCAGGGACTGGAGGACGACCTCGGCGTCCTCGCGCGGTGGTGGCGGTCCGGTCACGGGCCCTCCGTGGCATGGGGTCTGGCTGAGCATGTCACCCGCTGTTCCCCGATGGGAGGTGGTGGGTTCACGCCCCCTTGCCGATGACCCGCGCCAGCACCTCGCGCGCGTAACTCTCCTCGTACGGCGTCCCGGTGAGCAGCACCTGGAGGCAGATGCCGTCCATCAGCGCGACCAGCGCCCGCGCGGTGAGCGGGTCGGTGTGCCGGGCGAGCAGGTCGGCGAGGTCGCGGGCCCATTCGGCGGCGACGGGGCGCAGGGCGGGGCGACGCAGGGCGGCCAGGTACAGCTCGTACTCCAGCTCGACGCCCGTGCGGTCGCCCGCCAGCCACTCCCCCATCCATCCGGCGAGTTCGTGCGCGAGGTCGGCGCAGGGGTCCTGGAGGCCGCCGCGCGAGGCGATGACCTTGGCGAAGCCCTCGTTCGCCTGGCGCAGGGCGGCGACCATCAGCTCGTCGAGAGTGCTGAAGTGGTACGTCGTCGAGCCGAGCGGGACGTCGGCCTCCGCCGCGACCGAGCGATGGCTCAGCCCCGCCAGGCCCTTCTCGCCGACGACCCGGATCGCCGCGTCGATGATCCGCTGCCGCCGCTCGGGGTCGTAGCGCCGGGGCATCAGTGGGCACCGCCCAGGTTCAGTACGACGACTCCGCCGACGATGAGCAGGATCCCGGCGACCTTGGTGAGGGTCAGCGCCTCCCCGAACAGCGCGAGTCCGAGGGCGGCGATGGTCGCGGTGCCGACGCCGGCCCAGATCGCGTAGGCCGTGCCGATGCCCACGGTCTTCAGGGTCTGGGCGAGCAGCGTGAAGGAGACGACGTAACCGAGCGCCGTCAGCAGCGAGGGCCACAGCCTGCTGAAGCCGTCGCTGTACTTCATGGCGGTGGTGGCGGCCACCTCGGCGGCGATGGCGCCGGCGAGCGTCAGATATCCCATGTGTACGAGCGTACACAACGAATGCGTACGGGTGTACACAACGGCGCCCCGGCGGTCATTCCCCGGACGTCACCCCGCGCCCGGCCGGTCGGCCACCGGCCCCGGTTCGCGCAGCCGCGCCAGCCGGTCGAGCGTGCGCCGTTTGGCATGGGCCGCGCGCCGCAGCGCCGACACCCGCCGGTAGCGCAGCAGTTCGGCGGGGTCGGGGCGTACGGCGCCGCTGAGCTCGTAGCCGCCCCGGACCAGCCGTTCGCCCAACACGGCGTCGCACAGCCTGATCTGATCGGGCGTCAGCCGCTGCTGCCAGCTGCCCGCCCGCGAGACGTCCAGGGCGCCGTGGGTGCGCCGGTGCCAGGTCTTGCGGGCGGGTACGGCCGTATGCGCCAGCCGCCGCGGCTCGGTCGTCCGCGGGTCGTACTCCTCGCCCAAGTAGGCGCACAGAGCGCGAAGTTGAGGCTCCGGGTCGGCGACCAGGTCCTCGAACCGCAGCTCGTGCCAGCTGTCCGGGCCCAGCCGGCGCCCGTACCGGCGGGTCACGTCCATGACCTGGGCCCAGGTGGCGACGGCCTCGTGGAAGCCGCGGTGCCACCAGGGCATGTCCAGCAGCGAGGCGACGCAGTCGCGCCCGTCGCGGACCAGGTGCACGAACTGCGCGTCCGGGAAGAGCCGCAGGATCTCCTCGACATGCAGGGCGTAGGCGGGCCGCTTGTCGCCCCAGCGCGCCTTCCCGTGCCGTTCCGCGTACGCCCTCAGCGCGATGCCGAGCGCGGAGCCGAGCGTCGGCGGCCCGCTCGCGATCCGCTCCGCCACGGCATCGGCGTCCAGCCCCAGTTCATGGAACCGCGTCTCCTTCCGGCCGGTGATCCAGCGGGCGAGACCGGCCCGGTTGGCTGTGTCCCGCAGGTCGCCGAAGCGCAGCCGTTCCTCGTAAGCGGGCAGTACGAAGCGGGTCTCCGGCGGCAGCGCGATCCGTGGATGCGCGTGCAGCATGAGCTGGAGCAGGGTGGTCCCGGACCGAGGACAGCCGAGGACGAACACAGGACGCGCGCTGATAACCACGCCGCCACGCTGCCGCGGCCCGATGAGACGGGGCTGGGACGGCTCTGAGAAAGCGATGTGAAGCGGAAAACGGCTGTGGCGCGCCCCCGCGTCCACTAGTGTTTCGCCACTGAAAACTTCGCTGTTCAATTACCGGACCGTCCGGGCGCAGCCGTCCCCCTGCGTGCCCCTGGAGGAACCGCGCATGTTCAAGAAGAAGCCCCAGCCCCCTCAGGACCGCCCCTGGGAGAGCGGCTGGGCACCGGACGCCTCACGGACCCCGGGCACCCGCCGCCTCTGGCTGGCCGGCGGCCTGGCCCTGGTCACCGTGGTCGCGTGCGTGACGGCGATAGCCGCGACCCAGCGGCCGTCCGACGAGCGCCCCTACCGGGCGGCACCGTCGGCCAGTGCCTCCCTGCCGGGCCTGATCTCCTTCGCCACCCCGTCCGCTTCCCGGCCGGACCGGAGCACCCCGCCGTCCGCCGCCCCGACCCCCACCCGCACCCACGCCAAGTCCCCGGCGCCGCAGCCCACTTCGGCCGCCCCGAAGCCGGATCCGAAGCCGGACGCGAAGCCCGATCCCCAGCCGGACCCGAAACCCACCGCCACCTGGCGCTCGGTCCGCTCGGTCAACTACCCCGACCGCTCCTGGCAGCTGAGCGACGACCGCGTCGTCCTCGGCACGACCCCCACGCGCTTCCAGCTGGTCGAAGGCCTCGCCGACGCCTCCTGCTACTCCTTCACCACCGCCGACGGCACCGTCCTGCGCCACCGCGACTTCGCCCTGCGCGCCGAACACGACGACGGCACCCGCCTGTTCGAGCAGGACGCCACCTTCTGCCCCCGCGCCTCGTCCCACTCCGGCGCGATCATGCTGGAGTCGGTCAACTACCCGGGCCGCTATCTGCGCCACCAGAACTTCCAGCTCCGCCTCGACCCGTACCAGCCGAGCGACCTCTACCGCGCGGACTCGGCGTTCCGGCTGGTGGCCTGAGACCGGTGGCCTGAACGCACGGAAGCGGCGACACCCCCAGAGGGGCATCGCCGCTTCCGCGAAAGACAGGTCTCAGACGTTGAACCCGAGCGCCCGAAGCTGCTCCCGACCGTCGTCGGTGATCTTGTCCGGGCCCCACGGCGGCATCCAGACCCAGTTGATGCGCAGCTCGCTGACGAGGCCGTCCGTGGCGGACTTGGCCTGATCCTCGATGACATCCGTCAGCGGGCAGGCCGCGGAGGTCAGGGTCATGTCGATCGTCGCGATGTTCGCGTCGTCGATGTGGATGCCGTAGATCAGGCCCAGGTTGACGACGTCGATGCCCAGCTCCGGGTCCACGACGTCGTAGAGCGCCTCGCGGATCTCCTCCTCCGAGGCCGGCTTCATCTCAACGGTCTCTGTCATGCCGTCTTCCTTTCGGCGTCGGCTCCGCCCAGGGCCTGGGCCGTCGCGTCCTTCCACGCCATCCAGCTCAGGAGAGCGCACTTCACCCGGGCCGGGTACTTGGAGACACCGGCGAACGCGACCGCGTCCTCCAGGATCTCCTCCATCGCGTCGTCGGGCTCGATCCTGCCCTTGGACTGCATCAGCTCCAGGAAGGTCTCCTGGATCCGCCGCGCGTCGGCCAGTTCCTTGCCGACCAGCAGGTCGTTCAGCACGGAGGCCGACGCCTGGCTGATCGAGCAGCCCTGGCCCTCGTACGAGACGTCCTTGATCGTCGTGCCGTCGTACTTCACCCGCAGCGTGATCTCGTCGCCGCACGTCGGGTTGACGTGGTGCACCTCGGCATCGCCATCCCTCAGACCACGCCCGTGCGGGTGCTTGTAGTGGTCCAGGATGACTTCCTGGTACATCGAATCCAGCTTCACGGTCTCAGCTCACGCCCTTCAGCCGAAGAAGTTCCGTACATGCTCCAGCCCCTCGACCAGTGCGTCGATCTCGGCCGGCGTGGAGTACAGATAGAAAGACGCTCGCGTGGTCGCAGGAATTCCGTACCGCAGGCAGACCGGGCGGGCGCAGTGGTGGCCGACCCGGACCGCGATGCCCTGCTCGTCCAGCACCTGGCCGACGTCGTGCGGGTGGATGTCACCGAGCGTGAAGGAGATCGCCGCACCCCGGTCCTCGGCCGTGGTGGGGCCGATGATCCTGAGGTCCGGGACCTCCGCCAGCCGCTTCACCGCGTACTCGGTGAGCGCGTGCTCGTGGGCGAGGATCCTGTCCATGCCGATCGAGTTCAGGTAGTCGATCGCCGCGCCCAGACCGACCGCCTGCGCGATCGGCGGGGTGCCCGCCTCGAACTTGTGCGGGGCGGGAGCGTAGGTCGACGAGTGCATCGACACCGTCTCGATCATCTCGCCGCCGCCGAGGAACGGAGGCAGGTCCTCCAGCAGCTCCTGGCGGCCCCACAGGACGCCGATGCCGGTCGGGGCGCACATCTTGTGGCCGGTGAAGGCCACGAAGTCGGCCTGGAGGGCCTGGACGTCTATCGGCATGTGCGGCGCGGCCTGCGAGGCGTCGATGCAGACCAGCGCACCGACCTCCTGGGCCCGGCGCACGATGGCGTCGACCGGGTTGATCGTGCCCAGGATGTTGGAGACCAACACGAAAGACACGATCTTCGTCTTCTCGGTGATGATCTCGTCGATGTTGGACAGGTCGAGGCGGCCGTCGTCGGTGAGCCCGAACCACTTCAGCTTTGCGCCCGTGCGCTGCGCGAGCAGCTGCCACGGCACGATGTTGGAGTGGTGCTCCATCTCCGTGATGACGATCTCGGTCTCGGAGTCCACGCGGTAGGGCTCATCGGCCCAGCCCAGCATGTTCGCCACGAGGTTCAGCGACTCGGAGGCGTTCTTGGTGAAGATCACCTCGTCGCGGCTGGGCGCGTTGATGAACTCCGCGACCTTGTCGCGCGCGCCCTCGTACAGCGCCGTGGCCTCCTCGGCGAGCACATGCACACCGCGGTGGACGTTGGCGTTGTAGCGCTCGTAGTACTCACTGAGGGCGTCCAGCACCTGCCGCGGCTTCTGCGAGGTCGCCGCGTTGTCCAGGTACACGATTTTCCGGCCGTCGTGGACCTGACGGTCCAGGATGGGGAAGTCCTTGCGGATCGCCTCGGTGTCGAGGAGGCCCGGCAGCTGTGTCACGCGGATGCGCCACCCTTCGTGTAAGCCTCGTAGCCCTCGGCCTCCAGCTTGTCGGCGAGCTCGGGGCCACCCGACTCGACGATCCGGCCGGCGGCGAAGACGTGCACGTGGTCCGGCTTGATGTAGCGCAGGATGCGCGTGTAGTGCGTGATCAGCAGGGTGCCGACCTCGCCGGTCTCGCGGACGCGGTTGACGCCCTCGGAGACGATGCGCAGGGCGTCGACGTCGAGGCCGGAGTCGGTCTCGTCGAGGATCGCGATGCTCGGCTTGAGCAGCTCCAGCTGAAGGATCTCGTGGCGCTTCTTCTCACCGCCGGAGAAGCCCTCGTTGACGTTGCGCTCGGCGAAGGCGGGGTCCATGTTGAGGCGCTCCATGGCCTCCTTGACCTCCTTCACCCAGGTGCGCAGCTTGGGGGCCTCGCCGCGGACGGCGGTGGCGGAGGTACGGAGGAAGTTGGAGACCGAGACGCCGGGGACCTCGACCGGGTACTGCATCGCCAGGAACAGGCCGGCCCGGGCGCGCTCGTCGACGGACATCTCCAGGACGTCCTCGCCGTCGAGGGTGACGGTGCCGCCGGTGATCGTGTACTTCGGGTGACCCGCGAGGGAGTAGGCGAGGGTCGACTTGCCGGAGCCGTTGGGGCCCATGATGGCGTGCGTCTCGCCCTGCTTCACGGTGAGGTCGACGCCCTTGAGGATCTCCTTCTCGGCGTTGTCGGCCTCGACGGTGACGTGCAGGTCTCGGATTTCAAGCGTAGCCATGGGTGCCTCAGGACTCCTGGGTGAGGGAGACGAGCACGTCGTCCCCTTCGATCTTTACGGGGTATACGGGGACGGGGCGCGTCGCGGGAAGGCCGGACGGCTTGCCGGTGCGGAGGTCGAAGCTGGAGCCGTGCAGCCAGCACTCGATCTGGCAGTCCTCCACCTCGCCCTCGGAGAGCGAGACGTTCGCGTGGGAGCAGATGTCGTGGATGGCGAACACCTCACCCTCGGTCTGCACGACCGAGACCGGCGTGCCGTCGAGTTCCACCCGCTTCGGGGTGTCCTCCTCCAGCTCGCTCAGCCCACAGGCGCGTACGTACGTCATGCGACGGACGCCTCCAGCTCCTCTTCGATCTTGGCGATCAGGCGCTCCTCGATGTCCTCGACGCCGATCTGCTGGACCAGCTCGGCGAAGAAGCCGCGGACGACGAGACGGCGGGCCTCGTGCTCCGGGATACCGCGGGCCATCAGGTAGAACAGCTGCTCGTCGTCGAAACGGCCGGTGGCCGAGGCGTGCCCGGCCCCGACGATCTCGCCGGTCTCGATCTCCAGGTTCGGCACGGAGTCGACGCGGGCGCCGTCGGTGAGGACCAGGTTGCGGTTCATCTCGTAGGTGTCGGTGCCCTCGGCCTTGGCCTCGATGAGCACGTCACCGATCCACACCGCGTGGGCGCTCTCGCCCTGGAGCGCGCCCTTGTAGACGACGTTCGACTTGCAGTGCGGGACGTTGTGGGTGACCAGCAGGCGGTGCTCCTGGTGCTGGCCGGCGTCGGTGAAGTACAGGCCGAACAGCTCGGCCTCGGCGCCGGGGCCGGCGTACGTCACGCGCGGGTGCAGCCGGACGACGTCGCCGCCGAAGGTGACGACGACCGACTTGAAGGAGGCGTCCCGGCCGATGAGCGCGTTGTGCTGGGCCACGTGCACGGCCTTGTCGTCCCAGTCCTGGACGGAGACGACGGTCAGCTTGGCGCCGTCGCCCAGGATGTAGTCGACGTTGGCGGCGAGCACGGCGTCACCGGTGTGGTCGATGACGACGACGGCCTCGGCGAAGGCGCCCAGCTCGATGAGCTGGTGGCCGAAGGCGGTGCCGCCCTCGCCGTGCACCGCGATGCGGATCGGCTCGGTGAGGACGGTCTCCTTCGGCACGGTCACGACCGAGGCCTTCTCGAAGGCGGAGTACGCCTGGGCCGCGATGCGGTCCACCGGGGTGCCCGCCCTGCCGAGCCGTGCGTCGTCGCGGCCGACGGTCTCGACGACGACACCCGCGGGCGCCTCGACGGCGACCTTCACGCCCTCGCCGGTGGCGACGGCGGTGCCGTCGTGCAGCCCGCGCAGGCGCTCCAGCGGGGTGAACCGCCACTCCTCCTCGCGGCCGTGCGGCACCGGGAAGTCGGCCACGTCGAAGGACGGGGGCGCGCTCATGCGCGACACGACGGTCGACTCGGCGGCCACCGCGATCTGGCCCGCGGTGGTGGAACCCACGGGGATGTTCTGAGCCTCAGCCATGGCTGTCGGTCTGCTCTCTTCCTACGTCAGATTTCGCTAGCTGGTTCCGGAGGACGGGGTCTTAACCGACCGCGCCTTCCATCTGCAGCTCGATCAGCCGGTTGAGCTCAAGGGCGTACTCCATGGGCAGCTCCTTGGCGATCGGCTCGACGAAGCCGCGCACGATCATCGCCATCGCCTCGAACTCGGTCAGACCCCGGCTCATCAGGTAGAAGAGCTGGTCCTCGGAGACCTTGGAGACGGTCGCCTCGTGGCCCATGGACACGTCGTCCTCGCGGACGTCCACGTAGGGGTACGTGTCGGAGCGGGAGATGGTGTCGACGAGCAGCGCGTCGCACAGCACGTTCGACTTGGATCCGGCGGCGCCCTCGCCGATCTCGACGAGACCGCGGTAGGACGTACGGCCGCCACCGCGCGCCACGGACTTCGAGACGATGTTGGACGACGTGTTCGGCGCCATGTGGACCATCTTGGAGCCGGCGTCCTGGTGCTGGCCCTCGCCCGCGAAGGCGATGGACAGGGTCTCGCCCTTGGCGTGCTCGCCCATCAGGTAGACGGCCGGGTACTTCATCGTCACCTTGGAGCCGATGTTGCCGTCGATCCACTCCATGGTCGCGCCCTCGTACGCCACGGCGCGCTTGGTGACCAGGTTGTAGACGTTGTTCGACCAGTTCTGGATGGTCGTGTAGCGGCAGCGGGCGTTCTTCTTGACGATGATCTCGACGACCGCGGAGTGCAGCGAGTCCGACTTGTAGATCGGGGCGGTGCAGCCCTCGACGTAGTGCACATAGGCACCCTCGTCGACGATGATCAGGGTCCGCTCGAACTGGCCCATGTTCTCCGTGTTGATACGGAAGTAGGCCTGGAGCGGGATCTCCACGTGGACGCCCGGCGGCACGTAGATGAAGGAGCCGCCCGACCACACGGCGGTGTTCAGGGAGGCGAACTTGTTGTCACCGACCGGGATGACGGTGCCGAAGTACTCCTTGAAGAGCTCCGGGTGCTCCTTCAGCGCGGTGTCGGTGTCGAGGAAGATGACGCCCTGCTCCTCCAGGTCCTCGCGGATCTGGTGGTAGACGACCTCCGACTCGTACTGGGCCGCGACACCGGCGACGAGGCGCTGCTTCTCCGCCTCCGGGATGCCCAGCTTGTCGTAGGTGTTCTTGATGTCCTCGGGCAGGTCCTCCCAGGACTCCGCCTGCTTCTCCGTGGAGCGCACGAAGTACTTGATGTTGTCGAAGTCGATGCCCGACAGGTCCGAGCCCCAGTTCGGCATCGGCTTCTTCTCGAAAAGCCTCAGGCCCTTGAGGCGCAGCTTCGTCATCCACTCCGGCTCCGACTTCTTGTCGGAGATGTCGCGGACGACGTCCTCGTTCAGGCCGCGCTTCGCAGAGGCACCGGCTTCGTCGGAGTCGGCCCAGCCGTATTCGTACGTGCCCAGACCCTCAAGTTCGGGGTGAGCAGTCTCCGTGGGGAGAGTCATGCGGGGTTCCTCCCGGCCGTGCTTGCAGATGCGTTATCGGAAATCTTGGGGATGAACGTCGTGCAGACGCCGTCGCCGTGCGCGATCGTCGCCAGTCGCTGGACGTGTGTACCGAGCAGTTCGGCGAAGAACTCCGTCTCCGCCTCGCACAGCTGCGGGAACTGTTCGGCAACGTGGGCGACCGGGCAGTGGTGCTGGCACAGCTGCTCTCCCACGGGCGCCTTGCGCGCCGTAGCAGCGTACCCGTCCGCGCTCAGGGCCTTGGCGAGGGCTTCGGTGCGCTGGTCCGGTGCGGCCTTCTCCACGGCCCTGCGGTACGCGCCGGCCTGGGCGGCGATCCGGGCCCGGGCGAACGCGGCGACCGCCTCCTGGCCGCCCTCCCGCTCGGCGATCCAGCGCAGCGCGTCCGTGGCGAGCGTGTCGTACGACTGGTCGAAGGCGTCACGGCCGCAGTCGGTGAGCACGAAGACCTTGGCGGGACGGCCACGCGTGCGCGTGCCGTACACCCGCTGCTCCCGGGCCTCCACGACGTCGTCGGCGACCAGCGCGTCCAGATGCCTGCGTACGGCGGCCTGGGTGAGCCCCAGCCGGCCGGCCAGCTCGGCGACGGTCGACGAGCCGTGGTCCAGGATGGACCGCGCGACCCGGTTGCGGGTGGACCGCTCACCGGTCGCGAGCTCCTCGGGGGCCTCGCCGACGTTTTTCACAACGCCATTGTTGCGTAATTCTTCAGACCCAGGCAAGCGGCGCCCGAACCCGTGGACGGTGCCCTGCGTCACTTAGGTTTACCTAATCTGACCTGCGAAAACGATCTTTGATCGATCAAACGCGCATACAATTCGGTGGCGTCCGCGAACCGCCTCCGGGACACTCCCGAACCATGTCGACACCGCCTCCGACCGGCCCACTTGTCACCCGGACCAGCATCGCCGAGGGCCTCGGCGAGCTCGGTGTCAAACCGGGCGACACCCTGCTCGTGCACTCCTCGCTCAGCTCACTGGGGTGGGTCTGCGGAGGCGCCGTGGCGGCCGTCCAGGGACTGCTCGACGCCCTCGGCCCGGGCGGCACGCTCGTCGTCCCCACCCAGTCCGGCGACCTGTCCGACCCGGCCGTATGGGGAAATCCGCCGGTGCCCGAGGAGTGGTGGGAGCCGATCCGCGCCACGATGCCCGCCTACGACCCCCGTCTCACACCCACGCGCGGGGTCGGCGTGATCCCGGAGACCGTACGGACGTGGCCGGGCGCCCTGCGCAGCGCACACCCCCAGACCTCCTTCACCGCCGTAGGCCCGCGCGCGGCCGAGGTGACCGACGGCCACGCCCCCGACTGCCGCCTCGGCGAGCGCAGCCCGCTGGCCCGCCTGGAGGCGCTCCACGCGCGCGTGCTCCTGCTCGGCGCCGGCTACGACGCCTGCACCAGCTTCCACCTGGCCGAGTACCGCATCCCCTCCCCCCTCGTGAAGGTCGGCCGCCCCGGCCCCGCGGGCTGGGAGACGGTCACCGAGGTGTCGATCAGCTCGGACCGCTTCGACGAACTGGGCCACGACTTCGAACGGGACCGCCCCGTCATACGCGGAAAGGTGGCCGCGGCCGACGCCCGCCTGTTCCCGGTCGCGGACGCCGTGGCCTACGCACAGCGGTGGCTGGCCTTGCACCGGCCCCGTGAGGAGGAGTTCTGAACCCGCCGGTCCGGCGGCACGCGCGCGTACCTAGACTCTTGAGCCATGCGAACTGAGCCCGTGGTCCAGGTACAGGCCCTGGTGAAGCGGTACGGCACGAAGACCGCGGTGGACGGCCTCGACCTGGTGGCCGGGGCGGGCGTGACCGCCGTACTCGGGCCCAATGGTGCGGGCAAGACGACCACGGTCGAGACCTGCGAGGGGTACCGGAGGCCGGACTCCGGCACGGTGCGTGTCCTGGGCCTCGACCCGGTGAGACAGTCCGGCGAGCTGCGCCCCCGGATCGGCGTGATGCTCCAGTCCGGCGGCGTCTACTCGGGCGCGCGGGCGGACGAGATGCTCCGCCATGTGGCCAAGCTGCACGCCAACCCGCTGGACGTGGACGCCCTCATCGAGCGGCTGGGCCTCGGCAGCTGCGGCCGCACCTCGTACCGCCGGCTCTCCGGCGGCCAGCAGCAGCGGCTCGCGCTCGCCATGGCCGTCGTAGGACGCCCGGAGCTGGTGTTCCTGGACGAGCCGACCGCGGGCCTCGACCCGCAGGCGCGCCGCGCGACCTGGGACCTGGTCCGGGACCTGCGCACGGACGGCGTCTCCGTCATCCTCACCACCCACTACATGGACGAGGCCGAGCAGCTCGCCGACGACGTCGCGATCATCGACGCGGGCCGGGTCATCGCCCAGGGCTCCCCCGAGGAGCTGTGCCGCGGCGGCGCCGAGAACACGCTCCGCTTCACCGGCCGGCCCGGCCTGGACGTCGGCTCCCTGCTCAAGGCGCTGCCCGCGGACTGCACGGCCGCGGAGCTGACCCCGGGCGCGTACCGGGTCGGCGGCAAGGTGGACCCGCAACTGCTGGCGACGGTCACCTCGTGGTGCGCGCAGCACGGCGTGATGCCGGACAGGATCTCCGTCGAACGCCACACCCTCGAAGACGTCTTTCTTGAGCTCACCGGCAAGGAGCTGCGCTCGTGACCGTGGGTACCTACACCCCGAAGCCCGGAGCAGCTCCGCTCCCCCGCATGATCATGGCGCAGGCCGCGCTGGAGACGAAGATGCTCCTGCGCAACGGCGAGCAGCTCCTGCTCACCGTGATCATCCCGACCCTGCTGCTGGTCCTGTTCAGCACGGTGGACATCGTCGACACCGGCGAGGGCGAGGCCATCGACTTCCTCGCCCCCGGCATCCTGGCGCTCGCCGTCATGTCGACGGCCTTCACCGGCCAGGCCATCGCCACGGGCTTCGAGCGCCGCTACGGCGTCCTGAAGCGCCTCGCCTCCTCCCCGCTCCCCCGCTGGGGCCTGATGACGGCGAAGACGCTGTCGGTCCTGGTCACCGAGATCCTCCAGGTGCTCCTGGTGACGGTGATCGCCTTCGCGCTGGGCTGGGACCCGCAGGGCAACCCCCTGGCCGTCGTCCTGCTCCTGGTCCTCGGCACGGCCGCCTTCTCCGGCCTCGGCCTGCTGATGGCGGGCACCCTGAAGGCCGAGGCCACACTGGCCGCCGCGAACCTGGTCTTCCTGCTGCTGCTCATGGGCGGCGGCGTAATCGTGCCCCTGGACAAGTTCCCGGACGCGGCCCAGGACGTGCTCGGGCTGCTGCCGATCGCGGCCCTCTCGGACGGACTGCGGGACGTGCTGCAGCACGGCGCCGGGATGCCCTGGGCCGACCTGGGGATTCTGGCCGTATGGTCCGTCGTGGGACTGGCCGCGGCGGGCAAGTTCTTCCGCTGGGAGTAACCCCTCGTGAAAGCGTGCACAAGCCCCGGCCTACGATAGGGCCCGTGCCAAACCTGACCCGCGCCGACGCCGTAGCGGCCGTGCGCAACCCGCTCGCCTTCATCGCCGCACGCTGGACCCCGGATCCGAGGACGGTTCAGCGGGCGGCGCTCGCCGCGCTCGTCATGGCCGTGGTCATCGTGGTCACCGGTGGTGCGGTGCGGCTGACCGGCTCCGGGCTCGGCTGCCCGACCTGGCCCAAGTGCACCGACGACTCGCTGACCACCACCAGCGCCATGGGCCTGCACGGCGTCATCGAGTTCGGCAACCGCATGCTGACGTACGTGCTGTGCGCCGCGGTCGGCTGGGCCATCATCGCCGCGCGCTCCGAGAAGCCGTACCGGCGCAGCCTGACCCGGCTGGGCTGGATTCAGTTCTGGGTGGTGATGGGCAACGCGATCCTCGGCGGCATCGTCGTACTCGTCGGCCTGAACCCGTACACGGTCGCCGCGCACTTCCTGCTCTCCACGGCGCTGATCGCCGTCGCCACGGCGATGTGGCAGCGCACCCGGGAGGGCGACGGCGCGCCCCGTCCGCTGGTCGGCAAGTCCGTGCAGCAGCTGGTCTGGGTCATGGTCGCGGTCACCTTGCTGCTGATCGCGGTGGGCACGGTCGTCACCGGCGCCGGCCCGCACGCGGGCGACTCCAGCGAGGTCGAGCGGATGCCGCTGGACTGGGAGAGCGTGAGCAAGCTGCACGCCGTGCTGGCCTGGATCGTGGTGACGCTGACGTTCGCCCTGTGGTTCGTCCTGAAGGCGGTCGACGCCCCGCCGGGCCCGCTGGCCCGCACCCGCGACCTCTTCCTGGTCCTCCTCGCGCAAGGCGTCATCGGCTACGTCCAGTACTTCACCGAGCTGCCCGAGGTGCTGGTCGGCGCCCACATGTTCGGCTCGTGCGTGGTGTGGATCGCGGTACTGCGCGTGCTGCTGTCGCTGCGCGAGCGTCCCGAGGCCACGACCGCCGACCTGCCCGCTCAGGCATCCGACGCGGTGAGCGCGTCGATCGCCGGTCCCAGGTAGTCCCGGGTCAGCCGGGCCCTGCGCGCCGTCCACTCCTCGGTGGGCGGCGCGGGGTTCCCGTAGCGGCGGCTGCGGACGTCCTCGACGACCTCGACCGGGGCACCGAGGCCGGGCAGCAGGTCCAGGGCCTCGCGCTTGGAGATCAGCCGGCCGTCGCGCGCGGTGGCGGTGGCGCGGGCGAAGGTGACCATCCCCAGATCGACCCAGACGTCCTGCTTCCACAGCGCGGCGTTGTCGACGGCGCGCCGCCAGAAGTCCCGCTGGTCGCGTACGACATAGGCCCCCAGCTCGCTGTCCGGCACCGGCGGCAGCAGCCCGGCGGGCTCGCGCCCGTGCAGCACCCGCCCGAAGGCATGCAGCTCACGCCGGGTCACCGGGCTGACCGGCCGCTTGAAGAGTTCCTGGTGCGCCCAGGTCAGATGGCTGCGGCGGGGGTCGGCGGCCCGGTCCGGGGTCAGATACGTGCAGTGCAGATGCGCGGCGAGCGGCTCGGCACGCAATCGGGCGTGCAGGACGGCGACCTTCCATACGACGCGCGGTGTCAGCGGGCCCGGCAGCACCGCGATCATGTCCAGGTCGCTGCGGCCCTCCTGGTAGTCGCCCCCGGCGAGCGAACCGTGCGCCCAGACGGCGACGGGGTCCACGGCCGTCAGTTCATGGAGGAAGCGGTCGAGTAACTTCTCGGTCTGCATCCGCCCAGTCTGTACAACTCACTCCAGCCCGTACACCCGGCGCGCGTTCCCCGCCGCGATCAGCCCGGCCACGCGCTGTGCGTCCGCGAGCGACCACGCGCCCTCCGCGACCCAGGTCCCGAGCACCCGGCCCAGGGCCTCGCGGAAGAGCCGTGCGCCCACCACATGCAGCTCCGGGAGTTCATGGCCGCCGCTGGAGAAGAGGATCTTGCCGAACGGGGCCAGCTCCAGGATCTCGGCGAGGACGGTCGCGGCCCGGGCGCCGGTGCGGACGAGGGCGGCGCCGGAGTCGGCGTAGACGTGCGGGAAGACACCGGCGAGGTGGGCGGACTGGCGGTGGTACGGGTAGCCGTGCAGCAGGATCAGATCCGTGCCGAGCCCGGCCGTGGCGCGGACGAAGTCGGTCAGCAGCACGGGATCGGTACGGTCGATGCGCAGACCCGGTTCACCCAGACCCGCGTGCAGCTGCAACGGCAGCCCCGAGGCCACCGCGATCCACAGCAGATGCCGCAGCAGCACCGGGTCGGTCAGCTCCCCGCCGACCCTGCGCCCGGCGAGCCACCGCCCCGCCGCGCCCCGCACCTCACCCGGTCCCGGCGGCTCGGGCGCCAGCGCGAGTCCGTGCCGTACACCCGCCACGGAGGTGAAGGCGACGGCATGCGTGGCGGCGCCGTGCACCGACTCGGCGAGGTTGGCGAGGAAGGACTCGACGGTGCCGGAGGTGTCGGCGACCTGTTCGGCGAGGAGTTCCAGACGCACGATCTCGTGCGCCTGCGCGGCCCCCGTGCAGGCCATCTCGTCGGGGCCGGTGAGGTCGCCGGGCAGCCCGGTGTCGACCAGGTACGTCGTGATGCCACTGCCGCGCAGCAGCCGCCGGCCCGCCTCCGGTACGCCGAGTTCACGACGCCGGGCGAGATAGCGGGCGGGCGGGCAGTGCGGTTCCAGGCCGAGCAGCGGGGGGCACCAGCGGCGTACGGCGAAGCCCGTCTGGGTGTCGAAGAGGGTCGTGCCGGGCGCGGGTGGGCCCTCGGTGCGGGCGAGGCGGGCCTCGAAGGTGCCGAGGCCCAGCTCGGTGCGGAGCACTCCGTGGCAGTACTGGTCCACGAGGGACGGCGTTTCGATCATCCGGAACTCCCCGTGTGCACGTGGCTTGCACGGCTTAACGGGTGAACCGGGGTTCAGGTTTGGGGGGTGCGCCTTGTTCCTTGGCCGCGGGACGGCTGTGGCTTGTCGCGCAGTTCCCCGCGCCCCTTAAGGTACGTTCCTCAGCCGCCCACTTGGATGCCGGCCATCCGCTTCCACTCGTAGGGCCCCGTCTTCACCTTCGCCGCGAACTCGCCGTCGAAGGTCTCGTGGACGGTGATGCCCGACTTCTGCACCGCCTTCTCGGCGATCTCGTAGGTCGGGGCCACCAGGTCGCCCCAGCCGCCGTCCTCGCCGACGAGGACGATCCGGGCGCCGCGCTGTCCGATGTAGGCCACCTGGCCCTCGGCGCCGCCGTGTGCCTTGGAGAAGGCGCTGATCTGCCTGGCCAGCTTGGCCGCCCGGCGCTCGGCCTTCGCGTCAACCGCTTGCGTGTCTGCCATGGACAGGATGCTACTCACCGGTAGATCGACTGGCGAGGGGAGGGCACTGTGACGTACGTCAGCGCAGGAAGGGGTCCACCGCGACCGCGACGAACAGCAGCGAGACATAGGTGATGGACCAGTGGAACAGGCGCATCTCCTTCAGCTTCGCGCCCGTCACCTCGGCCTTCGCCCGGTTCTGCAGGGCGTGTGCCTCCCACAGCCACCAGCCGCCGGCCACCAGCGCGACCAGCGTGTAGAACCAGCCGGTGTAGCCGAGGGGGGTCAGCAGCAGCGAGACCGCCACCATCACCCAGCTGTAGAGGACGATCTGCTTGGCGACGACCTTGTTGGAGGCCACGACCGGGAGCATCGGCACGCCCACGCGCGCGTAGTCGTCCTTCACCTTCATCGACAGCGGCCAGTAGTGCGGCGGCGTCCAGAAGAACATCACGAGGAAGAGGATGACCGGCGCCCACGACACGGAGTTCGTGACCGAGGACCAGCCGATCAGCACCGGCATGCAGCCGGCGATGCCGCCCCACACGATGTTCTGCGAGGTACGGCGCTTGAGGATCATCGTGTAGACGACGACGTAGAAGAGGAGTGCGCCGAGGGACAGCCAGGCCGACAGCCAGTTGACCGTGAGGCCGAACAGCAGGGTGGAGACGACCGCCAGGGTGATGCCGAAGGCCATGCACTCGCGCGGGCTCACCATGCCGGTGACCAGCGGCCGCTGCGAGGTGCGGTCCATGAGGGCGTCGATGTCGCGGTCGATGTACATGTTGAGCGCGTTGGCGCCACCCGCGGACAGGTAGCCGCCGATGCAGGTCAGCAGCACCAGCTTCAGATCGGGCACGCCCTGCTGCGCCAGGAACATCACCGGAACGGTGGTGATCAGCAGCAGTTCGATGATCCGCGGCTTGGTCAGCGCCACGAACGCCAGGACCCGGGCCCCGAACGGCCGCCGACTCGGGCTCTGGCTCGTCCCGACAATCCCCGCTGGACGGGATTCAACGGCCGTCACGCACACCCCTGACAGAGACATCCCAGCAAGCCCGCCGGTGTGAAGTCCCGGTAAAGGCTCGCGCGTACCACGCCACTGTAGACGTTGCCCAGACCCGGACATTCGCGGGGGTGGCCTCGTGTTGGCGACCGCCGCTGGAAGAGCCGATCGGCACTCGATTGAGCACTCGTTCGAGCGGCTTCGTATTCACTTGCCGAGTGCGGTACGGCCCAGTCAGGAGGCGGATTCCAGCGAGTCCCGGCAGTCTGGAATGACTCGAAAAAACGCACGTACATACGGGGGTAGGCTCGACAACGGCCGGGGCGCCCCGTGCACCGGCAATTCGACATGCGTGACATGTGGAGAGGAGCCCTGACCCAGGGTGAGCACCAAGCCGACCACCGCAGACCTCGACTGGACCGAGCTGGACCAGCGGGCCGTGGACACCGCCCGCGTCCTGGCCGCCGACGCCGTACAGAAGGTCGGCAACGGCCATCCCGGTACGGCGATGAGCCTGGCGCCCGCCGCGTACACCCTCTTCCAGAAGGTGATGCGGCACGACCCGGCGGACGCCGACTGGGTCGGCCGCGACCGCTTCGTGCTGTCCGCCGGCCACTCGTCCCTGACCCTCTACACCCAGCTGTACCTGGCCGGCTTCGGCCTGGAGCTGGACGACCTGAAGGCCTTCCGGACGTGGGGCTCGAAGACCCCGGGTCACCCCGAGTACGGCCACACCGTGGGCGTCGAGACCACCACCGGCCCGCTGGGCCAGGGTGTCGCCAACGCCGTCGGCATGGCGATGGCCGCCCGCTACGAGCGCGGTCTGTTCGACCCGGAGGCTCCCGTCGGCGAGTCCCCGTTCGACCACTTCGTCTTCGCCATCGCCGGTGACGGCTGCCTCCAGGAGGGCATCTCCGCCGAGGCGTCCTCGCTGGCCGGCCACCAGAAGCTCGGCAACCTGGTCCTGCTGTGGGACGACAACCACATCTCGATCGAGGGCGACACCGAGACGGCCGTCTCCGAGGACGTCTGCAAGCGCTACGAGGCGTACGGCTGGCATGTGCAGCGCGTCCAGCCGCAGGCCAACGGCGACCTCGACCCGGCCGCCATCTACGACGCCGTGCAGCAGGCCAAGGCCGTCACCGACAAGCCGTCGTTCATCGCGATGCGCTCGATCATCGCCTGGCCCGCCCCGAACGCGCAGAACACCGAGGCCGCCCACGGCTCGGCGCTCGGCGACGACGAGATCGCGGCGACCAAGCGTGTCCTCGGCTTCGACCCGGAGCAGACCTTCGAGGTCTCCGACGAGGTCATCAACCACACCCGCCAGGCGCTGGAGCGCGGCCGTCAGGCCAAGGCGGAGTGGGAGAAGTCGTTCCAGGAGTGGCGCAACAACAACGCCGAGCGCGCTGCCGAGTTCGACCGCATCGCCGCGGGCGAGCTGCCCAAGGGCTGGGAGGAGAAGCTCCCGGTCTTCGAGGCGGGCAAGGGCGTCGCCACGCGAGCCGCGTCCGGCAAGGTGCTCCAGGCGCTCGGTGCGGTGATCCCCGAGCTGTGGGGCGGCTCGGCCGACCTGGCCGGCTCGAACAACACGACCATCGACAAGACGTCGTCCTTCCTCCCGGCGGACAACCCGCTGCCGGAGGCGGACCCGTACGGCCGCACGATCCACTTCGGCATCCGCGAGCACTCCATGGCCGCGGAGATGAACGGCATCACGCTGCACGGCAACACCCGTGTCTACGGCGGCACGTTCCTGGTGTTCTCCGACTACATGCGCAACGCGGTGCGCCTGTCGGCCCTGATGCACCTGCCGGTGACGTACGTGTGGACGCACGACTCCATCGGTCTGGGTGAGGACGGCCCGACGCACCAGCCGGTCGAGCACCTGGCCTCGCTGCGCGCGATCCCCGGTCTGAACGTGGTCCGCCCGGCGGACGCCAACGAGACCGCGATCGCCTGGCGCGAAATCCTCAAGCGATACACGAAGGTCTTCGGCAAGGGTCAGCCGCACGGCCTCGCGCTGACCCGTCAGGGCGTGCCGACGTACGAGCCCAACGAGGATGCGGCCAAGGGAGGTTACGTCCTGTTCGAGGCGTCGAACGGCACCCCCGAGGTGATCCTGATCGCGACCGGTTCCGAGGTGCACGTCGCCGTGGACGCGCGTGAGCGGCTGGAGGCCGACGGCGTTCCCACGCGCGTGGTGTCCATGCCCTCCGTGGAGTGGTTCGAGGAGCAGGACCAGGGGTACCGGGACAGCGTTCTGCCGCCCGCGGTCAAGGCGCGTGTCGCGGTGGAGGCCGGTATCGGTCTCACCTGGCACCGTTACGTCGGGGACGCCGGCCGCATCGTTTCCCTGGAGCACTTCGGTGCTTCCGCCGACGGCAAGCTGCTCTTCCAGGAGTACGGCTTCACTGGCGAGAACGTGGCTGCCCAGGCCCGGGAATCCCTCGCCGCCGCCCAGCGCTGACGCCCATATACGACACCGTAGGAGATGTAATTCCATGACAGACGCACTCAAGCGCCTCTCCGAGGAAGGCGTGGCGATCTGGCTGGACGACCTGTCGCGCAAGCGGATCACGTCCGGCAACCTCGCCGAGCTGATCGACCAGCAGCACGTCGTGGGCGTCACCACCAACCCGACCATCTTCCAGAAGGCGATCTCGTCGGGCGACGGTTACGAGCAGCAGCTCACCGACCTCGCCGCCCGCAAGGTCACCGTCGACGAGGCGGTCCGCATGATCACGACGGCGGACGTCCGCGACGCCGCCGACATCCTGCACCCGGTCTTCGAGGCCACCGGCGGCCAGGACGGCCGCGTGTCGATCGAGGTCGACCCGCGCCTGGCCCACAACACCAAGGCGACCGTCGCCGAGGCCAAGCAGCTGGCCTGGCTGGTCGACCGGCCCAACACGCTGATCAAGATCCCGGCCACCAAGGCGGGCCTGCCGGCCATCACCGAGGTGATCGGCAACGGCATCAGCGTCAACGTCACGCTGATCTTCTCCCTTGAGCGCTACCGCGAGGTCATGGACGCCTACCAGGCGGGCCTGGAGAAGGCGAAGGAGAAGGGCCTCGACCTCTCCCTGATCCACTCCGTGGCCTCCTTCTTCGTGTCCCGCGTGGACACCGAGATCGACAAGCGGATCGACGCGCTCGGCACCGACGAGGCCAAGGCCGCCCGCGGCAAGGCCGGCGTCGCCAACGCCCGCCTCGCCTACCAGGCGTACGAGGAGGTCTTCGGCACCGACCGCTGGGCGGCGCTGGAGAAGGCGGGCGCCAACAAGCAGCGCCCGCTGTGGGCCTCCACCGGCGTGAAGGACCCGGCCTACAAGCCGACCCTCTACGTCGACGAGCTGGTCGCGCCGAACACGGTGAACACCATGCCGGAAGCCACGCTTCAGGCCACCGAGGAGTCCGGCCAGATCCGCGGCAACGCGGTCGCCGGCACCTACGAGCAGTCCCGCGCCGAGCTCGACGCCGTCGAGAAGCTCGGGATCTCGTACGACGACGTGGTGCAGCTGCTGGAGGACGAAGGCGTCGAGAAGTTCGAGGCGTCCTGGAACGACCTGCTGAAGTCGACCGAGGCGGAGCTGAACCGCCTCGCCCCCTCGGAGGGCTGAAATCTTGTCAAGCAGCAACCCGCTGCGTGACCCCGCCGACCGACGGCTCCCGCGTATCGCGGGGCCGTCGGGCCTGGTCATCTTCGGCGTCACGGGCGATTTGTCACGAAAGAAGCTCATGCCCGCCGTGTACGACCTCGCGAACCGGGGTCTGCTGCCGCCGGGTTTCTCGCTGGTCGGCTTCGCCCGGCGTGAGTGGCAGAACGAGGACTTCGCGCAAGAGGTCCACGACGCGGTCAAGGAGCATGCCCGCACCCCCTTCCGCGAGGAGGTCTGGCACCAGCTCATCCAGGGCATGCGGTTCGTCCAGGGCACCTTCGACGACGACGAGGCCTTCGAGCGGCTGCGCGACACCATCGACGAGCTGGACAAGGCACAGGGCACGGGCGGCAACTTCGCCTTCTACCTGTCGGTGCCGCCGCGCTCGTTCCCGGTGGTCATCCAGCAGCTGAAGAAGCACGGCCTCGCCGACCAGACGGGCGGCTCCTGGCGGCGCGCGGTCATCGAGAAGCCCTTCGGGCACGACCTCGCCTCCGCCGAGGAGCTCAACAAGGTCGTCCACGAGGTCTTCGCCCCGGACCAGGTCTTCCGTATCGACCACTACCTGGGCAAGGAGACCGTCCAGAACATCCTGGCGCTGCGCTTCGCCAACACGATGTTCGAGCCGATCTGGAACCGGTCCTTCGTGGACCATGTCCAGATCACGATGGCCGAGGACATCGGCATCGGCGGCCGGGCCGGTTACTACGACGGTATCGGCGCCGCCCGTGACGTCATCCAGAACCACCTGCTCCAGCTGATGGCCCTCACCGCCATGGAGGAGCCGGCCTCCTTCGACGCGGACGCACTGGCCGCGGAGAAGACCAAGGTGCTGGGCGCCGTCAGGCTCCCCAAGGACCTGGGCCGCGACACCGTGTTCGCGCAGTACGCGGCCGGCTGGCAGGGCGGCGAGCAGGCGGTCGGCTACCTCCAGGAGGAGGGCATCGACCCCAAGTCGAAGACCGACACCTACGCCGCGATCAAGCTGGACATCGACAACCGCCGCTGGGCGGGCGTCCCCTTCTATCTGCGCACCGGCAAGCGCCTGGGCCGCCGGGTCACCGAGATCGCGGTGGTCTTCCAGCGGGCGCCGCACTCCCCCTTCGACCACACGGCGACGGAGGAGCTCGGCAAGAACGCGATCGTCATCCGCGTCCAGCCGGACGAGGGTGTCACGGTCCGCTTCGGCTCCAAGGTGCCGGGCACCTCGATGGAGATCCGGGACGTGTCGATGGACTTCGCCTACGGCGAGTCCTTCACCGAGTCCAGCCCGGAGGCGTACGAGCGCCTGATCCTCGACGTGCTGCTCGGCGACTCCAACCTCTTCCCGCGCACGGAGGAGGTCGAGCTGTCCTGGAAGATCCTCGACCCGATCGAGGAGTACTGGGACAAGCACGGCAAGCCGCCCCAGTACCCGGCCGGTACCTGGGGGCCCGTCGAGGCGGACGACATGCTTGAGCGAGACGGACGGAGCTGGCGCCGGCCATGAAGACAGACCTCACGGACACCACGGCCAGCAAGATCAACAAGGCGCTGGTGCAGGGCCGCCGAGCCATCGGCACCCCGGCCGTCGGCATGGTGCTCACGCTGGTCATCGTCACGGACGAGGAGAACGCGTACGACGCGCTCAAGGCCGCGAACGACGCCTCGCACGAGCACCCCTCGCGCACGCTCGTCGTCATCAAGCGCGTCTCGCGCTCGCCCCGCGACCGCACGCAGTCCCGCCTGGACGCCGAGGTGCGGGTGGGCGCGGACGCGGGCACCGGCGAGACGATCGTGCTGCGCCTGTACGGCGAGGTCGTCGACCACGCCCAGTCGGTCGTCCTGCCGCTGCTGCTGCCGGACGCGCCGGTGGTGGTCTGGTGGCCGGTCAACGCGCCGCTCGACCCGGCGAACGACCCGCTGGGCGCGCTGGCCCAGCGCCGGGTCACCGACACCTACGCCTCCGAGCAGCCGGTACGGGACCTAGGATCCCGCGCCGGCACCTACACCCCCGGCGACACGGACCTGTCGTGGACCCGCATCACGCCCTGGCGTTCGATGCTGGCCGCGGCGCTGGACCAGGTCGTGTGCGAGGTCAAGGGCGTCGAGGTGGAGGGCGAGGAGTTCAACCCGAGCTGTGAGCTGCTGGCGATGTGGCTCGCGGACCGGCTGGACGTCCCCGTGAAGCGGTCGCTGTCGTCGGGCCCCGGTCTGACGGCGGTCCGTATGTCCACCGACTGCGGCCCGATCGTCCTGGACCGGCCGGACGGCTCGCTGGCGACGCTGTCCATCCAGGGTCAGCCGGACCGTGCGGTGGCGCTCAAGCGCCGCGAGACGGCCGAGCTGATCGCGGAGGAGCTGCGGCGGCTGGACCCGGACGACACGTACGCGTCCGCGCTGCGGTTCGGGGTGGAGCGGCTGAACCCGGTCGTCGAGGAGCCCGTACCGGCCGAGGATGAGCCGGCCGCCGTCGAAGCGCCGGTGGAGACGGCCGCGAAGGCGCCTGCCAAGAAGGCCGCGAAGAAGGCTCCGGCAAAGAAGGCGGCGGCGAAGTGAGTACTCCGCAGCTGGTCGTGCACCGGGACAAGGAGCTGATGGCGCAGGCCGCGGCGGCCCGGCTGATCACGAAGATCGTGGACGCGCAGGCCTCCCGGGGCGAGGCGTCCGTGGTCCTCACGGGCGGCCGCAACGGCAACGGCCTGCTGGCCGCGCTGGCGGCGGCGCCCGCCCGTGACGCCATCGACTGGGGCCGCCTCGACCTGTGGTGGGGCGACGAACGCTTCCTCCCCGAGGGCGACCCGGAGCGCAATGTCACGCAGGCCCGCGAGGCCCTGCTGGACGCGGTGCCGCTGGACCCCAAGCGCGTGCACGCCATGCCCGCGTCGGACGGTCCGTACGGCGCGGACGCGGACGCGGCGGCGGCCGCCTACGCCGAGGAGCTTGCCCTTGCGGCGGGCCCCGAGAACCACGGCGCGGTGCCGACGTTCGACGTCCTGATGCTGGGTGTGGGCCCGGACACGCATGTGGCGTCCCTGTTCCCCGAACTCCCGGCGGTCCGCGAGACGGAACGCACGGTCGTCGGGGTGCACGGCGCACCGAAGCCCCCGCCCACCCGGGTCACTCTGACCCTGCCCGCCATCCGGGCCGCCCGCGAGGTCTGGCTCCTCGCGGCCGGCGAGGACAAGGCCCAGGCCGCGGCGATCGCCCTCTCGGGCGCGGGCGAGATCCAGGCCCCGGCGGCGGGGGCGCGCGGCCGCCAGCGCACCCTGTGGCTACTGGACGCGGCGGCTGCCTCGCAGCTGCCCCGATCGCTGTATCCACCGGCTTCGGCGTGAGGCGTCCTCAAACGCCGGACGGGCTGGTTTCAGCCCGTCCGGCGTTCGAGGACGAGGCCCGTTCAGGGCCGAAGCGGGGGTCCGGGGGCGGCAGCCCCCGGGGGTGAAATCCGTCCGGCGCGGAGCCCTACTTCACCGACCCCGCCATCACCCCCTGCACAAAGTGCCGCTGGAACGCGAAGAACACCACCACCGGCACCACCAGCGACACAAACGCCCCGGGCGCCAGCACATCGATGTTGCTGCCGAACTGCCGTATCTGCGACTGGAGTTCAACGGTCAACGGCTGCGAGGCACTGTCGGCGAACAGCAGCGCGACAAGCATGTCGTTCCACACCCACAGGAACTGAAAGATCGCCAGGGACGCAATCGCCGGCCGCCCCACCGGCAGCACGAGCCGCACAAAGATCCGCCACTCCCCGCCCCCGTCCATCCGCGCCGCCTCCAGCATCTCCTTGGGCATCTCGGCGAAGTAGTTGCGCAGCAGGAACACTGCGAACGGAAGCCCGTAGGCGACATGGAACAGCACCACACCCGGAATCGTCCCGAACAGCCCCAGCTGACCGAAGAGTTTGGCCACCGGCAGCAGCCCGACCTGCACGGGCACCACCAGCAGCGCCACCACCACCAGGAAGATCGCCTCCCGGCCGGGGAAGTCCAGCCACGCGAACGCGTACCCGGCAAGCGCCGCAAGCACCACCACCAGCACAGTCGTAGGCACCGAGATCAACACGGTGTTCCAGAACGCCCGCGTGATCCCCGCGTTCTCCAGCAACGCCGAGTAGTTGTCCAGGGAGAGCTGACCGGGACTGGTGAACACCGTCCACCAGCCACCCCGCGCGGTGTCCGAGGCCGACCGCAGCGACGACAGCAGCAGCCCGGCCAACGGCGTGACCCACACCAGCCCGACCAGCACCAGAACCACCTGCACCACACCATTGCCGAGACCGCGTCGCACGGCGTTCATCGCTGACTCCTTCGGAAACGGCGGAGGTTGAAGACCATGGCGGGCACCACGAGCAGCAGCAGAAGCACCCCGAGGGCACTGCCGAGCCCCTGGTTGTTGCCACCACCGAACGACACCAGCCACATCTGCGTGGCCAGCACGGTGGCGTCCTCCTGCACCGGCCCGGGCGCGATGATGTAGACGAGGTCGAAGACCTTCATCACGTTGATGACGAGGGTGACGAACACGACCGTCAGCACCGGCGCCAGCAGCGGCACGGTGATCCGCCGGAAGATCTGCCACTCGTTCGCGCCGTCCATCCGCGCCGCCTCCAGCGCGTCCCGCGGCAGCGTCGCAAGCCCGGCACCGATCAGCACCATCGCGAACCCGGTCCAGATCCACAGGTACGCGCCGATGATCGCCGGCGTGACGAGGGCCGGCCCGAGCCAGGAGATCCCTTCGTACGGCGCGGCGAAGTTCGACCCGGGCAGCCGCACGTCGTAGGCGCCGTCGGCCAACTCCCGGAAGCGGAAGGAGCCGTCGGAGCCGGTCGTCGTCGTGGCGACGGTCCGCCCGTCGCGCACCGCCTCCACCGTGACGCCGGGCAGCCCGCTCTCCCGCCGGTCGACACGGCCCTGCTCCCCTCCCCCACCGGGCGTGAAGTCCAGGTAGACGACCCCGCGCAGTTCACCGGCAGCGGCCTGCCGAGCGGCGGCCTGGTACGCGGGCTGTGCGTCGGCGGGCAGTTCCTTGGGCGGCACGCCGACCAGGCCGAGGGCCACCGCGTCGCCGGGCGAGACGCTCGCACTCGTACGGTACGAGCCGTCCCCGCCCTCGCTCAGCCCCTGGCCGTCGCGGGCCCGGGCGGTCGGATAGGCCGACGTGCCCTGGAAGGCGTCGTGCACGGAGACGGCCGCGGCGTTGAGGACGCCCTTGTCCGGGTCCTCGTCGTAGGCGAGCCGGAAGATGATGCCGGCGGCGAGGAAGGACACCGCCATCGGCATGAACAGCAGCAGCTTGAAGGCGGTGGCCCAGCGGACCTTCTCCACCAGCACGGCCAGGATCAGGCCCAGGCCGGTCAGCAGGGCGGGCGCCACCACCACCCAGATCGCGCTGTTGCGCACCGCCTTGAGGGTGGCCGGGTCGCGGAACATCTCGGAGTAGTTCTCGCCGCCCACGAACCGGGTGCCGGAGGCGTCGAAGAAGCTCCGGCCGACCGAGAACAGCACGGGGTAGACGACGAGCGCGCCCAGCAGGAGCAGCGCGGGGAAGACGAACAGCAGGGCGACGATCCGTCCGCGCCGCCGCAGGCGCCGGGCCCGCCCGGGGAGCGTGGCGGGCGGCGGCGGAGGGCTCGTCTCCTTCACAAGGGTCGCGGTCATGGCGCGTCAGCCCCGGTAGGCCTTGGCCGCCGCGGCTTCCAGCTGGGCCGCGGTCTCCTCCGGGTCGGAGGGGTCGCGCAGGAAGTCCTGGAGGATCTTCCACTCGCCGGTGCCCTTGGTGCCGCCGAAGGCGGCGGGCGCCTGGTCGGACATGTCGAAGCGGACCGTGTCCCCGGCGGCGATCAGGGACTTGGCGGTCGTCCGCGTGACGCCGTCGCTGTACGAGGCCGGGTCGAGCTTCTTGTTCGGGGACAGGAATCCGCCCGCCTCGGCCCACACGGCGGCGGCCTCCGGCGTCGCGAGGTACTCCACGAGCGCCTGGGCGGCCTTCTGGTTCTTGCCGTCCTTCAGTACGACGGCGGCGTCACCGCCGCTGACGACGGGCGCCGTGCCGCCGTCGACCGCGGGGAAGGGGAAGAAGTTCGCGTCGTCGCCTATGGACCGCCCGAACTGGTCCTTGGCGACCCCGGCGACGAAGTCCCCCTCGTAGACCATGCCGGCCTCCGGTTCGGGCCCGAAGACCTGCTCCACGGAGCCGGGGAAGTCGGTGTTCAGGGCGCCGTCCCGGCCGCCGGACATGAGCTGCTCGTCCTTGAAGACCGTGCCGAGGGTGGTGAGCGCCTCGACGACGCTGGCGTCGGTCCACTTCAGCTCGTGCGCGGCGAGGGCGTCGTACTTCTCGGGTCCGGCCTGGGAGAGGTAGATGTTCTCGAACCAGTCGGTGAGGGTCCAGCCGTCCTGACCGGCGACGGAGAAGGCGGCGAGCCCGGAGTCGGAGACGGTGCGGCCGGCCTTCAGCAGGGCGTCGAAGGTGCGCGGCGGCTGCACGCCGGCCTGGTCGAGGGCCTCGGGGCTGTACCAGACGGTCGACTTGTGGGCGGCCTTGAAGTAGAGGCCGTAGAAGGTGCCGTCGACACTGCCGTAGGTCTTCCAGACCTCGGCGTAGTTGGCGTCGACGGACTCTTCGGTGGCCTGGGACAGCGGCTTGAGCCAGCCCTGTTCGGCGAACTGCTGGAGGACGCCGACCTGCGGGACCATGACGACGTCGGGGGCGTTGCCGCCCTCGATCTTGCTGCCGACGACGGTGGAGACGTTGTCCCCGGTGGAGACGAACTGGGTCTTGGCGCCGGTCTTCTCGGCGAAGGCGTCGAGCACCTTCTGGAAGTTCTTCTGCTCGCTGCCGGACCAGACTCCGGCCACGGTGACGGTCTGGCCGCTGAGCGCCTGGTCGCCGCCGCCTGCCGTGACGGGCCCGCCGCCGCAGGCGGTCGCGCCGAGTGCCAGCGCGAGGGCGGTGCATCCGGTGAGCAGGGTGGTACGTCGTCGCATCATCGTTGATGTCCCTTCGGGGATGGGGAGTTGACGGAGGTTCAGAGGTCGCCGATCCACCAGGCGGCCGTGGAGCCGGGGAGCACCCCGGCGGGACAGGGGCCGCTGGCCAGCAGCGGGGTGCCGGAGACCGGCGCGGGGGCGGGTGCCGTACCGAAGTTGACGGCGCAGACGACTCCGTCGCCGCGGGTGAAGGCGAGGACGTCGGGCGCGCTGTCCAGCCAGTGCAGTTCGCCCTCGCCCAACTGGGGCAGTGCGGCCCGCAGTTGGAGTCCGTCGCGGTACAGGTGCCAGAAGGAGCGGGTGTCGGCGAGGGCGCGGTCGGTGGCGTACTCGGCGAAGTACTCCGGCTGCGGCAGCCAGGGCTTGGCGCTCTCCGCCCCGGAGGTGAACCCGAACGGCGAGGCCTGCCCCGACCACGGCAGCGGCACGCGGCAGCCGTCCCGGATGCGCGCCCGGCTGCCGGTGCGGCGGAAGATCGGGTCGGTGAGCACGTCGTCGGGCAGATCGACGACCTCGGGCAGCCCCAGCTCCTCGCCCTGGTAGATGTACGCGGCTCCGGGCAGCGCCAGCATCAGCAGCGCGGCGGCGCGGGCGCGGGCGGCACCGAGTCCGCTGCCCTCGGTGGCGGGTTCGCCGTAGCGGGTGACGGTGCGGACCTGGTCGTGGTTGTTGAGGACCCAGGTGACCGTGGATCCCGTACCGGCTATGTCCTGCATGGCCTCGGAGATGACCTTGCGGAAGGCGTCGGCGTCCCAGGCGGCGCCGAGCAGGTCGAAGAAGAAGGCCTGGTGGAGTTCGTCGGCGCGGACGTAGAGGGCGTGTTCGCGGGCGGTCGGCACGGACACCTCGCCGACCAGGAGCCGCTCACGGCCGTCGCGGGCGGTGTACTCCTCGCATATCGAACGCCACTGGCGCCAGACCTCGTGCACCTCGGGCTGGTTCCAGGCGAGCGGGTTGACCGAGTCGCGGGTGCGGGCGTCGGCCTCCGGGTCGTCGGAGTCGGGCAGCTCGGGGTGCTTGAAGAGGCCGGCGGCGACGTCGATACGGAAGCCGTCGACGCCCCGGTCCAGCCAGCAGCGGAGCACCTGGTCGAACTCGGCGCCGATCTCGGGGTTGCGCCAGTTCCAGTCGGGCTGCTCCGGCGCGAACATGTGCAGGTACCACTGGCCGTCCTCGACGCGGGTCCAGGCCGGGCCGCCGAACATGGAGTGCCAGTTGTTGGGCGGCTCGGCGCCGTCCGGGCCACGGCCGTCGGCGAAGTGGAAGCGGGCGCGGGCCGCGCTGCCGGGCGCCGCGGCGAGGGCCTCGCGGAACCACGGGTGCTCGCTGGAGCAGTGGTTGGGGACGATGTCCAGCAGCACCTTGACGCCGAGCCGCCGGGCGGCCGCCATCAGCAGGTCGAACTCGGCGAGGTCACCGAAGAGCGGGTCGACGCCGCGGTAGTCGGCGACGTCGTAGCCGTGGTCGTGCTGCGGCGAGGGATAGAACGGGCTCAGCCAGATCCCGTCGACGCCGAGCTTCTTCAGGTACGGCAGTCCGGCCCGGACTCCCGCGAGATCTCCGACGCCGTCGCCGGTGCTGTCCAGAAAGCTGCGGACGTACACCTGGTAGATCACTGCGTCACGCCACCAGTGGCACTTACTTGACATGCATGCATGTTAGGTAGCGGTGTCGCGAGGGTGTCAATGAGAAGTACGCATGCTACTGCCAAGTTGGGCACTAAATACGGATTTATTGGGGCACTAAAGGGCTAGATGAGACGTCCGCGTTACTTAACAAGTAACTAGGTGGGCTATCGAGCGGAGATCGCGGCCAGCTCGCGCGCCAGCCGCCGCACCGCCGACGCGGGCGTCTCCCGCCCGGTCATCGCGTCGTGCACGACCGCCTGCACCACCAGGCTGACCTGGTCGTAGCGCGGGCTCTTGGGGCGCGGCGCGGCCGTCAGCACGCTCTCGCGCAGGGTCGGCAGATACGGGAACTCCCGCACCAGCTCGGGATCCTCGTACAGCGCGGCCCGCACCGGCGGCAGCGCGCCACGGGTGAGCACCTGGCGCTGCACGCGCTCGCTGGTCAGGTACGCGAGCAGGCGCGCGGCGGAGTCGGGGTGCCTGGCGTGCGTGCTGACGGCCAGGTTGGAGCCGCCGAGCACACTGGTGCCCGGCCCGTCGGGCCCCGGCAGCGGCACGGTGCCGATCTTCCCGGCGACCGGCGAACCCTCGGCCGAGGCGACGACGTAGGCATAGGGCCAGTTACGGAGGAAGAGCAGGCGTCCGTCCTGGAAGGCCTGCTTGGACTCCTCCTCCTTGTACGTCAGCGCCCGCTCCGGAATCCAGCCCTCGCGCACCCCGCGGGCCAGGAACCCGATGCCCTCGCGTGCGGCGGCCGAGTCGACGGTGACGCGTTCGCCCTCGCCGCCGAGGATGGAGCCGCCCGCCGAGTAGACGGCCTCGGCCGCGTTGACGGTGAGCCCCTCGTAGGGCAGGAACTGGCCCGCGTAGCCGTCGAGTCCGTGTTTCGGGGCGACGGTCTTCGCCAGATGCTCCAGCTCGGCCCAGGTGCGCGGCGGTTCGACGCCCTCCTCGGCGAGGACGTCCTTGCGGTAGAGGAGCAGCCCGGCGTTGGTCACGTACGGCACGGCGTGGAGCCGTCCGTCGTAGGTGGCCGTGTCGACGACCGGCGGCAGGAAGGACTCCAGCGGGAAGCGGTCGCGCGGCAGTGGGCGGATCCAGCCCGCGGCCGCGAACTCCGAGGTCCAGCTGACGTCGATGTTCAGCACGTCGAACCGGCCTCGGCCGTCGTCGCGCAGGTCGGTGGCCATCTGGGCGTGGGTCTCGTCGGCGGAGTCCGGCAGCTCGACGAGGGTGACCCGCTCGCCGGGGTGAGTGCGGTTCCAGCCCTCCAGGAGGGGGCCGAGATAGCCGGTGAGGTCACCGGCGGTGGCGAGGGTGAGCGGTCCGCGGCCGTCGCCGTCCGCGTCCTTGGCTCCCACTCCGGAGGCGGCGTACCCGGTCAGGACGACAAGCAGGGCGAGGAGGCCCCTACCGGCGGCGTGTATCCACCGCATAGGTTCCTCCCTGTACACCGGCACGGGCGTCGTCGCCCGGTCAGAGGCCATGTATACCTGTTAGGTATGCGCGATACTAGGGCCCGTCGCACATTACCGAGGACCCGAGGAGGACAGCACGAGTGCGCCTGCCCCTCCTGGCACTCCTCGCACGCGGCCCCGCCCACGGCTACGAGCTCAAGCAGGACCTTGAGCAACTGCTGGGCTCGGCGTACCCTCAGCCGAACGTCGGCCAGATCTATGTCACCCTCGGCCGCCTTGAGAAGTCGGGACTGATCGAGGGCGAGGACGTCGAGCAGGCCGGCCGACCCAACAAGAAGGTCTACCACCTCACCGACGCCGGACGCGAGGCAGTGAGCGCCTGGTTCGAGGAGCCCGAGGACGAGCCACGGGTGCGGGACGAGTTCTTCATGAAACTGGCCCTCGCCCCACGGACCGGTCTCGCCGACCAGATCGCCCTCATCAACAAGCAGCGGCGCCAGTACCTCACGACCATGCGCAACCTGTCGAAGCTGGCCGCCGCCGAAGACCGCGACAACCGCATCGCCCATCTGCTCATCGAGGGCGCGATGCTGCATCTTCAGGCCGACCTCGACTGGCTCGAACGGTGCCAGGAAGAGCTGGAGGAGCTGGAATGAGCAACGGCCCCGCTCCGGTGCTGCACGCCGAGGGCCTGGTCAAGACGCACCACGGCGAGGGCGCCCCGGCGCATGCCGTGCGCGGGGTCGACCTGTCCGTGGCGCGCGGCGAGTTCACGGCGATCACCGGCCCGTCCGGCGCCGGGAAGTCCACGCTGCTGCATCTGCTGGGCGGTCTCCAGCGGCCCGACAGCGGGAGCATCCGTCTTGACGGGGAGCCGACGGACGCGTGGAGCGAGGCGCGCTGGGCCGTGGAGCGCAGAAAGCGCATCGGCGTCGTCTTCCAGTTCTTCAACCTGGTCTCGAACCTGTCGGTCGCCGACAACGTCGAGCTGCCCGCCCTGCTCGCCGGGGTCCCGCCGAGGCGGGCGCGCGCCGAGCGGGAGGAGCTGCTGGCCGAGCTGGGCCTCGACGGCAAGGAGCGCAGCATGCCGGGCGAGCTGTCCGGCGGCGAGCAGCAGCGGGTCGCGCTGGCCCGCGCCCTGGTCAACCATCCGCCGCTGCTGCTGGCCGACGAGCCGGCCGGCAGCCTCGACAGCAAGGGCACCCGCGAGGTGATGCGGCTGCTGTCCCGCTTCCACCAGCGCGGTCAGACGATCCTGCTGGTCACCCATGACGCCCGGCTGGCGAGCGCCGCGGACCGGGTGATCAGCTTCTTCGACGGCCGGATAGCCGACGACGCGACCCTCCAGGACGCCGCGCCGTCGCGCCGCTCCGGCATATCCGGGGTGCTGGAGCTCAGGGACTGACATGCGGGTGCACGACGATCCCCGGAGGCCCTGAGCCGTATGCGAGCCACCCTGCGCTGGGCGCACTCCGATCTGCGCACGCACCGCGGCGAGGCCCTGTTCCTCGTCCTCGCCACCGTCGGCGTCGTCGCCTCGCTGCTGCTGGCCACGGCCCTCTTCGGCTACGCCACCAACCCCTGGCAGCGCGTCTTCACCCAGTCCCGCGGCGCCCATGTGTGGCTGCACACGGCCGAGTCCGCCGACGCCGGGAAACTCGCCGCGCTCGACGGCGTCGCGTCCGTCTCCGGCCCCTACCCGACCTCCGCCGCCACCCTCGCCTCCCGTGGCACCCGCGCCTCGGTCGAACTGCGCGGCACTCCCGAGCAGCCCACCGTCGGCCGCCCGCTGCTCACCTCCGGGCACTGGCTGGACCCGGCGACCCCCGACGGTGTCGTCCTGGAGACCCGCCTCGCCCACAGCCTGCTCGCCGGCCCCGGCGACACGCTCACCGTCCCCGGCACCGCGCGCACGCTGACCGTCCTCGGCGTGGCCGACAGCGCGGAGCCCCGCTACCGGCCCGGCGAGCGGCCCGGACTCGTCTGGGCCCTGCCCTCCGCCGTGCGCGACCCGGGCGGCCAGGTCACCGGCCTGCGCCTGACGGACCCCGACGACACGGACTACGCCGTCCAGCGCGCCGTCACCGTGCTGGGCGCCGGCGCGGTCAGCGAGGTCACCACCTGGCAGCAGGCGCGCGCCGAGGAGCAGGGCGACAACCGGCTGCTCGGCCAGGTGCTGGGCCTGTTCGGACTGGGCGCGCTGATCGCCGCCGGGCTCGCCGTGCACGGGGCGATCGGCACCCGGATCCGCGGCCATCTGCGGGACATCTCGATCCTGAAGGCCATCGGTTTCACCCCGGGCCAGGTCGTCCGCGTCTACCTGCTCCAGCATCTCGCCTACGCGCTGCTGGGCGCCGTGTCCGCGGTCGCGCTCATCGAGGCCCTGGGCAACCGGCTTCCCGGCCGCCTCGGCGACGCGGTCGGGGTGTGGCAGGGGCTGCCCGGGCGGGCGGTGGCCCTGGTCGCCGTTCCGGCCTGCGCGGTCCTGTTCATCGCCGCGACCACCGGCCTCGCCGCCTGGCGGGCGGGACGGGTGCCTCCGGTGCCGGTGCCCCGGCCGGCTGCCTCGGCGGGCCGCGGACTGTCGGGCCCGGTTCGGCGGGCGCTGGGGACACGGCTCGGGCGAGCGGGCGGGATACGGCTGTCCCCCGCGCTGGTGCTGGGCTGGCACACCGCGTTCGCCCGCCGCCGGCGCACGCCGGCCACCGTCGCCCGGCTCGCACTGCCGCTGCTGCTGATCGTCGTGGCGCTCAGCGCCTGGAGCACCATCGACCGCTTCCAGAGCAGACCCGAACAGATCGGCCTGCCCACCGCGCTCACCGTCCACACGGACTCCGGCCTCGGCCGCCGCGACGCCGGCGCGCTGCTGGAACGCGACCCGCAGGTCGCCGCGGTCTACCCGGGCGTCGAGGTCGCCGCCCTGGTCCCCGGCCAGACGGCCACCATCGCCCTGCGCGGCCTCGGCACCCGCCAGGACCCCTACCCGTACGCCCTGGCCGAGGGCCGTCCCGCGCAGAACCGTGACGAGGCGGTCGCCGGGCAGGGTCTGCTCAACCTGCTGGACGTACGGGTCGGCGACTGGGTCCGGATGACCGTGGGCGACCAGCCGCAGATCCTGCACATCGTCGGCCGCAGCATCGAACCGGAGAACGCCGGCCGGGTCATCTCCACCTCGCTCGACACCCTCCGCGAGAACGACCCCCGACTCGCCCCGACCCGCTACGAGCTCCGGCTCCACCCGGGCGCGGACGCCGCCGAGGTCGCCGACCGCCTGACCGAGGCCGGCCACGGCCACCTCGACGTCCACACCGTCCCGAACCCCGCCGACGGCCTCTCACCCATGCGCGGAGTCGTCCTCGGCCTCATCACCGTGCTGGCGCTCATCGGCCTGATCGAACTGCTCACCGCCATCGGCGGCACCGTCCGCGAGAGCGAGCGGGACCTGCTGGCCCTGAAGGCCGTCGGCCTCTCCCCCCGCCAGATCACCGGCATCACGGTGACAGCCACCGCGCTCACCACCCTGGCCGCGGCCGCCATCGGCACCGCCCTGGGCGCCCCGCTCGCCCACTGGCTGATCGACACCCAGGGCAGATCGAGCGGCATCGGCGCGGGGATAGCCGAGGGCCCGTCGACCGCCCTGCTGTTGCTCTTCGTCACGGCGGCGGTGATCGGCGCGGCAGCCGTGGCCGCGCTCCCGGCGACGAGGGCGGCAAGGCGAAGACTGGCGGACACTCAACCCGCGTAGGGGTTCCTCGGAGCCTGCGGGTTGTACGGCCCGTAAGGGTTCCCCTGAGGCGGAACATACGGCGGATACGCCGGAGGCACCGGCACCGGGGCCAACGCACTCGGATGCACACCGAGCCGAATCCCGTACCGCCCCTTCAGCCGCTTCGTCTCCAACAGCGAGATCCCCGTGACCGTCAACGGCGCGCCCAGGATGAACAGAACGCCCATCGTGAGGCTCAGCCCGTGCAGATCACCGGTGACAAGATCCGGAATGGCCATCAGCCATGTCGTCACCGTGGCGAGCAGCGGCGGCAGACACCGGTGCACCCCGGCCGTGCCGAAGAAGTTCGCGCCGACGTGCCAGGCCCCGCGGGCCACGAAACCGATCAGCCAGAGCACCAGCGGACCTAGCAGCAGCACGAAGAACCCCGCACCGCCCGCCGCCCTGAGCAGGACGACGGTGAGCACGATCGACCCCACGAAGAGCAGCAGCAGCTTCAGCGAGTTGAGCAGCGGCACCTTCAGCGACCGCACGGTGCCGCCGCGCCGCCACACGAAGAGCATCACGCCGACCGTCAGCGGTGTGACGAACAGCAGGACGACGGACGCCGTCAGCATGTTCTCCAGCATTTCGTCGAAGGCGAAGCCGCCCTCGACGAAGGTGTAGACGCCGACCGCGGCGATCGTCCCGGCGATGAGGCGCGCCTTCTTGAGCTGCTCCACCGCCGGGTCGGCGGACTCCGGAATCCACGCCGGATGGAATGCCGCGCGCGCCGCGTGCTTGGGCTTCCACAGCGGTCCCGCCGCCGGCGTGCCGCCCGTCCAACTGCCGCGTGAACCGGCCAACTTGAACTCCCCCGAGCCATGGCTTTCATGATCGCCAGGGAGTCTACGGGAAGCGGACGGCCGTGCGCCGCCCGCTTGCCGTGATCAGCGGCCGCGCAGCTCCCGGTACTTGGCGACCAGCGCCTTGGTGGAGTCGTCCAGACCCGGCACCTCGGCGCCCTCGGTCAGGGCGGGCTCGACCCGCTTGGCGAGGACCTTGCCGAGCTCGACGCCCCACTGGTCGAAGGAGTCGATGTTCCACACGGCGCCCTGGACGAACACCTTGTGCTCGTAGAGGGCGATGAGCTGGCCCAGCACCGACGGCGTCAGCTCACGCGCGAGGATCGTGGTCGTCGGGTGGTTGCCCTTGAACGTCTTGTGGGTGACCAGCTCCTCCGGCACCCCCTCCGCGCGCACCTCGTCCGGCGTCTTGCCGAAGGCCAGGGCCTGCGTCTGGGCGAAGAAGTTGGCCATCAACAGGTCGTGCTGCGCCTTGAGTTCACCGCTCATCTCGGCGACCGGCTCGGCGAAGCCGATGAAGTCCGCCGGGATCAGCTTGGTGCCCTGGTGGATCAGCTGGTAGTAGGCGTGCTGCCCGTTGGTGCCGGGCGTGCCCCACACGACCGGCCCGGTCTGCCAGTCGACCTCCTGCCCGTCCCGGCCGACGTACTTGCCGTTGGACTCCATGTCCAGCTGCTGGAGGTAGGCGGTGAACTTGGAGAGGTAGTGGCTGTAGGGCAGCACGGCGTGCGACTGGGCGCCGAGGAAGTTGCCGTACCAGATGCCCAGCAGGCCCAGCAGCAGAGGCACGTTGGACTCGGCGGGCGCGGTGCGGAAGTGCTCGTCGACGAGGTGGAAGCCGTCGAGCATCTCCCGGAAGCGGTCCGGGCCGATGGCGATCATCAGGGAGAGGCCGATCGCCGAGTCGAAGGAGTAGCGGCCGCCGACCCAGTCCCAGAACTCGAACATGTTGTCCGGGTCGATGCCGAAGTCCGTGACCTTCTCGGCGTTCGTCGACAGCGCCACGAAGTGCTTGGCCACGGCGTCCTGGCCGGCGCCCAGTTCACCGAGCAGCCAGTTGCGCGCCGAAGTGGCGTTGGTGATCGTCTCGATCGTGGTGAACGTCTTGGACGCGACGATGAACAGCGTCTCCGCCGCGTCCAGGTCACGGGTGGCCTCGTGCAGGTCGGCGCCGTCGACGTTGGACACGAAGCGGACCGTCAGATCGCGGTCGGTGCAGGCGCGCAGCACCTCGTAGGCCATGGCCGGGCCGAGGTCGGAGCCGCCGATGCCGATGTTCACGACGTTCTTGATGCGCCGGCCGGTGTGGCCGGTCCACTCGCCGGAGCGGACGCGGCCGG
Source organism: Streptomyces sp. NPDC079141 (assembly GCF_040686775.1). Lineage (NCBI taxonomy): Bacteria > Bacillati > Actinomycetota > Actinomycetes > Kitasatosporales > Streptomycetaceae > Streptomyces > Streptomyces sp. NPDC079141. The sequence continues at coordinate 776,560 of NZ_JBFBLP010000002.1, read as the reverse complement.
CGAAGTCTGCCATCTTGTCGAGGACGGCGTGCACACCGGGGACGACGTTCTCGCCGTCGACCTCGACGACCGCCTCGCGCGGGGCGCGCAGCGCGGTGTGCAGCACCGCACGGTCCTCGGTCGTGTTGATCTTCTCGCCGCGGAACATCGCGTCGCGCAGCCCGAACACATCGGTGGCGGCGGCCAGCTCGCGCAGCAGCCGCAGCGTCTCCTCGGTGACCAGGTGCTTGGAGTAGTCGACGTACAGGTCACCGACCTGGAGCGCGTATCCGCTGCCGCGGCCGGGGTCGGCGGCGAACAGCTCACGCAGCTGCACCTCGCCGAGTTCCTCACGGTGCTTGGCCAGCGCCGTCCACTCGGGCGTCTGGTTGAGCCTGGTACGACCGTCTGCGTTCATTTCGGACTTCAGCCTTCTTTCCTACCCGTCCCTGCTGTCCCAACCTAGTTGATCAGCGGGTGACGTGAGCTGTCGTGCTGTCGTCGTGCGGGGCAACAACAAGTACGTCCGCCTTGCGCACAGGTATCAGCGCGATGACGGACAGAACGAAGAACGCGGCCGCGAGAAGGGCCGGGCTGTTGAGTCCCCAGACGGTGGCGACGGCTCCGCCGAGCAGCGCGCCCAGCGGTGCTCCGGCGACACCGAGGGTCCGGAAGGCGGAGCTGACCCGGCCCAGCATGTCGGTCGGGCTGCGCTGCTGCATGAGTGTCGTGGTGTTGACGTTCCACACCATGCCCATGAACCCGAACACGGCCAGGGCGAGGGCCAGCGCGACCAGATGGCGCACCGAGCCCATCACGACCAGCGCGCCGATCTGCACGATCCCGGCGAGCAGCACCGCCCGCATCCGCCCCACCCGGGCGACGAGCGGGCCGCCGGCCGGCCCGCCGATCAGGCTGCCGACCGTGTACGCCGTCATGGCCACCACGTATCCCGTGGTGCCCGCGTCCAGCCAGCCCGTCACCAGGAGCACGAGTGTGGCAATCAGGGCGCCCATGCCTATGTTGCACAGGGCGGTGGCGGCGCACAGGCCGCGCAGGGCTCTGTCCCGCCACAGAGTGCGCAGCCCCTCGGCGATCTCCCGGCGCAGGGTGCTGCCTGCCGGCCGGGGCTTCCGCTCGGGCGGCGCGGTCCGCAGCGAGGCGACGAGCGCGGCCGCCACCAGGAACGTGACGGCGTCGACCGCGAAGGGCGCCGCCGCCCCTGCCGCGATCAGCAGCGGCACGACCGGGGCGCCCAGCAGGCCGCCGGCGACACTCTGACCGGTCATCAGACGGGCGTTGGCGCTGCCCAGCTCGGCGCGGTCCACCAGGGCCGGCAACAGGGCCGTCGAGGCGTTGTCGAAGAGGGTCTGGAGTGTGGTCAGGGCGAAGGCCAGCGCGATCAGCAGGCCGATCGAAGCGTGCCCGAGGGCGACGGCCACCGCGAAACACCCGACCAGCAGCCCGCGTACCGCGTCCACCGTCCACATCGCGCGCCGCTGGTCCACGCGGTCGGCGACGGCGCCGCCCAGCAGTCCGAAGACGATCCAGGGGAGATAGCCGCAGGCGGTCACCGCGGCGATGAGCAGCGGCCGGTCCGTCAGTGTCGCGGCGAGCAACGGCAGCGCGGCGGTCCGCAGTGCGTCACCGAACCTGGAGAGCACGGCGGCACTCCACAGCCGCCCGAACCCCCCGCGCCACGCCGGTGCGCGCACGTCCCCCGTCTCGACCGTCGTCACAGCTCCCCCTCACGATTCGCCCGATGCACAAACCGTAGAGGGCACCACTGACAATCGGCCGGGGCGCGGGGTTCTGCGGGCGCCCGCGAAACAGCTCCGGCCGGACACCGAACGGTGCCTGGCCGGCTCTCAACTCCTAGATCTCGCCCCGCAGTTTGGCGAGCGCCTCGGCGAGGATCGCCTCGCCGTCCGCGTCGCTGCGCCGCTCCCGCACATACGCCAGATGCGTCTTGTAGGGCTCGGTACGCGGCGGGTCCGGCGGGTTGTCCCGGTCCTGTCCTGCCGGGAAGCCGCAGCGCGGGCAGTCCCAGGTGTCGGGAACCTGCGCGTCGCTGGCGAAGCTCGGCTGGGTCTCGTGCCCGTTGGAGCACCAGAAGGAGATGCGCAGCCGCGGCGCGGACTCACCGCGCTCGGCCTCACCCATCGGCCCCGCCCCGACCCGGCTTCCTCGGATCGCGTTGCCACTTGCCACGGTCGTAACTCCCTGCGTGATGGTGCCGCGAAGCGAGTCGGCGTTTCGCTTCGTTGCGAGCGCCTCAGTCTACGTAAGGCCCAACGCGCGTCCAGTGATTGGAGTTACAGCCCCCACATCTAGACGCAAGCCCCATGATAGGCCGCGCTCAGCTGCGCGTACCGAACATGGGGCGTTACGTACGGAATGTGCGTGCCGGTCAGTTGTTCACCTTCATCAGCAGACCGAGCACGACGATGCACGCGAACCAGAGCAGACCGACCACGACGGTGATCCGGTCGAGGTTGCGCTCGGCGACCGAGGAGCCGCCGACGGAGGACTGCATGCCGCCACCGAACATGTCGGAGAGGCCGCCGCCCTTGCCCTTGTGCATCAGCACCAGCAGCATCAGCAGCCCGCTGAAGACGATCAGGGCGATCGAGAACCCCATAACCACGGCTGGACCAACTTCCTCGGATCTGGATGGACGACAGGGGCACAGCCACCGGGCTGTGCCCCCGCAAGGGTACGACGGATCCCCGCTTACCAGGTACTCACTGGTCGCGGAAGCGCACGATCTTGACGAACTCGTCGGCGTCGAGCGACGCACCGCCCACGAGCGCCCCGTCGATGTCGGCCTGCGCCATGATCTCGGCGACGTTGCCCGACTTCACGGAGCCGCCGTACTGGATGCGGACCTTGTCGGCCAGCTCCTGCGTGTACAGCTCGGCGATCTTGCCGCGGATGGCGGCGCAGACCTCCTGCGCGTCCTCGGCGCCGCAGACCTTGCCGGTGCCGATGGCCCAGACGGGCTCGTAGGCGATCACGATGGTCTCGGCCTGCTCGGCCGGGAGGTCCTTCAGACCGCCCTCGACCTGGGCGAGGGTGTGGGAGACGTGGTTGCCCGCCTCGCGGACGTCCAGCTCCTCGCCGACGCACAGGATCGGGGTCAGGCCGTGCTTGTAGGCGGCCTTGACCTTGGCGTTGACGATCTCGTCGGTCTCGGCGTGGTACTGGCGGCGCTCGGAGTGGCCGATGGCCACGTACGTGCACTTCAGCTTGGCCAGCATCGAGCCGGAGATCTCGCCGGTGTAGGCGCCGGAGTCCTGCGCCGAGATGTCCTGGGCGCCGTACTTGATCTTCAGCTTGTCGCCGTCGACCAGGGTCTGCACGGAGCGCAGGTCGGTGAAGGGCGGCAGGACGGCGACCTCGACGGCCTCGTAGTCCTTGTCGGCCAGGGCGAAGGCGAGCTTCTGGACGTGGGCGATGGCCTCAAGGTGGTTGAGGTTCATCTTCCAGTTGCCCGCCATCAGCGGCGTGCGCGTGCTCATAAAGGGTCAGTCCTCCAGTGCGGCGAGGCCGGGGAGCGTCTTGCCCTCAAGGTATTCGAGGGAGGCGCCGCCGCCGGTCGAAATGTGGCCGAATGCCGTCTCGTCGAAGCCCAGGATGCGGACGGCCGCGGCGGAGTCGCCGCCGCCGACGACCGTGAAGGCCGGGGAGTCGATGAGGGCCTGGGCGACCGCCTTGGTGCCCTCGGCGTAGTCGGGGTGCTCGAAGACGCCCATGGGGCCGTTCCAGAAGACGGTGGCGGCGTCGGCGAGCTTCGAGGCGTACAGCTTGCGGGTCTCCGGACCGATGTCCAGACCCTCCTGGTCGGCGGGGATCGCGTCCGCGGCGACGGTCGTGGGGTTGGCCGGGGCCTTGGTCTTCAGGTCCGGGAACTCCGTGGCGACGAGGACGTCGACGGGGAGGACCAGCTCGACGCCGTTCTTCTCCGCGCGCTCGATGTACTCCTGGACGGCCGGGACCTGGTCCTCCTGGAGGAGGGAGATGCCGACCTCGTAGCCCTTGGCCTTGAGGAAGGTGTAGGCCATGCCGCCGCCGATGAGCAGGCGGTCGGCCTTGCCGAGCAGCTCGTCGATGACGGCGAGCTTGTCGGAGACCTTGGCGCCGCCGAGGGCAACCACGTACGGCCGCTGGACCTCGTCCGTCAGCTTCTTCAGGACGCCGACCTCGGTGGCGATGAGGTAGCCGGCGTAGTGCGGCAGACGGGCCGGGAGGTCGAAGACCGAGGCGTGCTTGCGGTGCACGGCGCCGAAGCCGTCGCCGACGTAGACGTCGGCCAGGGCGGCGAGCTGCTCGGCGAAGGCGCCGCGCTCGGCGTCGTCCTTGCTGGTCTCGCCGGCGTTGAAGCGCAGGTTCTCGATGACGGCGACGCCGCCGTCGGCGAGGCCGGCGACGGTGGCGGTGGCGGACTCGCCGACCGTGTCCGTCGCGAAGGCGACAGAGGCGCCGAGGAGTTCACCGAGGCGCGCGGCGGCCGGGGCGAGGGAGAAGGCCGGATCCGGGGCGCCCTTGGGGCGGCCCAGGTGCGAGGCGACGACCACCCGGGCGCCCGCCTCGGCCAGCGCCTTGACGGTGGGCAGGACGGCGCGGATGCGGCCGTCGTCGGTGATCGTGGTGCCGTCCAGCGGCACGTTCAGGTCGGCGCGGACGAAGACCCGCTTGCCCGTGACACCTTCGGCGAGGAGTTCGTCGATCGTCTTCATTGAGAGGGCTCCCGAGGAGATTTCGTGGTGCTCGTGATCCTAAGAGGGCTGGTCCGTACGTGAGTCAGGGCCCGGGCGGCGCGTCCCTGCGCCGCCCGAGCCCTGCTCACATCAAAGTGCCTGCTCCGGAGATCAGAGCTGGTTGCCGACGAACACCGTCAGGTCGACGAGACGGTTGGAGTAGCCCCACTCGTTGTCGTACCAGCCGAGGATCTTCACCGACTTGCCCTCCTGGACCATGGTCAGGGAGGAGTCGAAGGTGCAGGACGCCGGGTCGCTGACGATGTCGGAGGAAACGATCGCGTCCTCCGTGTAGGACAGGTAGCCCTGCAGCTCGCCCTCGGCGGCCTTCTTGAACGCGGCGTTGACCTCGTCCTTGGTGACCTCGCGCTCAAGCTCCACGACCAGGTCGGTGGCGGAACCGGTCGGGACCGGGACGCGCATGGCGATGCCGTCCAGCTTGCCCTTGAGCTGCGGGAGCACCAGGGCGGTGGCCTTGGCGGCACCCGTGGTGGTCGGGATGATGTTCTCGGCGGCGGCACGGGCGCGGCGCAGGTCCTTGTGCGGGAAGTCCAGGATGCGCTGGTCGTTCGTGTACGCGTGCACGGTCGTCATCAGACCCTTGACGATGCCGAAGTTCTCGTCGAGGACCTTGGCCATCGGCGCCACACAGTTGGTGGTGCAGGAGGCGTTGGAGATGACGTGGTGGTTCGCCGGGTCGTACTTGTCCTGGTTGACACCCATCACGATGGTGATGTCCTCGTCGGAGGCCGGAGCCGAGATGAGGACCTTCTTGGCGCCGCCGGCGATGTGCTTCGCGGCGTCGGCCTTCTTCGTGAAGATGCCGGTCGACTCGATCACGATGTCGACGCCCAGCTCGCCCCACGGGATGTCGGCGGGGTTGCGCTCGGACAGGACCTTGATGGTCTTGCCGTCGACAGTGATGGTGTCGGCGGTGTGCGACACCTCCTGCTTCAGGCGGCCCAGGATCGTGTCGTACTTCAGCAGATGGGCGGTGGTCGCGGTGTCACCCAGATCGTTGACAGCCACGATCTCGATGTCAGCACCCTGCTCCAGCAGCGCGCGGAAGTAGTTACGACCGATGCGGCCGAAGCCGTTGATGCCTACGCGGATCGTCACGAACCGATCTCCTCGTTGGTACGCCGGCCATGCGGTGCCGGCGAGCTCTATTTGGGATGTCCCCGACCGCCTACGACCCTACCTCCCTGAGGCCCCCGAGGTGACATCGAGATGCCCCATACACGGGCAGGCGGTCCGTACCCGCCAGTAGGGGTACGGACCGCCCGGGCCGGACGGCCCTATGAACCGTTTTCCCGACGCGGTCGAGCGGGGGTCACCCCTCCAGCGCCGTGAGTGCCTTGCCGATCAGGGCCGCACGGTCGGCCGGTGCGACGACATGCTCCAGGCCGAAGCCCAGCAGCACGGTGTCGTCCGTGGTCACCGCGCCGTACGTCTGGAAGAGCCGGCCCACGCGGGCCCAGTCCTTGACGACGGCGGGGCTGCCCGCGGGCGGTCCGGGGGTGGTCCAGGCGCCCAGTGACGTCTCGAAGCCCTCGGTCTCGACGGCGGTGCCGCCGACGACGAGCGAGGCGTTGTCCACGAGCAGGCCGCGACCGCCGGAACCGGGATCGGTGATGTAGCCCAAGGAGAGCTCGACCGTCTTTCCGGCGTAGGCCGAGAGGTCGAAGGAGACCTCCTGCCAGCCGGCCGACGCCCCGGTGAAGCTGTTCCAGGAGCCGCTGGTGCCGGTGGGCGTGCAGGCGCCGCCGGCGAGGGTCAGATACCGCTTGAGGGCGGGGTGGGCCTGGATGAAGTACCCGGCCCCGCACTCCTCGGGCACGGCGGTGCTGGTGGCGCCGCCCTTCTCCGGGAGCGTGGTCCAGTCGTCGCCGCCCGCCGTGCGCGCCTCCAGGACGGCGTGGTCGTAGCCCTCCTCGGTGCTCCACAGCATCCGGGTGCGCAGTGTGGGCGCGTCGGCGGCGGTCACCGAGGTGAGGTCGACGGTGCGGGTGAGGCGGTTCCAGGCGTAGTCGCTGTGCGTGACGGCCGCCATGTAGGCGCCTTCGTAGGGGCCGTACGGATTGACGGTGCCGGGGTACCGGCCCGCTCCCGCGCTCGCGAACTGCGGGAAGTCGGCCTCGGCCAGCGTCTCGGAGGTGACGCCGTAGGAGCCGGCCGCGCTCAGCGGGTTGCCGGGCGCGTCGCCGAGCCCGGCCGCGGTGCCCGCGAGCTTGCCCGCGCCGTCGAAGGAGGAGGCTCCGGGGAGGGACGTACGGCTGTAGGCGCCCAGGTAGTACTGGCTGAAGTCGTTCGACGGGGTGCCGCCGCCGAGGTCGACGGAGCCGCCCGCCTGCTCGCCGGCCTCGACCAGCTTGCCGCCCTCGTTGAGGAAGGCGCGCAGTTCGAGCTGGGTGGCGTTGCCCGGGACGCCGGCGCCCGTGTAGTGGACGACGGTGTCGAAGTGGCTCAGCACGCCGAGCGCGTCGGGGGCACCCTGCGTGGCGACGTCCCAGACGACCGCCTTGCGGCCGTTGGCCTTGAGCGCGTCGACGTAGGTCTGCGCCTGGGTGGCGGCCACGCCCTCCTCGGCGACGACGAGGACGTCCGCGCGCGGGCGCTCGGCCACCGTGTACGTGAAGTGCTCACTGGCGACGGGCTTTCCGCTCCTCGTCTCGCCGGTGAACCACACCTCGACCTTGTCGCCCGGATCGCCGTCGGCGACCTTGGCGCGGTACTCGTCGAAGTAGAGGTTGTCGGCACCGCCGAACGTCTCGCCGCCGTCCCAGGGCCGCAGCGCCATGTCGTGCGTACGGCCGCCGTTGACGCGGTACTTGAGCTCCTTGTCGCGCACCGACTTGCGGACGGTGACGGAGACCTCCTGGTCGGCGCCGCGGGAGTACGACGTGGTGAACGGCGCCGGGGTGAAGTCGGCGGCGGTCAGTCCGACGGACGAGGACGGCCGGTCGGGGTGGGCCGCCGATTCGGCGACGGAGAGCGCGAAGGGGATGTTCTTGGCGAACTCCTGCTGGATCAGCTTCTCGTCGTCCGGGAAGTTGAAGATCGACTGGCAGTCGCCGGGGAGCCAGGCGTCGTCGGGGTCGATGTTCGACGCGGTCTGGCAGGTCGACATCTCGGGTGTGAACATCGCCAGGCCGTTGACGTTGGCGGCGTGTCCGTCCGCCTCGCCGTTGGTGGTGTACAGCTCCGAGGAGACCTGCGGGTGGTAGCCGGGGACGGCCGGGTTGTCGGGCGTGCCGGCAAGTGCCTTGTAGAGCACGTCGTCCGGGGTGTCCGTGGCCACCTGCCAGCCGACGCCGTAGAGGATGAGCTCGGCGGCGGAGTGGTAGTTGATGCCGTACTCGAAGCCGATCCGCTTCTGGAAGGCGTCCAGTGCCTTCGTCTCCGGCTCGGAGGCCGGGCCGGCGCCGCGGTAGGTCTGGCTGGTGGGGTTGGGGGACGAACCCTCGTTGTCGTAGCCCCACTTGTAGGTGAAGTTGCGGTTGAGGTCGACGCCGTCGCCGGTGCTGATGGCGCCGTCGCCGTTGACGTCCCGCAGGTTCTTGCGCCACAGGCGGTCGCCGGTGTCCGCGAAGGTGTGGTCGTAGCCGTCGGGGTTGGCCGAGAGCACGAACCACAGCTCGGTGGTGTCGACGATCGTCTTGATGCGCTTGTCCGTCTTGTAGTTGTCCAGGTAGTGGTGCATCAGCCGGCGGGTCATTTCCGGCGTGATCCACTCGCGCGCGTGCTGGTTGGACAGATACAGGACGGAGGGCTTGGCGCCGTCCTTGGTCTTCTTGGCGTTCTTGGTGAGCTTGAGCGCCAGGATGTCCTGGCCGTTGACGGTCTTGCCGATGGAGACGACCTTGGTGAGGCCGGGGTTCTCCTGGGCGGTCCGCAGGATCTCCTCCTTGAGGCCGCCGCTGCCGCCGTAGGGCCGGTAGACGCCGTCCGCGGCCGCCTCGACGCGCTGTTCGGCCTTGGCGGACAGGGTGTGCTCGGTGAGCTCGACGCCCTGCTTCTCAAGCTTCTCGGCCTGCTGGTCGGTGAGGTAGACCTCGATCGTGGCGGTGCCCTTCTCGGGCGCCTGCTCACTGAGTTCATGGCCGTCCTGTCCGGCGGCCAGCAGCAGAGGTATCTGCTTCTTGGTGACCTCGGCGCGGAAGACCTTGACCTCGTTGTCCGATGCGCTCGACGCGTCGGAACTGCCGTTCTGTGCCTGGGCGATGGGTGCGAAGCTCGCTCCGCCGATCAGGAGCGCGCCGACAGCGAGGATCGATCTCGCTCTGTGTCTCATGAACCCCCCTAGCGTGGGTTCGCCACGTCAGCGAACAGATGCCAGGCTCATGACAGTCCATGATCGAGTCAAGGGTGCCTCAAGGACGGAGGAATGCCGGTGGCCACGCCCCGACAGGGCGTGGCCACCGGCATGGTGACGGTGTGTCAGCCGACCAGGTTGTCGGCCATCTCCTCGGTGATGCTGGACTCCGTGCCCGGGATGCCGAGGTCCTGGGCGCGCTTGTCGGCCATCGCCAGCAGACGGCGGATACGGCCGGCGACGGCGTCCTTGGTCAGCGGCGGGTCGGCGAGCGCGCCGAGCTCCTCCAGGGAGGCCTGCTTGTGCTCCATGCGCAGCCGGCCGGCCGCGGCGAGGTGCTCGGGGACGTCCTCGGCGAGGATCTCCAGGGCGCGCTGGACGCGGGCACCGGCGGCGACGGCCGCGCGCGCGGAGCGGCGCAGGTTGGCGTCGTCGAAGTTGGCGAGACGGTTCGCCGTGGCGCGGACCTCGCGGCGCATCCGCCGCTCCTCCCAGGCCAGCACGGACTCGTGGGCGCCGAGGCGGGTGAGCAGGGCGCCGATCGCGTCACCGTCGCGGACGACGACCCGGTCCACGCCGCGCACCTCGCGGGCCTTCGCGGCGATCGACAGCCGACGGGCGGCGCCGACGAGCGCGAGGGCGGCCTCCGGGCCGGGGCAGGTGACCTCCAGGGAGGAGGAACGGCCGGGCTCGGTGAGCGAGCCGTGCGCCAGGAAGGCGCCGCGCCAGGCGGCCTCGGCGTCGCAGGTGGCCCCGGAGACCACCTGCGGGGGCAGGCCGCGGATCGGGCGGCCCCGGCCGTCGACGAGGCCGGTCTGCCGGGCCAGCTGGTCACCGCCCGCGACGACGCGCACCACGTAGCGCGAACCCCGGCGCAGACCGCCCGGGGCCATCACGATCAGCTCCGAGCTGTGGCCGAAGATCTCCAGGATGTCCCGCTTGAGGCGGCGGGCCGCCATCGCGGTGTCCAGCTCCGCCTCGATCACGATGCGCCCGCTGACCAGATGGAGGCCGCCGGCGAACCGCAGAATGGCGGAGACCTCCGCCTTCCTGCAGCAGGTCCGGGTGACGGGGAGCCGGGAGATCTCGTCCTTCACCGCTGCCGTCATCGCCATGGGCCGATCCTTCCATGCATCCGAAAAATACGGTCGTACGCGGCGGCCAGCAGCTCCGGGTCGTGCCGCGGAGAACCGTCCCTCCGGGCGACCGGAGCCAGCTCGACCGCGGCACCGAGCCGCTTGGCGGCCTCGGTGAGCACATCGCGGTCGGGCACGGCGGCCTCGTCGGCCAGCACCACGTCCAGGGCGAGTTTAGGGGCGTGTCGTCCCAAAACCTCCAAATGACGCTGCGGGGAGAAGCCTTCGGTTTCTCCGGGCTGCGGGGCGAGGTTCAGCGAGAGTACCCGGCGCGCCTTGGTCTCCGTCAGCGCGTCCAGCAGCTCGGGCACCAGCAGGTGCGGAATGACCGAGGAGAACCAGGAACCGGGGCCGAGCACCACCCAGTCCGCGTCCATGACCGCCGCGACGGCCTCGGGCACGGCGGGCGGGTCGTGCGGCACGAGGTGCACGGACTGCACCTCGCCGGGGGTGAGGGCGACGGTGGCCTGGCCGCGGACGGTGTCGACGTCTTCGGGCCGGGCCGGGTCGTGCCCCTTGACCAGGGCCTGGAGCTCCAGCGGTACGGCGGACATGGGCAGCACGCGCCCGTGCGCGCCCAGCAGCTTGCCGACCAGGTCCAGGGCCTGGACATGGTCGCCGAGCTGTTCCCACAGGGCGACGATCAGCAGATTGCCGACCGCGTGGTCGTGCAGGTCGCCCTGGGTCTGGAAACGGTGCTGGATCACCCGGGCCCAGGTCTGGCCCCAGTCGTCGTCGCCGCACAGCGCGGCGAGCGCCTTGCGCAGGTCACCGGGCGGCAGGACGCCCAGCTCGTCGCGCAGGCGCCCACTGGAGCCGCCGTCGTCGGCCACGGTGACGACGGCGGTGAGATCACCGGTGATCCGGCGCAGCGCGGCGAGCGAGGCCGACAGGCCCATGCCGCCGCCGAGCGCGACGACCTTGGGCTGGGTGCCCCGGCGGCGCGGCCGGCCGCCGCGGACCTCGACGGTGCGGCCGCCGCGTCCGTCGGGCACCCGGCGCAGCCTGATCAGCCGCGGAGTACGTCCTGTCATTCGCGTCCCATGTCCCGGTGTACGACCACCGTCTCCACGCCCTGCGCGGCAAGGCGGGCGGCGAGCTTCTCCGACGTGGCCACCGAGCGGTGCTTGCCGCCGGTGCAGCCGACCGCGATGGTCACATAGCGCTTGCCCTCACGACGGTAGCCCGCGGCAATCAACTGGAGAAGCTCGGTGTACCGGTCGAGGAACTCCTTGGCGCCCGGCTGGTTGAAGACGTACGCCGAGACCTCCTCGTTCAGGCCGGTGAACGGGCGCAGCTCCGGGACCCAGTGCGGATTGGGCAGGAAGCGCATGTCCACGACCAGGTCGGCGTCGACCGGGAGGCCGTACTTGAAGCCGAAGGACATCACCGTGGCCCGCAGCTCGGGCTCCTCATCGCCGGCGAACTGGGCGTCCATCTTGGCGCGCAGCTCGTGGACGTTCAGGCTGGAGGTGTCGATCACCAGGTCGGCGTCGCCGCGCAGCTCGCGCAGCAGCTCGCGCTCGGCGGCGATGCCGTCGACGATGCGGCCGTCGCCCTGGAGGGGGTGCGGGCGGCGCACCGACTCGAAGCGGCGCACCAGGGCCTCGTCGGAGGACTCCAGGAAGACGATCCGACGGGTGACGCCCCGGGTGTCGAGGTCGGCGAGCGACTCGCGAAGGTTGTCGAAGAAGCGGCGGCCGCGGACGTCGACGACGACCGCGATCCGGGCCACGTTGCCCTGGGAGCGGGCGCCGAGCTCCACCATGGTGGGGATCAGCGCGGGCGGCAGGTTGTCGACGACGAACCAGCCGAGGTCCTCCAGGCACTTCGCGGCGGTCGAGCGGCCGGCCCCGGACATGCCGGAGATGATCACCAGCTCGGGGATGGCCGCGTCCGCGGCGGCGGCCGGCTCGCCGGTCGTGCCCGTACTCACCTGTGCTCCGTCTCCGCCTTGTTCCTGTTGCTCGTCCTGCTTGTTCACATTCATGTCTCCTGCCCCCGTCGTTCGTCCGGGGAGCCGATCGTCACGGGCTCCCCACTGGAACCCATGATGTCGGGTTCCTCCTCCATGATCTCTCCAGTCGCCGTGTTCACGGCCGGCGCGGCCGGTGCCGCCTGGGCGAGGGCCACGGCGATGGCCTCGGCCGTCTTGCGGCCTATGCCGGGAACCTCGCAGATCTGGTCGATGGTGGCGGATCGCAGTCTCTTCAACGAACCGAAGTGCTTCAGCAGCGCCTGCTTGCGCGCTTCCCCGAGTCCCGGTACGTCGTCCAGCGGGCTCGACCGGAACCGCTTGGCGCGCTTGGTGCGCTGGTAGGTGATCGCGAAGCGGTGGGCCTCGTCACGGACCCGCTGGAGAAGGTACAGGCCCTCGCTGGTGCGGGGCAGGACGACCGGGTCGTCGTCGCCGGGCAGCCAGACCTCCTCCAGTCGCTTGGCCAGGCCGCAGACGGCGATGTCGTCGATGCCGAGCTCGTCCAGGGCCTTCTTGGCCGCGGCGACCTGGGGCTGTCCGCCGTCGACGACGACGAGCTGGGGCGGGTAGGCGAACTTCTTGGGGCGGCCGTCGTCGTCCTTGAGGCCGTTCTCGGAGGCGTCCGGGGACTCCTCGTCCACCCACTCGCCGGTCTTCTCCTTCTCGGCGATGTACCGCCGGAAGCGGCGGGAGATCACCTCGTGCATGGAGCGGACGTCGTCCTGACCGGCGAAGCCCTTGATCTGGAAGCGGCGGTACTCGTTCTTGCGCTGGAGTCCGTCCTCGAAGACGACCATGGAGGCCACGACGTCGTCGCCCTGGAGGTGCGAGATGTCGTAGCACTCGATCCTGAGGGGCGCGCTGTCCAGGTCGAGGGCGTCGGCGATCTCCTCCAGGGCACGCGAGCGCGTGGTCAGGTCGGAGGCGCGCTTGGTCTTGTGCAGGGCGAGGGCCTGCTGGGCGTTGCGCTCGACGGTCTCCATCAGCGCCTTCTTGTCGCCGCGCTGCGGGATGCGCAGGCTGACGCCGGAGCCGCGGCGCTCGGTCAGCCACTGCTGGACCGGCTCCACCGGGTCGGGCAGGGCCGGGACGAGGACCTCCTTGGGCACGGAGTCGCCCTTCTCCTCGCCGTACAGCTGCTGCAGGGCGTGCTCGACGAGGGCGCCGGTGGTGATCTCCTCGACCTTGTCGGTCACCCAGCCGCGCTGGCCGCGCACCCGGCCGCCGCGCACGTGGAAGATCTGCACCGCCGCCTCCAGCTCGTCCTCGGCGACGGCGATCAGGTCGGCGTCGGTCGCGTCGGCGAGCACGACCGCGTTCTTCTCCATGGCCTTCTTCAGGGCCTCGATGTCGTCGCGCAGCCGGGCGGCCCGCTCGTACTCCATCTCCTCGGCCGCCTCCGTCATCTGCTTCTCCAGACGGCGCAGGTACGTGCCCGTGCGGCCGGCCATGAAGTCGCAGAACTCCTCGGCCAGTTCGCGGTGCTCGTCGGCGGAGACGCGCTCGACGCAGGGAGCGGAGCACTTGCCGATGTAGCCGAGCAGACAGGGGCGGCCGGTGCGGGCGGCGTTCTTGAAGACGCCGGCCGAGCAGGTGCGTACCGGGAAGACGCGCAGGAGGAGGTCGACGGTGTCGCGGATCGCCCACGCGTGCCCGTACGGCCCGAAGTAGCGCACGCCCTTCTTCTTGTGACCGCGCATCACCTGCACGCGCGGGAACTGTTCGTTCATCGTCACCGCGAGGTACGGATAGCTCTTGTCGTCGCGGTACTTGACGTTGAACCGGGGGTCGTACTCCTTGATCCAGGAGTACTCCAGCTGGAGCGCCTCGACCTCCGTGGACACCACGGTCCACTCCACGGACGCGGCCGTGGTGACCATGGTCCGGGTGCGGGGGTGCAGGTTCGTCAGGTCCTGGAAGTAGTTCGCCAGGCGCTGGCGCAGGCTTTTCGCCTTTCCGACGTAGATCACCCTGCGGTGCTCGTCACGGAACCTGTAGACCCCGGGCGAGTCCGGGATCTGTCCCGGCCGGGGGCGGTAGCTGGAGGGGTCGGCCATGTTTCACACCCTACTGGCGAGGGGTGACAACGCGGCGGGCGGCGAGAACGATCCGGGCATCAGGTGTTGTCGGGGCTTGGTCAACACGCTTCAATGCGGGGGAACTCGGGGCCGTGAACGACGGCGTACGGATGTGAAGACGCCCCGGCGCCGACGGGGAGGCCCCGACCGCCCGCGCGAACGGTCTGACCAGCCGTTGTGAACATGTCACAGAAAGGCCCCTGCATGCTGCATGCCCGAGAGCACGCGGATGTCGCCGCCGCCGTCTCCGACGTGACACCGCACGCCGGACCGGAGGGGGAACTGGCCGCGGCCCTGCGCGGGGGCCCCTTCCACGTCGCGCTGCGCGCCGCGATCGCCGCCCGCGGGCTGCCGCTCCAGCGCGTCCAGCACCATCTGACCCGCTACGGGGTCAAGGTCGGTGTCACGAGCCTCAGTTACTGGCAGCAGGGCGCCCGGCGGCCGCAGCGCGCCGAGTCACTGCGCGCGGTACGGGCGCTGGAGGAGATCCTCCGGCTGCCGGAGGAGTCGCTGATACGCCTGCTCGCCGAGAGCGAGGAGCACGCGGGCGCGCAGCGGCCCGCGGCCCGCTCCTACCGCTCCCTCGTCGAGGCCACGGGTGTCCTGGAGCGGCTGCTGGCCGAGCTCGACGCCACGGCCGACGGCGGGCTGCACCTCCTGGGGCTCCACGAGCGGGTGCGGATCGGCCCGCGCCGCGAGCTGGCGGACCGCGAGGCGCACCACATCGTGCGCGCCCACCGGGACGGCGTCGACCGCTTCGTCGCCGTGCACCACGGCGACCCCGGCTGCGCGCCCGAGCGCATGCGGGTGCACGCCCTGGAGAACTGCCGGGCCGGCCGCGTCCGGCTGCACCACGACACCGGCGTCCTGGTCACCGAGCTGCTCTTCGACACCCGGCTGCGGGCCGGCGACACGTTCCTCTTCCGTTACGGCGTCGAGGACGGCACCGCCGGGGTCTCCCGCGAGTACGCGCGCGGGTTCGCGCTGGCGGGCGGCCAGTACGCGCTCCAGGTCCGCTTCGACGAGCGGGCGCTGCCGGTGCGCTGTCACCGGTTCGCCCAGCACTCTGCGGCGGCCCCGCGCAGTGGCCGCCACGAGCTGCCGCTCAGCGGCCGCCACCACTCGGTGCACCTCGTCGAGCCTCGGGTGCGAACGGGGATCGTGGGGATCGGCTGGGACTGGGGGTGAGCGAGCGGCGCCGGCCCCGCGGCGGTCCGCCCGCGTGACTCAGGCCGCCGGGCCCGCGACGATCCGGCCGCCCTTGGCCTCCACGGACAGCCCGTTCAGCGCCACGGTGGCCGGCGCATGCAGGACCTCGCCGGTGGTGGCGTCGAACTCACTGCCGTGACAGGGGCAGATGAGCTTGGTCCCCTCCAGCTTGTTGATGGGGCACAACGCGTGCGTGCAGATCGTGCTGTACGCCTTCAGAGTGCCGTCCTCGGCGCGGCTGACGACCACGTTGTGATCCCGGTAGAGCTTGGCGCTCCCCTTGGCGATCTCGCTCTCCGCGCCCAGGTCTACCGGCGCGGTCGGCGTGGCGTCCGTCGTGGTGCCGCCCGGCGAGCACGCGGCCATGCCGAGCCCGGCGACGGGTGTCAGGGCCGCTCCTCGAAGGACGGTGCGACGGCTCGGGGCGGGGCGGCCGGACATGAGGTCTCCACTGGTCAGGGGATGTGCAGGGCGACGATACCGGCCCGGATCCCGGTGGACGGGGGCGGGGGCGGGGCCGAAGCAAGGTGACGTAAACGCTTGCGCAAGCGTTTACGTCGGCCGCCGGATGGGATACGTTCCCGGCCAGAGGAGACCCGAGGACCAGAGGACCAGGAGGGGCACGATGCCGACCATGGCCGATGTCGCGCGCAGCGCGGGCGTCTCCGTGGCGACCGTGTCGCACGTGCTGAACGACACCCGGCCGGTGCTGCCGCACACCCGCCAGGCCGTGCTGGACGCCATCGAGAGACTCGGCTACACGCCCAACACCCTCGCCCGCTCGCTGGTGACCTCGCGCACCCGGTCCATCGGACTCGCGGTGTCGGCGATCAGCAACCCGTACTTCACGGAGATCCTCCAGGGCGTCGAGGCCGCCGCCCTGGAGCACGGCTACAGCCTGCTCATCGCCGATCCGCACGACGATCCCGAGCACGAGCGCAAGGTCGTCCAGCTGCTGCACGAGCGACGCGTGGACGGCATGATCGTCGCGCCCTCGGCCGACCCGCAGGAACTCCTCGCCTACCTGCGCCGCCACGACGTACCGACCGTATTCCTGGACCGGCTGGTGGACGCCCCGGGGCAGCGTTTCGACCAGGTCTGCGCCGAGAGCGCCGCGCCGACGACCCGGTTGGTCCGCCATCTCGCGGAACTCGGCCACCGGCGGATCGCCCTGGTCGCCGGCCGCCCCGGGCTCAGCACCACCGGCGAACGGATCACCGGCTACCGGCACGGGCTCGCCCACGCCGGTCTCCCCTACGACGAGCGTCTCGTCGTGCACGGCGACTCCGAGTCCGCCGGAGCCGAACGCGCCACCGCCGCCCTGCTGTCCCTCGCCGCGCCGCCCACCGCGCTGGTGACCGCCAACAACGCCATGACCATCGGCGCCCTGCGCGCCCTGCGCGCCCACGGCCGGTCCGTGCCCGACGACATCGCGCTGTGCTGCTTCGACGACTTCGCCTGGGCCGACCTGTTCTCCCCCCGGCTCACCGCGATCGCCCAGCCCAGCAAGGAGATCGGCGCCCGGGCCGTACGCGTGCTCCTGGACCGTCTCGCCACGCCGGACCGGCCCTCCCGGACCGTGCGCCTCGACTGCGCCTTCGTCCACCGCACCTCGTGCGGCTGCCCCGAACAGCCCCTGAAGTCCGCGAAAGGAACCGCCTCGTGATCGTCGTCGCCGGTGAGGCCCTGATCGACCTGGTACCGCAGGGCACGGGCGCCCTCGCCAGCCTGAAGCCGGCGCTCGGCGGCGGCCCCTACAACACGGCCGTGGCCCTCGGCCGCCTCGGCTCCCCCACCGCCTTCTGCTCCCGCGCCTCCCACGACGCCTTCGGCGAGGCCCTGCTGGACGGGCTGCGGCAGGCGGGCGTGGACGTGTCGGGCGTACAGCGCGGGACCGAGCCGACGACCCTCGCCGTCGCCACCGTCGACGCAAACGGCTCGGCCTCGTACTCCTTCTACGTCGACGGCACCGCCGACCGGCTGTTCTCGGCACCGTCCGCGCTGCCCGCCGGAACCCGCGCGGTGTCCTTCGGCACCTGCTCGCTGGTACTGGAGCCCGGTGCGAGCGCCTACGAGGAGCTGATGCGGACGGCGGCCGCGCAGGGCGTGTTCACCGCGCTCGACCCGAACATCCGGCCGGGGCTGATCCCGGATCCGGACGCCTACCGGGCCAGGTTCAAGAGCTGGCTGCCGTCGGTGTCGCTGCTGAAGCTGTCCGAGGAGGACGCGGAGTGGCTGGGTGGCACCCCGCACGAGTGGCTGGCCGCGGGCCCTCAGGCCGTGGTGGTCACCCACGGCGGTGACGGGCTCACCGTCTTCACGCGGGACGGCGCGGAGCACTCCGTGCCGGGCGAGAAGGTCGACGTCGTCGACACGATCGGGGCCGGCGACACCGTCAACGCCGCCCTGCTGCACGGTCTGACCGCCCAGGACGCCCTGTCCGCCGAGGCGCTCGCGGGACTGGGCGCCGACGGCTGGACCCGGCTGCTGCGCTTCGCCGCGCGCGCGGCGGCGATCACCTGCTCACGGGCCGGGGCGGAACCGCCGTACGCCCACGAACTGGAGGGCTGATCACCCGGCGCTGCCCACGGCCCGCAGAGCGCCCGGCCTGCGGCCGCTGAGGCGGTCCAGGGCGGCGGCCGTCGCGTCGTCCGCGGGCAGGTGCACGATCAGCCGCTGGCCGTCGTCGATCAGCGCGAGCGTCTCGTGCAGCAGCCGCAGCGGCCCGGCCTCCGGGTGCTCGACCAGCTGCGAGCCGACCTGGCGCGGTGTCACGGCCAGATCGGCGTACCGGTCGGCGAACTCCGCCCCCGCGATCACCGTCAGCTCCTCGGCCAGCTCGGACAGGTACGGGTCGCGCAGCGGTACGTCGTGCCGCAGCCGGGCGACCAGATCGTCGGCGACCCGCTCCCACTGGGGGTAGGCGGTGCGGGCGCGCGGGTCGGTGAACAGGTGGCGCAGCAGGTTGGGCTGTTCCGCGTCGAGCAGTCCGATCGGGCCGAACAGCCGTGCGTAGCCGCTGGTATGGGCGATGACGTCGCCGATCCAGTTGAACACCACGGCCGGCGCGGGCTCCAGGTGGTCCAGGAGGGCCCGTACGGTGGGGCGCGCCGCGCGGCTGAGCGACGGGGCCGCGGCGCAGACCAGCGGGTCCCCGCCGTCCGCCTCCTTGGTGAGACGGCGCAGGAGCATACGGTCCCTCAGGGACAGGTTCAGCGCGTCGGCGAGGGCGCCGAGCACCTGCGCCGACGGGTTGCGGTCCCGGCCCTGTTCGAGCCGCGTGAGGTACTCGACGCTGATGCCCGCGAGGGTGGCCAGCTCGGCGCGGCGCAGTCCGGGGGTACGGCGGCGGGGGCCGACGGGCAGCCCCGCCTCGGCCGGGGTGACCGCTTCTCGCCAGGTGCGCAGGAAGGTGCCCAACTCGTTGTCGCTCACGGCATCGAACGTACCAACGCTCGCGCGCCGCAGGGTGGCCCTGCGACTACCACGCTCAAGCCGGTCTCCCTCCCCGGGCGCCGGGCCCGCAGAGTGGAGGGCATGACGAATGACACCGCTGCCACCGCCACCGCCCTGCCGCTCGCCCCCGGGGACTGGACCCTCGACCCGCTGCACTCCGCCGTGAACTTCACCATCCGCCATCTCGGCATCGCCAAGGTACGCGGGCGTTTCGCCTCGGTGCAGGCCGGGCTGTACGTCGGTGAGACCGCCGAGGACGTCCGGGTGTCCGCGACCGTCGACCTGGCCTCCATCGACACCGGGAACCCGGACCGGGACGCACACGTGTGTGCGTCCGATCTGCTCGACGTCGAGAAGCGTCCGACGATGACGTTCCGCTCGACCCGGGTGTTCGGCGACGGCGAGGACTGGACGATGGAGGGCGAGCTGACGATCGGCGGGGTGACCCGGCCGGTGACGCTCGCCGTGGAGTTCGGCGGGCTGGTCGACGTGCCGATGGACGGCAGCCGGCATGCCGGGTTCGAGGCGCGGGGCGAGATCCGGCGCAGCGAGTTCGGGCTCGACTTCGCCCCCGGGCTGCTCGGTGAAGTGGTGAAGATCCAGCTGGACATGCAGTTCGTGGAGCCGAAGGCGGCCTGAGGCTTCCGGAGTGCGCATACGGCTCGCGCCCCACGGGATGTCCCGTGGGGCGCGAGCCGTTGTGCGTCAGGCCTTGGTCGACCTGGTCGTCTTCTTCGCGGCCGCCTTGGTGGCGGTCTTGGCGGCCGTCTTCGTGGCCGTCTTCCTGGCCGCCGCGGCCTTCTTGGTGGCCGTGGCGTCGACCGCCTTGGTGGCGGTCTTCCGGGCCGTGCTCTTGGCCGCCACGGTCTTCTTCGCCGCGGTCTTCCTGCGGGCCGCGGGAACGGGCGCGTCGCTGATCCGGTCGGCGCCGAGAATCTCCCGCAGGAACTTGCCGGTGTGGCTCGCGGGGACTCCGGCGACCTCCTCCGGCGTGCCCTCGGCGACGACGAGGCCGCCGCCCGCGCCACCCTCGGGGCCCATGTCGACGATCCAGTCGGCGGTCTTGATCACGTCGAGGTTGTGCTCGATGACGATGACCGTGTTGCCCTTGTCGACCAGGCCGCCGAGGACCGTCAGCAGCTTGCTGATGTCCTCGAAGTGCAGACCGGTGGTCGGCTCGTCCAGGACGTAGACGGTACGGCCGGTGGACCGCTTCTGCAGCTCGCTGGCGAGCTTCACGCGCTGGGCCTCGCCGCCGGACAGGGTGGTCGCGGACTGACCCAGCCGGACGTAGCCGAGGCCGACGTCGTGCAGCGTCCTGAGGTGGCGGGAGATCGCGGGCACCGCCTCGAAGAAGTGCATCGCCTCCTCGATCGGCATGTTCAGGACCTCGGCGATGGACTTGCCCTTGTAGTGGACCTCCAACGTCTCCCGGTTGTAGCGGGCGCCGTGGCAGACCTCGCAGGGGACGTAGACGTCCGGGAGGAAGTTCATCTCGATCTTGATGGTGCCGTCGCCCGCGCAGTTCTCGCAGCGGCCGCCCTTGACGTTGAAGGAGAAGCGGCCGGGCATGTAGCCGCGGACCTTCGCCTCGGTGGTCTCGGCGAACAGTTTGCGGATGTGGTCGAAGACGCCGGTGTACGTCGCCGGGTTGGACCGCGGGGTGCGGCCGATGGGCGACTGGTCGACGTGTACGACCTTGTCGACGAGGTCGTCGCCGTCCACACGCGTGTGCCGTCCCGGAACGCTCCTGGCACCGTTCAGCTCGCGCGCCAGGTGCGTGTACAGGATGTCGTTGACCAGCGTGGACTTGCCGGAGCCGGAGACACCGGTGACCGCGGTGAACACGCCCAGCGGGAAGGACACGTCGATGTCCTGGAGGTTGTTCTCGCGGGCGCCGTGCACCGTGAGGTGCCGGGAGGGGTCGCGCGGGCGACGGATGTCGGGCAGCGGGATGGACTTCCGGCCGGACAGGTACTGCCCGGTCTGCGACTCGGCGTTGGCGAGCAGCTCCTTCAGGGAGCCGCTGTGCACGACCTTGCCGCCGTGCTCGCCCGCGCCGGGGCCGATGTCCACGACCCAGTCGGCCACCTTGATGGTGTCCTCGTCGTGCTCGACGACGATCAGCGTGTTGCCCATGTCGCGCAGCCGGACCAGGGTCTCGATCAGGCGATGGTTGTCGCGCTGGTGCAGGCCGATGGACGGCTCGTCGAGGACGTAGAGGACGCCGACGAGGCCGGAGCCGATCTGGGTGGCCAGGCGGATGCGCTGGGCCTCGCCGCCGGAGAGCGTGCCGGCCGCGCGGTTGAGCGAGAGGTAGTCCAGGCCGACGTCGACCAGGAACCGCAGTCGTTCGTTGACCTCCTTCAGCACCCGCTCGGCGATCTTCTTGTCGCGGGCGTTGAGCTTCAGCTCGCCCAGGAAGTCCGCGCAGTCGCTGATGGACATCGCCGCGACCTCGGCGATCGACTTCTCCATGATCGTGACCGCGAGGACGATCGGCTTCAGGCGCGTGCCCTCACAGGTGGGGCAGGGCACCTCGCGCATGTAGCCCTCGAAGCGCTCACGGCTGGCGTCGGACTCGGCCTCGCCGTGCCGGCGCTTGACGAAGGGGACGGCGCCCTCGAAGGGGGTCGTGTAGACGCGCTCGCGACCGTACCGGTTGCGGTAGCGGACCTCGATCTGCGTCTTGTGGCCGTACAGCAGGGCCTTCTTGGCGCGCTGCGGCAGACCGGCGAAGGGGATGTCCGTCCGGAAGCCCAGGGCGTCCGCGAGGGCGCCGATGAGCCGGCCGAAGTAGTCCTTGGTGTGGCCGTGCGACCAGGGGTGGATGGCGCCCTCGTCGAGGCTCTTGTCCTCGTCGGGGACGATCAGCTCGGCGTCGACCTCCATGCGCGTACCGATGCCGGTGCACTCGGGGCAGGCGCCGAAGGGCGAGTTGAAGGAGAAGGAGCGGGGCTCCAGCTCCTCGAAGGACAGGTCGTCGTACGCGCAGTACAGGTGCTCCGAGTACATGCGCTCGCGCTCGGGGTCGTCCTCGGGCAGGTCGACGAAGTCGAGCACGACCATGCCGCCGGACAGGCCGAGGGCGGTCTCGACGGAGTCGGTGAGGCGGCGCTTGGCGGAGTCCTTCACCGTGAGGCGGTCGACGACCACCTCGATGGTGTGCTTCTCCTGCTTCTTCAGCGTGGGCGGGTTGGAGAGCTGGATCGTCTCGCCGTCGACACGCGCGCGGGAGTAGCCCTTGGTCTGGAGGTCGGCGAAGAGGTCGACGAACTCGCCCTTGCGCTCGCGCACGAGCGGCGACAGCACCTGGAAGCGGCTCCCCTCCGGCAGCTCCAGGACCTTGTCGACGATGGCCTGCGGCGACTGCCGGGAGATCGGCCGACCGCACTCGGGGCAGTGCGGCTTGCCGATGCGCGCGAAGAGCAGACGCAGGTAGTCGTAGACCTCGGTGATGGTGCCGACCGTGGAGCGCGGGTTGCGCGAGGTCGACTTCTGGTCGATGGAGACCGCGGGCGAGAGACCCTCGATGAAGTCGACGTCCGGCTTGTCCATCTGGCCGAGGAACTGGCGGGCGTACGAGGAGAGCGACTCCACGTAGCGGCGCTGGCCCTCCGCGAAGATCGTGTCGAAGGCCAGGGAGGACTTGCCCGACCCGGACAGGCCCGTGAAGACGATGAGCGAGTCGCGAGGCAGGTCGAGCGAGACGTTCTTGAGATTGTGCTCGCGCGCGCCACGGACGATGAGACGGTCGGCCACGCCGGTCCGCACCTTTCTTGAGAGAAGTGACAGGGGCGAGGCCCCCGTCTTTTCTCAGACTAGGGGGACCCACTGACAACGCCGGTCGGATTCCGGGATGCACAACAATCCCCGACCATCCAGCATGCCCGACGCCACTGCCGACCATATAGCACGCGCATTCGATTTACGGCACTGCTTCACCACCTTCACCCAAAGGTGTGGCGGCACTAAGGTCAGCAGCATGACTGATCACGCTCATGACCTGGCGTCTGTACGTGACGCGACGGACCGGCTGCTCACCGCAGTCGCCAAACTGGACAACGCCTCGGTCGCCGAGCCGTCACGGCTCCCCGGCTGGACCCGCGGCCATGTCCTCGCCCACCTCGCCCGCAACGCCGACGCTCTGGTGAACGTGTTCCAAGGGCGCCCCATGTACACCTCCGGCGAGGCGCGGGACGCCGACATCGAACGGGACGCCCCGCGCCCGCTCGACGTCCAGCTCACCGACGTACGCGAGAGCGCGGCCCGCCTCCAGGAGGCCGCGGACGCGCCCGCGGACTGGTCGCGCACGGTGGAGCTGCGCAACGGGGTCACCGACACGGCGGCCCGGGTGCCGTTCCGGCGCTGGGTCGAGGTGGAGCTGCACCACGTGGACCTCGGGATCGGGTACGAGCTGGAGGATCTCCCGGAGGAGTTCGCCCGGCGCGAGATCGACTTCCTCGCGGAGCGGTTCCGGGGCAACCCCGACGTGCCCGCCGTGACGATCGTCGAGGACGACGGCCGGCAGGTCCCCACCGGCCGTCACGAGGGAGACCCGATCACCGTCAGCGGCCGCCGGGCCGATCTGCTCGGCTGGCTCTGCGGCCGCCGCGACGGATCCGCCCTGACGACTGCCGGCGGCGCTCTGCCGGCACTCCCCCCGCTATAGGCTGCCGCCATGACGTACAGCGGACAGGTGACGGTCGGCGGCCCGGCGGATGTGCACGAGCTCAAGGACCTGATGATCACCAAGATCGCGGTCGGTCCCATGGACAACAACTGCTATCTGCTGCGCTGCCGGGCCACCGACGAGCAGCTGCTGATCGACGCGGCCAACGACGGGGACGCCCTGCTCGGCATGATCGGCGACGACGGCATCGCGTCCGTCGTCACCACGCACCAGCACGGCGACCACTGGCAGGCGCTCGCCCAGGTCGTCGCGGCCACGCGCGCGCGTACCTACGCCGGCCGCGCCGACGCCGAGGGCATCCCCGTGCCGACCGATGTCCTGGTCGATGACGGCGACGTCATCCGGGTGGGGCGCGTGGAGCTCACCGCGCGCCACCTGGTCGGGCACACGCCGGGCTCGATCGCCCTCGTCTACGACGACCCCCACGGGCATCCCCATGTGTTCACCGGGGACTGCCTGTTCCCGGGCGGCGTGGGCAACACCCGCAAGGACCCGAAGGCGTTCGCCAGCCTGATCCACGACGTCGAGACGAAGATCTTCGACGTGCTGCCGGACGAGACCTGGGTCTACCCGGGGCACGGCAACGACACGACCCTGGGCGCGGAGCGGCCGCATCTGCCGGAGTGGCACGCGCGGGGGTGGTGAACGGCGGGGTGCGCGCCCGGCGCGCACCCCTCTGCGCGCGCCGGTGCCTTCCGTGGTCCACGCGCCCCGTGTGAAACCTTCACGCGCACCGGCGCCCTGCGCGCGCTCCCGGCGCATGTCGTTGCGCAGTCAACTGGAAGCAGCCCGCACAGGAAGACGGCTCTTGCGCGGTACGGGCCGCCGGTCTTTCATCCCCGCCCTCGACCGGCGGCCCGGGCATGCGACACGGCCTCTGCCCCCGTACGCCTCCGCCTCCTTACGCCTCGGCCTGCGCCGCACCCACCAGTGCCGCGACGCGCTCGACGCCGAAGACGTACCCCTGCACCCCGCACCCCGCGATGACCCCGTTGGCGCGCAGCGAGACGTAGGAGTGGTGACGGAAGGACTCACGCTGGTGGATGTTGGAGATGTGGACCTCCAACACCGGCATGCCGTCGCAGGTGTTGAGCGCGTCCAGGATGGCGACGGACGTGTGCGAGTAGGCGCCGGGGTTGATGACGATCCCGCAGTGGTTCAGCCGCGCCTCGTGGATCCAGTCGACCAACTGACCCTCGTGGTTGGACTGGCGGAAGTCCACCGTGCCGCCGTGCGCGGCCGCGGCCTTGGCGCACATCGCCTCGACGTCGGCGAGGGTGTCGGAACCGTAGATCTCCGGCTGGCGCTGGCCGAGCAGGTTCAGATTGGGGCCGTTGAGGATCATGATCGGGGCGTTGGCCAGGGTGCGGGGCACGGTTCCTCCGGTCCGGTGATGGGGTGGGCGATCGCTTGAGGACCGCTGCTCAGACCCGGTTTATCACGGTGCGCGGGCGACGCGGCGGCCCGTACCCTGCCCGGCATGACGACGATCTCGTACCCGCCCAAGCCGTCGCCCGGCGACCGTATAGCCGTCATCTCGCCCGGCGCCGGCCTGCCCGGACTCTTCCCGCGCCCCCATGAGCTGGGCCTGGAGCGCCTGCGCAAGGAGTTCGGACTCGAACCGGTCGAGTACCCGACGACCCGCAGGATGGGCGCGACCCCGCAGGAGCGGGCCGCCGACATCAACGCCGCCTTCGCCGACCCGGACATCAAGGTGGTCATGGCCTCGATCGGCGGCGACGACCAGATCACCGTGCTGCCGTTCCTGGACCGGGAGTTGATCCGGGCGAACCCGAAGCCGTTCTTCGGGATGAGCGACAACACGAACCTGCTCGCGTACCTGTACAACACCGGAATCGTCGGCTACCACGGCGCGACCGTGATGACCGCCCTCGGGCGCCCGGTGGCCATGGACACGCTGACCGCCGACTCCCTGCGGGCCGCGCTGTTCACCTCCGGCAAGTACGACCTCACGCCCGCCGAGCGCTGGAGCGACGTCGACCGGGACTGGGCGGACCCCGCGACCTTCGAGGCCGAACCGGAGACCCGGCCCGGCACGGGCTGGACCTGGGTGAACGCCGACCGGGTGGTGGAGGGCCGCAGTTGGGGCGGCTGTCTGGAGATCCTCGGCTGGCTGCTGATGGCCGACCGGGAGATCGCCCGCGACCTCTCGCAGTACGACGGCGGGGTGCTGCTCCTGGAGACCTCGGAGGAACTGCCGAGCGCCGAGGAAGTCTTCCGTACCCTGCGGAACATGGGCGAGCGCGGGCTCCTCCAGCGCTTCTCCGCGCTGCTCATGGGCCGGCCGAAGACCTGGTCCTTCGAGCACCCCAACAGCCCCGAGGAGGCCGACGGTTACGCCGCCGGGCAGCGCGAGGCGGTACTGCGCGCGATGCGGGTGTACGCCCCGAACACCCCGATCGTCTTCGACGTGGACTTCGGGCACACCAGCCCTCAACTGGTCATCCCCTACGGCGGTCTCGTACGGGTCGACGGCCCGGCCCGGCGCATCACGGTCACCTACTGACACCTCCACGCGCCCCCGTAACCCACGGTCACCGTGGGTAGTTGACGCGGCATGCACGACGTACGCACCGTAAGGGCGCCCTCCATGCTGCGGCTCGCGGCCGCCTCGCTCGCCGGGACGGCCATCGAGTTCTACGACTTCTTCGTCTACGGGACCGCGGCGGCGCTGGTCCTGGGGCCGCTGTTCTTCCCCACGTTCTCGCCGGTGGCGGGGACGCTGGCCGCGTTCGGGACGTTCGGTGTCGGGTTCCTGGCGCGGCCGCTCGGTTCGGTGCTGTTCGGGCACATCGGGGACCGGCACGGGCGCCGGCCGGTCCTCGTCGGCTCGCTGCTGCTGACGGGCGCCTCCACCGTCGCGGTCGGCTGTGTACCGACGTACGACACGATCGGGGTGGCCGCTCCCGTGCTGCTGCTCGTGCTGCGCTTTCTGCAGGGTCTCGGGCTCGGCGGGGAGTGGGGCGGGGCCGTGCTGCTGACCGCCGAACACGCGCCTGCCGAGCGGCGCGGGCTGTGGACGAGCTTTCCGCAGGTGGGTCCGGCGATCGGTTTCCTCCTCGCGAACGGCGTGACGCTGACACTGGCGGCGACGCTGTCCGAGGCGCAGTTCGCCCAGTGGGGATGGCGGGTGCCGTTCTGGGCGGCGGGGGTGCTGGCCGTGGCGGGGCTGTGGCTGCGGTCGTCGCTCGCCGAGAGTCCCCGGTTCCTGGAAATCGACGACCACGCGCGCGTGCCGCTCGCCGAGGTGGTGCGCGACCACTGGCGGCTCGTCCTGCTGACCGCCGGCGCGCTCGCGATCGGATACGCGATCTTCTACGCCGTGACGACGTGGTCGCTGGCGTATGCGACGGAGCGGCTCGGGGTGAGCCGTACGGTGATGCTGGTCTGCATCATGGGCGCGGTGCTGGTGAAGGGGTCGCTCACTCCGTTCGCGGCGTTGCTCGGGGACCGGTACGGGCGGCGGCCGCTGTGTCTGGCCGGATGTGCGGCGGCCGCGGTGTGGATGTTCCCGATGGTCGCGCTGCTGGCCACCGGCGCGCCGCTGCTGATGTTCCTCGGCTTCCTGGGCGCGATGCTCGCGTTCATCACGATGTTCGCCGTCATCGCCGCGTACCTGCCGGAGCTGTACGAGCCGCGGGTGCGCTGTACGGGCGCCGCGGTCGGCTACAACCTCGGCGGGGTCCTCGGCGGTGCGCTCACGCCGATCGCGGCGACCGCGCTCGCCGAACAGGGCGGCCGGGTGCCGTGGGGTGTGGGGGCGTATCTGACGGGGATCGCGCTGCTCAGTCTCGGGTGCTTCGCGCTGTTGCCGGAGACGCGTCCGGTGCGGGCGGTGGCGGCGACGCCGGTCATGGATTGATCGCGAGTTCCAGATAGGCGGCGAACAGCACCAGGTGGACCCCGCCCTGGAGGGGAGTGGCCCGGCCCGGCACCACCGTCAGGGAGCTCACCACGACGGTCAGGGCGAGCAGCACCATATGGGTGGCGCCGAGGCCGAGGACGAGCGGCCCGGAGAGCCAGATCGTCGCCATGGCGACCGCGGGGATCGTGAGGCCGATGCTGGCCATGGCCGAGCCGAGCGCGAGGTTCAGGCTGGTCTGCACGCGGTCGCGGCGGGCCGAGCGCAGGGCGGCGATCGTCTCCGGGAGCAGCACCAGCAGGGCGATGATCACACCGACGACGGCGTGATCGAGGCCGACCGACTCCACGCCGGACTCGATGGTGGGCGACACCGCCTTGGCGAGGCCGACCACGCCGATCAGGGCCAGGCCCAGCAGGCCGAGGCTGATCAGGGCGGTCCGGGCGGTGGGCGCGTCGGCGTGGTCCTCCGCGGTGATCACCTCGCCCTGCCGGGTGATGGGCAGGAAGTAGTCCCGGTGCCGGACGGTCTGGGTGGCGACGAACAGGCCGTAGAGGATCAGGGAGGAGATCGCGGCGAAGGTGAGCTGGACGCTGGAGAACTCCGGGCCCGGCTTGCTGGTGGTGAAGGTCGGCAGGACGAGGCTGAGGGTCGCGAGGGTGGCGACGGTCGCCAGTGCCGCGCCGGTGCCCTCGGGGTTGAAGACCGCGGTGCCGTGGCGCAGTGAGGCGACCAGGAGGCTCAGGCCGACGATGCCGTTGCAGGTGATCATCACGGCTGCGAAGACGGTGTCCCGCGCGAGGGTCGCGCCCTTGTCGCCGCCGTCTGCCATCAGGGTGACGATCAGTGCGACCTCGATGATCGTGACGGCGACGGCGAGGACGAGGGAGCCGAAGGGCTCTCCGACCCGGTGGGCGACGACCTCGGCGTGGTGGACCGCGGCCAGGACGGCTCCGGCCAGGACCAGCGTGACCAGTGC
This sequence comes from Streptomyces sp. NPDC079141, assembly GCF_040686775.1. NCBI lineage: Bacteria > Bacillati > Actinomycetota > Actinomycetes > Kitasatosporales > Streptomycetaceae > Streptomyces > Streptomyces sp. NPDC079141. The sequence goes on along the minus strand of NZ_JBFBLP010000002.1, from coordinate 748,094 downwards.
GACGACCGCGCCGGGCAGATCGCGGCCCCAGGTGAGGGCCAGCAGGACGACCGCGAGCACCGGCACGGCCGACGTCCATTCGGTGAACGACCTGAGCCGAGCGATCATGCCGTGATCGTCGCAAAGGTGAAGGGGCCCCGCACTTCGGCCTCGGGGGCCCCTTCACGGGTGCGGGCTACTTGAGTTCGCGCGCGTCCAGCAGGTCGCAGTTGACGAAGCGGGGCTCCCGGGTGCACAGCGCCGTCAGCTGCTCCGCCAGCTTGGCCGTCTCGGGGCGCTCGTTGTTGCGCATGGCCTCCTCGTACGACGCGAACTCGATCACGGCCAGGTAGCGCCCTGGAGTCTCCCGGTCCTTCAGCAGGATGCGGTGGTCGGGGCCGCCCTCCTGGCCCGCCATGCGCTGCCTGGCGTCTTCGAGGAGCTGCTCCATCTCGTCGAGCCGCTCGGTCTCGAAGTCGATGATCTGTACGAACTTCATGCCTGCCTCCGCCGGCCACGGCGCCCCCGGGCCGGGGAACGCGCACAGGGACCAAGCAAGCACCGGGAGCGGTGCTCGGCAATTCGCCGCGCACCGCTCCCGGTGATGGTTGTTCCTACGTCCGAAGCCGTCAGGCCTCGATGCTGTCCTTCGGAGCGCCTTCGCTCTCCTTCTGCGCCGCCTCGGCCGCCGCCTGCTTCTTGGAGGCGCGCAGGCTGGTGATCGTGGTGATGATCAGGACCGCGCAGATCACGCCGAGCGAGACCGGGATGCTGATCTCGGGGACGTGCACCCCCGACTCGTGCAGCGCGTGCAGCACCAGCTTGACGCCGATGAAGCCGAGGATGACCGACAGGCCGTAGCTGAGGTGGACCAGCTTCTTCAGCAGACCGCCGATGAGGAAGTACAGCTGCCGCAGGCCCATCAGCGCGAAGGCGTTGGCGGTGAAGACGATGTACGGGTCCTGGGTCAGGCCGAAGATCGCGGGGATGGAGTCCAGGGCGAACAGCACGTCCGTCGTACCGATCGCGAGCATCACGACGAGCATCGGGGTCATGACCCGCTTGCCGTTCTGCTGGATCCACAGCTTGGTGCCGTGGTAGCGGTCGGCGACGCCGAAGCGGCGCTCGGCGGCCTTGAGGAGCTTGTTCTCCTCGTACTCCTCGTCCTCCTCGTCGGCCCGGGCCTCCTGGATCAGCTTCCAGGCGGTCCAGATCAGGAAGGCGCCGAAGAGGTAGAACACCCACGCGAAGCTGGCGAGGATCGCGGCACCGGCGGCGATGAAGATCGCGCGCAGCACCAGGGCTATGAGCACGCCGACGAGGAGCACCCGCTGCTGGTACTGCGAGGGCACCGCGAACTTCGCCATGATCAGGACGAAGACGAAGAGGTTGTCGACGCTCAGGGACTTCTCGGTGATGAAGCCGGCGAAGAACTCGCCGGCGGGCTGGCCGCCGCCGAACACGAGCAGGCCGAGCCCGAAGAGGCCGGCCAGGACGATCCAGACGACCGTCCAGATTCCGGCTTCCTTGATGGACACGTCGTGCGGCTTGCGGCCGATGAAGAAGTCGACCGCGATCAGGGCGGCAAGGCCCACGATGGTCAGGACCCACAGGGTCACGGAAACATCCACTGCGCCTCCGGCAGTACGTAACGGCAAATGTCAGCGTCGTCGCTGCCGGAGGTCTCTTCCACCCGCGAACGGGCCGACGCCCCGGGATCTGGCCTGATCCGTATTGACGGGTACGCCGCAGTAGACAGGGAGTACTCCCCTCCGCACGAAAGAGAGTACCCCAATCACCAAGGGTTGGTAAAGAGGAGAGTAAAGGAAAGGGTAAATCCCCAGGTCAGAGGCTTTTACTTACGCTTGGTAATGGCCGCTCGACGGTCACCGGTTCCACGTGCGGCGGGCCGCGGCGACCTGGGTGAGCACCTGCTGGAGCACCTGGCTGCCGGGCGGCACGAGCGGGGGCTCGTACGTCCAGGCGTGTCCCACCCACGGGTCGGCGAGATGGTCCGAGGGCACCGGGGTGAGTCGCAGGAGCGAACGCCACAACGGGTCCAGCAACGGGCCGTAGGCGGAGGCCTCCTCACGGTCCGCGACCATCATCAGGTGGACGCCGACGGCCGGGCCCTCGTCCGCGAGGTAGCGCAGTTGGTTCACGGCCCGGTCGTCGAAGCCGTGCGGGAAGTCATTGACGATCAGCAGCTGCTCGGAGGTGTCGAAGCCGGGGGGCAGGGATTCCGACGCGCCGCCGCGCACCGCCATCTGCACGAGGTCGACGCGCTGCGTGAGCCGGCCGAGGACGTCCATCACCCCGGCCGCGCCGACGGCGGGCGGGGCCGCGAGCACGCCGGTCTGCACCAGCGGCGCGAGCGCCTGCGCTCCGGAGCCGGCCGGGTCGATGACGTGGACCGTGAAGTCGCCCGCGGGGTGGACGGCGAGCAGCCGGGCCGCGTGCGACACGGCCGTCTCCAGCCCGAGGCGGCGCAGGTCGTAGGAGTCGGTGAAGTCGCCGTCGAGCGACGCGGACGGCCCGCTGTCGATCCACAGACCGCGCTCCAGCGGCAGCCGGACCAGCATGGGGACGCGCAGTGGGTCGCTCTCGGGCAGGTGCAGGTCGCCCAGGCGCACGGCCATGGGCGTCTCCATGGGCACGCGGTACCCGTGCCAGACGGGGTTGTCCCAGCGCGCGTAGGCGTACGGCAGCGCGGGCTCGACGACCTCGGACTCGGCGGTGAGCTGAGCGAGGTCCCGGTCCAGCGTCGCCCGGGCCTGGTCGACGAGGTGGGCGTGCTTGGTCTGCGCGGCCTCCCGCGCGGCGTCGCCCTGACCGCCGATCCTGCTGCGCGGGTCGGACAGGACCTGGTCGAGCTCCTTCTCCATGCGCGAGTCGGCGAAGTCGACGGCGCTGCGGTACGCGGCCGTCGTCCGGGCCAGGTCCTCGAACATGCCCCAGACCTGGTTGTAGAGCCGCTCGTCCATGGACCAGCCGGTGGCGTCTCCCGCGACGGGCTGTCCGGGCTGCCCCGGCTGGGCCGGGGGCGCGGGCGGGGCGGGCGGCGGCGGGGCCGTGTTCCGCCGTCCGGGATGGCTGTAGTCGATCGGGCCGCCGGCGGGCGGGTCGGCGGGCGCACCCGGGTGCCCGGATTGCGGGGTCCCGGCGGCAGGGGTCCCTTGCGGGTTCTGTCCGCCGTAGGGCGAACCGGAGGCACCCTGCGGGTTCGGCCCGCCGTAGGACGAACCGGCCGACGGCGGTACGGCACCGGAGGCGCCCTGCGTGCCCTGTGCGCCGTACGTCGGGGCGGCGGGCGGGGAGATCTGGCCGGGGCCTCCCTGGGTCGTGGGGCCGGTCTGGTCCGGGCCGAGTGCGGGGGCTGCCGGTTGCCGGGAGCGGTCGGTGTCCGCCGTGCGCGGCGGTGCGGCGATCGAGCGGGCCACGCCCTGGGCCACCGCTTCGTTGATGCCGTTCGCGAGCAGGCCCGCCTCGGGCAGGTTCTGGTCGGCGAGGAGTTCGGCGAGCCCGCCCGCGTACCCCTGACCGACGGCGCGCACCTTCCAGGCGCCCTGCCGGCGGTAGAGCTCCAGGGCGACGACGGCGGACTCGGCGTCGAGACCGGTGATGGTGTAGGTCGCCACCTCGGAGCCGTCGAGGCCGGTGACCGCGACGAAGGGGGCGGCGACCGCACCGAAGCGGACCGGGCCGCCCACTCCGGTGGGCAGGGCGAGCAGCACACTGACCCGGTGCACGGCCTCCGGTACGGCACCCAGGTCCACCGCGAGGCGATGGTCGGCGGCCGCCTGCCGGGAGACCTCCAGGCCCGGCAGGGTGGGCGCGCCCGGATGGGCGACCCACTCCGTGCCGTGGACCTTGCCGTCCTCGTCGCTGAGCGTGGCGCCCGCCACGATCGGCGCGCCGGCCGAGACCCGGATCTCCAGACGGGCCTGGGAGAGCGGGTGGTTCTGCCCCCGCACCAGCTCGGCCGTCATCGCCTTCTCCCCCTGTGTGCCTGTGTCGCTTGTCGTGTTGGTGTGCTGCTCGCCCGGAGTCCCTTACAGGTGCGGCAGGATCGCCGGCATCAGGTCCTGGAAGGTACGGCCGTTGGCCGGGGTGCCGATGGCCGTCATCGACCAACCCGGGCCGTTGCGGTGCACCTTGGCCATGATCTGGGCGGTGTAGGCGCCGCCGCCGGCGAGCGTGTAGCGGGCCAGCTCCTGGCCGTTGGTCTCGTCGACCAGGCGGCAGAAGGCGTTCTGCACTTCCTGGAAGGTCTGGCCCGTGAAGGAGTTCACGGTGAAGACGATCTGGTCGATGTGGACCGGGATGCGGGCCAGGTCGACAAGGATCGCCTCGTCGTCGCCGCCCTGGCCGACACCGCCGACCAGGTTGTCACCGGTGTGACGGACCGAGCCGTCGTCGCTCACCAGGTGACGGAAGAAGACGACGTCGACCGGCTGCTTGTCGGCGAACAGCACGGCGGAGGCGTCGAGGTCGACCTCCCGGGTGCGCGAGCCGAACAGGCCGCGCCGGGGGGCCGCCTGCCAGCCGAGACCCATGCGCACCGCGGTCAGGCTGCCGCCGTCGTTCTTCTGCAGACTGATGGCCTGACCCTTGGTCATGTTGACGGTCACGTGCTGATTCCCCTCTCGAACTTCCCCTGTTGCCGCGGCGTCCGCGGATGACGAGAACCCTACGCAGGGGCACTGACAGTGCCGTACCCCGGTCCGCACTTTGTGTCGGTCTTGCAACACAGCAGGGGAAACTCCGAGGTCACGACAGCCGTCGCCGTCGCCGGCCCCCGGGGCGGGGACCGGCGTCGCTGGGTCCGTCAGGCCAGTCCGGCCTCCTTCATCTGGCGCAGTTCCTTCTTCATCTCGGAGACCTCGTCGCGCAGTCGGGCCGCGATCTCGAACTGGAGGTCCGCGGCGGCGGCGCGCATGCGCGCGGTCATCTCCTCGATCTGCTCGGCGAGCTCGGCCGCGGGCCGGTCGGTCGGCACGGTCTCCTTGGCCTTGCCCTTGGCCGCCTTGCCGCCGAGGGCGGGCACGGGGGCCTTGGCGCCCTTGCCGTCCTTCGTCTTGCGGTAGCCGGAGCCGAGCAGTTGCTCGGTGTCGACGTCCTCGCGGGCGATCTGGGCGACGATGTCGTTGATCTTCTTGCGCAGCGGCTGGGGGTCGATGCCGTTCGCCTTGTTGTACGCGACCTGCTTCTCGCGGCGGCGGTTGGTCTCCTCGATGGCCTTCTCCATCGCCGGGGTGATCTTGTCGGCGTACATGTGGACCTGGCCGGAGACGTTACGGGCGGCGCGGCCGATGGTCTGGATCAGGGAGGTGCCGGAGCGCAGGAAGCCCTCCTTGTCCGCGTCGAGGATGGCCACCAGGGAGACCTCGGGCAGGTCGAGGCCCTCGCGCAGGAGGTTGATGCCGACCAGGACGTCGTACTCGCCCGCGCGCAGTTCACGCAGCAGTTCGACACGGCGCAGGGTGTCGACGTCGCTGTGCAGGTAGCGCACCTGGATGCCGAGCTCCAGGAAGTAGTCGGTGAGGTCCTCGGCCATCTTCTTGGTGAGCGTGGTGACCAGGACGCGCTCGTCCTTCTCGGTGCGCTTGCGGATCTCGTGCACCAGGTCGTCGATCTGGCCCTCGGTGGGCTTGACCACGACCTCGGGGTCGACCAGGCCGGTGGGGCGGATGATCTGCTCGACAGGCCTGTCGGAGCGCGACAGCTCGTACTGGCCCGGGGTCGCCGACAGGTACACCGTCTGGCCGATGCGCTCCTGGAACTCCTCCCACTTCAGCGGGCGGTTGTCGAGGGCGGAGGGCAGCCGGAAGCCGTGGTCGACGAGGGTGCGCTTGCGGGAGGCGTCTCCCTCGTACATGGCGCCGATCTGCGGCACGGTGACGTGCGACTCGTCGATGACGAGCAGGAAGTCGTCCGGGAAGTAGTCGAGGAGGGTGTTGGGCGGCGAGCCGGGCAGGCGGCCGTCGAAGTGCATCGAGTAGTTCTCGACGCCGGAGCAGGAGCCGATCTGCCGGAGCATCTCGATGTCGTACGTGGTGCGCATGCGCAGGCGCTGGGCCTCCAGGAGCTTGCCCTGCTTCTCCAGCTCGGCCAGGCGCTCGCCCAGTTCCTTCTCGATGTCGTTGACGGCCCGCTCCATGCGCTCGGGGCCGGCGACGTAGTGGGAGGCCGGGAAGACGTACAGCTGCTGGTCGTCGCTGATGATCTCGCCGGTGACCGGGTGCAGCGTGGACAGTGCCTCGATCTCGTCGCCGAACATCTCGATGCGGACGGCCAGCTCCTCGTAGACCGGGAAGATCTCGATGGTGTCGCCGCGGACGCGGAAGGTGCCGCGGGAGAAGGCCATGTCGTTGCGCGTGTACTGGATGTCCACGAAGCGGCGCAGCAGCTGGTCCCGGTCGATCTCCTCACCGACCTTGAGGGGGACCATGCGGTCCACGTACTCCTGCGGCGTACCGAGGCCGTAGATGCAGGAGACGGAGGCGACCACGACGACGTCACGGCGGGTGAGCAGTGAGTTGGTCGCGGAGTGGCGCAGGCGCTCGACCTCCTCGTTGATCGAGGAGTCCTTCTCGATGTAGGTGTCCGACTGGGGGACGTACGCCTCGGGCTGGTAGTAGTCGTAGTACGAGACGAAGTACTCGACGGCGTTGTTCGGCAGGAGTTCCCGGAACTCGTTCGCCAGCTGGGCGGCCAGGGTCTTGTTCGGCGCCATGACGAGCGTGGGGCGCTGAAGCTTTTCGATCATCCACGCGGTGGTGGCGGACTTGCCGGTGCCGGTCGCGCCGAGCAGGACGACGTCCTTCTCGCCGCCTTCGATGCGCCGGGCGAGCTCGGCGATGGCCGTCGGCTGGTCGCCGCTGGGCTGGTAGGGGCTGACGACCTCAAAGGGCGCCACCGTGCGTTCGATGCTGGAAACGGGCCGCATGGATCCACCGTACGACCACCCACTGACAACGCGGCCGGATCACCTGTTCTGCGGAGTGCGGGAGCGGCGCTGCTCGGAGCCTCGGCGGGGGCGCAGCTGGGGGCGGCGGGTGGGGTGGGCCACGGCGCTGTGGGCCGGGATGCCCGGCTTGTCGTCCACGGCGACCCGGTCGGGGCGGCCCATGACCATCAGTGGGTCGAACATCACGACGACGCCGGCGAGGAGCAGGAAGGCGAGCGGGCCGATCATCATCGGGGCGAGCAGGGCGGCGGGCGAGTCGCCGTCGGTGGGGGCGCCCGTGCTGTGGAGATGGACGCTGAGGGCCGCCATGCCGGTGTAGTGCATGCCGCTGACGGCGAGCCCCATGACGAGGCTCGCGCCCACGCTCCACAGGAAGCCCCTGACCTGTCCGGCGGCCCACAGGGCGGCGGTGGCCGCGGCCATGGCTATGGCTACGGAGGCGGCGACGGTGAAGGTGTTGTACTCAAGCCTGCCGTCGAGCTGCATGCCGGCCATGCCCAGGTAGTGCATGGAGGCGATGCCGAGTCCGGTGATGGTGCCGCCGGTGAACAGGGCCGTTCCTCTGGCGCCCTTGTAGCCGACGATGAAGATCCCCATGCCCACCATGACGATGGCGATGGCGAGGCTCGCGAAGGTCATCGGTTTGTCGTAGTGGATGGGCGTCTCCTTGACCGTGAAGCCCATCATCGCGACGAAGTGCATGGTCCAGATGCCCGAACCGATGGCCGCCGACCCGAGGGCGAGCCAGCCGGGGCGCCAGGAGCCGGAGACGAGCATCGATCTGGTGGTGCAGCGCAGGCCGAGGGCGCCGCCGAGGCAGGCCATGAGGTAGGCCACCAGCGGTGTGACGAGGCCGTAGCTGAATCCGTCGACCGTGCCCTGCATGCGCGGCTGTCCTTCCGCCCTCTTGTGTCCGGGAATGTGCCGTGAAACGCCCCCTCCCAGGACCGCCCGAGCGGTCAGGGTTGAGGCAGAGAGTATGACCCCCACCGGAATGGTCGAACGATTTTCCGGCAAAGAAACACGGCCTTGCCTCAGTTGTGCGGCACCAGTGAACGGACTTGGGCAACACCGTGCAATCCACGGCCCTCGCGCAACCCTCTCCCGTCGACGCTCTGCTGTCACAGTTGAGCTGTCCGTGACGATCGACACGAGGAGTACGCATGCACGCGCGCGCTGTTGCCGCCACGACCACCGCGCTCCTGGGGACCGCCGCCTTCCTGCTGCCCACCTCCGACGCCGGGGCCGGTATCGCCGTGGAGCCTCCGACGGTCATCGCCCACCGGGGCGCCTCGGCGTACGCCCCCGAGAACACGCTGGCCGCCGTGGACAAGGCGGCGGAGCTCGGCATCCGCTGGATCGAGAACGACGTCCAGCGCACCAGGGACGGCGAGCTGGTCGTCATCCACGACGACAACCTGAAGCGGACCACGGACGTCGAGGAGGTCTTCCCCGACCGCGCGCCCTGGAAGGTCAAGGACTTCACGGCGGCCGAGATCGCCCGCCTGGACGCCGGGAGCTGGTTCGGCCCCGGGTACGCGGGCGCGCGCGTGCCGACGCTGGAGCAGTACATGGACCGCGTCGAGCGGCACCACCAGAAGCTGCTCCTGGAGATCAAGAACCCGGGCCTCTACCCGGGCATCGAGCAGCAGACCCTCAAGCTGCTCGGCAACGAGGGCTGGCTCGACCGGCAGCACCTGGCCGGCCGGCTGATCGTGCAGAGCTTCAGCGCGGACAGCGTACGGACCGTCCACGACCTCAAGCCGGGCGTCAAGACCGGGCTCCTCGGTACGCCGGACGTGTCGGACCTGCCCGGGTACGCCGCCTTCGCCGACCAGATCAACCCCTCCTACGGCTCGATCTCCGCGGGCTATGTCGCCGCCGTGCACGCGTTCGACGGACCGCACGGCAGGCCGCTGGAGCTCTTCACCTGGACCGTCAACGACGCCGACAACGCCCGGCTGGTCACCGGGTACGGCGTCGACGGCATCATCACCAACAAGCCCGACGTCGTACGGGACGCCGTGCACGGGCTGTGATCGGGGCCCGGGGCCCGGCCCTTCCTGCCGGGCCCCGGGCGTTGTCAGTGGCGGGCCGTACGGTGGGGCGCATGGACAGCCATGGACAGTACGAGCAGCAGGTCGTGTGGACCGTCGTAGGCACCGACATCGGCCCGCTGCTGCTGGCCGCGACCAGCGAGGGCCTGGTCAACGTCGTGTTCCACGCCACGGACGCGGTGCGTGACAAGGCCGTGGAGCGGCTCGCGTCCCGGCTGGGGCGCGAGCCCGTCGAGGCGCCCGGCTCCCCGCTGCTCGCCGAGGCGATACACCAGGTGAAGGCGTACTTCGCGGGCAAGCGGCACGACTTCGACCTGCCGCTGGACTGGTCGCTGATCTCGGGCTTCAACCGGCAGGTGCTGCGCGAGCTGGCGGCCGGCGTGCCGTACGGCTCGGTCGTGGGCTACGGCGACCTGGCCGGGCGGGTCGGCCAGCCCGGCGCCGCCCAGGCCGTGGGCACGGCCATGGGCGCCAATCCGCTGCCGGTCGTCGTGCCCTGCCACCGCGTCGTCGAGAGCGACGGCGGCATCGGCGGGTTCGGCGGCGGACTGGAGACCAAGCGAAAGCTGCTCGCCCTGGAGGGGGTCCTGCCCGAGCCGCTGTTCTGAGCGCCGCGGCCGACCGCGCGCGACGGCTGGCCGGGACGGCCGGGCGGTAGCAGACTCCGCCATGCGCACAGCCGCTGGCATCCGACTGGCATCCGCAGGACGCGGAGCCGAAGGGACGGCGATCACGCATGAGCGGAAACAGGGCAGTGGCGTATCTCAAACCGGGCGCGGTCGAGGTCAGGACCATCGACTATCCGACGCTCGAAATGCAGGACGGACCGGGGGTGGCTCCCGAGAACGTCGGCCGCAAGTGCCGGCACGGAGTGATCCTCAAGGTCCTCGCCAGCAACATCTGCGGCAGCGACCAGCACATGGTGCGCGGTCGGACGACCGCGCCCGAGGGGCTGGTCCTCGGACACGAGATCACCGGAGAGGTCGTCGAACGGGGTCCGGACGTCGAGACGATCGACGTCGGCGACATCGTCTCCGTACCGTTCAACATCGCCTGCGGACGGTGCCGCAACTGCAAGGAGCGCAAGACCGGAATCTGTCTGAACGTCAACCCGGCCCGCCCGGGGGCCGCGTACGGCTATGTCGACATGGGCGGCTGGGTCGGCGGTCAGGCCGAGTACGCCATGGTGCCGTACGCGGACTTCAACCTGCTGCGGTTCCCCGACCGGGACCAGGCCCGGGAGAAGCTGCTCGACCTGACCATGCTGTCGGACATCTTCCCGACCGGCTTCCACGGTGTGGTCAGCTCTGGTGCCGGCGTCGGCTCGACGGTGTACGTCGCCGGGGCGGGGCCGGTCGGCCTGGCGGCGGCCGCGTCCGCGCAGCTCCTGGGGGCGGCCGTGGTCGTCGTCGGCGACCTCAACCCCGAGCGCCTGGCCCAGGCGCGCAGCTTCGGCTGCGAGACCGTCGACGTCTCGCGCGGCGGCGTGGAGGAGCAGATCGCCGAGCTCCTCGGCGAGCCCGAGGTGGACGCCGCGGTCGACGCGGTCGGCTTCGAGGCCCGGGCGCACGGCCCCGACGCCCCGGAGGCGCCCGCGACGGTCCTGAACTCGCTGATGGGCATCACGCGCGCGGGCGGCGCCCTGGGCATCCCCGGGCTGTACGTCACGGACGATCCCGGCGGCGTCGACGAGGACGCGAAGTCCGGGACGCTGAAGGTGCGGCTGGGTCTCGGCTGGGCCAAGAGCCACCGCTTCACGACCGGGCAGTGCCCGGTGATGAAGTACCACCGGAGCCTGATGATGGCGATCCTGCACGAGCGCGTGCACATCGCCAAGGCGGTCAACGCCACTGTGATCGGGCTGGACGACGCTCCGCGCGGCTATGCCGAGTTCGACCAGGGCGCCAGCCGCAAGTACGTGCTCAATCCCCATGGGGTTCTGGATCGCGTACAACCCGTGTGAGTCCCTGGAGCGGGGTGTCCACGCGCGCGTGGACACCCCGTGCGCCGCGCGGGCCTCAGTCGTAGTGCCGGGCCTCGAAGACGTTGCCGTCCGGGTCGCGGAAGTAGAAGCTGCGCTTGGCCATGCCGCGGGCGCCGAAGGAGTCGAAGCCGATGGCGGAGACGGGCACGGCGTTCTCCTCCAGACGGGCGCGGAGCGCGTCGAAGTCGTCCCCCGGCAGCGCGATGCAGACGTGGTTGACCGGGTGTCCGGCACTTTCCGCGGCGCCCGGGAGCATCTTCATGCGTTCGGCCATGGTCTGCGGCATGAGGTCGAGGATGGTCTCCTCGTTGAGCCGTACCGAGGGGAAGGGCACCTGGCCGGCGGCGAAGTCGGTGAGCCTGACGGGCTCCATGCCCAGCGTCTTCTCGTAGAACTCGGCCGAGCCGATCGGGTCGCGTACCCAGAGGACGACGTGGTCGAGACGTGCGGTGTGGTCGGTCATGCGTCCCAGGCTGGTGTCGTGCCCCACAGCCTGCAAGTGGTTTGGCCGGGGGCCGCGACCGCCAGAGATGAGGGAGGACCGACTGATCGACTGACAGGAGGCGGGCGCGTGGTGCTGGTGGTGTCGGAAGAGGTGCGGGCGGCGATCGACGCGCGTCGACCCGTGGTGGCTCTGGAGTCCACGATCATCGCGCACGGGCTGCCTCGCCCGCGCAATCTGCAGGTGGCGCTGGAGTTGGAGGACGTCGTACGCGGGGAGGGCGCCGTCCCGGCGACGATCGCCGTGCTGGACGGTCGGCCTCATGTCGGCCTGGACAAGGAGCAGTTGGAGCGGGTCGCGAACGAGGACGGGATCCGCAAGCTGGGGCACCGGGATCTGCCGCTCGCGGTGGCCGCGGGGGCGAGCGGGGCGACCACGGTGTCGGCGACGGCCCTGCTGGCGGCCCTGGCGGGCGTACGGGTGTTCGCGACGGGCGGGCTCGGCGGGGTGCACCGGGAGTGGACGGTGACCCAGGACGAGTCGGCGGACCTCGGTCTGCTGGCCCGTACCCGGATCACGGTGGTGTGCGCGGGGGTGAAGTCGATCCTGGACGTGCCGGCGACGCTCCAGCGGCTGGAGACGCTGGGTGTCGCCGTGGCCGGGTACGGCACGGACCGCTTCCCCGGCTTCTATCTGTCCGACTCGGGCCATCCGGTGGAGTGGACGCTGGAGTCGCCGGCGCAGGTGGCGGAGGTGATGCGGGCTCAGGACGAGCTGGACGGGCCGGAGTCGGCACTGATCGTCGCCAACCCCGTGCCGGAGGCCGAGCAGTTGGATCCCGAGCTGCACGCGCGTGTGCTCGCCGACGCGCTGCACGCGTGCGAGGAGGAGGGCGTCACCGGCCAGGGGGTCACGCCGTTCCTGCTCGACTACCTGGTGCGGCACACCGACGGTGCCTCGCTCGAAGCCAATCTGGCGGCGGTGCGCGGCAACGTACGGCTGGCCGGCCGGATCGCTGCGGCCTGGGCCCGGGCGTGACGACAGCACCGAACAGTGGGCCGGACGACCACGACAGAAGAGCGACGCCCGACGGCGCGCTGCTGGTCGTCGGTGATGTCGTCACGGATGTCGTCGCGCGGCATCGTGGGCCGCTCGCCCCGGGCACGGACACGGCCGCGGTGATCCGGACGGTACCGGGTGGCGCGGGCGCCAACGTGGCCTGCTGGGCCGCGCACTGGGGCGGCGTGGAGGTGCGTCTGCTCGGGCGGGTCGGCGCGGACGCGGCGGCGTGGCACGAACGGGAGCTGGCCGCGTGCGGGGTACGGGCCCGTCTCGTCGTCGATTCCGAGGCGCCGACGGGGTCGGTGATCTGCCTGGTCGACACGGGTGCCACGGCCGAGCGGACGTTCCTCACCGACAGCGGCGCGTCAGTGCGGCTGGAGCCGGACGACTGGTCGGACGCGCTGCTGGACGGCGTCGCCCGGCTGCATCTGTCGGGCTACCTGCTGTTCTCCGAGCCGAGCCGGGCGTTCCTGTGCGCGGCCGTGAAGTCGGCACGCGCGCGTGGGGTGCCGGTGAGCCTGGATCCGGCCTCGGCCGGGTTCCTCGCGGAGTTGGGCGTCGATCGCGCTCTGGCCCTCGTCGAGGACGTCGACGTGCTGCTGCCCAGCCGTGACGAGGCCTGTCTGCTCACGGGGTTGCCCGATGCGGCGGACGCGGCGGCCGCGCTGAGCCGCCGCGTCCCGCTGGTGGTCGCCAAGCAGGGGGCGGACGGCGCCCTGGTGGCCCGGGACGGTGCCGTGTGCGCCCGTGTGCCGGCAGCGCCGGCGGCCCCGACGGACACCACGGGGGCGGGTGACGCGTTCACGGGCGCGTTCCTCGCGTCCCTGCTCATGGGCGCCGAGCCCGAGCAGGCGGCGAAGGAGGGGTGCCGGGCGGGGGCGCTGGCGGTGGAACGGGTGGGCGGCAGACCGCCGGTGGCGGGCTGACGGCGCGGGCCGGGCCCGCCCCCTCTCCCGTCCTTACGGCCTGCGGCCCCACGCCGAGATCATCGGGGCCGTGGCCAGGTCCATGCCGCCCGAGGCCACGTTGGCGAGGTGGCGGTCGATGTCCTGGTCGGTGGCGTGGCCCGCGGCGACGAGCTGCTCGCGGATCTGACGGATCGTGGCGGATTCCAGCGCGGCGCAGGCGGGCGAGGTCACGGGGAAGTACCCGTCGGCCTCCACCCGGTCGAGACCGGCCTCCCGGAGCAGGCGCGGGAGCCGGCGCCCGTAGGAAAGATCGGCGCCGCGGTCGGCGAGCAGCTTGCGGAAGCCCTGGCGCAGCCGGTTCGCCAACTGCTGCTCGGAGCCGTGCTCGTCGGGGCAGATCAGGGGCTGGAGGGCGGGATCGGCGTCCTCGACCAGGAGCCGTCCGCCGGGTCGCAGGGCGCTGATCATCGACCGCAACGCCCTTTCCCGCTCAGGGACATGGACGAGGACGAGCCGGGCGTGCACCAGGTCGAAGCCCTCCCCCGGCGGCTCCTCGGTCCCCACGTCGTGGACGCGCACCTCGACCGGTGGCCGGGCGGCCGCGGCCAGCTGCGAGGTGTCGATGTCGGTCGCCACCACCCGCCCCGTCGGGCCCACCTTCTTGGCCAGCCAGGACACCACGGAGGTGCCGCCGGCGCCGACCTCCCAGCAGCGCCAGCCGGGCCCGATTCCCAATGATTCGAGGTGCCGGAAGGTCGTGGGGTCGAAGAGAGCGGCGAAGGCGTCGAACCGTTCACCCGCTTCGCTCTGTCGGTTGTCGAGGAGATACCCGTCGGATCGCGTCATGCCGCGATCATCCCAGTTATCCGTCTTGTCCGAAGTGGTCGACGCGCACCCGGACCCGTGCACGAGCCCCGGACGGTACGAGTTCGTCCACAGCCGGGAACAAAGCGGAACAGGCCGTTCCCGCAGGCTTACCCAGCCCTCACGCCGACCTGGCAAACTGGCGCGACGAGCGCGGGAACACGGCGCGAGGAGATCCACGCAAGGAGATCCATATGTCCATGGCAGGGAATTTGCGGAAGGTCACGGGCCTGGGCAAGGTCGGCGGCCTGCGCAAGGTGGCACGGCTGGCCAGACGGCGCCCCCGCGTCGACCTGAGCCACCCCGCGCGCTCCCCGCTGGGCTCCTCCGTGGTGAACTGCGTGATGTACCGCGACGGCGTCCGGGTGCCGTCGGGCGGCGACCTGGCCGACACCATGGAATGGGTGCGCAAGCGCGGCGACGGTTTCGTCTGGCTCGGCCTGCACGAACCGACGAACCAGGAGTTCGCGGGCATCGCCGAGCTCTTCGACCTGCATCCGCTGGCCGTCGAGGACGCGATCGAGGCCCATCAGCGCCCGAAGCTGGAGCGTTACGGCGAGACGCTGTTCGCCGTGTTCAAGACGGTCTGCTACGTCGAGCACGAGGAGCTCACGGCCACGAGCGAGGTCGTGAACACGGGCGAGATCATGGCGTTCGTCGGCCACGACTTCGTGATCACCGTGCGGCACGGGAGGCACGGATCGCTCGGCCCGCTGCGCGAGGAGCTGGAGTCCGATCCCGAGCAGCTCGCCAAGGGGCCGGCGGCGGTGCTGCACGCGCTCGCCGACCATGTGGTCGACGACTATCTGAGCGTCACCGACGCGGTGCAGGCGGACATCGACCAGGTGGAGACGGACGTGTTCGCGGAGAGCGGCGCACGCGTCGACCCCGGGCGCATCTACCAGCTCAAGCGTGAACTCCTCGAACTGAAGCGGGCGGTGGCGCCGCTGGCCCGCCCGCTGACGGAGCTCGCCACTCGGCCGCTCCGGGCGGTCGACCCGGAGATACAGGCCTACTTCCGTGACGTCGCCGACCATCTGCTGCGGGCCACCGAGCAGATAGCGGCGTTCGACGAACTGATCAACTCGATTCTGCAGGCGCATCTGGCGCAGGTGACGGTCGCCCAGAACGAGGACATGCGGAAGATCACGGCCTGGGCCGCTCTGATCGCGGTGCCGACCATGGTCTGCGGCGTCTACGGCATGAACTTCGACCACATGCCGGAGCTGCACTGGCAGTTCGGCTACCCGCTCGTCCTGGGCGTGATAGCCGTCGCGTGTCTGACGCTGTACCGGGGTTTCCGGCGCAACGGCTGGCTGTGATCCGGGGGGCAGGTCAGCGCGAGGGCGTCCTGGCGTAGACGCTCTCGGCCCAGTTGGCGAGCTGGTCGTCCGTCAGGTGCTGGGCCAGGTCCGCCTCGCTGATCATGCCGACCAGGCGCTTGTTCTCGATGACGGGGAGCCGGCGGATCTGGTGGTCCTGCATCTCCCGGAGCACGTCGCTGACGTCGGCGTCCGCCTCGATCCAGCGCGGTGTGCCCTGGGCCATCTCTCCGGCGGTGACCTTGGCGGGGTCGTGCCCCATGGCCACGCAGCCGACGACGATGTCACGGTCGGTCAGGATGCCGCAGAGCCGTTCGTTCTGGTCACTGATGGGCAGGGCGCCGACGCCCAGGTCGCGCATCAGCTGGGCGGCGCGGTCCAGGGTCTCGTGGGCGGGGATCCACTGGGCGCCACGGTGCATGATCTCTCCGGCGGTGGTCATGGAGTACCTCCTGATACCGGCCGGCCGGCGCGGCGCGGGGTGCGCCACTGGTCCCGGCGCCCTTCATTCTCGCCGCGCCCGACGGGGACCGCACCTCAGGCCGCGAAGCCCACGGCCTGCCGCGGGAGGACCTGGCCTGCGCCCCGGTCCGTCAGCCGCTCCAGGCCGGATGGCGTGGGTCGTCGGCGCGGACCAGGACGTCCGCCGTGCCGGCCGGGTCGGTCTCGTCCTCGTAGCGCTCGAAGGCCGGGAGGGTCCACTGGTCGGCCTGCGGGGTTCGGCGGCGCAGGGCGCCCGGGGAAAGGAGGACGTGGACGGTCAGATCGAAGGGGAACCAGTGCCGAAGAAGGAGGGGACCATGCACCAACAGCACTCCCCCGGGTGGGAGTTGGACGTAGGGGCTGCGGGTGGCGCGATCGCTCTCGGGGTCCCACAGGTCGGGCAGGACGCGGCCGTCACCGCCGGGTTCGAGCGGGCCGAAGACCTCGCGCCACAGGGCGCCGGTGTCGACCCAGCCGTTGTAATAGGCCTCCACGTCCTGGCGGCCGTACTCCAGCCGGAGGGAGGCGGGGCGCAGAAAACCCTCCGCGCCGACGACGAGCGAAGGGCGGCCGCGGGTGCGCAGTGCCTCGTGGACACGTTCGGCGAGTTCTCCCGGACGGGCCGCCGGGGCACCGTCGAAGGCGACGCGCGTCCAGGCACCACCGTCGCCCGGTTCCAGGCCGAGCAGCCGCTCGGCCAGTGTCTCGCCGAGCCGGTCCCAGGTGATCGCTTCGAGTCGCACACGGCCCATCATGCGCCACGCGCCTGTTTCGGCGGGCGGCGCGTGCGCCTCGCGCTCCCCGGGGAAAGAACCCCCTATGGCGCCGCCCTCGACCTCCCCGCCCCGCACCGGACTTCTCGTCTTCCAGCCTGTTCGGCGGCGGCACTGTGCGGAGTGCCGGCGGGGGCCGCTGTCGCTGCTCGTGCTGGAGGACGGGGCGCCGCGTTGTCTCGACTGTGCCGACCTGGGGCACCTGGTCTTCCTGCCGCGCGGGGACACCGCGCTGACCCGGCGGTCGCGGGAGGAGAGCGCGTTGTCGGCGGTCGTGGTGCGGTTCAACCGCCGCAAGGGGCGGTACGAGCGGCAGGGCGTCCTCGTCGAGGAGGCGGGGCTGGCCCGGGCCGAGGAGCGCTGTCTCGCGGACGCCGAGGCGAGAAGGCGGCGGCGGGTGCGGGACGCGCGGCGGCGGGCCGCGGAGGACGTGCGGTTCGCGGAGGCGTTCGCGGCGGAGATCGGCCGGCTGTTCCCGGGGTGCCCGCAGGACCGGGCGCGGGAGATCGCCGCGCACGCCTCGGTGCGGGGCAGCGGCCGGGTGGGCCGGAGTGCGGCGGGGCGGGCCCTGTCCGAGGGCGCGGTGGTCTCGGCGGTCGTGGCGTCCGTACGGCATGTGGACACGCCGTACGATCAGTTGCTGATGAGCGGGGTGCCGCGGCATGAGGCGCGGCGGCGGATCGCGGCGGTCGTGGAGACGACGCTCGACAGGTGGAGGGCGGTGGAGGCGGACGCCGGCTGACGGGGCGGCGGCGGCGCGCAGCCCCGGCCCGCCGACCACCATCCACCCAGGCCCCGCACCGAGCCCCCTGGACTCTCACGCATGCCCCCGCGCGATTCAGCCATGGGAACCGGCCGCCCGCGGCATTTCACTTGTGGTGAGGGTTGGTGCCGGGCAAGATCTCGGCGGGACGCGGGAGTTGACGTTGACATGATCGATGGGCCGTACTTCGTACTGACCGTGCTGGGTGTGCTGGGGACTGCCCTGGTGGCCGGGGTGTTCTGCGGTTTCTCGACCTTCGTGATGAAGGGGCTCGCCGCGCTGCCGCCCGCGCAGGGCGTCGCGGCGATGCAGGCGATCAACGTGGCCGCGGTGACGCCGGCCTTCATGCTGGTGTTCGTCGGGTCGGCGGTGCTGTGCGCCGTACTCGCCGTGGTGACGTTCGTGCTGTGGCCGGACGAGGGGACGGTGGAGCTGCTGCTGGGCAGCGCGCTGTATCTGTTCGGCTCGTTCGGCGTGACCATGGCGGCGAACGTGCCCCGCAACGACGCGCTGATGAAGCTGGACCCCGGCACCCCGGAGGCGGCAGCGTACTGGACCACGTACGTGCGCGAGTGGACGGCCTGGAACCACGTCCGCATGGTCGCGTCGGCCGCCGCGGCGGTCTCCTACACCCTGGCGCTCACCTGACGTACGGCCTCGCCCGCCCCCGGAGAGAGCGCTTGCCCAATCCGGCGGCGGCCCCCTGCGCAAGGGGCTGATGAGACGTATCGTGGCCGGAAGAGTGCCGCCCGATGACGCACGGCCCCGTCGCACGCGCACGCAAGGGGGACGGCCATGGCCGATCCCAAGGGATTCATGACCACGCCTCGCGAGGACTGGCCCCGCCGGCCCGTCGAGGAGCGGGCCCGGGACTGGGACGAGGTGTACGTCCCCGGGGCGCTGCTGCCCATCATCAGCAAGCAGGCCGATCGCTGCATGGACTGCGGCGTCCCGTTCTGCCACGACGCCTGCCCGCTCGGCAACCTGATCCCCGAGTGGAACGACCTGGTCTCGCGGGAGGACTGGCGGGCGGCGGCCGACCGGCTGCACGCGACGAACAACTTCCCCGAGTTCACCGGCCGGTTGTGCCCGGCACCGTGCGAGGCGGGCTGTGTGCTCGCGATCAACCAGCCCGCCGTCACGATCAAGAACGTCGAGTGCGCGATCGCCGACCGGGCCTGGACGGAGGGCTTCGCTCCGCCGCGCCCGCCGGACCGGCTGTCCGGACGTACGGTCGCGGTGATCGGGTCGGGCCCCACCGGCCTCGCCGCGGCTCAGCAGCTGACGCGGGCCGGGCACACGGTCGCCGTCTACGAGAAGGACGACCGGATCGGCGGGCTGATGCGGTACGGCATCCCCGCGTTCAAGATGGAGAAGCACCATCTGGAGCGGCGCATCGAGCAGATGCGGGCGGAGGGCACCAGGTTCCGTACGTCGACGGCGGTCGGACGGGACGTCGGGGCGGCGGAACTGCGCGCGCGTTACGACGCCGTGGTGATCGCCACGGGAGCGACCGCATGGCGTGAACTGGACGTGCCGGGGCGCGAGTTGGCCGGGATCCAGCAGGCGATGGAGTATCTGCCGCTGGCCAACCGGGTGTGCGAGGGCGATCTGGAGACCTCACCGATGTCCGCCGCCGGGAAGCACGTCGTCATCGTCGGCGGTGGCGACACCGGCGCGGACTGCCTGGGCACCGCGGTCCGCGAGCGTGCCGCGTCCGTGACCCAGCTGGACATCTACGCCCAGCCCGGCGCCGAGCGCGACGAGGACGCCGAGCCCTGGCCGACGTATCCGAAGATCTACCGGCTGTCGGCGGCGCACGAGGAGGCGCGGGAGCTGCGGACGGCGCCGGCGGCGGACGCGGACGCGCGGCTGTTCGCGGCGTCCACGCTCCGCTTCACCGGGGACGCGAGCGGGCATGTGCGGTCCCTGCACCTGGTGGAGGTGGACACGGGGCGCCGCCCGCTGCCGGGCACCGGACGGTCGATCCCGGCCGACCTGGTGCTGCTTGCCCTGGGCTTCTCCGGGCCCGACCGCGAGGACGGGCTCATCGACGGACTCGGTCTTGAGCTGGAGCCGCGCGGCACCATCGCGCGGGACGCCGGCTTCGCCACGAACGTCCCCGGCGTGTTCGCCGCCGGGGACGCCGCGCGGGGCCAGTCGCTGATCGTGTGGGCGATCGCGGAGGGGCGGGCGGTGGCGGCGGCCGTCGACCGCCACCTGACGGGAAGCTCCCGGCTGCCGGCGCCGATATCGCCGTACGACCGGCCGATGACGGTGTAGGACACCGGAGCCGACTCAGCCCCGGACGCCGGTCCCCGGTTCAGCCCCGCTCGTCCGTCCCCGCGACCTTCGCCGTCGACAGCGCGACCCGGTTCCATGTGTTGATCGTGAGGATGAGGGCCAGTACGTGGGCCAGCTCCTCCTCGTCGAAATGAGCCGCGGCCTCGGCGTAGACGTCGTCCGGGACGCCGCCGTCGGACACCAGGGTGACCGCCTCGGTCAGGGCGAGGGCGGCCTGTTCCTTCTCGGTGAAGAAGTGCCGGGCCTCGCGCCAGACGGCGACCATGTGCAGCCGGTCCTCGCTCTCGCCGGCCTTGCGGGCGTCGTTGGTGTGCATGTGCAGGCAGTACGCGCAGTTGTTGATGAGCGAAGCACGGATCTGGACGAGCTCCACCAGCGTCGGGTCCAGGCCCTCACGGGCCGCGGCGTCGAAGCCGATCAGGGCGCGGAACACCTTCGGCGCGGTCTTGGCGAGGTTGAGGCGGGGCTGCGAGGTCGTCGTCATCGTGTTCGTCGTCATGCCCCTAAACCTATGATGCGGAAAGACCGGCTGTAGGGTGCATTTCCATGCCTGAATCGTGGGTCAATTCCGCGGAGCGGATCGGCGCCGACCTGCATCTGGAGCTCTCCGGCCCGGGCGGGCGCCGGGCCGCGCTGACCCGTGCGCTGCGCGAGGCCGTGCGCGGCGGACGGCTGGCTCCGGGCACCCGGCTGCCGCCGTACCGCTCGCTCGCCGCCGACCTCGGCGTCGCCCGCAACACGGTGGCCGACGCGTACGCGGAACTCGTCGCCGAGGGCTGGCTCACCGCCCGCCAGGGCTCGGGCACGCGGGTCGCCGAGGGGGCACTGCCCACGCCCCTGAAAGCCGCGCGACACGCCGGGGACCCGCCCGTAAAGGCCCCTCCACGCGCGCGTGGACCGCGGCACGATCTGCGGCAGGGCACCCCGGACGCGTCGGCGTTCCCGCGCGCGGACTGGCTCGCCTCCTACCGGCGGGCGGTGCAGCAGGCGCCCAACGAGGTGTTCGGTCCCGGCGACCCCGCCGGCCGGGTCGAGCTGCGGCGGGCGCTGACGGAGTACCTCGCACGCGCGCGTGGCGTCCGCGTCGAACCGGACCGGATCGTCGTCTGCTCCGGCTTCGCCCACGCCCTGCGCCTGCTCTTCTCGGGCGGCGTGCTGCGCGGACCGCTCGCGATGGAGGCGTACGGGCTGCCCTTCCACCGGGAACTGCTCGCCGAAGCGGGCGTGCGGACCGTGCCGCTCCCCCTCGACGAGGACGGCGCCCGGGTCGACCGGCTGGCGCGCGAGCGGGCCGTGCTGCTCACGCCCGCGCACCAGTTCCCGACCGGCGGCCCGCTGCACGCCACCCGCCGGGCCGCCGTGATCGAGTGGGCACGCACGCGTGACGGAGTGATCGTCGAGGACGACTACGACGGCGAGTTCCGCTACGACCGCAAGCCCGTCGGCGCCCTTCAGGCCCTCGACCCCGAGCGGGTGATCCACATCGGCTCGGTCAGCAAAAGCCTGTCCCCGGCGGTCCGGCTGGGCTGGATGGTCCTGCCCGAGCGGTACGTCGACGGCGTGCTCGCCGCCAAGGGCGAGCGGGAGGCCTGGGCAAGCGTCCTCGACCAGCTGTGCCTGGCCGACTTCGTCGCCCGGGGCTCCTACGACCGTCATGTGCGGCGTATGCGGCAGCGCTACCGCGGCCGCCGGGACCGGCTCGTCGCGGCGCTCGCCGCGCAGGCGCCGCACATCGAGGTCACAGGCATCGCGGCCGGGCTGCACGCGGTGCTGCGGCTGCCGCCGGGGACCGAGGAGGCCACCCTCGCGCGGGCCGGGCGGCAGGGCGTGGCCCTGGAGGGCCTGGCCGGGTTCCGGCATCCGGAAGACACGAATACGGCCACACCCGCTCCCGACGGCCTTGTCGTGGGGTACGCGACCCCTTCGGAACATGCCTACGCAGCGGCCCTGAGCGCGCTGTGCGCCGTACTGCCGCAGGCGTAGTTCTTCGCCATTCTTCTCCTCCTGCCCGAAAAGTGGCTTACGGGCTACATGAATCCGAACGGCAGTGGGATCATCGGAACAGGAGGCGTGCCGCTGCCGTGTCCGGGTCATGTCCGACCCGGGCCGACAGCAGTTCGTCCCATCCTTCGTTCCGCCGTCAGGCGCAGGGTCACCCCAGCGCGTCCCCCCTGTTGGCGGCCGGTCCTGGAGGGTGCTCGATGACGACGCTCGATGAACGTCACGGAGAAGGTGCATACAAAGGGGAAGGGCCCCGGGGCGAGACGGCCCTCGGCCTGGCGGAGGCGTACGGCCCCGCCGCGGTCCCACTGGAGCAGCCCCTTGCCGCAGTTCCCGGAACAGCCGGATCCAAGGCCGCGAACCTCGCCCGCGCGGCCGGAGCCGGACTGCCGGTGCTCCCCGGCTTCGTGATCCCCTACAGAGGACAGGGCGACCCTGACGCCCTGCGGCGCGCCTGGCACGAAGTGTCCGACGGCGGCGCCCGTCCGCTGGTCGTACGGTCCTCGTCGCCGCAGGAGGACACGGAGGAGTCGTCGCTGGCCGGCCAGTTCGCCTCCGTCCTCGATGTGCGCGGCTGGGCCGACTTCCACGCGGCCGTACGGACCGTGCTCGACTCCGCGCGCCGGCCCGACGGCTCCACCGCGCCGATGGCGGTGCTGGTGCAGCCGATGCTGAGGGCGACGGTCGGCGGAGTGATGTTCGGCGCCGACCCCGTGGAGGGGCGCGCCGACCGGATGCTGGTGAGCGCGGTGCGCGGCGGGCCGGACAGCCTGGTCAGCGGCGAGCAGGCCGGGACCAACTACTGGCTGAGCGGGCGGGGGCGCGTGCTGCGCACCGAGCCCGAGGAGGCCGGCTCGCTGCTCGGCCGTGCCGAGCTGCGCCGGCTGTCCCGGCTCGCGCGGCAGGCACGGCAGGTCTTCGGCGGGCCGCAGGACATCGAGTTCGGCTTCGACGCGGACGGGCGGCTGTGGCTGTTCCAGAGCCGCCCGATCACGGCGATGGCGGCACGGCCGGTGCGCGGGGCGCGACTGCTGGGCCCCGGGCCGGTCGCGGAGACGCTGCCGGACCAGCTCCAGCCGCTGGAGGAGGACCTGTGGGTGGCGCCGATGGCCCGCGGTCTCGCCGCCGCGCTGGACATCGGCGGCACCGCGCCGCGCCGGCTGCTGCGATCGGTGCCGGTGGTCACGACGGTCGGCGGACGCGCTGCCGGCGACCTGCGCCTGCTGGGCGCCGTACCGCCGAGACACCGCTGGCTGGCGCTGCTCAACCCGGCGCCGGGAGCGCGGCGACTCGCGGCGGCCTGGCGGGTGGGCCGGCTCACGGCGGCGCTGCCCGGGCTGGCGACGGACCTGGCCGCGGACGTGGACCGCCACCTGTCCGAGATCCCGGCACCCGCCGGGCTCTCCTCCGCGGCCCTGATCGACGAGCTGCGCTGGACGCGGACGGTCCTGGTGTCCCTGCACGCCCAGGAGGCGCTCGCGGGCGCCCTGCTGCGCGACCGGTCGACCAACAGCACCGCGGCAGGCGCGGCTCTCGCCGCCCTGGCGGCGGCACGCGCGCGTGGCGTCCCCGACGCACGGGTGATCGCCGACCACCCGGTGGTCCTGACCCTCACCGCGCCGACCCTGCACGGACAGGTGCGCCTGCCGCCGACGGGGACGGGGCCCGGCGAGCAGGACCGGCCGACCGAAGCGGACACCTCCGTACCCCTGTCGGTCCTGCCCGCGCCGGGGGCCGGCAAGCACGACCGCCCGGCCCCGGCAGGCACCACCACCCCACCCACCGCCTCCCTCTCCTCCCTCCCACCCCGAGAAGCGCTCCGCCTCCGTATCCGCTGGGTGCAGGAGTTGCAGGTGCGGCTGGTGCGGGACGTGGCTCGGCGGTTGACGTCGGACGTGCGGCGGGTCGGTCTGCTGCGCTGGCGGGAGCTGGTGAGCGCGCTCGACGGTGACGGGCTGCCCGCCGATGCCGACGTACGGGTGCCGCCCGCCGTCTCTCCCCCGCTGCCGGACGCCTTCCGGCTGGCGGAGGGCGGGGTCGTCGTCGCCGAGCGGACCGGCCGCCGGGGCAACGGCCTGCAGGGCGTCTCCGGCGGGCGCGCGGTCGGTACGGCCTGGGACGGTACGGGGCCGAGGCCGCCGGACGCGGTGCTCGTCGTACGCAGCCTGGATCCCGCGCTCGCCCCGCTGCTGCCCGGTCTGACCGGACTGGTCGCACAGACCGGCAGCCCGCTGTCGCATCTCGCGGTGCTGGCGCGGGAGTTCCGGCTCCCCGCGGTCGTCGGGGCCGAGGACGCCGTCCGGCGGTTCCCGGTGGGCGCCCGCCTCAGCGTGGACGGCACGGTGGGCGACGTAAGACTGGGGGCCGAGCCATGAGGAAGATCGCGTACCTCTTCGCGGGCCTGGCGGCCGCGGGCGCCGGCACCTACCTCGTCGTCTACCTGTACCGGTGGCAGTGGCAGCGGGCGATGATCTGCGGGGTGCTGCTGCTGGTCGTCGAGGTGCTGCTGTTCGGTCTGGTGCTGCTGGGGCGGCTGACGCGCATCGAGGAGCGGCTGCGCGACTCCGACCGGCGGCAGCGGGAGCTGGCCGCGCGCCAGGAGGACGCGCTCGCGCGGCTGCGCTCCGCGCCCGAGCCGGAGCACAGCGGCAGCGGACGGTTCCGCTGGCTGGACGAGCCGGCGGAGCGGACGTACGTCTTCGTGCCGGTGCTCATGGTCGCCGGTGTGGCGTTGTCCGGGCTCGCCTGGGTGGTCCAGCGCATCGCGTCGAAGACGGCCGGCCCCGCGGAGCGGCGGCTGGCCGGGCGGCTGGCCGTTCTCACCGCGCCCGATCCGGCCGCACCCGACGATCTGGACGACCTGCCGCCGCTCGGCGCCCGCCCCTCCCGGGGCCGCACGGTACGGACCGCGGCGGCCGGGGTCGTCGGCGCCTCCGTGCTCGCCGCGCTGGTCGTGGGACTCGCCGATCTCACCCAGACCCGGGCGGAGAAGGCGGACGAGAGTGCGGCGACCTCGCTGGTCCTCCAGGTCGAGCTGCGCGGCGCGGACATGACGGACGCGCGGCGGTCGCTGGCCGCGCAGCAGGTCTGGGAGCGCTGCCGGGACTCCACGTCCGTACCGCTGCGCCACGCGGCCCTCGGCGACCTGGGGGACGGCCTGTACGCCGGGGTCGTGCGGCCCGCCCTCACCGAGCACGACCGGATGCGGCTGCGCGGCTGTCTGGAGGACGCGACCCTCGAACGCGCGCATCTCACGGTGGTCGGCATCGGCGACGCGGACGCCGACGACTGAACATGACAAGTGAGATATACGGCACAAAACGGACGTAATATATAGATGATCATCAACCCGGGGTACTCTGCATAGGCGCCCACCGTCCCCTAGTCCCCCGGGTCGCTCATGGCTGTCCTCACCGCAACCTTGCCCACCCCTGCCCTCCAGAAGCGTCCGCTGTCCAAACGTGCCCTGCGGATCGTTGCCTCCGTCGTCATCGGTTACCTGCTTCTGTGGGCCGTCGGCGCGGGCGGCATCCTGGGACTGTCGTTCTGGGCCAAGGCGGAGACCCCGGCGCCCGCCGGAACCCGCACCGTCCAGGGCGTGCACAACTTCCAGCCCGTGGACACCTCCGGAAAGCTGTGGCGAGGCGCCGCACCCTCCCCGGCCGGTTACCGCGAGCTGGCGAGCATGGGCTTCACCACCGTCGTCGACCTGCGCGCCGAAGACCTCAGCGCCGCCCAGCTCGCCGAGCCCGGCGAGGCCGGTCTCGACGTCGTGCACCTGCCCATCCGCGACGGCCAGACGCCGACGCCGCACCAGGTCCAGCAGCTGCTCGACGTGGTCAAGGACGCGTCCGGCCCGGTGTTCGTGCACTGCGGCGCGGGAGTCGGCCGTACGGGCACGATGGCGGCGGCCTATCTCGTGCAGACCGGTGAGGAGTCGTCCGCGCAGGCGGTCCGGCGCAATCTCTCGGTCGGACCGCCGTCGATCGAGCAGATCTACTACGGCCTGAACCTCAGCCCCAGCAAGGCCGAACAGCCGCCGCTCCCGGTGGTCGTCATCAGCCGTCTGGTGGACGCCCCGCGGCGCATCGCCTCCTACTTCTGACCCCGCGGACCCCGCGGTCCGTCAGGGCTTTCGCCCCACCGCCGCGTACCCGGGCATGACCCCGTCGTCCTGTCCGGGCACGGGGTCGCCCAGCTCGGGATGCCACCGGTGGGGCAACTCGATGCCGGGCTCGACCAGTTCGAGCCCGTCGAAGAAGCGGGCGAACTCCTCGCGGGAGCGCAGGGTCAGGCCGACCCCGGAGGCCCTGAGCTTCTCCACGGCGATCCGCGACTCCTCGGGAGAGAAGTCCGCGGTCCCATGAGTGACCGTCAGAAAGCTGCCGGAGGGCAGGGCCGCGATCAGTCGGCCCACCGCTTCGTGCGCACCGTCCTCGTCGGGGACGAAGTGCAGCAGCGCCACGAGGGAGAGCGCCACGGGCCGGTCGAAGTCCAGGACTCTGCGCGTGCCCTCCAGGATCTTCTCCGGCTCGCGCAGGTCGCACCGGAGGTACTCGGTGGCGCCCGCGTCCGTGCCGCGCAGCAGCGTGACCGCGTGCGCGAGCAGCACCACCGGGTCGTTGTCGCAGTAGACGACGCGCGCCTCGGGCACGATCGCCTGGGCCACCTGGTGCAGGTTGGGGTCGGTCGGGATTCCGGTGCCGATGTCCAGGAACTGGTCCACGCCCTGGTGGGCCAGCCAGCGGGTACTGCGGTGCATGAAGGCGCGGTTGACCCGCGCCATCACCGGAACGCGCGGGTCGAGGTCCACCAACTGCTGCGCCATGGCCCGGTCCGCGGGGTAGTTGTCCTTGCCTCCGAGGTACCAGTCGTACATCCGCGCGGAATGGGGCTTGTTCGTGTCGATCTCGGCTGGGGGCTGTCCGGTCATGTCGGACTCCAATGTGTGCCGTGATTAGTCATCAACTCAGCGCTGTACAAGGGGAACACAAGGGAACAAGGCTCACGAGAGCAGGAAGTCGGCCACCCCCGCCTTGGCACCCTCGATGAAGGCCGTCATCTCGTCGGTGGTGTAGATCAGCGCCGGACCGTCCGGGTCCGTCGACTGCCGGACGGCGATCCGGCCGTCCGCCAGCTTCATCGCCTCCAGGCAGTTCCCGCCGTTGCCGCCGCTCCACGGCTTGTGCCAGCCTTCGCTGCCCAGCTCCCGCGCGGGCATGCCGTTGTAGACGGGTATGCGCGGCTTGATGCGATCCATTCACAGCTCCTTGCGGAGATCCCGGAGGATCTCCTTCGTGCGATGTGCCGTAGCGGCCTGCGCCGCCATGCGGTCCATGACCTCCAGGTGGGTCGCCACCTCGGGGCGCGCGTCGAGATAGACGGCGCCGGTCAGGTACTCGCTGTAGACCATGTCCGGCAGTTCTGACATGGCAAATCGGAACAGCACGAAGGGCCCGTACGTGCCGGGGTGCGGTCCGCTCTCGAACGGGGCGACCTGCAACGTCACATGGGGCAGCTTCGTGGCTTCGAGCAGTCGGTCGATCTGGGCACGCATCACCTCCGGGCCGCCGACCTGGCGGCGCAGCACGGTCTCGTCCATGACGACCCACAGCCGGGGGGCGCCCTCACGGGTGAGCAGTTCCTGGCGTTGCATGCGCAGCGCCACATGGCGCTCGATGTCGTCGGGCTTGGTCTGGCCGATGGCGCCCGACCGCAGCACCCCGCGCGCGTAGTCCTCGGTCTGCAGCAGACCGGGCACGAAGTGGGGCTCGTAGGACCGGATGAGACTGGCGGCGCCCTCCAGGCTGACGTACATGGAGAACCAGCCCGGCAGGATGTCGTGGAAGCGCTGCCACCAGCCCGGTTTGTTGGCCTCCTCGGCGAGCTGGACGAACAGGTCGGCCTCTTCGTCGCCGACGCCGTAGGCCTTCAGCAGCAGCTGGAGGTACGGGATCTTGAGCGCGACCTCGGCCATCTCCATGCGGCGGACCGTGGCGGGGGCGACACGGAGGACACGGGCGGCCTCCTCGCGCTTGAGCCCAGCGCGTTCCCGCAGGTCCAGCAGGCGCCGGCCGAGGACGACCTGGCCGACCGTCGGCGCGGACCGCGGCTCGCTCACGCTCCCACCTCCACAAGGAATCCTGACAGCCCGGCGGCGCCATTCGAAGACCTATTCGAAGATCCGGGCAGACCTCCGGCGATCCCAATTGGCGCCGCTCAACACGCTGTTGCGAGCAGTGTGCCACGGCCACCCACCGCGTCACACAGCACTCTGCAATTTTCAGAGTGACACTTGCCAAGTGTTCACGGCGGGGCGATAGTGGCAAGCGTGATTCCGTCCGCGCCCTTAGGAACAGACGTCGCCGCAGACCTGATCGGCCTCGGTGCGGCCCCGGGAGTAGGCCCTCAGCGGGCCGCTGCCGAGCGCCGGTTCCGCTTCGAGCTGGCCGCACATCCGGGCTCCCCCGCACAGGCCAGACGCCTGACCCGGGGGCGGCTGAGCGGCTGGTCGGTCTGCGAGGACACCTGCGACTCGGCGGCCCTGGTGGTCTCCGAGCTCGTCACCAACGCGATCGTGCACACCGCGAGCAGGCACATCGTCTGCGAGCTGCACGACGGCGAGGACCTGGTGCGAATAGCCGTGCGCGACCAGGGCTGCGCACCGGGTGAGCCGCATCCGGCCGCGCAGCGCCCCGACGAGGAGCACGGGAGGGGACTGCTCCTGGTCGACGCCCTCTGTCACGCCTGGGGAGCCCATGAGCACGGCCCCGGGCTGCTGGTCTGGGCGGAGCTGCCCCGCAAGGCGGACGGCCCCCGCACGGACTCCGGCCCGCGCAACGACCTGGGCTGGGGAGCCCGCCCGAAGCCCGGCCCCACCGGTGGCTCGGGCGGCGACGACGAGGCGGAGGCGCAGGCATTCACTCCACGGGGTTCCGAGTGAGCAGCGGCCAGGTTCTGAGCCTGGACACGCTGGTCCGTGTGCAACGCGAACTGCGCACGTCGGGGGTACCGAAGGCGAGACGGCTGCCGGTGCCCGACGGCATGACGGCTCCCCTCGGCTTCGACGCCGTGGCGGTGCCCGCCCGCTTCGGTCCGCTGGTGCTGCCCCGGCTGCCCCGCGTGGGGTGCGTCTACGCCGACGACGCGCACTGGTGGTGGATCGTTCCGTCCGACTCCGACTACGCGCTGGAGTGGCCGGCGCCGGTGCGGTACGCGACGGGGGCGGTCGTCTTCGACACCCCGCGACTGATTCACAAACCGGATGACACGGTGCCGTACACGCCGCCGATTCCGCTGTATCTCGCTCTGTGCCGGTTGATGGGTACGACGCCGTCCTGGTCCCGGCACGTGAGCGCCTGAGGGAGGCTGCGGGCCGGTTGGGGGCTTGTCGCGCAGTTCCCCGCGCCCCTGGAGGGCGCTGGTGTGCGCCCCTCCCTGTCGTATGCGCCCTGCCTCGGAGCGCGCCTCGCCGCGATAGTGGCGATGGTGGGGAACAAGCATGACGCGGACAAACCCGGGGTCTCCGAATCGGAGCAGCTGCTCTTCGGTGGGCCCCTTCGGTACGACACGGGCTGGAATCAGTACGGGGACGCGTTTCTGGAACTGAACCTCCGGTCGATGGTGACCCGGCTGCCCGCCCTGCTGGCGTCCAGTTTCCGGCTGGCCTGGCAGGCCGACCGGCGGGCCGCGCGGACCGTACTGACGGCCGAGGTCGCCCGGGGCCTCGCCCAGGCGGTCGGCCTGCTCGCCGTGAACAGCGTCCTGGGCCGGCTGGTCTCCGCCGGCCCGATCGAGGACCGGCTGCGCGACGCCGTCCCGGCGCTGGTCACCATGGCCGCCGTACTGCTGGTCGGGGCGCTGCTGCGGGCGATGTCGACCTATGCCACCGGTCGCCTGGAGCCCAAGGTGGAGCGGGTGGCGACCGAGCTGTATCTGGAGCGGGCGGCGGCGGTGGAGCTGGCCGCGATCGAGGACCACGCCTTCCACAAACTGCTGGACACCGCCCAGTACGGCGCCTCCTCCGCGCGCCGCATGATCGCCCACAGCGCACGCGTCATGAACGCGCTGATCTCACTGATCGCGGCGGCCGGGGTACTGACCGTGCTGCACCCGGCCCTGCTCCCGCTCCTCGCGACGATGACCCTGCCCAGCGCATGGAGCGCCCTGACGAACGCCCGGCGCCGCTACGAGTCCTTCCACACCTGGGTGCAGCACGCCCGGGCCGGCTATCTGATCAGCGGCCTGCTCACCGAACCGGCGGCCGCGCCGGAGATCCGGGTCCACGGCGTCGGCCCGTTCCTGCTGCATCACTTCCGGGCGATGTCGGAGACGGCCGAGACGGAGCAGGCGCGGCTGGCCCGGCTCGCCGCCCGGACCGGGCTGATCGCGGCGGCCTGGACGGGCCTCGCCACGACGGCGACGTATCTGACGCTCGGCGGGCTGCTGCTGACCGGGGCGACGGCCCTGTCCGTGGCGGGCACGGCGGTGATCGCCATCCGTACCGGGTCCGCCAGCCTGAACAGCCTGGTCCTGGAGATCAACCAGCTGCACGAGGAGGCCCTGTTCGTGGGCGACCTGCAACGGCTGTACGTCGAGGCGGCCGAACGGGCGATCCCGGTCGGCGGCGAGCCGCTGCCGGAGGACCCGCGAGAGATCCGCTTCGAGAACGTCACCTTCAGCTATCCGGGCGAGTCCGCCCGCCCCGCCCTGGACGACGTCACCCTCACCCTGCCGCTCGGGCGGATCGTGGCGCTCGTCGGCGAGAACGGCTCCGGCAAGACGACCCTGGTCAAGCTGCTCGCGGGCCTGTACCGCCCGGACCGGGGCCGGATCCTGTGGGACGGCGTCGACGCGGCCGACGCCGACCGGCGTCTGCTCGCCGAGCGCATCGCGATGGTCGCGCAGGACTTCAAGCGGTGGCCGTTCACGGCGCGGGTCAATGTCGCCGTGGGCCGGTCCTCGGCGCCGCTGACCGAGGACCGCCTGGCCACCGCGATCGCCGAGGCCGGGGCCGAGGAGGTGGTGGCCGATCTGCCGCGCGGCCTGGACACGCTGCTGGCCCGCCAGTTCAACGGCGGGCACGAGCTGTCGGGCGGGCAGTGGCAGCGGCTGGGCATCGCGCGGGCCGCGTACCGGCGCGGGCGCATCCTGGTCGTGGACGAGCCGACCGCCGCGCTGGACGCGCGGGCCGAGCTGGAGGTCTTCGACAAGATCCGCGCCCTGGCCTCGGCCGGGCAGACGGTCGTCCTCATCACCCACCGGCTGGCGTCGGTCCGCCATGCCGACCTGGTGCACGTCCTGGACCAGGGCCGACTGGTGGAGTCCGGAACGCCCGACGAGCTGCTGGCCACCGGGGGGCTCTACGCGGAGCTGTACGCGCTCCAGGCGGAGCAGTTCACGATGCCGGTGCCCGCCCGGAAGGCGGGCTGACAGCCGTCAGGCGGCCGCGTCGGCGGCCAGGTCGCCGCGCACGATGACCAGGAAGGCGTCCGTCGCCAGGTCCATCACGACCTCGGCGGGCAGGCCCTCCGACCGCCGCGCCTGCGCGAACTCCTCCGCCGGCCATGAGCCGCGCGGCCCGCCGGCGGGAAAACGCTCAAGCACCTTTCGCCCGTTCACCCTGCACCTCCATGTAGCGCTGTACTCGATGAGTTAAACGCCAACGACGGGGTGAACGCCTCGCGAAGTGACGGTACTGAGACATAGTTGACACTCGTCCACCACCAGGTGTGAGCCGCGTCTCAGCTTTGCCCTGGTTTCGGTTACTTTCCGCGTCAGTCCTCGTACTCGTCGTGATAGCGCACGCGTTCACTGCCCGCAGGCGCCCCAAGAGCCGACGCGCGTCCCTTGGGCTCCTCCCACTCCTCCTGCCGGCCGAGCGCGGTCAGGTCCAGGAAGCTGGTGGTCGAGCCCAGCCCGTCGAGTCCGCGCTCGTACGTCGAGTAGGTGTGGAAGACCCGGTCGCGCTCCCGCAGGAAGCAGCTCACCCCGGGCCGCTCGACGAGCTCCCCCTCGTGCTCCAGGGTCACCTCGAAGTCACGGTTGAAGTCGCTGCCGTAGGACGAGTACCAGGGCAGCGTCCAGCCCATCCGCGCCTTGAACGGCAGGATTCTGGTGTACGGCGCCCTGGACACCACGGCGAACGACGTCCCGCGCGCGTGCAGATGCGCGAGGTGCCCGATCTGGTCCAGGAACGCCGAGCAGCTGCGGCAGCCGGCGTCCCACTCGGGGGCGAACATGAAGTGGTGGACGACGAGTTGGCTGCGTCCCTCGAAGAGGTCGAGCAGGGTGGCCTTTCCGTCGCCCCCTTCGAAGACGTACTCGGTGTCGATCTCGACCATGGGCAGCCTGCGCCGCTCGGCGTTGAGCGTGTCACGCGCGCGCGTGGCCGCCTTCTCCCTGAGCAGTAACTCCTCGCGTGCCGCACGCCACTGGCGGCGCGAGACGATCTCCGGAAGCGACATGGGCCCTCCTGTGCAACGGTCCGTTCCGGGTGGTGACCGGCCGGAGGAGCGGAACTCATCGCTCGGCCCCAAGATTTTTTCGGCGGACTATGTGCGGACTATGTGTCGTAGTCCTGGATCCGTTTGCCGTGACCGCGGTCCAGGAGGCCGGGAAGTCTCTCCCGCAACTCCTCGACGACGGACGGCACGTCGAGGGTGAGGAGCTCCCGGTCGCGCATCAGGATGCGGCCGTCGACGATCGTGGTGCGTACGTCGGAGGAGCGGGCGCTGTGCACCAGGGTGGCGGCGAGGTCGTGGACGGGCTGGGTGTGCGGGCCGCCGAGGTCGACGAGGATGATGTCCGCCCGCCGTCCGGGGGCGATGCTGCCGACGCGGTCGCCGAGCCCGACGGCCCGCGCGCTCTGGAGGGTGGCATGGTGGAGGGCCTGGCGGGAGGTCAGCCAGCGGGGGTCACCGGTGGTGGACTTCTGAACGAGGGCGGTGAGCGCCATCGACTCCCACACGTCGAGGGAGTTGTTGGAGGCGGCGCCGTCGGTGGCGAGTCCGACGGGGATGCCGAGCTCGTGCAGGGCGCGGACCGGTGTGGTGGTGGGCCAGGCGAACTTGAGGTAGCCGCGGGGCGCGGTGGCGACGGCGGTGAGGCCGTCGGCGGCTTCGAGGAGGGGCAGGTCGCGGTCGAGGATGCCGGTGCCGTGCGCGATGAGGACGTCGGTGTCGAGGATCCCGGTGCGCTGCAGGACCCCGATGGGGGTGACCCCGTGCCGGGCGAGGCTGGTCTCGGCCTGGTCGCGGTTCTCGGAGGCGTGCAGATGCACGGGCAGGCCGTGCGCGCGGGCGAGTTCGGCGGTGGCGGCGAGGTCGGCGTCGGTGACGGTGTAGGGGGCGTGCGGGGCGAGGGCGGTGGTGATACGGCCGTCGGCGCCGCCTCGGTGCCGTAGCGCGAACTCCAGGGATTTCTCCCGCCCTTGGGGGCCCTGGGAGGAGAAGAACGCCTCGCCCAGGTGGGCGCGCAGCCCGCACTCGGCGACGACGGCGGCGACCGCGTCCATCGCGAAGTAGTGGTCGGCGAAGCAGGTGACACCGCCGCGGATCATCTCGGCGCAGGCCAGCCGCGCCCCCAACTCCACATCCCGTTCCGAGAGGTTGGACTCGACGGGCCAGACGACGTCGTTGAACCACTCCTCGGTGGGCAGGTCCTCGGCGACCCCGCGCAGCGCCACCATCGGGGCGTGCGTATGGCAGTTGACCAGGCCGGGCAGGGCGACCTGGCCGCGGGCGTCGAGGCGTTCGGCGGCGGGCCGGTCCGCGGCCTCCGCGGCGGTCGTGACGGCCTCGACGACCCCGTCCCGTACGACGATCGCGGCGTCCTCCGCGAACCCGGTCCGCTCTTGATCGTCGTGCGTGAGGACGGTACATCCGGTGATGATGAGATCGGCGGTTCTCTGGACAGCAGAGGACGTCATCCCGCCAACGTACGACGCCGTACAGGCCTCGCGTGAGCCGAACCGTGCATGTCGGCGCGGCTCTGTCGTCGCGGGGCCCGGGCGAGCACTCTGGCCTCACCTCAGCGCGACGGATGGGAGCCCGGCATGATCCTCGGTACCTGGAACCTGGAGAACCTCTTCCTGCCCGGCGGCCCGTCGGGGCCCAAGGACAAGGCCGCGTACGAGACGAAACTGGCCGCCCTCGCCGCCGTGATCACGGAACTCGATCCCGTGCTGCTCGGCGTGCAGGAGGTCGGGGAGGCGGAGGCGCTGCGCGACCTGGTCGGGATGGTGGGCGGCGACTGGCACACCGCGCTCTCCGAGCACGCCGACCGCCGGGGCATCCGGGTGGGCTTCCTCAGCCGGGTGCCGCTGGAGGTACTGGCCGACACGACGGCGTTCCCGCCGAAGCTGCGCCCGGTGCAGACCGACGACACGGGCGGTGAGACGGCCGCGGCGGGCCGGGGCTTCCTGGCGGTGGAGGCGGCGACGGAGGCGGGGCCGCTGCGGGTGGCGGTCTGCCATCTGAAGTCGAAGCTGCTGACGTATCCGGGCGGCCGGTTCCAGCCGCGCGACGAGGGCGAACGGGCTCGTTTCGGCGCGTACGCGCTCTACCGGCGGGCCGCCGAGGCGGCGTCCCTGCGGGCGCTCGCGGACGAGCTGCTGGACGGGGACGGCCGGGAGCGGGACGTGGCGGTCCTCGGCGATCTGAACGACGAGGTGCAGGCGGCCACCACGCAGATCGTGCTGGGCCCTGCCGGCTCCGAGATCGGCTCGCGCGGCTTCGAGACACCCGACAAGGGCGACGCGGCCCGGCTGTGGAACGTGGCCCCGCTCATCCCGCCGGAGGAACGGTTCTCCCGTATCAATTCCGGGCGGCGCGAGCTGATAGACCACGTGCTGGTCAGTCATCGGCTGGTCCATCGCCTGACGACGGCGGGCACGGGCCTGCCGAACGGAGCCGACCTCCATCTGCCCTCGGTCGGCCCCGACCCGTCCGAGCGGCGCGGCAAGCCGGGCTCGGACCACGCGCCGGTGTGGGTGCGGGTCGGCTGATCTCCAGCGGTCTGCCTGGGCGGATCCGGTACGCGCGGCCGGGCCCGGAGGGCGGCTGACCTCCGGCCGTCTGCGCACCGGCGTGGGTGCGGGTCAGCCGGCCTCCAGCCGTCTGCGCACCGGCGTGGGTGCGGGTCAGCTGATCTCCAGGGCCGCCTGCTGGATCCGGTACGCACGGTCGAGGCGCAGGGTGTCCTCCAGGACCGTGTCCTCGACCATGCGTCCCCAGCGCAGCCGCACCCACTGCATGGCCTCGTTCTCGTACCCGCTGCCGTCCGCGAGCGTGCCGCGGACGTGCAGCCGGGTCACGACCGTGGTGTTCCAGGGCGGGCCCTGCACGGCGACGTCCCGCAGGGTCAGCCGGAGCCCGGGGAAGACCTCCTCGAACCGCCGGAACCACTCGGCGAAGGCCTCGCGGCCGCGCACATCGGCTCCCATCGGGGTGTCGCCGACGAACCTGAAGTGCACGTCGGGGGCGGCGAGTTCGACGGCCTGCCGGTAGGCGCCGTCACTGCCGCCGACGGCGCGCCAGAGGTTGCGGACCTTGCGGCGGACGATGGCGTGGTACACGCGGCACACCTCCAGGAAGTCACTTGCTCTTTGCAAGGAACTCTCCCCATCGAGGCTAGGCAGATCCCTTGCACATTGCAAGGCACTACCCTGACGGCATGAGAGGTGAGCGCTTCGCCCGCATGCACTGCTCGGTCGCGCGCGCGGCGGCCGTCGTCGCGGACCAGTGGACGGTCGTGATCCTGCGCGACCTCTTCCTCGGCCTGAGCCGCTACGAGGACCTCCGCGCCGACCTGGGCATCGCCACGAACATCCTGGCGGACCGGCTCGACCACCTCGTGGCCGAGGGGATCGTGGAGCGGGTGGCCTACCAGGAGCGCCCACCGCGCCACGAGTACCGACTGACGGACTCCGGCCGCGAGTTGTACGGCGTCACCCTCACGCTCCTGACCTGGGGCGACCGGCATCGGGCAGTGGCCGGCCCGCCGCTGGTGCTGTTCCACGAGACGTGCGGGAGCGCGGCCGAGGCGCGGGTGACGTGCTCCGAGTGCGGCACCGAGCTCCGCCCCGACGAGGTCAGACACCTGCCCGGGCCGGGCGGACGGACGGGGCCGGGGACGGCGCTGGTGCATACGGTGCTGGCCCCCGCCCCCGACTAGACCGCCAGCGACAGCCCTTCAGAAACCCGCGGCTCCCCCAGCCCCGCGCGCTCCCGCAGCACGGCCAACTCCTCCAGCAGCGCGGCGAGTTGGTCGGCATGCCGGAGTGTGAGCCGGCCCGTGTCGTCGAGGTGGACGGCGCAGGCGGTGGTGGTGTCGACGAGCCGCTCCAGAACCGCTGCCACTTCCTCCGCGCCCTCGGAGTGCCGTGCGAGCGCGGGGAGTTCGGCAGCGGCGAGGGAGACGGCGGCGCGGGCTTCGGACAGCGTGCGGTAGGCCTCGCGCCGGAGGGTCCAGCGGGCGGCACGGTCGCCGGACTCGCCGAGGACATGGGCGAGGTAGGCGTGCGCGGCACCCTCGGCCACGCCGAGCCGCGCCCGCACTCCCCCACCGCGCTGCCCCGGCATCGGCAGATGCCCGACGACGAGGACGATCGCGCAGGCCAGCAGCGTCTCCCCGATCCGGCCGGCGGAGGCCTGCGGCTCGCCCCCGACCATCACCAGGGCGAGTACGAGCACGGTGACGACGGCGGTCTGCGCGGCGAAGTGCCGGGTGGCGACGGGAATCAGCGCGCCGCTGACGGCGACGAGCACGACGAGCCCCTCCGGCCGGGGCAGAACGGCCGCGAACCCCGCGAACAGCAGCGCCCCCAGCACCGTCCCCGCGGCCCGGCACAGCACCCGGGACACCAGCGGCCCGAGGTCGGGCTTGACGAGGAAGACGACGGTGGCGGGCAGCCAGTACCAGTGCACGTGGTGCAGAGCCTGGGCGATGGCGACGGCGGCCCCGAAGCACAGGGCGACCCGCAGCCCGTACTCCCGCCCACCGGCCCCGAGGGCCACCCGGACGAGCGCGGCGACGGAGAGCCTACGGGTGTGCAGGTCCCCGCCCCCGGCCTGGTCGAAGGCCTCGGCGGCGTGCAGGAGGGCGTCGTCGAGGGCCCGCAGGGCGGGCGCGGAACGGGAGGGCGCGGGCAGCGGCCCGGTGTGCGTGTTCCCGCGTACGGCGGCCGCGAGCCGCCGGGGCCCTTCGGCCGCCTGCCCGGACCTGGCCTCCCCCGCCCAGGCGAGCGCGGTCGCGGCCTCGGCGAGCGGCAACGCGGCCGCGTACTGGGCATGCAGCCGCCGCTCGGCCGCGGACGAGGCGTACCGCCGCAGCCGGGGCCCCGCGAGCGCGTCCTGCGCATGATCGAGAGCGGCGGTCAGAGCGGCCCGCCGAGCGGTGGCGTCCGGAGTGCCCGCAGCATCGAGGAGCGCGGCTACGGCGTCGTAAACGGCGGCGACGGCATGGCGCTCCCCGTCGAACCGGTAGTCCCCGGCGATGGCCCCGGGCGTGGGCAGCACGAGCCGCAGGACGAGCAGCCAACCGGCCCCGGCGACATAGGCGAGCGCCCGCTGCCACCCCGTACCGGGCAGGGGCATCCCGGCGCCGATCGCAGTAGCGACGAGCAACTGCGTACCGGCTCCGGAGGCAACGGGCCCGACGGCGCTCACACTCCCGGCGACGAGCCCGACGAGGGTGAGAAGCAGAGTGAGGGCGACCGCCCCCGTCCACTCTCCGGCATACGTCCCGACGAACAGCCCGACCGCCCCGGCGAGCGCCGGCACCCCGAGCCGCCTGACCGCCGCCCGCCGGCTGCCGGGCCGGTCGTTGATCCCGGCGAGCATCGCGGCGATGGCGGCCACGACCCCCACAGAGGCATGACCGGCAAGAACGGCCACGAACAACAGCGGCCCCGCAGCAAGCCCGCCCCGCACCACCGCACTCCAGGGAACGGGCCCCCGCTGAGCACGCAGGGCATGGGCAAGCCAGGGCGGAAGGACGAACGCGGCGCGGGACACAGGGCTCCTGTCGAGTCGAGGCGGGGTGTGCCTTCGGGCGACGGTGGCCGGGCTGTGAGGTGTGATGTCCACGGTAGATCGCGAACTTGGAGGAGATGGAACGTCCGTATTTCAACGGTGTGACGATGAGCGGGAGACCGGCGTTCTTTATGAACGCAACCCCTCGCGGCAGCGCGTCGCTCAGTTGCTGTCGCACCCGATTCCGTCACCGTCGCGGTCGAGCCGATGCGGGTCCTCCTGGCCGACCCATACCGGACCGGACAGATCGGAGCAGTCGACGTCGGGCACACCGGCCGGGGGCCCGTCGGGCAGATCGGGACGTGCGGGCGTGTCGGGTACTGCGGGCTCGGGACTCTCGGAAGCGGCCCCGGCGCAGGCGGTCCACAGACCGGCCCCGCGCTGCTTGGCGACCTCCTCGGCACGGGAGATCTCGGGCCAGTGCTTGTCATTGGGCTGGTAGAGAACCGCCTCGGCGTGACCACTGCGGACGAGCGACTCGTTGACGAAGACGCCCTCGTCGTTCCAGACGTACAGCAGATGACGGTCGTAGCGGTCGGTCAGGTCGACATCCCGCTGAATACGTACGGTGCTGCCCGGGGGCAGCAAGGCGGTCGTACGCTCGGTCGCGGCCTCGGCGAAGCAGGCGCCGCTCTCCGGCGTGTCGATCTCCAGGAGACGGACGCGCACCACGCTGTCCTTCGGCACGATGCGGCCGTCGCCGCGTATCTCGACGGTGTCGCCGTCGATCACGCGCACGATCTCCGCGGTCGGCGGCGCCTGCGCGGACGCCGGGGCGCCGCCGAGCCCCACGAAGGCGGCGAGAAGGAGCATGACCGGGGTGGAAGGACTCATGACGCCCTCCAGAGGGTTGAGGAGAAATACCCTCCTCAACCCTCTGTCTACATTTCCCCCCATTTGTAGAGGCTCAACGGCCCAAGGACGGACCCGAACGTCCCGTCAGCCGTGTGCCCGCGCCGTGAGATACGGATCCCGACGCAGCACCTCCCAACTGCCCAGAACCGTACCCACGGCCAGCCCGCCCCCGGGAAGCAGCAGCGCCGCGGCGGCCGAGACCGGGCTGGGTAGGGCACCGGCCGGCCACCCGGCCTCGACCGGATTCACGCCCAGGGGCGATGCGCGGCCGGTTACGAGCGCCGCGCCTCCGTAGCCCCGCTGAGGATTCCCTCCACATCGGCGACGGCCGACGTCAGCGTCTCCGGATCTGTGTTCAGCCTGGCCACGACCGCGTCGATCTCCCGCAATCCCGCGCGCTCCAGCAGGCGCTTCTCGTTCGTCACCCACTCCCCCCGCGCCGCCAGCACTCCGTGCGCGGCCTGTGCCGCGGCTGTGGCGATCGCGCCTGTGACCTCTGTGAGGCGGCCTTGCGGGGCGTGGTTGGACTTGGCGTAGGCGAGGGTGGCACGAGCCGTACCGAGCCAGCGTTCGGGGGCCGAGCTGCGCAGTTTCGGCGGGTAGGCCGTGGGCTGCGGCAGGTCGCCTCGCAGCACCTGATTGATCGCCAGCTCCGCCACCACCAAGTAGCTGGGGATCCCGGCCAGATGGAACAGCAACGGCTCCACCCGGAACCGGCCCTCCTCCGCCTCCGCCAACTCCCGCCCTACGACGTCGAGATCGCGGTAGTGGACGTCGACACGTCGGCCGTCGACGGTCAGCCACGCGCCGCCGTTGAAGACCCCGCCGCCCCAGCCGCCGATCTCCGACACCTCGCCTTCCCAGCCGAGTGCACGGAGGTCGGCGGGATCGAAAGCACCCCGGTAGTAGATCGCCAAGTCCCAGTCGCTGTCCGGTCGTTCGGTGCCCTGTGCGCGGGAGCCGCCGAGTGCCACCGCACACACGGCGGGGAGGGCGGCGAGGCGGTCGGCGGTCGCGTCGAGGAATGCGGCGTCGGAAATCGTGGCCATGGCCGCAGCGTAGGCAACCCTGCGCCATACCTCCACGCGATTACGCCCGCCCCCGGCGCCCCGCCGGGAGCGCCCGGCAGGGAGAAATTCGGATGCGGTGGTGGCCCCGGGCCTCGAAGATCAGTGGGTTGTCCGCCGTTCGCTGCCCGCCACCCGTCACTCCGCCGCCCACCCCCTCAAGGAGCCGCCGTGATACGCCGCGTCACCAGCCCCGCCCTCTTCCCACCCCCCACCTACTCCCACGCCTCCGTCGTCGAGGCCGGGACCAGGCTCGCCTTTCTCGCCGGGTCGGTGCCGCTGGATGCGCAGGGGAACCTCGTGGGGGAAGGAGACCCCGTACGGCAGGCCAAGCAGGTCGTTGCCAATCTTGAGGAGCAACTGCGGGCGGTCGGCAGCGACTTGGGGCACGTGGTGGCGACCGAGGTGTATGTCGTGAGCGGTGAGACCTCGGTGCTGTCCGCTGTGTGGGAGGTCGTCGAGGCGTCGGGGCTCAGCAGTGGGCCGCATTCGTCGACGCTCCTCGGGGTGGCCTGCCTCGGGTACACGGGGCAGTTGGTGGAGATCACCGCCACGGCTGTTGTTCCGAACGACCTGGCGGAGGGCGCGCGGTCATGAACGCCATCGCACTCCGCCGAGCCACGGCGAGCGACGCCGGCGCTGCGGCCGACGTCTGGCTCCGTTCCTTCAATGCCGCGCTGCCCACGGTCGTCCGGCCGCGCACCGACGACGAGGTGCGGACGTACTTCCGGGAGGTGGTGGTACTGCTGCGGGAGACCTGGGTGGCCGAGACCGCCGACCGTGTGGTCGGGCTGATGGTGCTCGACGGCGGCCATCTCTCCCAGCTCTACCTCGACCCCGACTGGCGCGGCCGGGGCCTCGGGGACCGCTTCGTCGAGCTCGCCAAGCAGCGCAGTCCGGAAGGGCTCGACCTGTGGACCTTCCAGGTCAACAAGCCCGCCCACCGCTTCTACGAGCGCCACGGCTTCGTCGCCGTGGAGCACACGGACGGCAGCGGGAACGAGGAGCAGGAGCCGGACGTCCGGTACGTCTGGCGGCCGGGGCACCCGTAAGACGCCCCCAGGCGACCGTCACCCCTACGGCGCCCCCCAACTCCGCCGCTTGGGCACCGGCTTCGCATAGCTCCCGACCCGGCTCGTCGTCAGCCCCAGCGCCACCAGGGACTCGGCGAGCCTGACGGCCGCTCCCACCCCGTCGACCACCGGAACCCCCAGCTTGTCCCCCACCGCCCGCTGGAGTCCCGTCATGCCGGCGCAGCCGAGCACCAGCACCTCGGCCCCGGCTGCCCGGACCCGCTCGGCCGCGGTCAGGAAGGCCGCCTCCGTACGAGCGCCGTCTCCGAGGTCGAGCACGCTCAGGCCCGTGCCGACCACGGCGACGCAGTTGCGCCCGACTCCGGCGAGCTCCAGGCTGTCCTCGATCTGCCCGCAGGACCGTTCCAGCGTGGTGACGACCCCGTACCGCCGGCCCAGCAGACAGGCCAGGTGTGCCGCGGCCTCCGTGATGTCGACGACCGGTACGTCCACCAGCTCCCGTACGCCCTCCCGCCCGTGCTCGCCGAAACCGGCCATGACGACCGCGTCGTAGGAGGGACCCTCGTAGGTCCGCAGCGCGTCCATCACCGCCGCCGCCGACAGGTGGCTGTCCAGCCAGCCCTCCGCCGACTCGGGGCCCCACGCGGGGGTCAGCCCGGTCACGGTGGTGCCCGGGCCTGCGGCGGCCCGGGCACCTCGCACGATCTCCTCGGTCATCTCCTGCGTGGTGTTGCAGTTGGTGACGACGATGCGCACGTCCGTCAGACCTCCGCCGCCGTGCGCTCGGACCGGCACAGGACGGCGTACAGGCCCGCCGCCAGCGCCGTACCGATGAACCACGAGTACGGGGCCACATCGCTGAAGGTCTTCACCAGCGCCAGCACCGCCGCGACCCCGGCCGCCGGCAGGAACGCCCACAGGGCCTTGGGGTTGACGCCCTTGCGGTAGTAGTAGCGGGAGCCGGGCTCTGCGGAGAACAGCTCGTCCACGTCCACCCGGCCGCGCTTGACCAGGTAGTAGTCGACCATGATCACCCCGAACAGCGGGCCCAGGAAGGCGCCGAGGCCGCCGAGGAAGTACTGGACGACCGTGGGGTTGGAGAAGAGGTTCCACGGCGTCACCAGCAGCGCGGCGACCGTGCTGATCATGCCGCCGACCTTGAAGGTGATCTTCTGCGGCCAGACGTTGGCCAGGTCGTACGCCGGTGAGACGAAGTTGGCGACGATGTTGACGCCCATGGTGGCGATGGCGAAGGTCAGGGCCCCCAGGACCAGGACCCACGTGTTGCCGACCTTGGCGACGAGCTCCGCCGGGTCGGTGATGGCCCCGCCGAACACCTCCAGCGAGCCCGCCGTGACGATCACCGAAACGACCACGAACGCCGTTGAGTTGATGGGCAGGCCCCAGAAGTTGCCCTTCCGGACGGTCCGGTAGTCGGGCGCGAAGCGGGAGAAGTCGCAGAAGTTCAGCATCAGCGTGCCGTACGTGGCGAGGATCAGGCCGATCGCGCCGAACCACTGCCGCCACTGCTCGCCGACGGAGACGGGGTGCGGGGTGGAGGTGAGCGAGATCGTCCAGCCCGCCTTGGCCAGGATCCAGACCGCCAGCGCGATCATCACCAGCCAGATCGCCGGACCGCAGAAGTCCTGGAACTTCCGTACCGACTCCATGCCCCGGCTGATGATCGCCGCCTGGATCAGCCACAGCGCGAGGAAGGAGACCCAGCCGAGCCCGTCGAGCCCCAGGAACGAGCCGTGCGTCCAGGACTCCAGGCCGGGCCAGGCCGCGAGCAGCATGATGTTGACGGCGACGGAGGCCAGATACGTCTGGATGCCGTACCACATGATGGCGATCACGGCCCTGATCAGCGCGGGGATGTTGGCGCCCCAGACGCCGAAGCTGATCCGGCTGACGACGGGGAACGGCACACCGTGACGCTGGCCGATCTTCCCCATCCAGTTCATGCCGATGTAGATGAGCACGAAGCCGACGAGCAGGGAGGTGAAGACCTGCCACACGTTCATGCCGAGGACCAACAGCCCGGCCGCGAACGTGTAGTTGCCGAGGTTGTGGACGTCGGACATCCACATGGCGAAGAGGTCGAAGACCTTCCAGTTGCGCTTGCCCGCGGGCGCGAGGTCTTCGTTGGTGAGCCGGGGATCGGGGACGAACGCTGGGGTGCCGGTGGCTTCGGCACGGTCGGCGAGGGACACGGGGCCTCCATGGACAGGGGACGGAGGAGGGCGGACGACTGCTTTCCGAGCGTGTTTGGTATACCAAACTGCGGTCATGGTCCTCCCGTCAACCGTTCCGACAGATATCGCTGCCGTTAACGCTCCGTAAAACACCCCCGGAGTCGGAGAGGATGGGCCCATGACGAAGATCGAACCCCTCGGCGCGGTGCGCGAACGCGTCCTGACCACGCTGCGGCAGGAGATCATCGCGGGCCGGCTCCGCCCCGGCGACCGCCTGGTCGAACGCGAGCTGGCCGAGCGGTTCGGGGTGTCCCGGGTCCCGGTCCGGGAAGCGATCCGGGCCCTGGTCGCCGAGGGATTCGTCCTCTTCGAGTCCGCGCGCCGCACGGTCGTACGCCGGCTGACACCGTGCGACGTCAAGGAACTCTTCGAGCTGCGTGAGGCGTTGGAGGTGTACGCGGCGGGCCTGGCCGCGTCCCGGGCGACCCCTCAGGCGCTGGCGGAGCTGCGGGAGCTGCTGGACAGCGCGGCCGTCGCCACCGAGGCCGCGGACGCCGAGACGATCACCGACGTCAACACCCGGTTCCACGACCGCATCCTCGCCATGGCCGACAACAGCCTCCTGGTCTCGGTGCTGGAACCGCTGGACGGCCGCCTGCGCTGGATGACCCGGCGCAACGAGGAGTGGTCCCAACTCCTCCTCGAACACCGGGAGTTGTACGAGGCCATCGCCTCCGGCGACCCGGAACGCGCCCGCGCGCACGCACTGAGCCACGTCCGGGCCAACTACCGCTCGACGGTACGGCAGCTCTTCGAGGACGCCGACGGACCGGTCTGAGCGGGTCGGGTGAAGTCGGCTGCGGTTCGGTAGCGCCCCGAAGGGGCGCGGGGCCGTATCGATATGCGGCTCCACCGGGCGGGCGCGACCAGCCACGACGGCACCGCAGCCGACCGACGGCACAGCGCCGCAAGCGCCGCACTTCGAGCGGAGCGCTCAGCGCGGACTCAGCCCCGCCTCCGTGGCCGCCGTACGCAGCACGCCCCGCAGCATCTCGGGCGTGAGCCGGCCGGTGAAGGTATTGCGCTGGCTGACGTGGAAGCAGCCGTAGAGCCCGAGCCCGTCGAGCGGGACGCGCACGCCGTGGGCGAAGACCGGCCGGGGTCGCGGCACCTCCCAGCCCGCCTCCGCCAGCGCGGGCAGCGCCGCCTGCCAGCCGAACGCCCCGAGCACCACGACCGACCGCAGTGTCGGCCGGAGCAGCCGCAGCTCCTGCACGAGCCAGGGGCGGCAGGTGTCGCGCTCCCCGGGGGTCGGCTTGTTGGCGGGCGGCGCGCAGTGCACGGGCGAGGTGACGCGCACACCGCACAGCTCCAGCCCGTCGTCGGCGGCGACCGACGTGGGCCGCGAGGCGAGGCCGATGTCGTACAGGGCCCGGTACAGCACGTCGCCGGACCGGTCGCCGGTGAACATGCGCCCGGTGCGGTTCCCGCCGTGGGCGGCCGGGGCGAGACCGACGATCAGCAGCCGGGCGTCGGCCGGCCCGAAGCCGGGTACCGGACGCCCCCAGTACGTCTGCTCGGCGAACGCCGCCCGCTTGGTCCGGGCCACTTCCTCGCGCCAGTCGACCAGCCGGGGGCAGGCCCGGCAGTCCACGATCCGCCGGTCCAGCTCGGCGAGAACGTCCATGCCCCCACCGTAAGGCCCGGTCGGCCGCCCAGCTCAGCG
The DNA here is from genome assembly GCF_040686775.1 of Streptomyces sp. NPDC079141. Taxonomy (NCBI): domain Bacteria; kingdom Bacillati; phylum Actinomycetota; class Actinomycetes; order Kitasatosporales; family Streptomycetaceae; genus Streptomyces; species Streptomyces sp. NPDC079141. Next base: position 703,271 of record NZ_JBFBLP010000002.1, on the reverse strand, counting down.
ACTAAGGTCGGAAGCATGACGTTGCAGGGTGACGAGGACAAGGCCGCCGTCGACCGCAAGAGCGACGCTGCCGCCGCCGACGCCGCCGGTCCGCAGTCCGGCGAAACCGTGCGGATCGACAGCTGGATCTGGGCCGTGCGGCTGATCAAGACGCGCTCGCTGGGCGCCGCCGCCTGCAAGGGCGGGCATGTGCGGGTCAACGGCGAGCGGGTCAAGCCCGCCTACGCCGTGCGCGTCGGCGACGAGGTGCGGCTGCGGCACGAGGGCCACGAGCGGATCGTCGTGGTCAAGCGCCTGATCCGCAAGCGGGTCGGCGCCCCGGTCGCGGTCCAGTGTTACGTCGACAACTCCCCGCCTCCCCCGCCCCGCGAGGCCGTCGCACCGGCCGGAATCCGCGACCGCGGCGCGGGCCGCCCGACCAAGCGCGACCGCCGCGACCTGGAACGCCTGCGCGCACTGGAGAAGGGCGGCCGCCCCGGGGCGCGGTGACGGGAGACGGTCGTACGGAGACAGACATACGGAGACGGACGTACGGTGACGGCCGCGTCCGCGGGACCGAGGTCCCGTGCCGGACGCAGCCGTCACCGTACGTACGCCGTGTCACGCGCCGCGCCTGACCAGCCGCAGCAGCTCCGCGTTGTGGCCGCGCCGCGCCCAGGCGATGAGGGCGAGCGGGACGATCAGGATGAGCGGGGTGGCCGCGTTCTCCCCGTCGAAGACGGAGACCTGGACGACGAACGCGCCGACCATCAGCGCGCTCAACGCGATGCCCGCCAGCGATCGCAGCACCGGGACCAACAGGGCGACGGCTCCGGCCAGTTCGAGCAGGCCGATGGTGTACATGCCCGCGCTGCCCCAGCCCATCTCGTCGAAGGCGTCGGCGGCCGAGGAGTGCGCGATCAGCTTCGGCAGCGCGCTCGCCACGGCGAAGAACAGCGCGAGCAGGATCTCCAGGCCGCGCAGGGCGATCCGGGCGCGGCGGCCGCGGGCGGTCGCGGACTCGGCGATGACGGTGCGGGCGGGGGCGGGAGCGGTGGTCTCGGACATGGGGGTCTCCTGTGGAAAGCGGTCCGTGATGCTGTCAGGGAGGTAGACCGCGCCCCGATGCAAAACTCATCGCTGTCCGGCGGAAGTTGACTCCTCCGGCGGGACGAGCGGAAACCACCCGTGCCCGACGTACCAGTGACCGCCCGCCCGCAGATGGTCCCCCACGGCCCGCTCCACGGCCGTACGCCGCGACAGCCTCTCGACCCCCAGCTCCGGGTCCCCGAACACGAACCCGACGGGATCGGTGTCGGCCGGTTCCGCGTCCTCGTGGGCGGTGCGGAAGCGCTCCTGGAAGCGGACGATGTTGGAGTCGGCCGGCAGATACCGCTTGAGCTGCGGGTCGAGCAGCCAGGAGTGACAGGTCACGACCCGGTGCTTCTCCTCCGGGAAGTGCCGGGCGAAGAACTCCCCGGCCAGCGCCACGGACCGGTCGCAGGCGGCCGGGGACAGCGGTCCGTGACAGTCGGGGATGTGCAGGTTCAGACACGGTGTGCCGGGGATCGCGCCCATTCCGGCCGCGGTGCGCCGCCCCAGTCGCGTCCGCTCGAACTGGAGCCGTCCCAGCTGGTACAGCTCCCCGCGGAAGTGGTGCGTCAGCCAGTACGGGGCCAGGACGCCCGCGCTGCCGTACCGCCTGCGGTGCAGGGCCATGTTCCGCCCGAGGTCGGCGAGGGTGCGCCGGGACACCTCGGCGGGGATGCCGCGTTCGCGGTGGTACGCGCGCGTGTGCGGCAGCGTTGCGACGAAGACGTACAGGGGGAAGCAGCGTTGCAGCGGGCCCGCCGGCCAGTCCGGCTCCAGCAGTTCGACCGTCGTGCCGGTTTCCCCGATGCCCCGGGCGAGCTCCTCGACCGACGTCTCCAGGAAGCGCCGCAGCTCCGGATCGTCGGTGACGCGTCGGCCCATGCGGGCGAGTTCGTTGATGTCCTCGTGCGGGACGCCCAGGTCGATCAGGATCTCGGGCAGATCGTCGCCGTCCGGCAGCAGCACGACGGAAACCCCCTCTTTGTGAACGCCTGTTCCAAAGAGTACGGTCCACAGCAGGAGCGGTGATTGCGATGCGTACGGGCAGTGAACCGACGACCGCGCGCAGTGCCCTGCGGACGCGGTTCTGGCTGAGCGTGTGGGGGCTGGTCTGGGCGCTCTTCGGGACGGTCGCGTTCACGCTGGCCGGACGCCCCGGCTGGGCAGTGGCCTGCGGGGCGCTGACCCTGGTGGTCACCGTCGACATGATCATGATCGTCCGGCACATCCGCCAGGGCCCGCACTACCAGCCGGGCCCGGACATCCCGCCGTACCGGCCGCCGGAGGATCGCTGACTCCGCCGGGCGCTCACGACTCGAACCGCGCCGCCTTCAGATACTGCGGATTGGGGTCCAGCGCGGCGGCCAGCCGGAAGTGACGTACGGCCTGCTCGTCCCGCCCCTGACGCTCGTAGGTGCGGGCGAGCGCGAAGTGCGCGAACGCGTTGTCCGGCTCACGCTCCAGAACGATGGTGAACTCCAGCTCGGCGGGCCTCAGTTGCGCGGCGGCGAAAAAGGCGCGCGCACGCAGCAGGCGCGCTGCGGTGTTCTCCGGATGCGCGGCGATGACACCGTCGAGCAGCTTCACCGCGCCCCGCGGATCCCGCGCGGCAAGCAGATGCTCGGCGGCACGGAAGTCGATGACATGCGTCTCCGGAGTACGTCCGGTCGAACCGCTGGTCTCGGGCACGGCAGAGTCCTTCCCTTGCTGGGTGGGTTCAACGCGCCGGTGAGGGGCGGCTATTCCCGCGCGTCCCCGGAGTCGTGCGCTCTGCCCACCAACTCGGCCCACACGTCCTTCACCCGCTGCTCCAGCTCCGGCAGGGGTACGTCGTTGTCGATGACGATGTCCGCGATGTCCCGGCGCTGCTCGCGGGTCGCCTGGGCGGCCATACGGGCGCGGGCGTCCTGCTCGGTCATGCCGCGCAGCCGGATCAGACGGTCGAGCTGGGTTTCGCGGCTCGCGTCGACGACGACCACGACGTCGTAGAGCGGCGCCAGGCCGTTCTCGGTGAGGAGCGGCACGTCGTGCACGACGACGGCGTCCTCGGCGGCGGCCTCCTCCAGCTCGCGGGAGCGGGCGCCCACCAGGGGGTGCACGATCGAGTTGAGGACGGCGAGCTTCTCGGGGTCGGCGAAGACGATCGAGCCCAGCCGGGGCCGGTCCAGGCTGCCGTCCGCGGCGAGCACCTCCTCGCCGAAGGCGTCCACGACCGCGGCAAGGCCGGGCGTACCCGGCGCCACGACCTCGCGCGCGATGCGGTCCGCGTCGATCAGCACGGCACCGCACGCCACGAGCAGCCGCGACACCTCGCTCTTGCCGGCGCCGATGCCGCCGGTCAGGCCCACTTTCAGCATGACCGGCAGCTTAGGGCCTGGCCCGTGGGCGTCAGCCGTCGCCCTCCCGCTCGGCCAGGAACTTCTCGAACTCCCGCCCGATCTCGTCCGCCGACGGGATGTCCACGGGCTCGGCGAGCATGTTCCCCCGCGTCTCGGCCCCGGCCGCCGCGTCGTACTGGTGCTCAAGGCCCTGTACGAGCGCCACGAGCTCCTCGTCGCCCTCGCGGATCTGCCGGTCGATCTCCGTCTGCGTGCGGTGGGCGTCCGTGCGCAGGGCGTGCGCGACGCCGGGGAGCACCAGACCGGTGGCGGCCGTGATGGCCTCCAGGACGGTCAGGGCCGCGTCCGGGTACGGCGACCGGGCGATGTAGTGCGGCACGTGCGCGGCGACGCCCAGCACCTCGTGCCCGGCCTCCATCAGCCGGTACTCCAGCAGCGACTCGGCGCTGCCGGGGACCTGAGCCTCCTCGAAGGGGCTGCGGTGGCCCGGGACGAGGTCGGCGCGGCTGCCGTGCGGGGTGAGGCCGACGGGACGGGTGTGCGGGACGCCCATGGGGATCCCGTGGAAGTTCACGGACAGGCGGACGCCGAGCCGCTCCACGACCTGCTGGACAGCAGCGGCGAAGCGCTCCCACTCCACGTCCGGCTCGGGGCCGGACAGCAGCAGGAAGGGCGCCCCGGTGGCGTCCTGGACGAGCCGTACCTCAATGGCTGGCACCTCGTACTCGGTCCAGCGGTCGCGCTTGAACGTCAGCAGCGGGCGGCGGGCGCGGTAGTCCACGAGCCGGTCGTGGTCGAACCGGGCCACCAGCTGGTGGGGCAACGAGTCGAGCAACCGGTCGACGATCTGGTCGCCGGTCTCACCTGCGTCGATGTATCCGTCGAAGTGGTAGAGCATGACAAGTCCGGCCGACTCCTGGGCGAGCGCCATGTCGACGACGGCCAGGCCCTTCGGCTCCCAGGCGTACAAATCCTGCGGATCAAGCACAGTGACCGCTCCTCCTCGTGTTCAAAGTGAACAACCAGGCGGAGAGCACACGCATTCCCGCGATCATGAAAACTCAGGGGAGTGCAACTCCCTCAGGGGCGCGGGGAACTGCGCGACCAGCCCCCACCGGCCGGCAGCCGACCATCAACCCAAAGGCGCACAGCAAAGGGGCCGCACCCCGAAAGGTACGGCCCCTCACAGCTAACTGCTAAGCCTCAGCGGCCAGCGTTCAGCTCTGACCACCGGCCAGCTTCTCGCGCAGCGCGGCGAGCGCCTCGTCCGAGGCCAGCGCGCCGGAGTTGTCCGGGCCCTCGGAGGAGTACGAACCGCCACCGGACGCGGCCGGAGCCGCACCCGCAGCGTCGCCGCCCTCGGCGGCAGCCGCGGCGTCCGCCTCACGGGACTTGATGACCTGCTGCTGGTGCTGCTCGAAGCGGGTCTGCGCCTCGGCGTACTGGCGCTCCCACTCCTCACGCTGCTTCTCGTACCCTTCGAGCCAGTCGTTGGTCTCGGGGTCGAAGCCCTCGGGGTAGATGTAGTTGCCCTGGTCGTCGTAGGACGCGGCCATGCCGTACAGGGTCGGGTCGAACTCGACCGACGCCGGGTCGGCACCGAAGGACTCGTTGGCCTGCTTGAGGGACAGCGAGATCCGGCGACGCTCCAGGTCGATGTCGATGACCTTGACGAAGATCTCGTCGTTGACCTGGACGACCTGCTCCGGGATCTCCACGTGGCGCTCGGCCAGCTCGGAGATGTGGACCAGACCCTCGATGCCCTCGTCCACGCGGACGAACGCACCGAACGGAACCAGCTTCGTGACCTTGCCGGGCACGACCTGGCCGATCTGGTGGGTGCGGGCGAACTGCTGCCACGGGTCTTCCTGGGTCGCCTTCAGCGACAGGGAGACACGCTCGCGGTCCATGTCGACGTCGAGAACCTCGACGGTGACCTCCTGGCCGACCTCGACAACCTCGGACGGGTGGTCGATGTGCTTCCAGGACAGCTCGGAGACGTGGACCAGACCGTCGACGCCACCCAGGTCCACGAAGGCACCGAAGTTGACGATCGAGGAGACGACGCCGGAACGGACCTGACCCTTCTGGAGGGTCGTGAGGAACGTCTGGCGGACCTCGGACTGGGTCTGCTCCAGCCAGGCACGGCGGGACAGGACCACGTTGTTGCGGTTCTTGTCCAGCTCGATGATCTTGGCCTCAAGCTCCTTGCCCACGTAGGGCTGGAGGTCGCGGACGCGGCGCATCTCGACCAGGGAGGCCGGCAGGAAGCCACGGAGGCCGATGTCGAGGATGAGACCACCCTTGACGACCTCGATGACGGTACCGGTGACGATCCCGTCCTCTTCCTTGATCTTCTCGATGGTGCCCCAGGCACGCTCGTACTGGGCGCGCTTCTTCGAGAGGATCAGGCGGCCTTCCTTGTCCTCCTTCTGGAGGACAAGGGCCTCGATCTCGTCACCCACGGCGACGACCTCGTTGGGGTCGACGTCGTGCTTGATCGAGAGCTCGCGGCTCGGGATAACGCCTTCGGTCTTGTAACCGATGTCGAGCAGGACCTCGTCCCGGTCGACCTTCACGATGACGCCGTCGACGATGTCGCCGTCGTTGAAGTACTTGATCGTCTCGTCGATCGCGGCGAGGAAGGCTTCCTCGTTACCGATGTCGTTGACCGCAACCTGCGGGGTGGTGGCGGTGGTCTCGGTGCTGCTCGTCATGTGGGAAAGGGCTCCGGTTACGGACAGAAGGTCGTAGGTACTGCTACGCCGGGAGCCCGTATCGCTCTGAAGAAGCCGGACAGCCAAGGAAGCGCCCCACCAGCAAAGTGGTGATGCGCCTCGAAAACCGAGGGGACATACAACAGATGCGAGCGCAGCCTGCTACGTCTGAGGTGCGCAGGCCCGCAGCGCAACTTGTAGCATACGGGGGCAGCCGGGCAGGGTCAATGCGCGAAGGCGCACACCCGGGGCGGATCGCCGCATTCCCGGCACAAGAACTGTCTCTGGAGGCCACACAGGCCTGAGACATCTCTCCCGTGACACCCCCCGTGGGGACGAGTTGGAGGGAAGAGTACGACGAGGGAGCCGATCATCCAAGAGCGTGAGTCGTTCGAACCGGAAGCCACCCGTCGGGCGGCCGACGTCACGGAAAGCGCCCGGGCCAACCGGGGCTGGTGGGACCGGAACGCGGACGAGTACCAGGTCGAACACGGCACATTCCTCGGCGACGACCGCTTTGTCTGGGGCCCCGAGGGCCTGGACGAGGTGGAGGCCGAGCTGCTCGGCCCGCCGGAGGAACTCAAGGGCAAGGACGTCCTGGAGATCGGCGCGGGCGCGGCCCAGTGCGCGCGCTGGCTGGCCGAGCAGGGCGCCCGCCCGGTCGCCCTCGACATCTCGCACCGCCAGCTCCAGCACGCCCTGCGCATCGGCGGCTCGTTCCCGCTGGTGTGCGCCGACGCCGGCGCCCTCCCCTTCGCCGACGCCTCCTTCGACCTGGCCTGCTCGGCGTACGGGGCACTGCCCTTCGTCGCCGACCCGGTGCTGGTCCTAAGGGAGGTGCGCCGGGTGCTGCGCCCGGGCGGCCGGTTCGTCTTCTCGGTCACGCACCCCATCCGCTGGGCCTTCCCGGACGAGCCCGGCCCGGAGGGGCTGAGCATCTCCGGCTCCTACTTCGACCGCACGCCCTACGTCGAGCAGGACGAGGCGGGCCGGGCCGTATACGTGGAGCACCACCGGACCATCGGCGACCGGGTGCGGGACGTGGTGGCCGGCGGCTTCCGCCTGGTCGACCTGGTCGAGCCGGAGTGGCCGGCCTGGAACACCTCGGAGTGGGGCGGCTGGTCCCCGCTGCGCGGAAACCTGATCCCGGGCACGGCGATCTTCGTCTGCGAGCGGGACTGACCGAGAGGCACGCGCGCGTGGAGGGGCGTTTCGGCGCCGTAAGACACTAGGGGGCGTGATCCGCTACGACGCCCTGGACGCCCTTCCCGTACGCAGTGCCCTGCCCGGGCTGACCGACGCTCTGGAGGCGCACGGCACCGCTGTCCTGGTGGCGCCGCCCGGGACCGGCAAGACGACGCTCGTGCCGCTGGCGCTGGCGGGTCTGCTGGACTCCGGCGCGCCGGCACGGAAGGTCGTCGTCGCGGAGCCCCGCCGTATCGCCGCCCGCGCCGCCGCCCGGCGCATGGCGTGGCTGCTGGGCGAGAAGGCCGGCGGGAACGTCGGCTACACGGTGCGCGGGGAGCGCGTCGTCGGGCGGCACACGCGCGTGGAGGTCGTCACGACCGGCGTGCTCCTCCAGCGCCTCCAGCGCGACCAGGAGCTGGCCGGGGTCGACGCGGTGGTGCTCGACGAGTGCCACGAGCGGCATCTGGACGCGGACACGGCGGCAGCCTTCCTGTGGGACGTACGGCAGGCGCTGCGGCCGGAGCTGCGGCTGGTGGCCGCATCGGCGACGACCGACGCGGAGGGCTGGGCGCGGCTGCTGGGCGGGGCGCCGGTGGTCGAGGCGGCGGGCGTCTCGCACCCCGTGGAGACGGTGTGGGCACCGCCCGCGCGTCCCGTACGGCCGCCGCACGGGATGCGGGTGGATCCCGCGCTGCTGACGCATGTGGCGTCGGTGGTGCGGCGGGCGCTGGGCGAGCGGGACGGGGACGTGCTGTGCTTCCTGCCCGGCGTGGGCGAGATCGCCCGGGTCGCCGGGCAGCTCGGCGAGCTCGGTGGCGTCGAGGTGCTCCAGGTGCACGGGCGGGCGCCGGCAGCCGTGCAGGACGCGGTCCTGGCGCCGTCCGAGCGGCGCCGGGTGGTGCTGGCGACGGCCGTGGCCGAGTCCTCGCTGACGGTTCCCGGAGTCCGGGTGGTGGTGGACTCCGGGCTCGCGCGGGAGCCGCGTGTGGATCACGCGCGCGGGCTGAGCGCGCTGACGACGGTACGGGCCTCGCAGGCGGCGGGACGGCAGCGGGCGGGGCGCGCCGGGCGTGAGGCGCCGGGGGCGGTGTACCGCTGCTGGACGGAGGCGGAGGACGTCCGTCTGCCGCGTTTCCCGTCCCCGGAGATCAAGGTGGCCGACCTGACGGCGTTCGCCCTTCAGACGGCCTGCTGGGGGGATCCCGACGCCTCCGGGCTGGCGCTGCTGGATCCGCCGCCGGCCGGCGCGATGGCGGCGGCACGGGCGGTCCTGACGGCCGTGGGGGCCGTCGACTCCGCCGGGCGGGCCACGGAGCGGGGCGTACGGCTGGCCCGGCTGGGCCTGCATCCCCGGCTGGGGCGGGCCCTGCTGGACACCTCCGGCGCGGGGGCTTCCCCGGGTGCGGGGGCCGAGGTGGTGGCGCTGTTGTCGGAGGAGGTTCCGCGGGAGTACGGCGTCGATCTGGCGGCGGCCCTGCGAGCCGCCCGGCGTGGGGGTGACGGCTACTCGGGGCGGTGGCGGGCGGAGGTGCGGCGGCTGCGGGCCGTCGCCGGTGCGGACCCCGGGGGCGGTCCGGGCGCGCCCGGTCAGGACGTGGCGGGCTCCGCCGACCGCCTCGCCGGACTCGTCGCCGCCCTCGCCTTCCCCGAGCGCGTGGCCAAGCGGGACGGCGGCTCGTATCTCATGGCCTCCGGGACCAGGGCCGATCTTTCCGACGGCTCCCCCCTGCACGGCGCCCCCTGGATCGCCGTCGCCGCGGCCGACCGGCCCGTCGGCAAGGGGCACGCGCGTGTGCAGCTCGCCGCGGTGGTCGACGAGGACATGGCCCGGTCGGCGGCGGCCTCGCTGTACTCCGAGAGCCAGGAGGTGCACTGGGCCGACGGGGACGTGGTGGCGCGGCGCGTGGAGCGGCTCGGGGCGATCGAGCTCGCCGCCCGGCCCCTGAAGGACGCCGACGCCGCCCTCGTACGCGAGGCGCTGCTCGAAGGGCTGCGGCAGGAAGGGTTCTCGCTGCTGCGGTGGTCGCCGGAGGCCGGGCTGCTGCGGCAGCGGCTCGCCTTTGTGCAAGCGCGTCTCGGGACGCCCTGGCCCGATGTTTCCGACGACGCGCTCCACGCGCGCGTGGACGAGTGGCTGGAGCCGGAGCTGAGCCGGGCCCGGCGGCGGGCCGATCTCGCGCGGATCGACGCCGGGGAGGCGCTCGCGCGGCTGCTGCCCTGGGCCTCCGGGGAGGCCGGGCGGCTCGACGAGCTTGCCCCCGAGCGGATCACCGTGCCCAGTGGGTCCAGGATCCGGATCGACTACTCCGACCCCGAGCAGCCCGTGCTCGCCGTGAAGCTCCAGGAGATGTTCGGACTGCACGAGTCGCCCTCCCTCGCCGGGGTGCCCGTCCTCGTCCATCTCCTCTCCCCCGCCGGCCGCCCCGCCGCCGTCACCGCCGACCTCGCCTCCTTCTGGAGGGACGGCTACAAGGGCGTACGGGCGGAGTTGCGCGGCCGCTACCCGAAGCATCCGTGGCCCGAGGACCCGGCGTCCGCGGAGCCGACGCGGCACACCAACGCCCGGCTCAGGCGCTGACCGGTTCGGGCTCGTCGGCCTTCGCGGGTTGCGGACCGGCCGGGCGGCGGCTGCGGGCCTCCAGGTACAGCGACAGGGACAGCAGCGCCAGGCCGAGGACCAGGAAGCCCCACGGCAGGTACGAGGTCATCAGCAGGACCAGGGTGCGGTTGGACTTGACCAGGTCCACCGTGTGGTCGATGTAGTCCTCGCGCATCTTCACGTGGCCGGCGAACGCCGTGACCTTGTCGCGGTCGCCGAGGAGGGTGCCGCCGCGCAGTTCCTCCCGGTGGATCTCCTCGCCGTAGACGGGGGCGCCGGTGACGGGTTCGACCCAGAACTTGCGGACCGTGGTGTACCAGCGGGTCGTGCCGGTGTCGGCGAGCGTCTCGGCGCTGACGCCGTCGACCGGCAGGACCTTGGGGTACTTCACCTTCGTCCACGGGACGGTCTGCTCGAAGTAGTAGACCTCCAGACCGCGGAAGTCCTGGGTGCCCTTGTAGTGGATGGGGGCCGAGGTCCGGGTCTGGGCGTCGAAGTACTCGTAGTCCCGTTTCTCGGTCAGGAACGGCCACTTGAACTCGATGCCCTCGCGCCGCACGGGGTCGCCGTCGACCGACTCGCCGGTGGCGTGGACGGGTTCCTGTGTGTGGGCGTCGAAGATGTAGCGCTCGGGGATCTTGGAGACCATCTTGCCGTCGGGGCCCTGGACGTAGGACAGCCCGTCCCAGACGACCACGTCGCGGCCCGCCGTCCTCTCGATCCGCTCGGAGGCCTCCACGTTGCCCTTGAGGGTCTGCACGATGGTGACCGCGGAGACCTTGCGGGCCTTCATCGTGCCGTAGTCGAGGAGGGTGACGTCCTTGGCCTCCAGGACCATGTCCTGGTACTGGTTCGCGGGGATCTTGGCCAGCCGCGGGAAGGCGTACCAGCGCAGCATCGGGGACAGCGTCGCGAAGAACACGGCGAAGGCGAGCAGGATCAGACTGGCCTTGCGGCGCATCTCGGCCTCCCTCCCGGGCGGTTACGGGTGTGCGGGCACCGTCGTCAGCAGCGGCTTCGGGGAGGTCTCGCCGGACGGGGAGCCCAGTGCGGTGAGCGTGAACACGAGAGCGAGCGCCACCGCGAGACCGGTGGCGGCGGCGATGAGGGCGCGCATGAGGCCTCCCCACGGGCCGGAACTGATGCATCGTCAGTTCCGGCACCGTAGCAACGGCCGGCCGAGATGAGAACACGTTGCACACACAACGACGGCGCCCCTCCGTGGGGAGGGGCGCCGCCAGTGTCGTACGGGGTGTTACGCGCTCGGCGACTCCGAGGTGGACTCGGACGGGGTCGGCGACGGCGACTCGGCCGCCGCCACGGTCAGCTCGACCGTGAGCGTGGCGCCGCCCGCGGTGTTGATGCGCAGCAGGAACGTGCCGGCGGTGTCGTCCGCGAACAGCTTCGGCAGCGTGAGCAGACCGTCGGCGTTGGTCTCCAGGCCGGTCAGGGTGCGTACGGCGTTGCCTTCGGCGTCCTTGAAGTAGGGGCCCTTGGTGTTCTCGGACGGGTCGTCCGCGGAGGTGATCAGCGTGGCCGTGGCCGCGACGCCGTCCGCCACCGCGCCCTGGTACGTGGCCTTCACCTGCACCTGGTCGGCGAACTCGCCGCCCGGCGTGCAGGTCAGCGCGGTGTCGCTGGTGCGGGCGAGGGCGTCGGCGACGCGCTCGGTGACGGTCGCCGTGTAGTCGAGGCCGGTGATCGAGCGGCCCACGACCGTGGCGCGGACCACGAACTCACCGGTCTTCTCGCCCGCCTGGAGCGCCGGCGCGACGGCCGTGCCGCTGCTGTTGGTGAGGGCCGTGGCGTACTTCTCGCCGCCGGTGAAGGTGGCGTCGGTGTCGCCGACGATGGTGAAACGGATCCGCACCTTGGCGACGCCCTTGCCGGCCGAGGTCTCCGCGCGGGTGCTGATCTTCTCGCCGAACGTGTCGCCCGCCATGGCGGTGAGCTTGGCGGTGGCGGCGTCCTCAAGGTGGTGCACCGTGTCGGTGGGAGTCTGCGGAGTCTCCGTGGCCGGCGGAGGCGATGACGGCGGCGGGGTGGGGCTCTGGGAGCCGCCGTTGCCGCTCGGCGGGGTGCTCGGCGGCGTCGTGTCCCCCGGGTCCGGCGACGGCGTCGGGTTGGCCCCGCCGTTGTCGTCGCTGCGGTCCTCCGGGATCGTCCCGGTGCCGTCGGGGATCTCGTGGGTGCCCTTGCGGTAGTGCTCCAGCCACGCCAGGACGGTGTTCAAGTAGTCCGTGGAGTTGTTGTAGCTGAGGATCGCGCTCTTGAGGTCGGACGGGGAGGACAGGTCCCAGCCGAAGCGGCACAGGTAGTGGCCGGCGGCGAGCGCGGCGTCGTAGACGTTGTTGGGGTCCTTCTTGCCGTCGTCGTTGCCGTCGCGGCCCGCCCACGCCCAGGTGGACGGGATGAACTGCATCGGCCCCACGGCACGGTCGTAGGAGCTGTCCCCGTCGAACGCGCCGCCGTCGGTGTCGCTGATGCTGGCGAAGCCGACGCCGTTGAGCTGCGGGCCGAGGATCGGCGAGTACGTCGTGCCGCTCGCGTCGACACGGCCCCCGCGCGCGTGTCCCGACTCGACGTGACCGATGGCCGCGAGGAGCTCCCAGGGCAGGTTGCAGCCGGGCTTGGACTCCTGGAGCGAGGTCGCGGCCTTCTTGTAGGCGTCCAGGACGGTCGCGGGTATGCCGGACTCACTGCCGGTGCTTCCCGATCCGTCCGCGCTCGGCGACGGGCTGGGGCTGTCGAGGGGCGGCAGGTCCGTGTAGTACGGCGAGTTGCCGGTCGCGCTCTCCTCGGCGGGAACGTCGGGAGACGGCTGGGAGTCGCCGGTCGTCCGTCTGCCCTGGTCGTCGACCGTCACTCCGGGAGCCTGGGACGCTGCCAGTGCCGCGACCGCCACTGCGGCAACGGCGGTGTTGGCCGCCCCCTTGCGCAGCCTCCTGCCGAAATGCGCCGACATAGAGTGAACCCCTCCCGCGGACGCCGGAGCGCCCGTCTCTACCTGTCCCGTCGCCCTGTTGTGACGAACGACCCGCCTCGGTGGTTGCACCCACAGGGCCGTTCGATACTCGGCCCGCGCAGATCCGTCCGTATTTATCCGTACGTCGCCGTGCTCCCCGCGCGTCAACCCAAGTGACCCTACGACAACTTCCGCGTCACGGGCACCCGTTCGTGCCCGATATTCACCGGTTGGCCATGCGTGATACTGGGCGGGCCGATCACATCCCCTCGCGAGGAGCCGCGTTGCCGTTCACCCTGAGCCATGCGGCGGCGGTCCTCCCCGCCGTGCGCACCGACGGAACGGGCCGGGGCCGACTGGTGCCGGCCGTCCTCGTCGCGGGGTCCTTCTGCCCCGACATGACCTACTACGCGGCGAGTGCGCTGCCCGGTGCGATGGAGTTCGGCGAAGTCACGCACTCCTTCCCGGGCGTCTTCACCGTCGACGTGGCCGTCGCCTGGGCGCTGGTGGGACTGTGGCTGCTGATGCGCGAGCCGCTGGTGGCGCTGCTGCCGCGGACCCGGCAGGGCAGACCGGCCGCCCTGCTGCGCTGCGGGACACCACGCGCGCGCGTGCGGCCCTCCTTGCTGCTGTGGTGGTACGCCTCCGCGGCCCTCGGCGCACTCACCCACGTCGTGTGGGACGCGTTCACACATCTCGACCGCTGGGGGATGCGGCTGTTCCCCGTCCTGGGCGAGGAAATCGCGGGCTCCCCTCTGTACTGGTACCTCCAGTACGGCGGTTCGGCGGTCGCGGCAGCCGTCATCGCGGTGTTCGTGGCAGTGGCGCTACGGCGGACTCCGGTGGCCCCTCCGGTCGGGGTCCCGGCGCTCTCGGTGCGGGACCGGTGGGTGGCGGGCGCGGTGCTCGGCGGCTGTGCGGTGGTGGGGGCGGTGCAGCGGGCCGTGCGGTGGTGGGCGTACTGGGGTTCGTCCGCGAAGCCGTGGGAGCTGATTCCCACGGTGTGCTTCGGGGCGGGCGCCGGGCTGGTGCTGGGGCTGCTGCTGTACGCCGTGGGCGTCAGGGTGTGGCGTCCGGCTCCGGTGTCGGACCGTTCCGGTGCGCTGGAGAAGGCGGCTCGCTGATGAAGACGGTGACCGTACGGATGTGGCCCGGCCGTGGGAGCCGGGCGAGGACGAGGTCGAGGTAGCCGCGGCCGGCCTCGGCCCACAGGCGCGGGCGCAGGCTCCGGAGTGTGGTGACTGTTCGGCGCAGGGCCGTCTTCAGGTCGACGGGGACGCGGGCGGTGCTCGCGGCGGCGGCGAAGGCCGGGACCGGGAGGAGCGGGACCTTGGGGGCGGCGTCGGGGTGGACCCCGGCGGGCTCTGCGGGGGCCGTCCGGCGGTGGAGCATGCGTATACCCATGCCCGCATCCTTACGGGGGTCGGGGGTCAGGGGCGTCTTCGCGGGGGCCACGTGGGTGATGGGGCTGGGCCCCGAGCGTCTGCCCGGTAACAGTCGTGCGGGGGCTGCGGGTCGCTTGTGGCCGGTCGCGCCCACGCGGCGGAGCCGCACATCGATGCGGCCCGCGCCCCTTCGGGGCGCTGGAGCTCGCCCCACGCCCTCTTCCCGCCGCCGCGGCAACAACCACGACGGCGGCTGCCGGCGGTGCCGAGCCAGCCGCAAGCCATGACCTCACCGCCCCAGCCGGCACGCACCCGACACCTGACCGACTCCGACCGGCCCGACCGGCCCGACCGGCCCGACCGGCCCGACCGGCCCGACCGCCGGAGGCTAGTGCGCTGCCGACTCCCAGTCAGCCCCCGCGCCCACCGAGACGCCCAGAGGGACGTTGAGCTGGACCGCGGACGACATCTCGCGGCGGACCAGTTCCTCTGCGGTCGTCCGCTCGCCGGGGGCGATCTCCAGGACGATTTCGTCGTGGACCTGGAGGAGCATGCGGGACTTCAGGTCCGCCTCGCGCAGCGCCTTGTCCACGTTGAGCATGGCGATCTTGACGATGTCCGCCGCCGTGCCCTGGATGGGTGCGTTGAGGGCCATGCGCTCGGCGGCCTCGCGGCGCTGGCGGTTGTCGCTGTTGAGGTCGGGCAGGTAGCGGCGGCGGCCGAAGAGCGTCGCCGTGTAGCCCGTCGCCCGCGCCTCGTCCACGACGCGGCGCAGATAGTCCCGTACGCCGCCGAAACGCTCGAAGTACGCCTCCATCAGCGCGCGGGCCTCGGCGGCCTCGATGTTCAGCTGCTGGGAGAGACCGAAGGCCGACAGGCCGTACGCGAGGCCGTACGACATCGCCTTGATCTTGCGGCGCATCTCCGCGTCCACCGCGCCGGGCTCGACCGCGAACACCTGCGAGGCGGCCGTGGTGTGCAGGTCCTCGCCGGAGGTGAACGCCTCGATCAGGCCCTCGTCCTCGGACAGGTGGGCCATCACGCGCAGCTCGATCTGGCTGTAGTCCGCCGTCATCAGGGACTCGAAGCCCTCGCCGACGACGAAGCCGCGGCGGATCGCCCGGCCCTCGTCGGTGCGGACCGGGATGTTCTGGAGGTTCGGGTCCGTCGACGACAGACGGCCGGTCGCGGCGACCGTCTGGTTGAAGGTCGTGTGGATACGGCCGTCCGCCGCGATCGTCTTGATCAGGCCCTCGACCGTGACCCGCAGCTTCGCCTGCTCGCGGTGGCGGAGCATGATGACCGGCAGTTCGTTGTCGGTCTGGGTGGCGAGCCAGGCCAGCGCGTCGGCGTCGGTGGTGTAACCGGTCTTGGTCTTCTTCGTCTTGGGCAGGCCCAGCTCGCCGAAGAGAACCTCCTGGAGCTGCTTGGGCGAGCCCAGGTTGAACTCGTGCCCGGCCGCCGCGTGCGCCTCCTTCACCGCCTGCTGGACGGCGCCGGCGAACATCTGCTCCATGGCCTGAAGGTGGTCCCGGTCGGCGGCGATGCCGTGCCGCTCCATGCGGGCCAGCAGAGTGGAGGTGGGCAGCTCCATGTCGCGCAGGAGGTCGGCCGCGCCGACCTCCTGGAGGCGGCCCTCGAAGGCCTCGCCGAGGTCGAGGATCGCGCGGGCCTGCACCATCAGCGCCTCGGCCTCGGCGCTGTCGTCCGCGCCGAAGGCCAGCTGGCCGTCGGCCGCCGCGGCGGGGGCCAGCTCGCGGCCCAGGTACTCCAGGGACAGCGCGTCCAGGTCGAAGGAGCGGCGGCCAGGCTTGACCAGGTAGGCGGCGAGGGCGGTGTCCATGGAGACACCGTCGACGGTCCAGCCGTGCTCGGCGAAGACGCGCATCGCGCCCTTGGCACTGTGCAGGACCTTGGGGCGGGCGGCGTCGGCCAGCCAGGACGCGAACGCCGTCTCGTCGGCCTCGTCCAGCTCGGACGGGTCGAACCAGGCGGCCGCTCCCCCGGCCGCGGCGAGCGCGACCTCGGCCACCGAGCCGGTGCCCAGCGCCCAGGTGTCGACGGTGGCCAGACCGAGCGGCTCGGTGGCGTGCTCGGCCAGCCAGCCGGCCAGCTCGCCGGTGCCCAGCACCGTGCCGTCCAGCTCCACGCCGGCCGCGACGACCGGGGTCTCCGCGGCCTCGGCGGAGCCCGGGTCGACCGCCAGCAGCCGCTCCCGCAGGGACGGGTTGCGGATCTCCAGGGTGTCGAGGACCATCGCGACCGCCGTGCGGTCGTAGGGGGCGCGCTCCAGGTCGGTCACGGTCTTGGGCAGCTCGACGGTGCGCACCATCTCGGTGAGCCGCCGGTTGAGCTTGACCGCCTCCAGATGGTCGCGGAGGTTCTGTCCGGCCTTGCCCTTGACCTCCTCGACCCGCTCGACGAGCTCCGCGAACGACCCGAACTGGTTGATCCACTTCGCGGCGGTCTTCTCGCCGACGCCGGGGATGCCCGGGAGGTTGTCGGACGGGTCGCCGCGCAGGGCCGCGAAGTCGGGGTACTGCGCGGGCGTCAACCCGTACTTCTCGACGACCTTCTCCGGAGTGAACCGGGTCAGCTCGGAGACGCCCTTCGTCGGGTACAGCACGGTCGTGTGCTCGCTGACCAGCTGGAAGGAGTCCCGGTCGCCGGTGACGATCAACACCTCGAAGCCCTCGGCCTCGGCCTGGGTGGCGAGCGTGGCGATCACGTCGTCGGCCTCGAAGCCGTCGACCGCGAAGCGGGAGACGTGCATCGCGTCGAGGAGCTCGCCGATCAGCTCGACCTGGCCCTTGAACTCGTCCGGGGTCTTGGAGCGGTTCGCCTTGTACTCCGTGAACTCCTCGGAGCGCCAGGTCTTGCGGGACACGTCGAAGGCCACCGCGAAGTGCGTGGGCGCCTCGTCGCGCAGCGTGTTGGCCAGCATCGACGCGAAGCCGTAGATCGCGTTCGTCGGCTGGCCCGTCGCGGTGGTGAAGTTCTCCGCGGGCAGCGCGAAGAACGCGCGGTAGGCCAGGGAATGCCCGTCCATGAGCATCAGCCGCGGGCGGCCGGCGCCGGGGGTGCTGTCGGTCTTCTTCGATGCTGTCTCTGCCACGTCCCCGATCCTGCCACGAGCCACTGACAGTCCATGCCCACGGCTCTCATTCGGCCGGGCCCGCGGCCTCCTCGATCTCGCGGAGCACCCGCTGTGCGTGGGGCAGCTCCCCGTCGTCCTCGGCAGCCGGCATCGACTCAACTGCCGACCTCACCAGTGCGAGGGCGCGTTGTGGGTTGACCGCGGCCAGGCAGCGGGCCACCTCCCACTTGTCCGCGAACCAGAACGCGTCCTCGTCCTCGAACATCTCGACTAGTACGGCTTCGCCCGCTTCCCGGTCGATCTGGGCCAGCATGTACACGTCGTCGAGCGAGTCGCCCATGTCGTTCTCGATGCGTTCCTTGAGTGCCGACGCGGCGGCGTCCCGATCCACCTCGGCCAGGAGGTTCACAGCATCGGAGCCGAGGAAATGGACATCGGTGATCCACTGCGACAGGCCGTGTACACCCCGAGCGCGATCGAGCCCGAGCAGGTTCTCCGCGGCCCACACCGCCTCGGCCTCCCAGTAGACGCCCACTCCGCTGCTGGACAGGAGTTCCTCCAGCAGCGCGGCGCCCGCTTCCACGTCGTGCAGGACCAGCGCCAGTGCGGTCAGAACCCGCACACCGTCCGTGCGCGCACGGTCCCTCGCCCACTCGGTCAGCAGGCGACCGGGGTCTTCGGGCGCGTCCTGCTCGGCCGCCCGGAGGATCACCTCGGCACGCAGTGCCCGGTCTCCGTCCATGCCGGCGACGAGAGGCGGGGCGGTCAGCGTCCTGGGTTCCGGATCGAGTTCGGCCAGGGCCCACGCGCCGCGCAGACGATCGCCGACCGGCAAGGACTCGTCCGATGCCACACCGCTCAGGGCGCGCAGACCCAGTTCCAGGTCCAGATCGCCGAGCATCATCGCCGCCTCGATGCGGGACATCACGACAACCTGCGGCCCGACCTCGAAATACTCGGTGTGTGTCGTGTTCCCCCGCGTCTCGCGCGTGGAGGTGCGTTCCTCGGAGAAGTCCATCCCGCGCGCGGCGATCTCCTGGAGCAGCGCCACCGCCCGGTTCCAGTCCCAGACGGCGAGTTCCCAGGCCGCGGCCAGGCGCTGGTACGCCGCGAGGTGCGGTGCGGTCACCATGGCCACGAGCAGCGCGATCCCGGCGTCCGCGTCCTCGTGGGCCACGGCGCCCGCGGCCCAGGCACAGCCGTGTTGCAGCGCGGCCGAGCGGAGTCTGTCGATGACCTGGGGCAGCACCCGACGGGGCAGGGTCGAGGTGAACAAGAGCCGTGCGGCAAGACCGGTGCCCTGACCGGGCCCTCGTTCCTCGTTGTCCCGCGGTGCAGGAGTCGCGAACGCGTTCAGTACGAGGTCTCCGGCGTCCTTGCCCTGTTTCGCCCAGAGCCCGAAAACGAACTCCAAGTAGGCGTTCTCCTCCGGGAAGTGGTGGACTTCCCAGCTCTCGTTCACCTTCCCCGCCATGAACCGGGCGCCCGCCTCCCCGGCCGGATCGGTGGTACGCGCCGTGACGCACGCCGCCAGGAACTCCTGCACGGTCTGGTGCAGGAAGACCAGGTCGTCGTCCTCGCCCAGCATGAGACCGGTGCTCAGCAGCAAAGCGCGCAGTACGTCGCGCCAGTCGTCCTCGGGCAGGTACGGCGGGCGCAGCGCGGCGGTCTCCTGGGCGGCGAGGTCGACCGCCGGGACGTCCGGCCCGTGCTGCTGGCGGTGCCGGGCGATCGACTCGACGAGACCACGTACCCCCTTGATCAGTTCCTGTACGGCCTCGGGGGCGTCGGGGTAGCCCTCGACCCTGGCGCGCAGGGCGTCGACGGCCAGTGTCGGACGGTGGTGCATCTTCTTTAGGAGACGGGCCGTGAACCGTTCGTACAGCTCGATCCTGTCGCTCGGCAGCTCGCTGTGCGGATTCTCGGCGAACAGCACGACGAGCATGGTCGCGAGCAAGGGGATGCCCGCCAGGTGGAGCATGTTCCCGCGCACCGTGGCCTGCATGAACTGTTCGGCGAGGTCGTCCGGGTCCGGGCGCTCCAGGCTGCGGAACCACTGACCGGCGAAGCCGGGCAGGACGTCGGGGCCGAATGGCTGAATGCGGAAGAACAGGGGTTTCAGGGCGAGCAACGGTTTGAGGTCGTCGCGCGGGAGGGGGCGTGTGGTGACGAGGAAGTGGAAGTCGGGCGAGCGCCACATGGCCGCGACGCTCTGCAGGACGTACGTGCGCTCCTCCTGGTCCAGGACTTCGTCCACACCGTCGACGAGGACCAGCCAGGGCACCCCGGGCAGGGGCGGTCTGTCGAAGAAGTCGTGCGGCAGCCGGCTTCTGAGCCGGAGCGAGCCGTCCCGCTCCACCGCGGTGCGCAGCAGATCGGAGAAGTACCCGCCCTCCGCCAGCACACCGGCGGGCACCCGAACCGGAACGGCCTCGGGTGCCGGCCCGTTCAGCCAGGCCTCGGCCAGCTGCGCGGTCAGCCGTAGTCCCAGGCTGGACTTCCCCGTACCGGGGCCGCCGACCAGTACCGCGCCCTGGGCGACGTCCAGCAGGCACTCGGCCGGCAGCAGTGGGGTGTCGCCGAGCCCGGCATGCGGCCCGACCTCGCCCTCGGGGGCGACCTGCTGGTTCACGTACACCTCCGCCAGGGGCGGTGTGCCGGCCCCGGGCACCCGGATCGTGTACGGGTGATCACGTGCGGCCTCGCGTGCCGCCTCCAGGTATGCCCGCAGCACCGGACCGGGGAACCGCCAGCCGCCGGCCCGCAGTTGGTCGTCGTCCAGCAGGCCGAGCCAGTCACGACGGTAGTCGGTGACGCTCTCCGGGTGGTCGAGGAAGGGATAGGCGGCGCGCAGTTCGGCGACGGGAACGAGGCGTGCGCCGGGCACTCCGCGTTCCAGCGAGTGTGCGAAGCGCAGCACTCCGCAGACGGCTCCGGTGCGCCAGTTGAGTACGGGGGATCCGCTGAATCCGGGCGTGGCCCTGCCGTGCGTGGCGTGGAACAGGGTGAGCGACCCGCCCCCGTCGTGGGTGCGGCGGGATGGCCCCTGCGCTGTGAAGGTGACGGAGTCACCGGCCCGGTAGCGGCCCCGGGGATGGCCGTAGGCCCACAGCTCGTCGCCCGGTTCCATGGCGGGCGCCAGGCACACCACGGGATGGTCCAGGCTCTCCGGCACGCTCAGCAGTGCCAGATCGGGACCCGAGCCGTCGGCCCCCGGCGGCCGGAACCACTCGGGCACGACTGTGAGCGTCAGGTCCTGCCCGCGCCAGCGAGCGGCCACCTCTGTCGGGGTGTCCCCGGCCCCCACCACATGCGCGCAGGTGAGCACCAGACCGGGCGCGACGAAGAAACCGGTGCCCTCGGCCCCGTCGGCACCGACGAGGGAGAGGACCGCATCGGGCAGTGCATCGACCAGCGCGGACCGTGTCACAGGCCGATTGTGGCCCCTGACATTCCTCTGCGCATCTAACATCCCGATCAATAGCGGAAGTAGGGGTAAACCATCATGGACGAGACGATTCCGGTACGTCTGCCGGACGGCAGCCGGCTGCTGGTCCGGGCGGAAAGGGCCGTACCCACCATTGACGGCGGGGCCGACGACGAGCAGGAGATCGCGGCGCGGCTGCCCGACATCGACCAGGTCACCGCGGCCGTCGGCGCCTTCAGCCAGCGCATCGGGGCGGCTCTCAAGCGATCCGCGCCCACCCGCTTCACCGTGGAATTCGAGTGCGAGATCGGCTTCGACTCGGGCGGCCTGGTCGCCATCGTGGGCAAGGGCAGCGCCAAGAGCGCGTTCCGTGTCGTCATGGAGTGGGAGAAGGACGCGATGGCGCCGGAGCCAGAGCAGGACGCAGCCGAGCCGCAGAGGGACGCACCACCCACCGGGGCGGTCTGATCCGCAACCATTGCTCGTGCCACCAGCAGTCCCGGGCCACACCGCTGTCACTGCCACGTGCGAGGATCGGAGACGTACCTCACATACGCAGTCGCAAGGGAGAGCGTGCGATGGCAACGAAGCCGCCCAAGGGTGACCCGGTTCAGGACGCGCCGCAGGTTGCCGAGCCGAAGCACGCGGCGGCGGGCCTGCCGGCCATTGGGCACACCCTGCGCATGGCACAGCAGCAGATGGGCGTGAAGCGCACCGCGCTGACCCTGCTGCGGGTCAATCAGAAGGACGGCTTCGACTGCCCGGGCTGCGCCTGGCCGGAGCCGGATCACCGGCACGCCGCGGAGTTCTGCGAGAACGGCGCGAAGGCGGTCGCGGAGGAGGCCACCCTGCGCCGGGTCACCCCGGAGTTCTTCGCCGCGCACTCCGTCGCCGACCTCGCGACCCGCAGCGGCTACTGGCTCGGACAGCAGGGGCGGCTCACGCACCCCATGTACCTGCCCGAGGGCGGCGAGCACTACGAGCCCGTCACCTGGGAGCGCGCCTTCGACATCATCGCCGAGGAGCTGACGGCCCTCGCCTCTCCGGACGAGGCGCTGTTCTACACGTCCGGGCGCACCAGCAACGAGGCCGCGTTCCTCTACCAGCTGTTCGCCCGCGAGTTCGGCACGAACAACCTGCCGGACTGCTCGAACATGTGCCACGAGTCCTCGGGCTCGGCGCTGAACGAGACGATCGGCATCGGCAAGGGCAGCGTCCTGCTGGAGGACCTCTACAAGGCCGACCTGATCGTCGTCGCCGGGCAGAACCCGGGCACGAACCACCCGCGCATGCTCTCCGCCCTGGAGAAGGCCAAGGCCAACGGCGCGAAGGTGATCAGCGTCAACCCGCTGCCCGAGGCGGGCCTTGAGCGGTTCAAGAACCCGCAGACCCCGCAGGGCATGCTCAAGGGCGCGGCGCTCACCGACCTGTTCCTGCAGATCCGCATCGGCGGCGACCAGGCGCTGTTCCGGCTGCTGAACAAGCTGATCCTGGAGACCGAGGGCGCCGTCGACCAGGCCTTCGTCGACGCACACACGCACGGCTACGAGGAGTTCGCGGCCCAGGCGCGCGCCGCCGACTGGGACGAGACCCTCACCGCGACCGGTCTGACCCGGGCGGAGATCGAGGAAGCCCTCGCCATGGTCCTCGCCTCCGAGCGCACGATCGTGTGCTGGGCGATGGGCCTCACCCAGCACAAGCACTCCGTCCCGACCATCCGCGAGGTGGTCAACTTCCTTCTGCTGCGCGGCAACATCGGCCGTCCGGGCGCGGGCGTGTGCCCGGTGCGCGGCCACTCCAACGTGCAGGGCGACCGCACGATGGGCATCTTCGAGCGGCCCGCGCCCGCCTTCCTGGACGCCCTGGAGAAGGAGTTCGGCTTCGCGCCGCCGCGCGAGCACGGCTACGACGTCGTACGGGCCATCCGGGCGCTGCGCGACGGCGAGGCGAAGGTGTTCTTCGCGATGGGCGGCAACTTCGTGTCGGCGTCGCCCGACACGGAGGTGACCGAGGCGGCGATGCGCCGCGCCCGGCTGACCGTGCACGTGTCGACCAAGCTGAACCGTTCGCACGTGGTCACGGGCGCGCGTGCGCTCGTCCTGCCGACGCTGGGCCGCACCGAGCGCGATCTTCAGGGCAGCGGCGAGCAATTCGTGACCGTCGAGGACTCCATGGGCATGGTGCACGCCTCGCGCGGGCGGCTGGAGCCGGCGAGCCCGCAGCTGCTGTCGGAGCCGGCGATCGTGTGCCGGATGGCGCGCCGCGTGCTCGGCGAAAACAGCGCCACCCCCTGGGAGGAGTTCGAGAAGGACTACGCGACGGTCCGTGACCGTATCGCGCGCGTGATCCCCGGCTTCGAGGACTTCAACGCGCGCGTGGCCCACCCCGGAGGCTTCGCCCTCCCGCACGCCCCGCGCGACGAGCGCCGCTTCCCGACCGCCACCGGCAAGGCCAACTTCACCGCGGCGCCGGTGGAGTACCCGAGGCTGCCCGAGGGCCGGCTGCTGCTGCAGACGCTGCGCTCGCACGACCAGTACAACACCACGATCTACGGACTCGACGACCGTTACCGGGGCATCAGGAACGGCCGCCGGGTGGTGCTGGTCAACCCGGAGGACGCCCGGCGGCTGGGCGTCGCCGACGGCTCGTACGTGGACCTCGTGAGCGAGTGGAGCGACGGCGTCGAGCGCCGCGCCCCCGGCTTCCGGGTCGTGCACTACCCGACGGCCCGGGGCTGCGCGGCCGCCTACTACCCCGAGACCAACGTCCTGGTGCCGCTGGACGCCACCGCGGACACCAGTAACACCCCGGCCAGCAAGTCCGTCGTCGTGCGTCTGGAACAATCGGCGGCCGACTGAGCGTTTGCTCAGTCGGTTGATCCCGACGAATGGAGCCGGTCCCCATGGGCGAGCAGCAGCAGGTGAAGTTCCCGCAAGAGGTCATCGACGAGTACGCCGCACTCGGCGTCGACCTGCCGGCGCTGTTCTCGGCCGGGCATCTGGGCACGCGGATGGGCGTGCAGATCCTGGAGGCGTCGGCGGACCGGGTCGTCGGGACGATGCCGGTGGAGGGAAACACCCAGCCGTACGGCCTGCTGCACGGCGGGGCCTCCGCGGTGCTCGCCGAGACGCTCGGATCGGTGGGGTCGATGCTGCACGGCGGCAGCTCCAAGATCGCGGTGGGTGTGGACCTGAACTGCACGCATCACCGCGGGGCGCGTTCCGGCCTGGTGACCGGAGTGGCGACGCCGGTGCACCGGGGCCGCTCGACGGCGACGTACGAGATCGTGATCAGCGACGAGGAGGAGCGGCGGGTGTGCACCGCGCGGCTGACCTGTCTGCTGCGGGACGTACGGCCGGGCGACGAGGAGGCCGTGCGCGCCGCGCGCTGAGTCAACACCCTTGTCTTTCCCCGCCGTTGAATCACCGGCCCCGGCAACATAGCGTCGGGGCATGAGGACTTGGAGAGGCCCTCCGGGCGGGGGCGGTGGCCGAACTGACGCTGTCGGCCGCCGGGTTGACGGCGCCGGACGCCTCGGAGCGACACCGGCGCACCGTCCCCGCCCCCGCCCCGCGCCCCAGGTTCCGGATCGTGAGCACCCCGCATGTCATGGAATGCGCGAATGCGATGACAAACGCCGGAATCTCTTTCACCGGTGTAACTCTGCGTAATACATGCGCAATACAGGACTCCCGGCGCCCTCCCGGGCGACCGCTGCCCACACACGCCACAGAGGCCACTCAAGTCGCCCGCGGCAACATATCGCTGTCATCACCAAAGCCGTGAACACTCCTGAAATCATCCGCGCGCAGCCTGCGAGTTCTCAGAATGCGGACAGGGCGAATCGGCTGGAATTCCGCGCATCCCCCCACCGGGTACCGCTCTGCATTACGTCGTGTCATAACAAGAGCGTCACAGCCTTGGTCAGACCCTCCTCCACCTTCCCTACCCGCGCTTAGAGTCACGCCCAGTCACCGCGCCTTCGGACTCGAAGTCATTTCGACCCAGCGCTCGACTCGGCGAGCTCCATCGGGAACCGCCGTGCCAGGGAAAGGACCTGATTCGTGCGTCAACGTTCGATCATCGCAATCACTGCCGCCCTCGCGGCGGGATCGCTGACACTCACTGCCTGCGGGTCGCGTGACGACGACGGCAAAAGCAGCAGCGGCGACAAGACCACTGTTGTGATCGGCGTCGACGCCCCGCTGACCGGCGACCTGTCCGCGCTCGGCCTGGGCATCAAGAACTCCGCCGACCTCGCCGTGAAGACGGCCAACAAGGAGGAGTACGTCGAGGGCGTCGAGTTCAAGATCGAGGCTCTGGACGACCAGGCCCAGCCCTCCGTCGGCCAGGCGAACGCCCAGAAGTTCATCAGCAACAAGGACGTCCTCGGCGTCGTCGGCCCGCTGAACTCCAGCGTCTCGCAGCAGATGCAGAAGCCGTTCAACGACGCCGGTCTGACCCAGGTCTCGCCGGCCAACACGGGTACCGAGCTGACCCAGGGCGACGACTGGGCGGCCGGCAACTCGGTCCGGCCGTTCAAGACCTTCTTCCGTACGGCCACCACGGACGAGATCCAGGGCGCCTTCGCCGCGGACTACCTCTTCAACCAGGCCAAGATCGACAAGGTCTACCTGATCGACGACCAGAAGACCTACGGCGCGGGCCTGGCCGCCTCCTTCAAGACGAACTTCACCAAGCTCGGTGGCAAGATCGTCGGCAGCGACCACGTCAACCCCGAGGACCGCGACTTCAACTCGGTCGTCGCCAAGATCAAGAAGACCGGCGCCAAGGCCCTCTACTACGGCGGCGAGTACCCGGCCGCCGCGCCCCTGAGCCAGCAGCTCAAGGACAGCGGCCAGAACATCCCGCTCATGGGCGGCGACGGCATCGTCTCCACCGACTACCCCGAGCTCAACAAGAAGGCCGCGGGCGACCTCGGTACCTCCGTCGGTGAGCCGGTCGAGAAGCTCGACTCCGCCAAGAAGTTCATCGCGGACTACGAGGCGGCGGGCTACGAGGACCCGTACCAGGTGTACGGCGGCCTCACCTACGACGCCACCTGGTCGATCATCGAGGCCGTCAAGACGGCGGTCGAGGGCAACGACGGCGAGCTCCCGTCCGACGGCCGCAAGGCGGTCCTGGACGCCATGAGCAAGATCAAGTTCGACGGCGTCACCGGCCAGATCTCCTTCGACGAGTTCGGTGACACCACGAACCACACGATGACCGCCTACAAGATCGAGAACAACGCGTGGGCTCCGGCGTACAGCGGCACCCCCAAGGTGGGCTGAACAAAGGACGGATAGGGACGACTCCCCTCACACATTGATCCAGGCCGCGCGGGTAGCGCCCACCAGCGCTCCCGCGCGGCGCCATATCCGAACCACTCCCACGGAGGCCCTGCGGTGAACGAACTGCCGCAACAGCTGGCCAATGGACTCATCCTCGGCGCGATGTACGGACTCATCGCGATCGGCTACACGATGGTCTACGGCATCGTCCAGCTCATCAACTTCGCCCACGGCGAGATCTTCATGGTCGGGGGCTTCGGGGCCCTGACCGTGTGGCTCGTACTCCCCGAAGGCTTCGCCCTCGGCGCGGCCGTCCCCCTCATGATCCTCGGCGGCATCCTCGTCTCGGTCGCCGTCGGCACCGCGGCGGAACGCTTCGCCTACCGGCCACTGCGCAGCGCGCCACGACTCGCACCCCTCATCACCGCGATCGGCCTGTCCATCGTCCTCCAGCAGGCCGTATGGATGTGGTACCCGGACGCCAAGAAGGACCGCTCCTTCCCCCAGTTCAGCGGCGAGCCCTTCGACGTCCTCGGCGCCACCATCCAGCGCGGTGACCTCTTCGTCCTGATAGCCGCCCCGCTGTGCATGGTCGCCCTCGGCGTCTTCGTCACGAAGACCCGCTCCGGCCGCGGCATGCAGGCCACGGCCCAGGACCCCGACACCGCCAAGCTCATGGGCATCAACACCGACCGCATCATCGTCATGGCCTTCGCCATCGGTGCCGCGTTCGCCGCGATCGCCGCGGTCGCCTACGGCCTGAAGAACGGCCAGGTCGGCTTCCGCATGGGCTTCCTGATGGGCCTCAAGGCCTTCACCGCCGCCGTCCTCGGCGGCATCGGCAACATCTACGGCGCCATGCTCGGCGGCATCGTCCTCGGCCTCGCCGAATCCCTCGCCACCGGCTACATCGGCGACATCCCCGGCATGGAACTCTTCGGCGGCGGCGCCTGGAAGGACGTATGGGCATTCGCCCTGCTCATCCTCGTCCTGCTGTTCAGGCCACAAGGCCTGCTCGGCGAACGCGTCGCGGATCGGGCGTGATACCCATGACGACCAACACCTCCACCGACAACACCGCGGGCACCGGCAAGGTGTCCCCCGTGCCGGCCACCCCGGTCGTCCCGCTGCCGCCCGCCGCGGCACGCGCCACCACGGTCCTCGGCTCCGTCGTCGCCCTCGCCGGCACGTTCATGGCCTGGACATGGACGGACGAGTTCCCCGGCGACCTCACCGTCACCGGCTACCCCGGCGGCCTTCAGGTGCTCACGCTCGTGGGAGCACTCCTGACGCTGCTGTTCACGCTCTCCGGCTACGGCATCCGGGGCCTCGGCTGGCTCACCCCCGGCGGCACCAACAGCCCCGTCCTGCTCAGCGCGCTCGGTGTCCTCGGCACCACCGGCTACACCATGGGCGCGATCAGCGACCAGCTCGGCGGCCTGGTCAACCTCGAACCCGGCGCCTGGGTCTCCGGCATCGGCGCGCTCGTCGCCGTGATCGGCGCCCTCGGCCTCCCGGTCGACCAGCCCTACGCCGCCGACGACCCGCACCCGAACCTGTGGGGCCGTATCCGCCACTCGTTCACCGCGCCCGACCCCGGCCGCGCCAAGGAACTGCCCTCCTGGGCGGAGATCCTGGTCATCGCCGCGGGCTTCGGCGTCGGTATGTACGTCTTCGCGTACGGCATCGGCACCGAGGACTCGGAGCTGTTCATCGGCTTCCTGATCGTCACCGGGTTCGGCTTCACCGCCGTCAACCGCGCGGGGCTGCTCAAGCGGCTCTCGCACCTGACCGCCAAGCACCGCAACGTCACCCTCACGGCGGCGTTCGTCGCGGCGATCTGCTTCCCCTTCACCCAGAGCAACGACCAGTTCGCCCTCATCGGCGCGAACATCCTGATCTTCGCCACGGTCGCCCTGGGCCTCAACGTGGTCGTCGGCCTCGCCGGCCTCCTCGACCTCGGCTACGTCGCCTTCCTCGGCGTCGGCGCCTACGCCGCCGCCCTGGTCTCCGGCTCCCCGCAGTCGACCATCGGCGTCCAGTTCCCGTTCTGGGCGGCCGTTCTCACCGGTGCCGCCGCCTCGCTGATCTTCGGCGTGGTGATCGGTGCCCCGACCCTGCGACTGCGCGGCGACTACCTCGCCATCGTGACGCTCGGTTTCGGTGAGATCTTCCGCATCACCATGAACAACCTGAACGGCAACAGCGGTCCGGACGTCACCAACGGCTCCAACGGCATCCCGAACATCCCCGACCTGGAGATCTTCGGCTTCAACCTGGGCCTGTCGCACACGGTCCTGGGCCACGAGCTGACCCGCTCCGGCAACTACTACCTGCTGATGCTGCTGTTCACGGCGATCGTCGTGATGGTCTTCCGCCGCTCCGCGGAATCCCGCATCGGCCGCGCCTGGGTCGCCATCCGCGAGGACGAGACCGCCGCCACCGCCATGGGCATCAACGGCTTCCGCCTCAAGCTCCTCGCGTTCGCCCTCGGCGCCTCGCTCGCCGGCCTCGCCGGCACCGTCCAGGCGCATGTGTCGTACAGCGTCACCCCCGAGCAGTACCAGTTCGCCGGCTCCGTGCCGCCGAACTCGGCCTTCCTGCTCGCCGCGGTGATCCTCGGCGGCATGGGCACCATCAGCGGTCCGCTCATCGGCGCCGCGCTGCTCTACCTGATCCCGGCCAAGCTCCAGTTCATGGCCGAGTACCAGCTGCTCCTGTTCGGCTTCGCCCTGATGCTCCTGATGCGCTTTAGGCCCGAGGGTCTGGTCGCCGACCGCAGGAAGCAGCTGGAGTTCCACGAAACCGGACAGCTCGACGTACCCGAGGGCGCCGAACTGCCCGAAGGTGCCACCGGCGTCGCCAAGGCAGGGGCGTGAGCGAGATGACCACCACCACTACCGCCACCACCACGACGGTGCTCGACGCCACCGGTGTGACCATGCGGTTCGGCGGCCTCACGGCCGTACGCTCCGTCGACCTCACCGTGAACAGCGGCGAGATCGTGGGACTGATCGGCCCCAACGGCGCCGGCAAGACCACGTTCTTCAACTGCCTCACCGGCCTGTACGTGCCGACCGAGGGCACCGTCTCCTACAAGGGCACCGTGCTCCCGCCCAAGCCGCACCTGGTCACCCAGGCCGGCATCGCCCGCACCTTCCAGAACATCCGGCTCTTCGCCAACATGACCGTTCTGGAGAACGTGCTGGTCGGGCGGCACACCCGGACCAACGAAGGCCTCTGGTCGGCGCTGCTGCGCCTGCCCGGCTTCCACAAGGCCGAAGCGGCCTCCCGGGAACGGGCCATGGAACTCCTGGAGTTCACCGGCCTGGCCGCCAAGGCCGACCACCTCGCCCGCAACCTGCCCTACGGCGAGCAGCGCAAGCTGGAGATCGCCCGGGCACTCGCGAGCGAGCCCGGTCTGCTCCTCCTCGACGAGCCCACCGCCGGCATGAACCCGCAGGAGACCCGGGCGGCCGAGGATCTCATCTTCGCCATCCGGGACAAGGGCATCGCCGTCCTCGTCATCGAGCACGACATCCGGTTCATCATGAACCTCTGCGACCGGGTCGCCGTGCTCGTCCAGGGCGAGAAGATCGTCGAGGGGCCCGCCGAGGTCGTCCAGGCCGACGAGCGCGTCATCGCCGCCTATCTCGGCACGCCCTTCGAGGGCGCGCCGGGCGCGGAGGAGGACGCGGAGGTCGAGGCGGCCGAGGCGGCCGAGGCGCACAGCACCACGGAAGGAGACGAGCAGTGACCGCACTGCTTGAGGTCGAGGACCTGAGGGTCGCCTACGGCAAGATCGAGGCGGTCAAGGGCATCTCGTTCAAGGTCGAGGCGGGCGAGGTCGTCACCCTCATCGGCACCAACGGCGCCGGGAAGACCACGACCCTGCGGACCCTGTCCGGCCTTCTCCAGCCGCTGTCCGGGCAGATCAAGTTCGACGGCAAGTCGCTGAACAAGATCCCCGCCCACAAGATCGTCTCGCTGGGTCTGGCCCACTCCCCCGAGGGCCGGCACATCTTCCCCCGCATGACGATCGAGGACAACCTCCGGCTCGGCGCGTTCCTGCGCACCGACAAGGAGGGCATCGAGAAGGACATCCAGCGCGCCTACGACCTCTTCCCGATCCTCGGGGAGCGGCGCCGGCAGGCCGCGGGCACCCTCTCCGGCGGTGAGCAGCAGATGCTCGCCATGGGCAGGGCGCTGATGTCCCGCCCGAAGCTGCTCATGCTCGACGAGCCCTCGATGGGCCTCTCCCCGATCATGATGCAGAAGATCATGGCGACCATCCAGGAGCTGAAGTCCCAGGGCACCACCATCCTGCTCATCGAGCAGAACGCCCAGGCGGCTCTGTCCCTGGCCGACCACGGCCATGTCATGGAGGTCGGCAAGATCGTCCTCTCCGGCTCCGGCCAGGACCTGCTGCACGACGAGTCCGTGCGGAAGGCCTACCTGGGCGAGGACTGACCGCTCGTACGACGAGGCCCGCGCCCCCTGTTCGCAGGGGACGCGGGCCTCTGTGCTTGCTGCCGGACGTCAGCCCTTGGCGGCCTTCTTCTCGTCGGCGTCCAGGATGACGGCCTCGGCGACCTGCTGCATGGACATCCGGCGGTCCATCGAGGTCTTCTGAATCCACCGGAACGCGGCCGGCTCGGTCAGCCCGTACTCGGTCTGAAGAATGGACTTGGCGCGGTCCACCAGCTTCCGCGTCTCCAGGCGCTGGGTGAGGTCGGCGACCTCCCGCTCCAGCTCCTTCAACTCGGTGAAGCGGGAGACGGCCATCTCGATCGCCGGGACGACGTCGCTCTTGCTGAACGGCTTCACCAGATACGCCATGGCACCGGCGTCACGGGCCCGCTCAACGAGGTCGCGCTGCGAGAAGGCGGTGAGCATGAGCACGGGGGCGATGCTCTCCTCGGCGATCTTCTCGGCCGCGGAGATGCCGTCCATCTTGGGCATCTTCACATCGAGGATGACAAGGTCCGGCTTGTGCTCACGGGCCAGCTCGATGGCCTGCTCTCCGTCACCGGCCTCGCCGACGACGGTGTACCCCTCTTCTTCGAGCATCTCTTTGAGGTCGAGCCGGATCAACGCCTCGTCCTCGGCAATGACGACACGGGTCGTCAGCGGAGGCACGTGCGACTTGTCGTCGTCGGGCGCGTCTACGGGCTGGGGCGACTCGGGGGCGGTCACGAAGGCTCCTCGTTAGGGCAGGGGTGCTGCTCCCAAGAGCCTACCTAGCTACGGTATGGTGGACGCGCGGAGGGTCGGGGGAAACCTTTGATTCTTCGAGCCCCGGTAGCCCAATTGGCAGCAGGCAACGGATTCAAAACCCGTACAGTGTCGGTTCGAGTCCGACCCGGGGCACTTTTCCTTGGATTCCAAGGTCGGTATTTTATGGGCCCCTCCGGTGAGAGGGGCCCTTCGCTTTTCTACTTCGGGCTGTCGTCCTCGCCGATGTGATGCACCCGCACCATGTTCGTGGAGCCGGCGACTCCGGGAGGCGAGCCCGCGGTGATGACCACGGTGTCGCCCTTTTGGCAGCGGCCGTACTTCAGCAGGAGTTCGTCGACCTGATTCACCATCGCGTCCGTGGATTCCACGCGCGGACCGAGAAACGTCTCCACACCCCAGCTCAGATTCAACTGGGAACGCGTGGCGGGTTCCGGGGTGAACGCCAGCAGTGGGATCGGGGAGCGGTAGCGGGAGAGGCGGCGGGCCGTGTCGCCGGACTGGGTGAAGGCGACCAGGAACTTGGCGCCGAGGAAGTCGCCCATTTCTGCTGCCGCGCGAGCGACCGCGCCGCCCTGTGTACGAGGCTTGTTGCGTTCCGTCAGGGGCGGGAGGCCCTTGGCCAGGAGGTCCTCCTCGGCCGCTTCCACGATCTTCGCCATCGTGCGAACGGTCTCGATGGCGTACTTGCCGACGCTCGTCTCGCCGGACAGCATCACCGCGTCCGTGCCGTCGATGACCGCGTTCGCGACGTCGCTCGCCTCCGCCCTGGTCGGGCGGGAGTTGTCGATCATCGAGTCGAGCATCTGGGTGGCGACGATGACGGGCTTGGCGTTGCGCTTGGCCAGTTTGATCGCGCGCTTCTGGACGATCGGGACCTGCTCCAGGGGCATTTCGACGCCGAGGTCGCCGCGGGCGACCATGATGCCGTCGAAGGCGGCCACGATGTCGTCGATGTTCTCGACGGCCTGCGGCTTCTCGACCTTCGCGATGACGGGGAGGCGCCGGCCCTCCTCGTCCATGATGCGGTGGACGTCCTCGATGTCGCGGCCGGAGCGGACGAAGGACAGTGCGATGACGTCGAAGCCCGTGCGCAGCGCCCAGCGCAGGTCCGCCTCGTCCTTCTCGGAGAGGGCGGGGACGGAGACGGCGACGCCGGGGAGGTTCAGGCCCTTGTTGTCGGAGACCATGCCGCCCTCGACGACGGTGGTGCGGACGCGGGGGCCGTCGACGGCCGTGACCTCCAGGCAGACCTTGCCGTCGTCGACGAGGATGCGCTCGCCCGGGGTGACGTCGGCGGCGAGGCCGGCGTAGGTGGTTCCGCAGCTCTCGCGGTCGCCCTCGGCGCCTTCCTCCACGGTGATGGTGAAGGTGTCGCCGCGTTCAAGGAGTACGGGTCCTTCGGTGAAGCGGCCGAGGCGGATCTTCGGGCCTTGAAGGTCGGCGAGGGCGCCGACGCTGCGGCCGGACTCGTCGGAGGCCTTTCGCACGCGCTGGTAGCGCTCCTCGTGTTCGGCGTATCCGCCGTGGCTGAGGTTGAATCGGGCGACGTCCATTCCGGCTGCGACCAGTTCCTTGATCTGGTCGTACGAGTCGGTGGCGGGCCCCAGGGTACAAACGATCTTTGCTCGGCGCATGTTTCGAGCCTAGGCCTTACCGGTCGGTAGCGAATTGGCCGCGCATGACTACTCAACAACCTTTGCGTGAAGGGCTATTGACAAGTGTTGAATTGTGCGCCGGGGCGCTCCGATGAGCGAATTCCGGAGAATTGCCCTACAACTGCGGGGGCCACATGGTGAATCGGGCATTGACCTGCGCATAGATGTGCTGACGCTCCGGTTCGAGGTCGAGCGCGGCCACCGCCGTGTCCTCGGCGGCCTCCGCGAAGGCGAGGGTGCGCATGCGTCCCGCGGCGCTCATCGGGTGGTTTCCGCCGCCCTCGGCGCCGATGTCGGCGAGTTCCACCAGGGCGGCCAGTGAGGTGCCGAGCGCCTCGGCGTACTCGCGGGCCCGCTGGACGGCCTCGCGGACGGCCTGCTCACGGGCGCGGCGGTGGGCGGGCGAGTCGGGGCGCAGGTCCCACCAGGGGCCGTCGACCCGGGTGAGCTCCAAGTCGGCGAGTCGCGTGGCGAGTTCGCCCAGGGCCGTGAAGTCGGTGAGTTCGGCGGTGAGATGGACGGTGCCGTGGTAGGTACGGATGCGTTCGCCGCGGCCGTGCTTGGTCAGTTCCGGCCGGACGGAGAAGGCGCCGGTCTCCAGCCGCTCCACCGCTTCCCCGTAGGACTTGACCAGGTCGAGGGCGGTGGCGTTGCGGCGGGTGAGGTCCTCCAGGGCGGAGCGGCGGTCCTTGCCGCGGGAGGCGACGGTGACGCCGATCCGGCCGATCTCGGGGTCGACCTCCAGATGGGCCTCGCCGCGGACGGCGATGCGCGGGGCGTCCGGGGTGCCGTAGGGGAGGGCGGACTCGGGAGCTGCTGATCCTTCAGGAGTGGCCATACGCCCCACTGTGTCACTTCTTGCCTGGTTGTGGACCCGGCCGGAATGCGCCAACTCGCAGCTTCGGTCACCAGATCGCAACCTCGCAGACCTATTGCCGCTCGCCATGCACGGGTCAGAATCTACGGATCTACGCGCGTCAGACGTGACTGAATCTACGCGCGTCGCCATCACTGCCCTCCCCGAGGAGAACACCGGACATGCCCCTCAACCGTCGGAAGTTCCTGAAGAAGTCCGCCGTGACCGGAGCGGGGGTCGCGCTGGCCGGCGCGGCGGCGGCTCCGGCAGCCGAGGCCGCGGAGACGAAGAAGGGCCCGAAGCCGCCCAAGCGGTACTCCCTGACGGTGATGGGCACGACCGACCTGCACGGCAACATCTTCAACTGGGACTACTTCAAGAACGCGGACTACGCCGACGCCAAGGGCAACGCCAAGGGTCTGGCCCGTGTCTCGACCCTCGTCGACCAGGTCCGCGAGGAGAAGGGCCGGCACAACACCCTGCTCATCGACGCCGGTGACACGATCCAGGGCACCCCGCTGACGTACTACTACGCGAAGGTCGACCCGATCACCGCCCCGGGCGGGCCGGTCCACCCCATGGCGCAGGCGATGAACGCCATCGGCTACGACGCGGTGGCCCTCGGCAACCACGAGTTCAACTACGGCATCGAGACGCTGCGCAAGTTCGAGGAGCAGTGCGACTTCCCGCTGCTCGGCGCCAACGCGCTGGACGCGAAGACGCTGAAGCCGGCTTTCCCGCCCTACTTCATCAAGAAGTTCCATGTGAAGGGCGCCCCGCCGGTCAAGGTCGCCGTCCTCGGCCTCACCAACCCGGGCATCGCGATCTGGGACAAGGCGTACGTGCAGGGCAGGATGACCTTCCCCGGCCTGGAGGAGCAGGCGGCGAAGTGGGTGCCCAAGCTGCGCTCGATGGGCGCGGACGTGGTCGTCGTATCGGCACACTCCGGCTCCTCCGGCACCTCCTCCTACGGCGACCAGCTGCCGTACATCGAGAACTCGGCGGCGCTGGTGGCGCAGCAGGTGCCGGGGATCGACGCGATCCTGGTGGGCCACGCGCACACGGAGATCGCCGAGCTGAAGGTGACCAACGAGAAGACCGGCAAGACCGTGATCCTCTCGGAGCCGCTGTGCTACGCGCAGCGCCTGTCGCTCTTCGACATCGAGCTGGTCTTCACCAAGGGCCGCTGGACGGTCGAGTCGGTCGCGGCGACGGTCCGGGACTCGAAGACGGTCGCCGACGACCCGGAGATCACCAAGCTGCTCCAGGACGAGCACGACCTCGTCGTGGCGTACGTCAACCAGGTCGTCGGCACCGCCACCGAGACCCTGACGACGGTCGAGGCCCGTTACAAGGACGCCCCGATCATCGACCTGATCACCAAGGTCCAGGAGGACGTCGTCAAGGCGGCGCTGGCGGGCACGGAGTACGCCGCGCTGCCGGTGATCGCGCAGGCCTCGCCGTTCTCGCGCACCTCGGAGATCCCGGCCGGCGACGTGACCATCCGGGACCTGTCGAGCCTGTACGTCTACGACAACACGCTGGTCGCCAAGTTGATGACGGGCGCGCAGCTCAAGGCGTACCTGGAGTACTCCGCGGAGTACTTCGTGCAGACGGCGCCGGACGCGGCCGTCGAGGTGGACAAGCTGACGAACGCCAACAGCCGTCCGGACTACAACTACGACTACGTGTCGGGGCTTTCGTACGACATCGACATCGCCCAGGCGGCGGGTTCGCGGATCAAGAACCTGGCCTACAACGGTGCCGCGCTGGACGACGCCCAGCAGTTCGTGTTCGCGGTGAACAACTACCGTGCCAACGGCGGCGGCGCCTTCCCGCACGTCGCCTCGGCGCAGGAGCTGTGGGCGGAGTCGACGGAGATCCGCACCCGGATCGCCGAGTGGGTCACCGCCAAGGGCGTGCTGGACCCGAAGGACTTCGCGTCGGTGGACTGGAAGCTCACGCGGAACGGCACGCCGGTCTTCTAGAGCGGACTCGGGGCGGATCCGGTCGGTGTTGTGCCGGGTCCGCTCTACCGTCCTTCGACGAGCGGGGTGAGGGCGGGTGCCTGACGTGCGGGCGGGATCTGCGGCTGCTGCTGTTCCAGGCCGAAGGTGGTGAAGGCGGTGCGGGTGGGGAGCGGGTAGGTCTCCTTGCCCGTCAGGGTGTTGAGGACGGTCGCGCTGCGCCAGGCGGCGAGGCCGAGGTCGGGGGTGCCGACGCCGTGGGTGTGGCGTTCGGCGTTCTGTACGTAGACGTTGCAGCCGGAGCCGGTGACCGACGGGTCGAGAACGAGGCGGAACTGCTCGTCCACGCGCGGGCGTTCACGGCTGTCGCGGCGCATGTAGGGGTCGAGCCCGGCGAGGATGCGGTCGAGGGGGCGTTCGCGGTAGCCGGTGGCGAGGACGACCGCGTCGGTGGTGAGGCGGGAGCGGGTGCCCTGTTCGACGTGCTCCAGGTGGAGTTCCACCTTGGTGGTCGCGACCCGGCCGGCCGTGCGGACGCGTACGCCGGGGGTGAGGACGGCGTCGGGCCAGCCGCCGTACAGGGTGCGGCGGTACAGCTCGTCGTGGATGGTGGCGATCGTGTCGGCGTCGATGCCCTTGTGGAGCTGCCACTGGGCGGTGACGAGCCGGTCCCGGACGGGTTCGGCGAGGGCGTGGAAGTAGCGGGTGTAGTCGGGGGTGAAGTGCTCCAGGCCGAGTTTGGAGTACTCCATGGGCGCGAAGGCCTCGCTGCGGCCGATCCAGTGCAGCCGCTCGCGGCCGGCGGGGCGGCCCCGGAGCAGGTCGAGGAAGACCTCGGCGCCGGACTGTCCGGAGCCGACGACGGTGACGTGCTCGGCGGCGAGGAGTGCCGCGCGGTGGTCGAGGTAGTCGGCGGCGTGGAACACCGGGACGGCGGGCGCCTCGACGAGCGGCTTGAGCGGGTCGGGGACGTAGGGCTCGGTGCCGATGCCCAGGACGATGTTCCGCGTGTACGTACGGCCCAGGGCCTCGGCCTCGTCGTCGGTGTCGAGCTGGGTGAAGTCGACCTCGAACACGTCCCGTTCGGGGTTGAAGCGGACGGCGTCGACCTGGTGGCGGAAGTGCAGGGCGGGCAGGTTCTCGGAGACCCAGCGGCAGTAGGCGTCGTACTCGGCGCGCTGGATGTGGAAGCGCTCGGCGAAGTAGAAGGGGAAGAGGCGGTCGCGGGCCTTCAGGTAGTTGAGGAAGGTCCAGGGGCTGGCGGGGTCGGCGAGGGTCACCAGGTCGGCGAGGAACGGGACTTGGATGCGGGCGCCGTCGATGAGCAGGCCGGGGTGCCAGTCGAAGGCGGGGCGCTGTTCGTAGAAGACGGTGTCGAGTTCGGCGAGGGGGTGGGCGAGGGCGGCGAGGGAGAGGTTGAACGGGCCGATGCCGATGCCGACCAGGTCGCGGGGGGTGTCGGTGGTGGGGCTCATCGGGGGGTGGTTCCTTCCACGAGTTTCAGGAGCGCGGCCAGGTCGTCGGGCCGGGTGTGGGGGTTGAGGAGGGTGACCTTGAGCCAGAGCCGCCCGTCGAGCCGGGCCCGGCCGAGGACGGCACGCCCGTCGGTGAGGAGCGTTCGGCGTACGGCGGCCACGGCGTCGTCCGTCACGGCGGGGCGGAAGACGACCGTGCTGATGGTGGGCCGGTCGTAGAGTTCGAAGGCGGGGCTTTCGGCGACGAGGTCGGCGAACTCGCGGGCCAGGTCGCAGACTTGGTCGACGAGCCGTCCGAGGCCGGCGCGGCCGAGGGTCTTCAGTGTGACCGCGATCTTGAGGATGTCCGGGCGGCGCGTGGTGCGCAGGGACCGCCCGAGGAGGTCGGGCAGACCGGCCTCGGTGTCGTCGTCGGCGTTGAGGTACTCGGCGTGGTGGTGGAGGGCGGCGAGGTCCCGGCCGTCCCGGACGGCGAGCAGCCCCGCGGCCACCGGCTGCCAGCCGAGCTTGTGCAGATCCAGGGTGACGGTGTCGGCGGCATCGAGCCCGGCGAGCTCGTCACGGTACCGGTCGCTGAACAGCAGCGGACCGCCGTAGGCCGCGTCGACGTGCAGACGGGCACCGTGCGCCGCGCACAGGCCGGCGATCTCGGGGAGCGGGTCGATGAGCCCTGCGTCGGTGGTACCGGCGGTGGCGGCGACGATGTGCGGGCCGCGGAGACGGGTGAGCGCCTCGTCGAGCGCGGCGGGGTCGAGCGTGCCGGCGGGCGCCGGCACGACAACGGGCTCGGGCAGCCCGAGCAGCCAGGCGGTCCGGGGCAGCGAGTGATGAGCGTTGGCCCCGCAGACGAGGCGGATACCGGGGTGAGCCTCGCGGGCGAGAAGCAGGGCGAGCTGATTGGACTCGGTGCCGCCGGTTGTCACCAGGCAGTCGGGGGCGCCGGGCGGGGCGTCGGCGTGCTCCGCGCCGTAGACCTCCCTTGCGAGGGCCCGGGTTACCAGGTGTTCCAGTTCTGATGCGCCGGGGGCCTGGTCCCAGGAGTCCAGGGAAGGGTTCAGGGTGCTTGCGGCGAGGTCGGCCGCGGTGGCCACCGCGAGGGGTGGGCAGTGGAGGTGGGCCGCACACAGAGGGATCGCCGGGTCCGCCGAGGTTTCCGTCAGGGTTCGTACGACGGTGTAGAGGGCGTCCGGGGTGCCCTCCTGCGGCAGGATCTCGCCCACCGCGGCGCGTACCCGGGCGGCGACCTCGTCCGGGCCTCCCGCGGGCAGGGGGCCGCCGCGGGCTCGCGTGCCGTCCCTCAGGGCGTCGAGGGCCGTGTCGAGCAACGGCCTGAGGGCGTGCGGGCCTTCGGGGCCGGAGGCGAGGGGCGGCGTGCTCATGAGGTTCAGCTTGTACGCCGATGGGGCGGCGTGTCCGAAAAGCCCGGTGATCGGAACCCGAAAGGGGTATGGAGGGGGCGGTCGCCCGCCCCCTCCACAACAGGGCGACTACGCCTGCCGTACCCGCAACGCCCGTGCCAGGTCGTCCAGTTGGTCGACCAGCTTGCGGCGCAGCGCCGGAATCGGCTCCGCGTCGCTCAGACAGGCCTCGCCCAGGCTCAGCGCCTCCGCGTCGACCGCGTACGCCGGGAATGCCCACCGGCCCACGACCTCGGCGATGGCGGGGCCCCGCCGGGCGGCGACGGCGACCGCGTCCTCGTAGAAGCGCGGCACGTACTGCCGTACGAGGTCGGCCTGTTCCGGCTGCCAGAAGCCCTGGGCGGTGGCGGTGAGCAGGTAGTTGGAGAGGTCGTCCGTGGCGAACATCGACTCCCAGGCCCGTGCCTTCGACTCCGCGTCCGGCAGCGCCGCCCGGCAGCGGGCCGCGCCCTCCTGGCCGGTGGCGCTCGGGTCGCGTTCCAGCTCGGCGGCGATGGCCGCCTCGTCGGTGGCGCCGAGGACGGCCAGCCGGGACAGCACGCGCCAGCGCAGCTCGGGGTCGAGCTCCGGCCCGCCGGGCACGGTGCCGTCGGCGAGCCAGGCCGCGATGGGCTCGGGGTGTGCGGCGACGTCGATGAAGTGGCGTACGGCGATCAGGCGCCGGCCGGGGTGGTCGCCGTCCTCGGTGCGGCGGATGAGGTCGCGGCACAGGGAGGAGAGGGTGGCCAGGGCCGCCGGGCGCTCCTCGGGGGTGAGGTAGCGGTCGGCGATCTGGACCGAGGCGAAGGCAAGGACGCCCTGGACCAGGGCCAGGTCCGTCTCGTGCGGGAGGTGGGCGCGGGCGGTCTCCAGGTAGGCCGTGGCGGGGAGTTCGCCGTCGCGGACGGCGTCCCTGAGGGCGTTCCAGACGACCGCGCGGGTCAGCGGCTCGGGCAGCCCGGACAGGTTCGCCCGGACGGCCTCGAAGGACTCGGGGTCGAAGCGGACCTTGGCGTACGTGAGGTCGCCGTCGTTGAGCAGGAGCAGCGCCGGGCGCTTGCCGACGGGCTGGGCGACGGTCTGCGGGACGTCGAGGTCGAGGCGCTCGCGCAGCACGAGATGGCGGCCCTCGTCGGCGACGTCCTGGTCGTAGAGGCCGACGGCGATCCGGTGCGGGCGGCTGCCGGCGTGCTCGACCTGGAGCGTGTACGTGCCGTCGTCGGCGGGCGTGACGCGCGGGGTGAGGGTGTCGACGCCGGTGGTGCGCAGCCAGGCGTCGGCCCAGGCGTGGACGTCGCGTTCGGTGTTGGCGGCGAGGGAGTCGATGAAGTCGGCGAGCGTGGCGTTGGCGAACCTGTGGCGGGCGAAGTGGGTGTTGATGCCCGCGAGGAAGTCCTTCTCGCCGAGCCAGGCGACGAGTTGGCGCAGCGCGGAGGCGCCCTTGGCGTAGGAGATGCCGTCGAAGTTGAGCATGGCGGAGGCGGTGTCGTCGACGGCCTCGGGGGCGACGGGGTGGGTGGACGGGCGCTGGTCGGCGTCGTAGCCCCAGCCCTTGCGGATGACTCCGAAGTCGGTCCAGGTGTCGGTGAAGCGGGTCGCCTCGGTGAGGGTCTGGTAGCCCATGTACTCGGCGAAGGACTCGTTCAGCCAGATGTCGTCCCACCAGCGCAGGGTGACGAGGTCGCCGAACCACATGTGGGCCATCTCGTGGGCGATGACCATGGCACGGGTCTGCCGCTCGGCGTCGGTGACGGCGGAGCGGTAGACGAACTCGTCGCGGAAGGTGACCAGACCCGGGTTCTCCATGGCGCCGGCGTTGAACTCGGGGACGAACGCCTGGTCGTAGGAGTCGAAGGGGTAGGGCTCGGTGAACTTCTCGTGGTAGCGGTCGTAGCACTGCCGGGTGATCTCGAAGAGTTCGTCGGCGTCGGCGTCGAGGTACTCGGCCAGCGAGCGGCGGCAGTGGATGCCGAAGGGCAGGCCGCGGTGCTCGGTGGTCACCGAGTGCCAGGGGCCGGCGGCGACGGCGACCAGGTAGGTGGAGATCAGCGGGGTGGGCGCGGCCTGCCAGCGGCCCTCGCCGAGGTGCTCGGTGATGCCGTTGGCGAGGACGGTCCAGCCCTCGGGGGCCTTGACCGACAGGTCGAAGACGGCCTTGAGGTCGGGCTGGTCGAAGGCGGCGAAGACGCGCTGGACGTCCTCCATGAACAGCTGGGTGTAGACGTACGTCTCGCTGTCGGTGGGGTCGGTGAAGCGGTGCATGCCCTCGCCGGTGCGGGAGTAGCGCATGCTCGCGTCGACGCGCAGTTCGTGCTCGCCGGCGGTGAGGTTCTTCAGGGGCAGCCGGTTCTCGTCCAGGGTCTCCGGGTCGAGGGGCTGTCCGTCCAGGGTCACGGAGCGCAGTTCGGCCGGCTTGACCTCGACGAAGGTGTCCGCGTCGGCGCGCGAGACGAACCGGATGACGGTACGGGAGTCGAAGGTCTCGTCCCCGGTGGTCAGATCGAGTTCGATCGTGTAGCGGCGGACGTCGAGGAGCTGGGCTCGGATCTGCGCTTCGTCGCGCGTCAGTACGGACATGGAGGACATGCTGCCTGATGGCACCGACAAGTCACAGGGGCGGATCGGAACGCGGCCTATGTCCGGTCCTGGGCCGGCTTGGGCCCGGCGGTGTCGCGCTGCGGCGGGACGCGGCTCTCGGGGTGGGGCAGGGCGCGGCGCGGGTCGGCTTCGCCGGCCTCGGGGTGGTCCTTGACCAGGGCGCGCAGTTCGCGCACCTCCTCCTCCAGTGCGCGGTGGCGCCGGTGGGCGTCGTACAGGTAGCGGACCTTGGTGCGCAGCGCCCAGGGGTCGATGGGCTTCATCACGAGGTCGGCGACGCCGAGTCCGAAGGCGGTGGAGGTCAGTTCGTGGTCCGGGCCGAAGCCCGTGAGTAAGACGACCGGGATGTGCTGGGTCTGTTCCAGGCGCCGCATGTAGCGCACGACGTCCAGTCCGCTGACGCCGGGCATGCGCACGTCGAGCAGCAGGAGACCGACCTGCCCGCGGAGCACCTGCTTGAGCGCCTCGTCCCCGGTGGTGGCGCGGCCCAGCTGGTAGCCCAGCGGGGCCAGGGCGCTCTCCAGCGCGTACAGCGTGTCCTCATGGTCGTCGACGATGAGGATCTTGGCATCCGACGGCATGGCCCGACGTCCCTCCCGCATGGGACAACCAGCTTATGTCCGTGACGCTGACGGGGTGTGCCCGTCGGCTGACAAGGAGTGCACAGCGCAGCATGCCCCTCGCAGGCGCCGGTGTCACGCCCTCGGAAGGCTTGCGGGAGGTCAGTTCGCCGTGGGCGCAGAGCCGTTGACCGAATCCTCCGCGATGCTCTCGTGGTGCCGGATCACTTCGGCGATGATGAAATTGAGGAACTTCTCAGCGAAGGCCGGGTCCAGCTTGGCGTTCTCGGCGAGGGTGCGCAGCCGGTCGATCTGCCGCGCCTCGCGGGCCGGGTCGGCGGGCGGCAGCTGGTGGGCGGCCTTGAGGTGGCCGACCTGCTGGGTGCACTTGAAGCGCTCGGCGAGCATGTGGACGACGGCCGCGTCGATGTTGTCGATGCTGTCGCGCAGCCGGGCGAGCTCCTCGCGGACGGCGGGGTCGACGTCACCGGTTCCGGTGTTGCTGGTGGTCATGGGGGACAACCCTACGGTGCGTGGGGTCGCTCGATCCTCGGAGGATCGGCGGGGTCGGGGACGCGGTCGCTCCAGCCGCCGGGGACGGTGCGGCCCTGCTGGGCGCGGAAGCGCACGGGGGCCAGGCCGACGCGGCGGGTGAACAGGCGGGAGAAGTAGGCGGGGTCGTCGTATCCGACGCGGCGGGCGACGGCCGCGACGGGCAGTTCGGTGGCGGCGAGGAGTTCCTTGGCGCGGCCGAGGCGGATGCCGAGCAGGTACTCCTTGGGGCTGCACCCGGCGCCGCGGCGGACGGCGGTGCGCAGTTCGGCCGGGGTCATGCCGTGCCGGGCGGCGTGTTCGGCGACCGTCATCGGGGTGCAGGCGTCGCGGGCGAGGGCCTTGAGTACCTGATCGCCGTCGGGGGTGAGGTCGGCGCGGGCGCGGCGCAGGGCGACGAGGAGCTCGTGGACGGCGGCGCCGGTCTCGACCTCCAGCAGGGGGTTGTCGCGGCGGGCGGCGCGGGCGATCCTGCCGATCACGCCGCGCGGGCCGGAGGCGTCCGAGAGGGGCACCACGGGCCGGTCGGGTTCGATGTAGCCGAGTTCGGTGTACGTGGCCGTCGCGGGCCCGGCGAAGTCGACGAAGCCCTCGTCCCAGCCGGTGCCGGGGTCGGGCGCGTAGTGGTGCGGGACGCCGGGAGTGAGCCACAGCAGCGCGGGCGCGGTGACGGTCGTACGGCGGCCGCCGGGGCTCAGGTACCAGCCGCCGCCGCTGCTGACGACGACGGCGACGTGGTGGTCGAGGGTGCGGGGGCCGACGGTGGGCAGGGCGCCGTACTGGAGGCCGACGCCGAGGCAGACCAGGCCCAGGCGGTGGTGGGCGGGGCCGGGCGTGAGGAAGCGCATCCAGGTGCGGTACACACGCACTCCTTCCCGCTCGTCCGTCCAAGTTGCGCCGATCTTTGTCCATGGACCCTGACCTGCGCCAGAGGCGAGGGTGGGCACATGAGCGAGTTCACTGTGGGGGACACGGATTTCCTGCTGGACGGGCGGCCGGTGCGGCTGCTGTCCGGCGCGCTGCACTACTTCCGGGTGCACGAGGCGCAGTGGGGGCACCGGCTTTCGATGCTGCGGGCGATGGGCCTGAACTGTGTGGAGACGTACGTGCCGTGGAATCTGCACGAGCCGCGGCCCGGCCACCACCGGGACGTGCAGGCCCTGGGACGCTTCCTGGACGCGGCCCGCGAGGCGGGGCTGTGGGCGATCGTGCGGCCGGGTCCGTACATCTGCGCCGAGTGGGAGAACGGCGGCTTGCCGCACTGGCTGACCGGCGAGGTCGGCACACGCGCGCGTACCCGCGACGAGCGCTGGCTGTGGTACGTGCGGAACTGGTTCCACCACCTGATGCACGAGATCGTGCCCCGCCAGATCGACCGCGGCGGCCCGGTGATCATGGTCCAGGTGGAGAACGAGTACGGCAGCTACGGCTCGGACGCCGAGTATCTGCGCAAGCTGGCCGAGCTGCTGCGCGAGAAGGACGTCACGGTCCCGCTGTTCACCTCCGACGGCCCGGAGGACCACATGCTCACCGGCGGCTCGGTGCCGGGTGTCCTGGCGACGGTGAACTTCGGCTCCCACGCGCACGAGGCGTTCGAGACGCTGCGCCGGCACCGACCGGGCGGCCCGCTGATGTGCATGGAGTTCTGGTGCGGCTGGTTCGACCACTGGGGCGCGGAGCATGTCGTACGGGATCCGGGGGACGCGGCGGCGGCCCTGCGGGAGATCCTGGAGTGCGGGGCCTCGGTCAACCTGTACATGGCGCACGGCGGCACCAGCTTCGCGGGCTGGGCGGGCGCCAACCGGGGCGGCGGCGACCTGCACGACGGCCCGCTGGAGCCCGACGTGACGTCCTACGACTACGACGCCCCGATCGACGAGTACGGGCGGCCCACGGAGAAGTTCTGGGCCTTCCGCGAGGTGCTCGCCGAGTACGCCGACGGCCCCCTGCCGGACCTCCCGGCCCCGCCCGCGCCGCTGGGCGCCCCGGCCGAGGCGGGCATGACCGCGTGGGCGCCCCTGGCAGCCGTACTGGAGGCGCGCGGCGGCACGGAGGTGTCCGGGCCCGTCCCGCCGACCT
The DNA here is from genome assembly GCF_040686775.1 of Streptomyces sp. NPDC079141. Taxonomy (NCBI): domain Bacteria; kingdom Bacillati; phylum Actinomycetota; class Actinomycetes; order Kitasatosporales; family Streptomycetaceae; genus Streptomyces; species Streptomyces sp. NPDC079141. Next base: position 658,812 of record NZ_JBFBLP010000002.1, on the reverse strand, counting down.
TCGAGGAGCTGGACGTCGACCGCGGTGTGGTGCGCTACGAGGTGGCCGTGCCGGGGCCGCGGCAGCCGTATCCGCTGATCGCGCGCGGGCTGCGGGATCTCGCGGTGGTGTACGTCGACGGGGAGCGGGCCGGGGTGCTCACCGAGCAGGAGGAGCGGCTGAAGGAGCCCGTCGCCGGGCACGCGCGCGTGGAGCTGTGGGTGGAGTCGCTGGGGCGAGTGAACTACGGGCCGCGCACCGGGGAGGCCAAGGGGATCACCGGGGGGATCCTGCACGAGCGGCAGTATCTGCACGACGTACGCGCGCGGGGGCTGCGGCTCGATGCGCTGGACGAGGTGACGGACGTGCCGTTCGGGGAGCTCGACGGGGTGGGTGCGCCGGGGCTGTACCGCGGGACGGTGACCGTGCGGGGGGCCGGGGACGCGCTGCTGGAACTGCCGGGCTGGACACGGGGGTTCGTGTGGGTGAACGGCTTCAATGTCGGCCGGTACTGGTCGGCCGGGCCGCAGCGGGAGCTGTTCGTGCCGGGGCCGGTGCTGCGCGAGGGGGAGAACGAGGTGCGGGTGCTGGAGTTCGAGGGGACTTCGGGGCGGGGGCCGAGGCTGCGCTCCGTGTGAGATGAGCCGCGGGCCGCCTCCGAGAAGGCCCGCGGCTCACGTCCCTACAGGGCCGAGGCGGCCCGGGCTATGTCGGCGGCGAACGTGTTCACCTGGGTGTAGACACCCGGCACGCCCGCGCGTGCGCAGCCGTCGCCCCAGCTGACGATGCCGACCTGGATCCACTTGCCCGCGTCGTCCTTGCGGAACATGGGACCACCGGAGTCGCCCTGGCAGGTGTCGACGGCGCCGCGCGTCCAGCCGGCGCACAGCTCCTCGTTCGGCACCAGCCGGTTGCCGTAGTGGCGCTTGCAGACACGGTCGGCGACGAAGGGCACGGTGGCCTTCTGGAGCTTGGTGGTGCCGGTGCCGGCGCCCTCCCGGGTGTCGCCCCAGCCGGCGATCGTGAACATGCCGCGGTTGTAGCGGTCGGTCGTGGCGATCTTCAGCGTGGGCTTGTCGATGGGCTTGGCCAGCTTGATCAGCGCCCAGTCCTTGCCGGTGCCGTCGTAGCCGGGGGCCACCTTCACCTTGGTCGACCGGACCTTGATCGCCGCGGAGGAGTTGAGGTCGTTGACCCCCGCGGTGACGGTGATGCGGTTGTTGTTGCCGGAGCCGTCCATGCAGTGGGCGGCGGTCAGGACGATGTCCTTCTTGTAGAGCGCCCCGCCGCAGCCCATGGAGAGGTGGACCATGAAGGGGAACTCGTTCTGCGCCGCGGGCGTTCCACCGACGACACGGGTGTCGGCGGCGTTCGCGCTCAGCGGCTGGAGGGAGGCGACGGCGAGGGCGACGGCACCGATGGCCGCGGCTCGCTTCACCAGGGTCAGGCCGCCGCTTCTCTTGGGCGTGTTATGGGTCAACGCATGTCCTTTCGTGGGGGGTTGGGCGGCCCGCAGTATGGGGATCAAGGAGGGTCCATGACAAGGACGGATCTCACGTCCCCCTGGTGGAACCCGACCGGGGAAAATCCCCTCACATCCCCGTAGAGTGGAATCGGGTTCAGGCGTCTTGGGGGTTCGGACGTGGCGAACGGCGGACCGGTCGAGCACGGCTACCCACACCTGGAGACGGTGCGGGCGGCGATCACCGCGTTGTACAAGCGCCTGTCGTACGACACGATCCAGACGTTCGCGAGCAGTGTGGTGCCCGCCGATGTGGCCTTCTGCGACACCGATGACCTGTATCTGGGCACGCAGCGGGTGGCACGGGAGCTGGTGCGGCACTACCGGCTGCCGGACGCCCGGATCATCGTGAGCTTCCGTGAGATGACCCATGCGGCGAACATCGAACTCGCGGCGGGGCCCGAGTACTTCGTGGAGCTGAACGACCGGTTCCGGACGCATCGGCGGGACATCGGGGCGGCGCTCGCGCACGAGATCATGCATGTGTATCTGCACCGGCTGGATCTGTCCTTCGCGGGGACGCGGGACAACGAGATCCTCACGGACACGGCGACGACGTATCTGGGGGCGGGGTGGCTGCTGCTGGACGCGTTCCGGGAGGACGGGGCGTCGTCGCAGAAGCTGGGGTATCTGACGCCGGAGGAGTTCGGGTATGTGCTCGCCAAGCGGGCGCTGGTGTTCGGGGAGGATCCCTCGGTGTGGTTCACCAGTCCGCAGGCGTACACGGCGTATGTGAAGGGGATGGCGGAGGCGCGGAGGGACGGTCAGCAGCCGCCGTTGACTGCGGCGGGGTGGGCGGGGCGGCGGCGGTATGCGCGGGATCGGAGGCATGGGGGTGGGGCGCCGGTGGGGGTGCCGTATGCGTTCACGCCGGATGGCGGGGGGCTGCGGGTGTCGTTTCCGTGCCCTACGTGTCATCAGCGGATACGGGTGCCGGTGCGGGGGCGGGTGCGGGCACGGTGTGCTTTGTGCCGGACGGTGCTGGAGTGTGACACGTAGGTCATCTGCGGGCCGGTGGGGGCTGCTCGCGCAGTTCCCCGCGCCCCTTTGGGGCGCGGGGCCCTACCCCCCGTACACCTGCCCCGGTGCCTCCGCCTCCCCCAGCAGTTTCCGTGCTGTCTTCCCCGCCTCCTCGGGAGTCCAGCGCGCCCCCTTCTCCGCCCCCGGCCCCCGCCGCCAGCCCTCCATCACCGTGATGCGGCCGCCCTCCGCCTCGAAGACCCTCCCCGTCACGCCTGCGCTCGCCGCCGAACCCAGCCAGACCACCAGCGGGGACACGTTCTCCGGGGCCATCGCGTCGAAGCCGGTGTCGGGGGCCGTCATCGTGTCGGCGAACGTGCGCTCTGTCATCCGCGTCCTGGCCGCCGGGGCGATGGCGTTGACCTGGACGCCGTAGCGGGCGAGTTCGGCGGCGGCGACGAGGGTGAGGGCGATGATGCCGGCCTTCGCGGCGCTGTAGTTGACCTGGCCGAGGGAGCCCAACAGGCCTGCTCCGCTGCTGGTGTTGATGATGCGGGCGGTCGGGGTGCGGCCCGCCTTCGTCTCCGCGCGCCAGTGGGCCGCGGCGTGCTTCAGGGGGAGGAAGTGGCCTTTGAGGTGGACGCGTACGACGGCGTCCCAGTCGTCCTCGTCGAGGTTGACCAGCATCCGGTCGCGCAGGAAGCCGGCGTTGTTGACGAGGGTGTCGAGGCGGCCGTAGGTCTCCAGGGCGGTGCGGACGAGGGAGGCGGCGCCGTCCGTCGTGGCGATGTCGCCGCTGTGCGGGACCGCCCGGCCGCCCGCGGCGCGGATCTCTTCGGCCACCTGTGCGGCCGGGCTGTCGGGGTCCGGAGTGCCGTCCAGGCCGGTGCCGAGGTCGTTGACGACCAGCTTCGCCCCCTCGGCCGCGAAGGCGAGCGCGTGGGCGCGGCCGAGTCCACGGCCCGCGCCGGTGACGACCACGACCCGGCCGTCGCAGATTCCGGTCATCTCACGTCTCCTTGCGGGTGGTTGAGGCCTCCGGGAAGGCGGGGCTCTCCCCCTGCCGGCGGTCGAGGGCGTCCAGAAAGGCGGGGTGCACCCCCGTCGCCGTGCACGAGCAGACTCACCCCACCGATGCGAGCGGCGACGGCCTCGGTCATCTCAGCTCCCCCTGTTCACGGTCGAGGCATCCAGAAACGCAGGCCGCTCCCCGCCCCCGTGCACCAGCAGATTCACCCCACCGATGCGAGCGGCGACGGCCTCGGCCATCTCAGCTCCCCCTGTTCACGGTCGAGGCATCCAGAAACGCAGGCCGCTCCCCGCCCCCGTGCACCAGCAGGCTCGCCCCGCTGATGTACGCGGCGGCGTCCGAGGCGAGGAAGACCGCTGCCGCGCCCACGTCGGACGGTTCGGCGAGGCGGCCCAGGGGGACCGTGCGGGAGACGGCGGCGATGCCGTCCTCGCCGCCGTAGTGCAGGCCGGCGGCGTCGGTGCGGGCCAGGCCGACCACCAGCGTGTTCACGCGGACCTCCGGTGCCCATTCGACGGCCATGGAGCGGGCGAGGCTCTCCAGGCCCGCCTTGGCCGCCCCGTAGGCCGCCGACCCAGGCGACGGGCGGCCGCCGCTGACGCTGCCGATCATGACGACGCTGCCCCGCGCCCGCCGGAGGTGCTCGTACGCGGCGAGCGAGACCGTGAGCGGGGCGGTGAGGTTGAGGTCGATCACGCGCGCGTGCCGCTCGGCGTCCGCCTCGGTCAGGAGGCGGTACGGGGTGCCACCCGCGTTGTTGACGAGGACGTCGAGGCGGGGCAGGGCGGAAAGGAAGCGGCGTACGGCGTCGGGGTCCCGGACGTCCACGGCCCTGAACTCGGCGTTCTTGAGCGGGACTTCCGGCGGTCTGCGGGCGCAGACCACGACCTCGGCGCCCGCCTCGGCGAAGGCGCGGGCCAGGCCGGCGCCGAGGCCGCGGGTGCCGCCGGTGACGACGGCGACCTTCCCGTTCAGCTCCATCCGCTGCTACCTTCCACCTAACAAACGTTAGGTGGAAGGTAGCTGATGCGCCCATGGGTGTCTCCACCTCGTCCCCGGAAAAGGGGATCCGTCTCGTCACGGTCGACTTCCCGCCGGTGAACGCCCTGCCGGTGGCCGGCTGGTTCGCGCTCGCGGACGCCCTGCACGCGGCCGGCCGCGACCCGGAGGTGCGCTGTGTGGTGCTGGCCGCCGCCGGGCGCGGGTTCAACGCCGGCGTGGACATCAAGGAGATCCAGGCGCGCGGGCAGAGCGCGCTGATCGGCGCCAACCGGGGCTGCTTCGCCGCTTTTTCGGCGGTCTACGAGTGCGAGGTGCCCGTCGTCGCGGCGGTGCAGGGGCACTGCCTGGGCGGTGGGATCGGGCTCGTGGGCAACGCGGACGCGATCGTCGCGAGCGAGGACGCCACCTTCGGGCTGCCCGAGCTGGACCGGGGAGCGCTGGGTGCCGCCACGCATCTGGCCCGGCTGGTCCCCCAACACCTCATGCGTGCCCTGTACTTCACCTCGCGCACCGCCACCGCGGCCGAGCTGCACGCACACGGTTCGGTGTGGCGGGTGGTGCCGCGAGAGCAACTCCGGGCTGCGGCGTTGGAGTTGGCCAGGGACATCGCGGCCAAGGACGGGGAGCTGCTGCGCCTCGCCAAGGCGGCCCTCAACGGCATCGATCCGGTCGACGTGCGCCGCAGCTACCGCTTCGAGCAGGGCTTCACCTTCGAGGCGAGCGTGAGCGGGGTGGCCGACCGGGTCCGGGACACCTTCGGAGCAGGAGGCGGGCAGTGACCGACAAGACGATGACCGCCGACGAGGCGGTGTCCCGGCTGCACAGCGGCATGACGCTCGGCATCGGCGGCTGGGGCTCGCGCCGCAAGCCGATGGCGCTGGTGAGAGCAGTGCTCCGGTCCGAGATCACCGATCTCACGGTCGTCTCGTACGGCGGCCCGGACGTCGGCATGCTGGCCGCCGCCGGACGGATCCGCCGCCTGGTCGCTCCCTTCGTCACCCTCGACTCGATCCCGCTGGAACCACACTACCGGGCGGCCCGCGAGCGCGGCGCCCTCGAACTGACGGAGATCGACGAGGCGATGTTCCTGTGGGGCCTGCGCGCCGCCGCCAACCGGCTGCCGTTCCTCCCGGTGCGGGCCGGCCTCGGCTCGGACGTCATGCGGGTCAACCCGGGCCTGCGCACGGTGACTTCGCCGTACGACGACGGCGAGACGTTCGTCGCGATGCCCGCCCTGCGGCTGGACGCGGCCCTGGTACACGTCAACCGCGCCGACCGGCGGGGCAACGGCCAGTACCTGGGCCCCGACCCGTACTTCGACGACCTGTTCTGCGAGGCGGCGGACGCGGCGTACGTCTCGTGCGAACGGGTAGTGGACACCGTTGAGTTGACGAAGGAGGCGCCGCAGAGCCTGCTGATCCAGCGCCACACGGTCACCGGCGTGATCGAGGCCCCGAACGGTGCCCACTTCACCTCCTGCGCACCTGACTACGGCCGCGACGAGGCCGCCCAGAAGGAGTACGCGACCACGCCGTGGCCCGAGTTCGCGAAGCGTCATCTCGGCGCACAGGGGGACCGATGACCGCCACCCGCGCCGAGCACTGCGTCGTCGCCTGCGCCGAGGCCTGGCGGGGCGCCGGGGAGATCCTCGCCAGCCCCATGGGCCTGATCCCCTCCGTCGGCGCCCGTCTCGCCCGGCTCACCTTCGCGCCGGACCTGCTGCTGACCGACGGCGAGGCGATGATCGTCCGCGCGGACGGCACCGTCGAGGGCTGGCTGCCGTACCGCCGGCACCTCACCCTGGTCACCGGCGGCCGACGGCACGTGATGATGGGCGCGAGCCAGATCGACCGCTACGGCAACCAGAACATCGCGTGCATCGGCGACTGGGAGAGACCGAAGCGACAGCTCCTCGGTGTGCGCGGCGCGCCGGTCAACACCCTGAACAACCCGACCAGTTACTGGATCCCGCGCCATTCGCGACGGGTGTTCGTCGAGCGGGTCGACATGGTGTGCGGAGTGGGCTACGACCGTGCCGACGGCGCCCGCCACCACCGCATCCCGCGTGTCGTCTCCGACCTCGGCGTCCTCGACTTCGCGACCCCGGACCGCTCGATGCGGCTGGCCTCGCTGCATCCGGGCGTCACGGTCGAGGAGGTACGGGAGGCGACCGGCTTCACGCTCACGGTCCCGGACGAGGTGCCGTACACCCGCGACCCCACGCCCGAGGAACTGCGGCTGATCCGCGAGGTGATCGACCCGGAGAACGCCCGCGCGCGGGAGGTCGATCACTGATGGAGACCGCGCTCACCCGGCTGGTCGGGGTCCGGCATCCGATCGTGCAGACCGGGATGGGATGGGTGGCGGGGCCGCGGCTGGTCTCCGCGACGGCGAACGCGGGCGCCCTCGGCATCCTGGCCTCCGCCACCATGACCGTGGACCGGCTGCGCGAGGCGGTCCGCGAGGTCAAGTCCCGTACGGACGCGCCGTTCGGGGTCAACCTCCGCGCGGACGCGTCGGACGCCGCCGACCGCATCCAGGTGATCATCGAGGAGGGCGTACGGGTGGCCTCCTTCGCCCTCGCGCCCTCCCCTGGGCTGATCGCCGAGCTCAAGGAGGCCGGCGTCGTGGTGATCCCGACCGTGGGAGCGCGGCGGCACGCCGAGAAGGTCGCGGCCTGGGGCGCGGACGCGGTGATCGTGCAGGGCGGCGAGGGCGGCGGCCACACCGGCGAGGTGGCGACGACGGTGCTGCTGCCGCAGGTGGTGGACGCGGTGCGGATCCCGGTGGTGGCGGCGGGCGGCTTCTTCGACGGGCGGGGCCTGGTCGCTGCGCTGGCCTACGGGGCGGCCGGTGTCGCCATGGGCACCCGGTTCCTGCTCACCTCGGACTCCACGGTCCCGGACGCGGTGAAGGCCCGCTATCTGGCGGCGACGGTCCGGGACGTCACGGTCACCACGGCGGTCGACGGCCTCCCGCACCGCATGCTCCGCACGGAACTGGTCGATTCGCTGGAGCGTTCCGGCCGTACGAAAGCCCTGTTCCAGGCGGTACGAAGAGCCGCCGCCTTCCGGAAGCTGTCCGGCACGAGCTGGCCCCGGATGCTCCGCGAAGGCCGCGCCCTCAGACACGGCAAGGACCTCACCTGGAGCCAGGTCCTGCTCGCCGCGAACACCCCGATGCTGCTCAAGGCCTCGATGGTGGACGGCCGCACGGACCTCGGGGTGATGGCCTCGGGACAGGTCGCCGGGGTGATCGACGACCTGCCGTCGTGCCGGGAACTGGTGGACCGGATCATGGCCGAGGCCGCACAAACCCTGGGCGCGTTGTCGGCAGGCGGTGCTTCAATGCCCGCATGACGGAGACGATCAAGGAGCCCTGGGGGCTCAGTGTGTTCGGTGCGGGCAGTGTGCGGGCCGAGCCCCAGCTGGTCCGGGTGAAGCTGGGCGTGGAGGTCCTGGAGGCCGCCCCCGAGCAGGCGTTCCACGAGGCGGGCGCGGCGGTCATGCGGCTGCGCGAGGTGCTGCGCCGGCACGGCATACCGGATGCCTCGGTGTCGGGTTCCCGGCTGAGGCTCAGCTCGGAGTACGGCCATGACAATGGCGCACGGAAGTTCGTCGGCTACCTCTGCCGGGCCCAGTACGTCATCGAGACCGAGACGCTGGACAACCTTCAGCAGCTCTTGGTGGACGTGGTGGAGGCCGGTGCGCGCAGCATCGACAGCGTGGAGTTCGACGTGCACGACAAGCCCGCGCTGCGGGACGAGGCGCGCCGCAGGGCGGTGGCCGCCGCCCGCCGCAAGGCCGAGGTCTACGCGGAGGCGGCGGGCGTGCACCTCGGCGCCGTGATCCACATCCAGGACGTGGACGCCGAGTCGTACGAGTTCCGTCAGTACCGCGGGCACGGCGGCGGTGGCGGGGCCTCCGCCGGTGATCTCGCGCCGGGCATGGTGCAGGTGGCCGCGGGTGTGGTGCTCGGCTTCTCACTCAGCCGCTGACAGCCGCTCGATGATCGTCACGTTGGCCTGACCCCCGCCCTCGCACATCGTCTGCAGCCCGAACCGCCCGCCCGTGCGCTCCAGTTCGTGCAGCAGCGTCGTCATCAGGCGTACGCCGGTGGCGCCCAGCGGATGCCCCAGGGCGATGGCGCCGCCGTTGACGTTGACCCGGTCGGGGTCCGCGCCGGTCTCCTTCAGCCAGGCGAGGACGACCGGCGCGAAGGCCTCGTTGATCTCGACGAGGTCGATGGCGTCGATGGTCAGGCCGGTCTTCTTCAGGGCGTGCGCGGTGGCCGGGATGGGCGCGGTGAGCATCCGGATCGGGTCCTCGCCACGGACCGAGAGGTGGTGCACGCGCGCGCGTGGGGTCAGCCCGTGCTCGCGCACCGCCCGCTCGGAGGCGAGCAGCATGGCCGCCGCGCCGTCGGAGACCTGCGAGGAGCAGGCCGCCGTGATCGTGCCGCCGTCGAGGACCGGTTTCAGCCCCGCCATCTTCTCCAGTGAGGTGTCCCGGCGGGGCCCCTCGTCCACGGCCACGGGGCCGTAAGGCACGACCTCCCGGTCGAAGCGCCCCTCGTCGATCGCCCGGACCGCCCGCTCGTGCGAGCGCAGCGCGAACTCCTCCTGGTCCCGCCTGCTGATCCCCCACTTCGCGGCGATCATCTCGGCGCCGACGAACTGGTTGACCGGCTTGGTCCCGTACCGCGCCCGCCAGCCCTCGCTGCCCGCGAAGGGTCCGGCCGTCAGCCCGAGCGGCTCGGCCGCCTGCCGGGTGGCGAAGGCGATCGGGATCATCGACATGTTCTGCACCCCGCCGGCCACGACCAGGTCCTGCGTGCCGGACAGCACGGCCTGCGCCGCGAAGTGCACGGCCTGCTGCGAGGACCCGCACTGCCGGTCGACGGTCACCCCCGGCACCTCCTCGGGCAGTCCGGCCGCCAGCCAGCAGGTCCGGGCGATGTCCCCGGCCTGCGGCCCCACGGCGTCCAGGCAGCCGAACACGACGTCCTCGACGGCGGCCGGATCGACGTCCGAGCGTTCCATCAGCGCGCGCAACACATGAGCGCCCAGGTCGGCCGGGTGCACCCCGCCGAGCCCTCCCCCGCGCCGCCCCACGGGCGTACGGACCGCTTCGACGATGTAGGCCTCGGCCATGGCAACTCCCCAGTGAGTCACATACGTACGGCGATCCCGTCCAGCACCATCGACAGGTACTGCCGGGCGATCTCCTCCGGGCTGTGGTGTCCGCCGGGCCGGTACCAGGACGCGGCGACCCACACCGTGTCCCGCACGAACCGGTAGGTGAGCCGGACGTCGAGGTCGGCCCGGAAGACCCGGGCCGCGACGCCGCGCTCCAGCGTGGACAGCCACGCCTTCTCGAACCTGCGCTGGGACTCGGCGAGGAACGCGAACCGCTCCTGCGCCACCAGCTGCTTGCTCTCCTTCTGGTAGATCGCGACGGCGGCGCGGTGCCGGTCGATCTCCCGGAACGACTCGGTGACCAGTGCTTCGAGGGTCTCCCGCGGCCCCAGCTCGCCGCCCAGGACGGAGTCGTAGCCGTCCCAGAGCTCGTCGAGGAAGGTGCGCAGGATCTCCTCCAGCATCGACTCCTTGGAGTCGAAGTGGTAGTAGAGGCTGCCCGCGAGCATGCCCGCGTGGTCCGCGATCTTGCGGACGGTGGTGGCGTTGTAGCCCTGTTCGGCGAAGACCTCGGCGGCGGTGTCGAGGAGTTCGCGGCGGCGGGCGGGCGCCGCCGTCACCTGGGGCTTCTTCTTGGTCGGCACGCGGTCCATTGTCCTAGGGGTGCTGGCTGCTGACGGAGACGACCTCTCCGGTCAGGTACGAGGAGTAGCCGGAGGCCAGGAACACGATCACGTTGGCCACCTCCCAGGGCTCGGCGTACCGCCCGAAGGCCTCCTGTGCGGTCAGTTCCTCCAGGAGCCGTGCCGAGGTCACCTTCACGAGGTGCGGGTGCATGGCGAGGCTCGGCGCCACCGCGTTGACGCGTACGCCGTACTCGGCGGCCTCGACCGCCGCGCACCGGGTCAGCGCCATCACGCCGGCCTTGGCGGCGGCGTAGTGCGCCTGCCCGGCCTGGGCGCGCCAGCCGACGACGGAGGCGTTGTTGACGATGACCCCGCCGCCGGTCTCCTTCATGGCGCGCAGGGCGGCCCGGGTGCACCGGAAGGTGCCGTTCAGCGTGACGTCCAGGACGCGGGACCACTGTGCGTCGGTCATGTCGACGAGGGGTGAAGTGCCGCCGAGTCCGGCGTTGTTGACGACGACGTCGAGCCGGCCGTGCAGCCGGACGGCCGTCTCGAACAGCGCCCGCACCTGGGCCTCGTCGGTGACGTCGCAGACGGCCGCGGCCACGGCTCCGGGGAACCGGCGGGCCAGCTCCGCCTCGTGCTCCTTGAGCCGGCGCTCATGGGCGTCGCTGATCAGCACGCGGGCTCCCTCTTCCAGGAAGCGGCGTGCGGTGGCCCCGCCGATGCCCGCGCCCGCGGCCGCCGTGATGACGGCGGTGCGGCCGGTCAGCAGCCCGTGCCCGGGCTCGTAGGCCGGGCTCTCGACGCCTGTCATAGGGGCACGCTAACCTACCAAACACTTGTTAGGGAAGGAGCGGCGGCCGATGGATCTCACCTTCACACCGGCGGAGGCGGCGTTCCGCGCCGAGGCCCGCGCCTGGCTGCACGCGCGCGTGCCGTCCGTTCCGCTGCCGTCCCTTGAGACCGAGGAGGGCTTCGCGGCGCATCGCGCGTGGGAGGCCGAACTGGCCGCGGACCGCTGGTCGGTGGTGAACTGGCCGGCGGCGTACGGCGGCCGGGACGCCACGCTCGTCGAGTGGCTGCTGTTCGAGGAGGAGTACTACGCGGCGGGCGCGCCGGGCCGGGTGGGGCAGAACGGCATCAGCCTGCTGGCGCCGACGCTGTTCGACTTCGGCACCGAGGAGCAGCGGGCGCGGGTGCTGCCGCCGATGGCCACCGGCGAGGTGGTGTGGGCGCAGGCCTGGTCGGAGCCGGAGGCGGGCTCGGACCTGGCGGCCCTGCGCTCGAAGGCGGTGCGCACGCCGGGCGGTTGGCTGCTGAGCGGCCAGAAGACCTGGTCGTCCCGGGCGGCCTTCGCCGACCGCGCGTTCGGCCTGTTCCGCAGCGACCCGGACGCCGCGAAGCCGCACCAGGGCCTGACGTATCTGATGTTCGACCTGCGCGCGCCCGGCGTCACGGTCCGCCCGATCCGCCGGCTGGACGGGAAACCGGCCTTCGCCGAGCTCTTCCTGGACGAGGTGTTCGTGCCGGACGAGGACGTGATCGGCGAGCCCGGCCAGGGCTGGCGGATCGCGATGTCGGCGGCCGGGAACGAACGGGGGCTCATGCTCCGCTCCCCCGGCCGCTTCCTGGCCGCGGCGGACCGCCTGCTCGGCCTGTGGCGGGCCCAAGGGAGCCCCGCGACGGCGCAGGCCCGCGTCGCCGACGCGCTGATCGGCGCCCGCGCCTATCAGCTCTTCGCCTACGCGGCCGCCTCCCGCTTCCTTGAGGGCGGGCCGATCGGCGCGGAGTCCAGCCTGAACAAGGTCTTCTGGTCCGAGTACGACATCGCGCTGCACGAGACGGCGCTCGATCTCCTCGGGGAGGAGGGCGAGTCGGCGGACACGGACTGGGCCGAGCGGTATGTGTTCGCCCTGGCGGGGCCCATCTACGCCGGTACGAACGAGATCCAGCGGGACATCATCGCCGAACGCCTGCTGGGGCTTCCGAAGGGACGCCGCTGATGCGCTTCCTCCTCGACCCCGAGCAGCGGGCGTTCACCGACTCGCTCGACGCCATGCTCACGGCCGCCGGCACGCCGTCCGTCGTCCGGGACTGGAGCCGCGGCGACCACAGGAGCGGGCGCGCGCTGTGGGCCCGTATCGCGGATGCGGGGGTGTTCGCCCTCGCCGTACCGGAGGCGTGCGGCGGGGTCGGCCTGCGTCCCGTCGAACTCGCGCTCGCCTTCGTGGAGTTGGGGCGGCATGCCGTGCCCGGCCCGCTCGTCGAGACCGTCGCGGCCGCCGTCCTGCTGCGCGAGTCCGGGCTCGTCAAACAGCTCGCCTCGGGCGAGACCATGGCAACGGTGGCTTACGGCAGCAGGTATGCCCTCGACGGCGACGCGGCCGGCATCCGCCTCGCCCTCGACGGCGACGGCCTGCGTCTCGCCCCCGGACACGGCCCCGTACGCCCGTCCCTCGACCCCGCCCGCCGCCTCACCGTCCTGGAGCCGGGCGGTGAACTCCTCACCCGGGAACCGCCCGTCGGCCCCGCCCTCGCCCTCGCCCGCCTCACCACCGCCGCCCAGGCCCTGGGCGTCGGCCTCGCCCTCCTGGACCGGACCGTCACCCACGTCCGCCGGCGCACCCAGTTCGGTGTCCCCATAGGCTCGTTCCAGGCCGTCAAGCACCGGCTCGCCGACGCCCGGATCGCCCTGGAGTTCGCCCGCCCCCTGGTCCTCGGCGCCGCGCTGACCATGGCGGCCGCCGACCTCGCCGCCGCCAAGGTCACGGCCTGCGAGGCGGCGTACACAACCGCCCGCACGGCCCTCCAACTGCACGGCGCGATCGGCTACACGGCGGAGTGCGACCTGTCGCTCTGGCTGACCAGAGCCCGCGTCCTGCGCACCGCCTGGGGCACCCCGGACGACTGCCGGGCCGCCGTCCTCAGTGGTGGTGATCGCCGCTGGTGAGCTCCCGGTACTCCTCCACCGTCGGCTTCTCGATCCGCGTCTCGGGCCCGAACATCGCCCGCGCCAGCCGCGCCCGCACCCGCTGCGACGACGTCACCCGGCGGCGCACCCCGTTGGCGTCGACGAGCGGGCCGACCTCGTACGGCGGGTTCTGCTCGTGCTGGGTGAGGGTGTGCAGCTGCTCCTGCGAGAGGGGTTCGTGTATCTCGACGTACTCACCGTGCGGCAGCCGCTTGATGGTGCCCGACTCCCTGCCGTGCAGCACCTTGTCCCGGTCCCGGCGCTGAAGGCCCAGACAGATCCGCTTCGTGATCACGAACGCGAGGACCGGGACCACGAAGACGGAGATCCGCACGAACCAGGTGATCGCGTTGATGGACAGATGCAGATGCGTGGCCACGATGTCGTTGCCACCGCCGATCAGCAGCACCACGTACAGGCTGAGCCAGGCCACGCCGAGGCCGGTGCGCACGGGCACGTTGCGCGGCCGGTCGAGGATGTGGTGCTCGCGTTTGTCGCCGGTGATCCATGCCTCGACGAACGGATACGCCCCGAGCGCCATCAGGATCAGCGGGAAGAGCGAGAAGGGGATGAAGACGCCCGGTTCCAGGGTGTGCCCCCAGAAGGTGATCTCCCATCCCGGCATCACCCGGATCAGGCCCTCGGAGAAGCCCAGGTACCAGTCCGGCTGGGCGCCGGTGGTGACCAGGTCCGGCCGGTAGGGCCCGAACGCCCAGACGGGGTTGATCTGCGCGAGCCCGCCCATGATCGCCAGCACGCCGAAGACGAGGAAGAAGAAGCCGCCCGCCTTGGCCATGTACACCGGCAGGAGCGGCATTCCGACGACCGTCTTCTGGTCCCGTCCCGGGCCGGGGTACTGCGTGTGCTTGTGGTAGAAGACCAGGATCAGATGGGCGACCACCAGGCCGAGCATGATCCCGGGCAGCAGCAGGATGTGGACCGGGTACAGCCGCGCGATGAAGTCGTCCCCGGGGAACTCCCCGCCGAAGAGGAAGAACGCGATGTACGTCCCCACGATCGGGATCGACAGGATCGCACCGTGGGCGAAGCGCAGACCGGTGCCGGACAGCAGGTCGTCCGGGAGCGAGTAGCCGGTCAGCCCGGTGATGATGCCGAGCATCAACAGGGTCCAGCCGAAAACCCAGTTGATCTCGCGCGGCTTGCGGAAGGCTCCGGTGAAGAAGATCCGCATCATGTGCACGAGCATGCCGGTGACGAACACCAGCGCCGCCCAGTGGTGCATCTGCCGGATCAGCAGCCCACCGCGCACATCGAAGCTGATGTCCAGTGTGGACTCGTAGGCCCTGGTCATCAGGACGCCGTTGAGCGGCTCGTAAGTGCCGTTGTAGACGACCTCGTTGGTGCTCGGGTCGAAGAACAGGGTGAGGTAGGTGCCGGTGAGGATCAGCACGATGAAGCTGTAGAGGCAGACCTCGCCCAGCATGAACGACCAGTGGTCGGGAAACACCTTGCGCATATTGGCCTTGGCCATTGCGTAGAGCCCGAGCCGGCCGTCCGCCCAGTCGGCGATCTTCTCGCCCCTGGGCCGGTCGCTCCGTTGGCCCGATCGTGCGCCGTTCATATGTCGTCGCCCTCCCCGTCGGATCAACCTCAGGGTGGCACGACGTTCCGCTCAAGCCAACGGTGCCAACAGCCGTGCGAGCGACTGGCGTGACCCTTCCAGATGGGCGATCCGCTCCTCGATGCCCTGGAGTTGCTCCAGCAGCATCGGCGTCAGGCACGGCTCCACCTCGGCCTCGCTGCCGCACACGCAGTCCAGTACCTCCCGGATCACCCGCGTGGGCAGGCCCGCCTCCAGCAGCGCGCGAATGCGGCGGACGGTCAGGGGCGCCGCGTCGTCGTACACGCGCTGACCGCCCGGGGTGCGCTCGGCATCGAGGAGGCCCTGCTCCTCGTAGTAGCGCAGCAGCCGGATGCTGACCCCCGTGTCCCGGGACAGCTGCCCGATCTTCAAGTGATCCCCCTCACATCGGCTTGAAGCTCACATCCATGTGAGCTCATAGCGTCACAGCCATGACGAACTCCACGGTATTCCGGCTCGGCGGCGACCTCGCAGTACGACGGATCGGCTACGGCGCGATGCGTCTGGCGAACGCCCCGCACGAGCGCTCCGGCATGACGGCCCCCATCTGGACGGCGCCCACCGACCGCGCCGAGTCGATCGCACTGCTGCGCCGGGCGGTCGAGCTCGGGGTGAACCTCTTCGACACCGCCGACGCCTACGCCCTGGGCGCGAACGAGGAGTTGCTGGCCGAGGCGCTCGGCCCGCACCGCGACGACGTCGTGATCGCCACCAAGGCGGGCGTCCTGCGCCCGAGCCCGACGGAATGGATCACGCACGGCCACCCGGCCTATCTGCGCCAGCAGGCCGAGCTGAGCCTGCGCCGGCTGCGCACCGACCGCATCGACCTCTTCCACCTCCACCGCATCGACCCCGAGTACCCGCTCGCCGACCAGATCGGCGCGTTGAAGCAGCTCCAACAGGAGGGCAAGATCCGGCACATCGGTCTCTCCGAGGTGACGATCGCCGAACTCACCGCGGCCGAGGAGATCGCGCCGATCGCGAGCGTGCAGAACCTCTACAACCTGGCCGAGCGCGGCCACGACCCGGTGATCGACCACACCGCGAACCGCGGGATCGCCTTCGTGCCCTACTTCCCGGTCAGCGGCGGCGAGCACGGCCCGCTGGCGCAGGTCGCCGCGGAACTGGGCGCCACACCGTCCCGGACGGCGCTGGCCTGGCTGCTGCACCGCGCCCCGAACGTGCTCCCGATCCCGGGCACCTCCTCCCCCGCCCATCTGGCGGAGAACACCGCGGCGCTCGAACTCGCGCTGACCGAGGAGCAGTTCAAGCGCGTGGCGGGATGATCCCCTGCGCCCGCGCCGCCACCAGCCACTTCGGGAACTCGCCGACGAGACGGTCGTACAGCTCGGCGTCGGACACCTTCCGCGGATCCGAACCGGCGTGGAAGAACCCGGCGTTGTCGACGACCCGCTTGTCCGGCACGGACAGTTCGTCGAGCTTGCGCAGATAGTCGAACTGCCTGCTCGACGCGTCGCCGAAGCCGATGAACTGCCAGAACAGCGGCAGCCGCGCCGCCTTGCACAGATACCGCTCCGCGGCGAGCTTGTTGATCGGCCCGCCGTCGGTCTGGAAGACGACGAGGGCGGGTTCGCGGGAGCCGCTGTCGAGGTAGTGGTCGATGACGGCGTCCATGGCGAGGTGGTAGCTGGTCTTGCCCATGTGCCCGAGCCCGGCCACGATCCGCTCGATCCGCCCCTGGTGGTCGGCGAGGGCGATGTCGGTCTCGGCGTCGACGTCGGTGGAGAAGAACACCACCGGCACCCGGCCGTCGTCGTCGAGGTGCGCGGAGAGCCCGAGCACCCGGTCCGCGAGGGCCTGCACACTGCCGTCCTTGTAGTACGGCTTCATCGAACCGGAGTAGTCGACCACGAGATAGACCGCGGCCCGCAGCCCGTCCAGCCCGTGCTTGGTCAGCGAAACTCCCGCGCTCTTGTACAGGCTGACCAGCGCGGGCGCGGTCTCCTCCACCTTGCTCAGACTGATGGCGGCCATACGTTCTTCCCCCTCGGCTCCCCGGACTGAATGCCGAGATTACGGCACCCTGGACCCACCTCTCCCGGCATCCACAGGTGTTCGCTATTTTGTTCGCCGCCGTCCCCACCGGCTCACCGTCCGTCCCATGCCCGAGGAGCCGGCTTGGAATCCGAGCACGCCGTCACCACCTGCTACCGCCATGCCGAGGTGGAGTCCTACGTCCGCTGCACCCGTTGCGAGCGGGTCACCTGCCCGGACTCCATGCGGGAGGCGGCCGTCGGCTTCCACTGCGGGATGGGGACACCTCTGTATCTGCTGGCGGGGCTCGGCAGCTCGGTCCTCGAACTGTTCCTGGCCGACCCCGCGCTGCCCTCGCCGGGACGAGCCTGGCAGGGCCGCCTCGGCGGACTGCTGACCGGCGGGGCGGTGGCGCCGGCGTTCGCGTACGCTCCCCGGAGGCCGCGGCGCGGCCTGATCCAGGCCGCCGCCTGCGTGGCCGTACTGGCGCTGCTGGTGCCGGCAACGGTCGCGCGGGTCGGCGAGCTGACAAGTGGAGGGGTCCAGTGAGACGCACCGGTGTACTGATGTTCGCGGCCGTGCCGGTCGCGATCACGGCGGCGGCCTACTTCCTGATGCCCACCGACTCCGCGGAGAGCCCGGCCAAGCCGCCCGTGTCGGCCGCCCAGCTGGCCCGCGAGGAGGCCAAGGAGCGGGCCGAGACGGAGCGGGCGGAGGACGAGAAGACGATCGCGAGCCTGCCGCCGGGCCTGGCCGACCCCGACAAGAAGGAACTGGCCCTCAAGATCACGGCCACGGCCGAGTTCTCCAGCCTCAACTGGCGCCTGGGCTATGGCAGCGTCGAGGACAACGGCGACGGCTGCGGCTACACGGCCGGCGCCATCGGCTTCTGCACCGGCACCCACGATCTGCTCACCCTGGTCGAGCGGTACACGAAGGCCCACCCGGACAACGGCCTGGCCCGTTATCTGCCCGCCCTGCGCAAGGTCGACGGCACCGACTCCCACAAGGGTCTGGACCCCGGCTTCACCGCCGCCTGGCAGGCGGAGGCGAAGAAGCCGGCGTTCCGCGAGGCCCAGGACGCCGAGCGCGACCGCGTCTACTTCAACCCCGCGGTCCGCCTCGCCAAGCTCGACGGCCTGGGCACGCTGGGCCAGTTCGTCTACTACGACGCGATGGTCTTCCACGGCCCCGACCCGAGCGCGAACGGCTTCTACGGACTGCGCGAACGCGCCCTGCACGAGGCGAAGCTGCCCTCCCGGGGCGGCTCGGAGAAGGCGTACCTCGACATCTTTCTCGACCTCCGCAAGAAGGCCATGAAGGCCAAGAAGCCGAGCACCGACACCAGCCGCATCGACACCGCCCAGCGACCCTGGCTGTACGACGGCAACCAGGAGCTGAGCACTCCGCTGACGTGGCAGATGTACGGGGAGCCCTACCGGGTGCCTTAAGAGGCCCCCCACTTCTCGCGCAGCACGTCCTCCGCGGGCTTGCCGTGCGGGGTGTACGCCAGACGGGCCGGCGTCTCCCCGCTGTCCGGCCAGTCGTCCCACATCCACCAGCAGACCCCGGCCCACCAGTCCCGGCCCGTGAAGGTGTCCAGCAACGCCCGGTAGGCGGCGGCCTGTTCGTCCTCCGCGGGCCGGGAGCTGACGGTCCAGGAGTACGGCGCCGTCGTCGTCCCGCGCTGGCTGACATAGCCGGCCTCGGTGAACAGGACCGGCCGGTCCGTGCGGCGGGCGAAGGCGGCGAGCTCCTCGCTGATCGGCCGCCAGGCGCGGCGCAGCGCCTCGGTGTCCCGGGTGGGGCGGTCGGACAGCGGCCAGTAGGCGTCGATGCCGATGAGGTCGAGCCGGTGCCAGAAGCCGATGCGCCGGTACTCGTCGTAGTTGGCGGCGTAGGTGAGCGGGCCGTCGTAGTGGTCGCGGACCGCCTCGACGACCTCGGCCCAGGCGGCGGTGTGCCGGGAGACGCCGGCGAGTTCGGTGCCCACGGCGAACTGCTCGGCGCCGGTCCGCGCGGCGAGGTCGGCGTAGTGGGTGATGAAGCCCCGGTAGGCGGTGAACCAGGTGGTGCGGTCGCGCGGGCGGATGTCGGCGCGGTCGCCGTCGCCGGGCAGGTCGACATGCGGTTTGATCATCACCTTCAGGCCCGCGGCGTGGGCCCGGTCCACGATCCGCCGCAGCCCGGCGTCGCTCGCGGTCTCCTCGGTGGGCCGCATGACCGAGTCGCCGATGCGTTTCTGGTACCAGGTCGGGGTGAAGGTGACCCAGCGCGCGCCGGTGGCCCGGATGTCCCGCAGATAGCGGTCGGCGGCGGGGCTGTCGTAGTCGGTGCGGTACCACGAGGGCAGGGTGATGCCGCGCATCGCGGGGTCCTTCTCCTCCCTCTCCTCCGGGGTGCAGCCGCCGACGGCGAGGAGGACCGCCGCCAGGACGGCGGCGGTCCTCCCCCTCACTTCCTCCTCACAGGCTCGCGGGGCTGACGAAGGTGTAGCCCAGGGCCTTGATGCCCTCGACCGTCTCGCGCAGCGGCTGGACCGGGAAGTACGGGTGGTAGAAGAAGCTGGCGAAGCCGTCCCGTACCGCGAGGTTGGCCTTGGCCGAGGCGATCAGATCGGCCGGCAGCCGTGGCGGATGATTGTTGAATTCCTCCGGCTCATAATTCCCGATGTTCTCGGGAATCACCTTCGTCCCGTACACATCACGCACCACATACGGGAAGAACTGTCCGATGAAGCGGTTCGGATCCGACGAGACTCCGCTGAGAGTTCCGGCGAAATAAAGCGACCGTTCGAGTCGGGCCGAGAAATTCGAACTGAAGACCCGGTAATCGGTGGCCGAACCCGCGTAGTGCGGAGTGGTCCACAGCTGCGGCCTCGGCAGTCCCGCCGCCGCGAACTCGGCCAGACCGCTGTCGACCCGTCCCTGGGCCCAGGCGGTGGAGTCCTCGGCGACCGGGCCGTCGTAGATCACGCTGTTGTTCGCGTCCACGTGCGCCCGGTAGAACTCGAAGTCGTCGCCGCTGACGCCGTTGTACGGGTTGGCCACATTGCCGTACTGGTGCGTGTAGCCGTGGTTCATCAGTACGGCGCCCCTGGCCAGCATGTACTTCAGCGTGTTGACCAGCTGCGGCCGCTGCGAGAGCCGGATCGTCTCCGGGACGCCGTTGTTGTAGGCGCCGTTCGGGTCCGTGTAGACCGGGATCACGTTGATGCCGTAGGGGATCTTCTGCGCGTACAGGTAGTCCGCGATGGCCCGCAGCTCGGCGGGTTCGGCGTTGGGGCTGATGTCCTCAAGCCGGACGACCGCCCGGTGCCGTTCGGCCGTGCCCGGCGCGAGCGCGTCGAAGAGCAGGTCCTCGAAAACGATGACCCGGTCGCTCTCCGAGACGTAGGCGAAGGGGATCTCACCGACGTAGGTGAGGTTGGACGAACGGACCGCCCACCCGAAGGTGTGCCCGTTGGAGCTGTCCAGCCCCTCCGCGACCCGGGTGACCGGCGGATATCCGGCCCCTGTCAGGACGTTGGGACGCAGTACGCCGCCGTCCTGCCCGGCCGGGATCTTCCGGGTGAGGTTCTGGCCCTTGTACGTCACCTGTGTGACGGTGCCGATCGAGCCGCCGTCCTCGTAGTACGACGTCGTCGGGTCCCAGCCGTACTTCGCGGCGAACTGGGTCGGTCCGACGGCGTTGGCCATGTTCCAGATGTTGGCGCCCATCCAGGTCACGGGCTTGGTGGTGGTCATGGCGTCCTGGTAGAACGCGGCCGGGATCGCGTCCGGGACGTCGCAGCAGTAGTACGTCGACCCGATGTAGATCGTGGCCGTGTGCTGCTCGACCAGACCCGCGGTGTACTGCGAGACGGGCTTCGCCGTCACCGTGCCGAAGTGTCCGGCGAGGTTGGCGGCGGCCATCGCGTACAGCTCGCCGAGGTGCCCGTAGGGGCCGGCCGTGTCGTACAGGACGAGGGTGGTCGGGTCGGCCGCGGGGCCGACGTCGGCCGGGGCGAGCAGCTCCGCCTGGCGGCTCACGGCGGAGGCGAGCGTGGTCGCTGTCGTGCTCGCCGGGGTGACGGCCGCGGCCGTCCGGTCGCGTGCCCGGTCGTGGCGTGCCTTGTCGGCCTTGAGCTGGGCCTTCGCCCAGGCCTTGAGGTCGACGTGGTTGAGTCCGGACCTGGTGCCGGTGGAGTGGCCCCGGTGCCGGTCGGGTTCCCCGGCGGCCTGGGCGCCGGCGGCCAGGAAGGTGCCGCTGAGCAGCGCGGCAACGAGTAACAGGAGTACGGAAAGCCTGGAGAATCTACGTCTCCGCGGTCGGATCACTGTTCTCACGATCATTCCCCCCACCTCGCCGTGTTTCGGCAAAGGCGTTTTCCGACAAGAAGCCACCGATTGTTCTTGGCGATCAAGAGGGGTGTCAATGGTCCGAAGGGTGAATTCCTGTGGGGCCGATGGTCCCCCTTCGTTGATCACCTCGTCCCTTTTTCCGAATACCCTTCTTGCGCGGCCCGACGGTCTGCTACGTTCACCTTCGCGCGATGGGGACGCGCTGTGAAATATGGGGGGACAATGTACGGACGACCCGCTCTGGGGGCACTGCTGCCCCTCGCCGGGGCCATGACCGCACCGGAAGCGATACCGGGTCTACCATTGGCCAAAGCGTTACAGGCAACGGCCGGGGCCGGATTCCTGCTCTACTGCCTGATCGCCTGTCTGATACTCCTGGCCCGGACAAGACTGCGCAGACAAGCACGGAAAGCGCAGGTCAGCGCCGGGAGCAGCCATGATCACTGACCTGCTTCTCTGGGCAAGCGCCGCCCTGATCGTGCTGGCCGGCTGTTACAACACGAGTCTGTTTCTCCTCTCCCGGCGCAGAATTCGCCGTACCCGCACGGAGCGTAGAGAACGCTTCTATATATTTCTTCTCGCATGCCTCAACGAGGAGAAAGTGCTTTCGGAATCCCTGGCGCGTATCACCGCTCTGCCCGCCGGGAATTTCATGGCGCTGGTCATCGACGACGGATCCGACGACCGCACCTCCGAGATCGCCCTGGCGGCGGACCCCGACCGGGTCCGGGTGCACCGGCGCACGCCGCCGAACGCACGCCGGGGCAAAGGAGCAGCGCTCAATGACGGAGTGCGCCACCTGCGCGCGTCCGGTCTGCTCGCCGGCCGCGACCCCGCCGACGTGATCGTCTGTGTGGTGGACGCCGACGGCCGGCTCGACCCGCATGTCGTGCAGTCGGTGGACCCCTACTTCGACGATCCCCGTACGGGCGCCGTTCAGGTCTGCGTCCGTATGTACAACCGGGGCCAGGGCCTGCTCGCCCGGATGCAGGACATGGAGTTCGTCGTCTACGGCGATGTCTTCCAGAGTGCCCGCCGCTTCATCGGCAGCGTGGGCATGGGCGGCAACGGACAGTTCATGCGGCTGTCCGCCCTCGACACGCTCGACGGGGACGGCCCCTGGAGCGACAGCCTCACCGAGGACCTCGACCTCGGGGTGCGGCTGATCGCCAAGGGCTGGACCAACCAGCACTGCACCACCGCCTCTGTCTCCCAGCAGGCCGTGCTCAGTCTGCGCCGGCTCATCCGCCAGCGGTCCCGCTGGTTCCAGGGGCATCTGCAGTCGGCCGGTCTCGTCCCGCTCATCCTGCGGGACGTACCGACCCGTCCGGCGCTGGACCTTCTCTACCACCTGTCCAGCCCGGTGCTGATCCTGCTCACCTCGCTGCTGCCGCTGTCCTTCCTCGTCGCCCTGGGCGCCACCACCGTGGCCTCCGTCCAGGACGGCCAGGCCCTCGTGTCGCCCATGTGGCTGCTCGGCCCGTATCTGCTCTCGTTCACCGCCGCCTACGCGTACGGCTTCGTGTACGCCAAGCGGGAACGGGATCTCGGGCTGGTGCGCTCGGTGCTGCTCGCCCATGTCTTCGTCTTCTACGGCTACATCTGGTTCTTCGCCGGCTGGTGGGGCTTCTGGCGGATGCTCACCGGCAAGCGGACCTGGCTGAAGACCGCGCGCACCTGACTTCTCCTCCCACCTCGCCACTCTCATCTCTCACCCTGCGCGCGGCTTGTGTTGACCGCGCACGCCCAAGGGGGGCTTTCCATGTCCACAGCTCCGTCAGCCGTGCCCGTACGCGCCATGCTGGTGCTCGGCACCCGGCCGGAAGCGATCAAACTGGCCCCGGTGGCCCGTGCGATGGCCGCCGACAGCCAGTTCGAACCGGTCGTCGTCACCACCGGCCAGCACCGCGAGATGCTCCACCAGATGCTCGGACTGCTCGGCGTCGACACCCGGATCGCGCTGGACGTGATGCGCAGCCGCCAGCAGCTGTCCGACCTGACCGCCCGGCTGGTCGGCGAGCTGGGCGAGGTGATGCGGTTGCAGCGGCCGGACCTGGTGGTGGTGCAGGGGGACACCACCACCGCGCTGGCCGGTGCCCTGGCCGCCTTCTACGAGAAGATCCCGGTCGCCCATGTCGAGGCAGGACTGCGCACCGGCGTCATGGACAACCCCTTCCCGGAGGAGCTCAACCGCAGCCTCATCGGCCGGATGGCCCGCTGGCACTTCGCCCCGACCCCGCGCGCCGCCCGTCATCTGACCGACGAGGGCGTGCCCCAGGAGCAGGTCTTCGTCACCGGCAACACGGTGATCGACAACCTGCTGTGGGTGCTGGCCGAGGGCGCCGGCACCTCCGCCTTCCGCACCGCCGCCAAACGGATCCTGGTCACCCTGCACCGCCGGGAGAACCAGGGCGAACGGATGCGCGGCATGGGACGGGCGCTGCGCCGGCTCGCCGGGCGCGGTGACGTGGAGATCGTGCTGCCGCTGCACAAGAGCCCCGCCGTACGGGAGGTGCTGTTGCCCGAACTCGACGGCCACCAGGGCATCGTGCTGGTGGAGCCGCTCGGTTACCTGGACTTCGCGGCCACCCTCGCCGAGTGCGACCTGGTCCTCACCGACTCCGGCGGCATCCAGGAGGAGGCCCCGAGTCTGAGCAAGCCTGCGCTGGTGCTGCGGACGACCACCGAACGCCCGGAGGCGGTGGAGGCGGGGGCGGCCCGGCTGGTCGGCACGGATCCGGAGGCCATCGTGGAGGCCGCCGAGGAACTCCTCGACGACGCGGAGCGGTACCGGCGGATGGCGGGCGCGGGCAACCCGTTCGGCGACGGCCGGGCCGCGGGCCGGGTACTGGCCCAGCTGGCCGAGGACTTCGCCGCGGATGTTCCTGTCGGGGCCACCGTGTTGGGGCCATACTCGACGGCATGACTCGCTCCCGGCGTGGCGTCCTCACCGTGCTCGTGGCGGCGGTGGCGCTCGCCGGACTGCTGAGCATCACATTGAGCCAGTGCGGGTCGGACGAGGCCGGACCGCCGCCGACACCCTGGGCCGACGGTTCCACTCACGGCCGCTGGGTGTCGGTGTTCAACGGCCACGGCACCAACTCGGGCGACGACGACTCGCTCACCCTGTCGCCGATGCCCGCGGAGGACCCGGGAACCACGCACGCGGGTCTGGTGGTGAGTACGGCCGCGTACACCGACGTGCGCTTCGAGGCCCGGATGCGGACCGTCGAGCAACTGCGCGAGCCCGACCCCAACCCATGGGAGGTGCCCTGGCTGGTGTGGGCCTACACCGACCCGGAGCACTTCTACTACGTCACCCTGAAGCCCAACGGCTGGGAACTCGGCAAGCGCGACCCGGCCTACCCGGGCGGCCAGCGCTTCCTGGCCACCGGCCACGAGAAGTACGAGGTGGGCGACTGGCACACCGTGCGGGTGGAACAGCGGGGGGCGGAACTCGTGGTCGAGGTGGACGGCAAGAAGCTGATCACTTTCACCGACACCGAACGCCCTTACCCGACGGGCCAGGTGGGGGCGTACACGGAGGACGCGACGGTGGAGTTCGCGGGGCTGAAGGCAGAGTAAATGCGGCGGCGCCTGCCCTTGTCCGGTCGGGGACTGGGCAGGCGCCGTCTGTGTTCCGTACGCCTTTGTACGGGACGTCTCTTGAGCGGTCCTAAACGGACCGTCAGACCATCAGGGCCCGGTCCGTCGGGCGGATCGGCGCCGGCAGGTCGCTGGCCCCCGTGAGGAAGCGGTCCACGCCGCGCGCGGCCGAACGGCCCTCCGCGATCGCCCACACGATCAGCGACTGGCCACGACCGGCGTCACCGGCGACGAACACTCCGGGCACGTTGGTCTGGAAGTCGGCGTCGCGGGCGATGTTACCCCGCTCGTCGAGGTCCAGACCAAACTGCTCGACGAGGCCGTTCTCCCGGTCGGTGCCGGTGAAGCCCATGGCGAGGGTGACCAGCTGGGCGGGGATCTTGCGCTCCGTGCCCGGCTTCTGGGTCAGCTTGCCCTCGACGAACTCGACCTCGACCAGGTGCAGCCACTGGACGTTGCCGTCCTCGTCGCCCTCGAAGTGGGTGGTGGAGACGGAGTAGATCCGCTCGCCGCCCTCCTCGTGGGCCGAGGTGACCTTGTAGAGCATCGGGAAGGTCGGCCACGGCTGGGAGACCGGGTTCCGGTCGTCGTTCGGGCGGGGCATGATCTCCAGCTGCGTCACCGAGGCCGCGCCCTGGCGGTGGGCGGTGCCCACGCAGTCCGCGCCGGTGTCGCCGCCGCCGATGACGACGACGTGCTTGCCCTCGGCCGAGATCGGCGCGGTGACGTAGTCGCCCTCCTGCACCTTGTTGGCCAGCGGCAGGTACTCCATGGCCTGGTAGATGCCCTTCTTGAGCTCCCGCCCGGGCACCGGCAGGTCACGGGCGGTCGTGGCACCGACGGCCAGGACCACGGCGTCGTACCGCTTCTTCAGATCGGTCGACTTCAGGTCGCGGCCGATCTCGATGCCGGTACGGAAGCGGGTGCCCTCCGCGCGCATCTGCTCGATACGGCGGTTGATGTGCCGCTTCTCCATCTTGAACTCGGGGATGCCGTACCGGAGAAGGCCTCCGATGCGGTCCGCGCGCTCGTAGACGGCGACGGTGTGACCCGCCCGGGTCAGCTGCTGGGCGGCGGCGAGGCCGGCCGGGCCGGAGCCGACGACGGCGACCGTCTTGCCGGACAGGCGCTCGGGGATCTGCGGCGCGACATCACCGGTCTCCCACGCCTTGTCGATGATCGAGACCTCGACGTTCTTGATGGTGACGGCCGGCTGGTTGATGCCGAGCACACACGCCGACTCGCACGGAGCCGGGCACAGGCGGCCGGTGAACTCCGGGAAGTTGTTGGTGGCGTGCAGGCGCTCCTGCGCGGCCGACCAGTCCTCGCGGTAGGCGTAGTCGTTCCACTCGGGGATCAGGTTCCCCAGCGGGCAGCCGTTGTGGCAGAAGGGGATGCCGCAGTCCATGCACCGGCTGGCCTGCTTGCTGATGATCGGCAGCAGGGAGCCGGGGACGTAGACCTCGTTCCAGTCCTTCAGCCGGACGTCCACGGGACGGGACTTGGCGACCTCGCGGCCGTGGTTGAGAAAGCCCTTGGGATCAGCCATTGGTCGCCGCCTCCATCATCTTCTCGGTGATCTCGGTCTCGGAGAGACCGGCTCGCTCGGCGGCGTCCTTGGCGGCGAGCACTGCCTTGTACGTGCTGGGGATGATCTTGCTGAAGCGCTCCGCGGACGCGTCCCAGTCGACGAGCAGCTTCTCGGCGACCGTCGAGCCGGTCTCCTCCGCGTGGCGGCGCACCACATCGTGCAGCCACTGCTTGTCGTCGGCCGACAGCGCCTCGACCGCGTCGAGGTTGCCGACGTTGACGTTGTCCCGGGCGAGGTCGATGACGTAGGCGACACCGCCGGACATGCCGGCCGCGAAGTTGCGGCCCGTCTCGCCGAGCACCACCGCGTGACCGCCGGTCATGTACTCGCAGCCGTGGTCGCCCACGCCCTCGGAGACGACCAGCGCACCGGAGTTGCGGACGCAGAACCGCTCACCGGTCCGGCCGCGCAGGAACAGCTCGCCGCCGGTCGCACCGTAGGCGATGGTGTTGCCCGCGATGGTCGAGTACTCGGCGAGGTGGTCGGCGCCCCGGTCCGGGCGGACGACGACACGGCCGCCGGAGAGGCCCTTGCCGACGTAGTCGTTGGCGTCGCCCTCCAGGCGCAGCGTGACACCGCGCGGCAGGAAGGCACCGAAGGACTGGCCCGCGGAGCCGGTGAAGGTGATGTCGATGGTGTCGTCGGGCAGGCCCGCGCCACCGAACTTCTTCGTCACCTCGTGGCCGAGCATGGTGCCGACCGTGCGGTTGATGTTGCGGATGGCGACCTGGGCGCGCACCGGCTGGGCGTCGGTCGCGGAGTCGGCGGACAGCGCATCGGCGGCGAGCTTGATGAGCTCGTTGTCGAGCGCCTTCTCCAGGCCGTGGTCCTGCGCGATCAGGTGGTGGCGGACCGCGCCCTCGGGCAGCGCGGGCACGTGGAACAGCGGCTCCAGGTCCAGGCCCTGCGCCTTCCAGTGGCTGATCGCGCGGGCCACGTCGAGGGCCTCGGCGTGGCCGACGGCCTCCTCGATGGAGCGGAAGCCCAGCTCGGCGAGGATCTCGCGGACCTCTTCGGCGATGAACTGGAAGAAGTTCACGACGTACTCGGCCTTGCCGGAGAACCGGTCGCGCAGCGTCGGGTTCTGGGTGGCGATGCCGACTGGGCAGGTGTCCAGGTGGCAGACGCGCATCATGACGCAGCCGGAGACGACGAGCGGCGCGGTCGCGAAACCGAACTCCTCGGCGCCGAGCAGCGCGGCGATGACGACGTCACGGCCGGTCTTCAGCTGGCCGTCGGTCTGCACGACGATACGGTCGCGCAGGCCGTTGAGCAGCAGGGTCTGCTGGGTCTCGGCGAGACCGAGCTCCCAGGGGCCACCCGCGTGCTTCAAGGAAGTAAGGGGAGAAGCACCCGTACCACCGTCGTGACCCGAGATGAGCACGACATCCGCGTGCGCCTTCGACACACCCGCCGCAACCGTGCCGACACCGACCTCGGAGACCAGCTTCACGTGAATCCGCGCCTGCGGGTTCGCGTTCTTCAGGTCGTGGATCAGCTGGGCCAGGTCCTCGATGGAGTAGATGTCGTGGTGCGGCGGCGGGGAGATCAGGCCCACGCCCGGCGTCGAGTGACGCGTCTTGGCGACCCACGGGTAGACCTTGTGGCCGGGCAGCTGGCCGCCCTCGCCGGGCTTGGCGCCCTGGGCCATCTTGATCTGGATGTCGTCGGCGTTGACGAGGTACTCGCTGGTCACACCGAAGCGGCCGGAGGCCACCTGCTTGATGCTGGACCGGCGGGCCGGGTCGTACAGACGGTCCGGGTCCTCGCCGCCCTCACCGGTGTTGGACTTGCCGCCCAACTGGTTCATGGCGATGGCGAGGGTCTCGTGCGCCTCCTTGGAGATGGAGCCGTACGACATGGCGCCGGTGGAGAAGCGCTTGACGATCTCGGAGACGGGCTCGACCTCGTCGATGGAGATCGAGGGCCGGTCGGACTTGAAGCCGAACAGGCCGCGGAGCGTCATCAGCCGCTCGGACTGCTCGTTCACGCGGTCCGTGTACTTCTTGAAGATGTCGTAGCGGTTGGCACGCGTCGAGTGCTGGAGGCGGAAGACCGTCTCCGGGTCGAACAGGTGCGGCTCGCCCTCGCGGCGCCACTGGTACTCGCCGCCGATCTCCAGCGCACGGTGGGCCGGCGCGATGCCGGAGGCCGGGTAGGCCTTGGCGTGGCGGGCGGCGACCTCCTTGGCGATGACGTCGATGCCGACGCCGCCGATCTTGGTGGCCGTGCCGTTGAAGTACTCCTCCACGAAGGCCTGGTCGAGACCGACGGCCTCGAAGACCTGGGCGCCGCGGTAGGAGGCGACGGTGGAGATGCCCATCTTGGACATGACCTTCAGCACGCCCTTGCCAAGGGCGTAGATCAGGTTGCGGATGGCCTTCTCGGGCTCCAGGCCGTTGATGAAGGTGCCCGCGCGCAGCAGGTCCTCGACGGACTCCATCGCCAGGTACGGGTTGACGGCGGCGGCGCCGTAGCCGATGAGCAGGGCGACGTGGTGGACCTCGCGGACGTCACCGGCCTCGACCAGCAGGCCCACCTGGGTGCGCTGCTTGGTGCGGATGAGGTGGTGGTGGACGGCCGCGGTGAGCAGCAGCGAGGGGATCGGCGCGTGCTCGGCGTCGGAGTGGCGGTCCGACAGGACGATCAGGCGGGCGCCGTTGTCGATGGCGGCGTCGGCCTCGGCGCAGATCTCCTCGATGCGCGCGGCGAGGGCGTCACCGCCGCCGTGCACCCGGTACAGACCGGAGAGGGTCGCGGCCTTGAAGCCGGGCATGTCGCCGTCGGCGTTGATGTGGATGAGCTTGGCCAGCTCGTCGTTGTCGATCACCGGGAAGGGCAGCACGACGGTACGGCAGGACGCGGCCGTCGGGTCCAGCAGGTTGCCCTGCGGGCCGAGCGACGAGCGCAGCGAGGTGACCAGCTCCTCGCGGATGGCGTCCAGCGGCGGGTTGGTGACCTGCGCGAACAGCTGCGTGAAGTAGTCGAAGAGCAGTCGCGGACGCTCGCTCAGCGCGGCGATCGGCGAGTCGGTGCCCATCGAACCGAGCGGCTCGCCACCGGTCTTGGCCATCGGCGCGAGGATGACGCGCAGCTCCTCCTCGGTGTAACCGAAGGTCTGCTGGCGGCGGGTGACCGAGGCGTGCGTGTGCACGATGTGCTCGCGCTCGGGCAGGTCGCCGAGCTCGATCTCACCGGCCTCCAGCCACTCCGCGTACGGGTTCTCCGCGGCGAGCTGGGCCTTGATCTCGTCGTCCTCGATGATGCGGTGCTCGACGGTGTCGACGAGGAACATCTTGCCGGGCTGCAGCCGGCCCTTGCGGACGACCTTCGAGGGGTCGATGTCGAGGACGCCGACCTCGGAGCCGAGGACGACGAGGCCCTCGTCGGTGACCCAGTAGCGGCCGGGGCGGAGGCCGTTGCGGTCGAGGACCGCGCCGACCTGCTTGCCGTCGGTGAAGGTGACACAGGCCGGGCCGTCCCAGGGCTCCATCATCGTGGAGTGGAACTGGTAGAAGGCGCGGCGGGCCGGCTCCATGGAGTCGTGGTTCTCCCACGCCTCCGGGATCATCATCAGCACGGAGTGCGGCAGCGAACGGCCGCCCAGGTGCAGGAGTTCGAGCACCTCGTCGAAGGAGGCGGAGTCGGAGGCGTCCGGCGTGCAGATCGGGAAGACCCGGTCGAGCTTCTGCTCGCCGAAGAGGTCGGAGACGAGCTGCGACTCGCGGGCGACCATCCAGTTGCGGTTGCCCTTGACGGTGTTGATCTCACCGTTGTGCGCGACGAAGCGGTACGGGTGGGCGAGCGGCCACGACGGGAAGGTGTTCGTGGAGAACCGGGAGTGCACGAGCGCGATCGCGGAGGCGAAGCGGCGGTCGGACAGGTCCGGGAAGAAGGGCTCCAGCTGACCGGTGGTCAGCATGCCCTTGTAGACGATCGTCCGCGCGGACAGCGACGGGAAGTAGACGCCGGCCTCGCGCTCGGCGCGCTTGCGCAGCACGAACGCCTTGCGGTCGAGCGCGATGTCCTTGCTGGCGCCGTCGGCGACGAAGATCTGGCGGAAGGCCGGCATCGTGGACCGGGCGGTGGCGCCGAGCAGTTCGGGCGCGACGGGAACCTCACGCCAGCCCAGAACGGTCAGCCCCTCCTCACCGGCGATCGTCTCGATCTGTGAGACGGCCTCGGTGGTGACGTCCTCCGGCACGAAGGCGATACCGACGGCGTACGCACCGGCCTCGGGCAGCTCGAACCCGGCCACGTCACGGAAGAAGGCGTCCGGAACCTGGGACAGGATGCCCGCGCCGTCACCCGAGTCGGGCTCGGAGCCGGTGGCACCGCGGTGCTCCAGGTTGCGCAGAACCGTGAGCGCCTGCTCGACCAGCGCATGGCTCGCCTCGCCGGTGAGGGTGGCCACAAAGCCGACGCCACAGGCGTCGCGCTCATTGCGGGGGTCGTACATACCCTGCGCAGCAGGGCGAGCATCCATGAACGACCAGTTCTGGCCATTCGTGGAGTGCTGGGACGGCTGGCGCGGCGTACGCATCGGCTCTCCCGTCGTCGTCAGTGGCATTTGGCAGGTGCCGAGGGACGACGTTGGCCCTCTGCGTGAGATCTGCGATGAGATCAAAATTTCGTGCAGGTTACATGATGGAGCGGTTCTCGGGAACCGGATACTCCGTTCCAACATGCGGACACCACGCAGTGGCGACAAGGGTTTCGCGCACGTGGCTTGAAGTGTGTGGGACCAAACAGGACAGATCGGTATCCGTCGGCCCGAGGGGCGGAGGGGGCGTCTTCGCCCACCCCGCGAGTGCGCCGCAGGCGTCATTGCCCACAGCGCTTACGGCTCATGCCCGGTGGTTAAGCATTCGAAACCAGCGAGTAACGGCTACTTATGCGGCCCAACGCATAAGTTCCAGTCGAGCTATCCTACGGCGGTTCCGAACAGAGTGCCCAGGGCGTACGTCACACCGGCCGCGGCACCACCCAGGGCAAGCTGCCGCAAACCGCTGTACCACCAGGTCCGCGCGGTCACCTTGGCCACGACGGCGCCGCAGGCGAACAGCCCGACGAGAGCGAGCAGCACGGCCGGCCACAGCGAGGTCGCACCGAGCAGATACGGCAGTACGGGCAGCAACGCGCCCAACGCGAAGGAACCGAAGGACGACACGGCGGCGACCGTAGGAGAGGGCAGGTCGCCCGGGTCGATCCCGAGCTCTTCACGGGCGTGGATCTCCAGGGCCTGCTCGGGATCACGGGAGAGCTGCCGGGCAACCTCCCGGGCAAGCCGGTCCTCAACGCCCCGCGCACGATAGAGGGCCGCCAGCTCGGCCTCCTCGTCCTTCGGGTGCTTGCGCAGCTCCCGCCGCTCCACGTCCAGCTCGGCCTCGACCAGCTCGCGCTGCGAGGCCACGGAGGTGTACTCACCGGCGGCCATGGAGAAGGCGCCGGCCGCGAGCCCGGCGAGACCACTGAGCACGACGGTCTGATGACTGACCGCTCCGCCCGCGACACCGGTCATCAGGGCGAGGTTGGAGACAAGCCCGTCCATGGCACCGAAGACCGCCGGCCGCAGCCAGCCACCGTTCACATCGCGGTGGGTGTGGTTGTCGCGGTGCGCCACGTGCAGCGGCGCCTGGGTCTCGATGATGGCCACGATGGTCCCCCTTGAACTTAGGAAAGGCTAAGTTTAGACAGTTTCTACTCTTTGACAACCCAAAATCTACGCCGCCTATTCCGTGATCGCCAGCAAGGAAAGGCTGGGCTAACCTGCACTTTTCCCCTCGATCGCTCATTCGATGGAGAGGCTGCACAGATGTCGACCGGGTGACGCTGAGGCCGCCGAGGCTCTCCCCGCCCCCTCCCGTGGGACACATCCGCAAAGGGCTCCTGGGAGCCCCCGGAGGAGAGGCCGCGTATGGCATCGATCGCCTGCATCCCCTCGGTCCCGGCGCCGGGGGACGCCGCCGAACTCCGCGACCGGGCGCGCGGCGCGCTGCTCGGCCTGGCCGTGGGAGACGCCCTCGGGGCCCCCGCGGAGAACATGAAGCCCTCGGAGATCCGAGCCCGCTGGGGCCGCATCACCGGCTACGTGGCGGAGCACCCCTCGGGCACGGACGACACGGAGTACGCGATCTTCTCCGGCCTCCTCCTCGCCCGCCACGGCTCGGCCCTCACCCCGGCCCATGTGGAGGCGGCCTGGCACGAGTGGATCGCCGACCGCGACGAGGGCCCCTTCCGCGGCGCCGGCTTCAGCGAGCGCGGCACGCTGGAGAACCTCCGCCGGGGCCTGGCCGCCCCCATCTCCGCCCAGCACCGCCACGCCTGGAGCGACGGCCTGGCCATGCGGGCGGCCCCCTTCGGCGTCTTCGCCGCGGGTCGCCCCGCCGAGGCCGCCCGCCTGGTGGCGATCGACGGCTCGGTGAGCCACGACGGCGAGGGCATCTACGGCGGTCAGGCCGTCGCGGCGGGCGTGGCGGCGGCGATGGCCGGGGCGCCGACGATCGCGGTGGTCGCCTCGGCCCTGGCGGTGGTCCCGGACGACTCCTGGACGGCCCGCTCCCTGCGCCGCGCCGTGGCCGTGGCCCACCGAGGCGAACGCGCCGTCCGCTCCGCGGTCGTCATCGGCGGCTACCCCTGGACGGACCTGGCCCCCGAGGCGGTCGCCCTCGCCTTCGGCGCCTACGCGGCCGCGGACGGCGACTTCGTCCAGGCCGTACTGACGGCGGTCAACATGGGCCGCGACGCGGACACGACGGCGGCGGTGGCGGGTGCGCTGGCGGGAGCGACCCGGGGCGCGGCCACCATCCCGGCGGAGTGGGCGGAGGCAATCGGCCCGGCACGGGGAAGCTGCCTACCGGCGATGCGCGGCCACCACGTACTGGACGTGGCGGACCTGCTGACGCCGGGTGACTACGTACTGGCAGCGGAGGGGGACCAGTGACCCTCCCAGCCCGTCCGGCGTTCGAGGACGAGGCCGTTCAGGCCGAAGGGGGGTCTGGGGGCGCAGCCCCCAGCGGGGTCGAAGGGGCGGAGCCCCTGGAGGTGGGACGGGTAGGGGCGGCGAGGGCGACCGCATCCAGCGGCTCCGCCGCGGGCCCCCGCCGTATCGAAGGCCTCCTCCTCGGCCTCGCCGCAGGCGACGCCGCCGGCTGGCCCGCCGCCCGCCACCGAGCCGCCCGCATGCCGGACTGGACCCGCCGCCTCACCCGCGAACTCGACACCTTCGCCGAACAGAACGCCACCACCACCCTCCCCGTCCCCATCGCCCTGAACCAACCCCCCGAACCCCTCCGCCTGGGCCCCTCCGACGACGCCGAATGGGCAGCCTTCGCCGCCGAAGCCGTACTCCGCGCCGGCGACGACACCGCCCTCGGCGACCTCAGCCGAGAACGCCGCACCAGAGCCGCCATCGACCTCACCTGGAACGCCCTCGCCAGCGAAGTCGCCGCGGCAGCGGACCGCGCCCCGGAGGTCGAATCCGCCGTACTCCCCCTGCGCGCCCGCATCTCGGTAAGGGCAGGCCTCGGCAACCTCGCCACCGGCCTCCGCCCACCCGCCACCGGCCACGACAACCCCCACTACTTCGACGACGCCGCCTGCGTACGGGCCTGCGTCCTCGCCGTGGCCCACCCCGGCGACCCCCGACTCGCCGCCGCGCTCGCCGAGTTCGACGCCCGCTACACCCAGGACGGCGACGGAGTCCACGGCGCCCGCGCCATGGCCGCCGCCCTCGCCCTCGCCCTGTCCGGCGCCGACGTCGACGCCTGCGTCACGGCCGCGCTCGAAGAGCTCCCACCCGGCACGGAGATCGGCCGCAACGCCCGTCACGCCCTCACCCTCGCCCGCGACGCCGACAGCGCCTTCGCCCTCGTCCCCCACCTGGAACACCAGATCGTCGACCACGTCTACAGCTACGGCATCGCCGCCGCCGAGACCGTCCCCGTCGCCCTCGCCCTCGCCACCGCGGCCCGCGGCCGGATCGCCGAGGCCGTACCGGCGGCGGCCTGTCTCTCCCGCGTCGCCGACTCCGCCCCCGCCCTCGCCGGCGCCCTGACCGGAGCGCTGGGCGGCGGCGCGTCGATCCCCTCCTCCTGGCGCGACTCCTGCCGCACCCTCTCCGGCTGCGCCCTGCCCCGGCTCACCGGCACCGACCTGGTGGAACTCGCCGAACTCCTCGAAGCCACGCAACCGGCCCGATCAGGAGGATGATTCGGCACATGACGGCCAAAGCAACCGAAAACCAAGGGACAAGCCTGGACGACCGCATCACCGGAGCCCTCGTCGGAGCCGCCGTCGGCGACGCCCTCGGCGGCCCCGTGGAGGGCTACTCCCCCGCGCAGATCCTGGAACGTCACGGCGGCCGCGTCCACGGCATCGTCGGCCCCTGGAACGGCGACGCCTGGCGCACCGCCCGCCCCATCGCCCCGTACCACAAGGGCGACGGCCACGTCACCGACGACACCTTGATGACCCACGCCCTGGTCCGGGTGTACGCGACGGTCCGCGACCACCTGGATGCGTACGCCATCGCCGACCACCTGGTCCCGGACCTGATGACGAACCCGCGCTGGATCCCGGAGCTGGAGGCGGAGGCGCTCCCCCTGCAACGGATCTTCCTGGCCGAGAAGTGGCTCGTCACCCGCCTCCACTACGGCCATGTCGACCCCCGCGAGGCGGGCACCGGCAACATCGTCAACTGCGGTGCCGCGATGTACATGGCCCCGGTCGGCCTGGTCAACGCGGCCGATCCGCGCGCCGCCTACGCCGAGGCGCTCGACATCGCGGGCGCCCATCAGTCCTCGTACGGCCGTGAGGCGGCGGGCGTCTTCGCGGCGGCGGTGGCAGCGGCGACCGCACCGGGCGCGACCCCGGACTCGATCGTCTCGACGTGCCTGACCCTGGCGAAGGACGGCACACGAACGGCGATCGAGCGGGTGTGCGAAGTGGCGGCGCGGCACACGGAGTTCGAGTCGGCACTGGACCCGCTGCGGCAGGCGGTGGCGCCGTACGACACCGTCGGCCCCGACTACCGCGCCCCCTCCCTCGGCGCCCGCCGCCCGTCCCGACTGCACGCGATCGAGGAACTCCCCGTCGCGCTCGGCATGTTGCTGATCGCGTCCGGCGACTTCCGCCACGCGGTGCTGGGCTCGGTCAACTACGGCCGCGACTGCGACTCCATCGCCACGATGGCCGGCGCCCTGTCCGGCGCCCTCGGCTCCCCGGTCCCCGAGGACTGGTCGAAACAGGTCGCCGAGGCCAGCCGCCTGGACCTGTGGGCACCGCCCCGAACGCTCGCCGAAGTCACCCGGGAGATCTTCGAACGGGACGTACGCCGCCGCCGCGCCCACGAACAGGCCTTCACCGACCTCGGAGGCACGGGATGCTCCGACTGACCTGGGTCCAGCCGGAGGACCTGATCGGCCACGAACTGCGCCAGGCGGTGCAGGACGGCAGAGAGCCGTTGGCGATCGCGGCCCGCTGGAGAGCGGCGGGCGGCCAGGAGGCCCCACTCCGGGCGGGCGCCTCCCCGGAACCGGCGTCGCGCTACCTCCGCCAGCTCGCGGAGGACCTGCTGGACGAACTGGCGGACTTGCCGAGCAAGTTGACGGAAGAGGAGCCGACCAGCCTCGCCAAGATCAAGGCTTCCTGCCCGTCGTGGCCCAGCCCTGCCGTCAGCCTGCGGGCATGCGTGCCGCCTGGGGCGGCACGGGTGGGCGCAGGCGGCACCCCGCAAGCGCCGGGCTGCGCAACCCACCCCCGCCCAGCCCCCACCCCGCCCCACTACGAAGCGGCCTGGCTCGGCAGAGCCATCGGCTGCCTCCTCGGCAAACCCGTGGAGAAGCTCCCCTTGGACGCCATCCGCGCCCTAGCCAAATCCACCGGCAACTGGCCCCTCCACACCTACTTCACCGCAAAGGGCGTCCCCCAGGACCTCCTCACCACCCACCCCTGGAACCGCCGCTCCGCCACCACCTCCCTCGCCGAGAACATCGACGGCATGCCCGAGGACGACGACCTCAACTACCCCCTGCTCAACCTGCTCCTCCTCCAGCGCCACGGCCGCACCTTCACCACCACCGACGTGGCCACCCTCTGGCTCGACGAACTCCCCGCCGGCCGCACGTTCACCGCCGAACGCGTCGCCTACCGCAATCTCCTCTCCGGCCTGGAACCCCCGCGCACGGCCGACCACCGCAACCCCTTCCGCGAATGGATCGGCGCCCTGATCCGCGCCGACGTCCACGGCTGGACCAACCCCGGCAACCCGGCAGCCGCAGCGGAGCAGGCGCACAGGGACGCCGCCCTCACCCACACCGCCAACGGCGTCTACGCGGCGATGTTCACGGCCGCCACCATCGCAAGCGCCGCGACCGGCACGAACGACATCCACACCTGCCTGCGCACCGGCCTCACCGTGATCCCCCCGGCCTCCCGCCTCGCCACGGCAGTCGCCCACGCCGTCCAACTGGCCCAGGAGCACGAGAACTTCGACACCGTCGTGGACCACCTCCACGCCACCCACACCCACCACTGGGTCCACGCGATCCCCA
The DNA here is from genome assembly GCF_040686775.1 of Streptomyces sp. NPDC079141. Classification (NCBI taxonomy): domain Bacteria; kingdom Bacillati; phylum Actinomycetota; class Actinomycetes; order Kitasatosporales; family Streptomycetaceae; genus Streptomyces; species Streptomyces sp. NPDC079141. Next base: position 621,891 of record NZ_JBFBLP010000002.1, on the reverse strand, counting down.
ACACCGCCCTGATCGCCGCCGCCCTCACCCACGCGGACGGCGACTTCACCGGCTCCATCTGCCGTGCCGTCTCGGGAGGCTGGGACACCGACTCCAACGGCGCCACGGCCGGCAGCATCGCCGCCCTCCTCGCCGGCACCCCGTCCGCCCTCCCCGACCGCTGGACGACCCCCCTGAAGAACCGGCTGTCCACCTCCGTCGGCGACTTCAACGGCATCGGCTTCGACACCCTGGCCCACCTCACCCACCGGGAGGCAGTCCGCCCATGACCCATATCGCCGTACTCGGCAGCACGAACATGGACCTCGTCGCCTTCGTCGAGAAGGCCCCGCAGCTCGGCGAGACGGTCACCGGCCGCGAGTTCCGCACCATCCCCGGCGGCAAGGGCGCCAACCAGGCGATCGCGGCGGCCCGCGCGGGCGCCACCGTCTCGATGATCGGCGCGGTCGGCAACGACTCCTTCGGCGCCCGGCTGCGCTCCACCCTCGAACACTCCGGCGTCGACACCGACCATCTGCGCACGGTCGAGGGCCCGTCCGGCACCGCCCATATCGTCGTGGACGACGAGGGCGGCAACGCGATCGTCGTGATTCCCGGCGCCAACGGCACCGTCGACCACCTCGCCCCCGGCGACGAGGGCCTCATCGCCTCCGCCGACGCCCTGCTGCTCCAGCTGGAGATCCCCCTGGCCGCGGTCTACGCGGGCGCGCAGGCCGCCCGCGCCCACGGCGTCCGCACCGTCCTCACCCCGGCGCCCGCCCAGCCGCTGCCCGCCGAACTCCTCGCCTCCGTCGACCTGTTGCTCCCCAACGAGCACGAGGCCGCCACCCTCACCGGCCGCACCGACCCGCGCGGCGCGGCCCTCGCCCTGCTCGACCAGGTCCCGGAGGTGGTCGTCACCCTGGGCGCGGCGGGCAGCCTGTACGCGGCACGCGGCGCCGAGCCGGTCACCGTGCCCGCGCCCCGGGTCACCGCCGTGGACACCACCGGCGCCGGTGACACCTTCGCCGGCACACTCGCGGTGGCGCTCGCCGAGGGCCGCCCGATGCGGGAGGCGCTGGCCTGGGCGGCCGCGGCCGGCGCGCTGTCCGTCCAGCGGGCCGGGGCGTCGGACTCGATGCCGTACCGCTCCGAGATCGACGCGCAGTACGCCTCATGACGCCCGCACCCCTCGCCGGCCTGCGGGTCCTGGACTGCGCCACCCTCTTCGCCGGTCCTCTCGCCGCCACCATGCTCGGTGACTTCGGCGCCGAGGTCATCAAGATCGAGCACCCCGCGAAGCCCGACCCGTCCCGCGGCCACGGCCCGTCGAAGGACGGGATCGGCCTGTGGTGGAAGCACCTCGGCCGCAACAAGCGCACGATCACCTTGAACCTGTCGACCCCGGGCGGCCGCGCCACGCTGCTTCGCCTCGCCGCCACCGCGGACGTGGTCATCGAGAACTTCCGCCCCGGCACCCTGGAGAAGTGGGACCTCGGCTGGCCGGAGCTGTCCGCCGTCAACCCCCGGCTGGTGCTGACCCGGGTCACCGGCTTCGGCCAGTTCGGGCCCTCCGCCCACCGCCCCGGCTTCGGCACCCTCGCCGAGGCGATGAGCGGCTTCGCCGCGCTCACCGGCGAACCGGACGCCCCGCCGACGCTGCCGCCCTTCGGCCTCGCCGACTCCATCGCCGGCCTTGCGACGGGGTACGCCGTGCTCACTGCGCTCGCCGCCCGCGAGCGCACCGGCGAGGGCCAGGTCGTCGACCTCGCCCTCATCGAGCCGATGCTGTCGGTCCTCGGCCCCCAGCCCACCTGGTACGACCAGCTCGGCTACGTCCAGCAGCGCACCGGCAACCGCTCCGCGAACAACGCCCCGCGCAACCTCTACCGCACGGCCGACGGGAGCTGGGTCGCCGTCTCCACCTCGGCCCAGTCGGTGGCGGAACGCGTGCTGCGCCTGGTGGGCCGGCCGGACCTGATCGACGAGCCGTGGTTCGCCACGGGCGCCGATCGGGCCCGTCACGCCGACGTCCTGGACGAGGCGGTCGGCGGCTGGATCGCCGAACGCACCCAGGACGAGGTCCTCGCCGCCTTCGAGAAGGCGGAGGCCGCGGTCGCACCGATCCAGGACGTACGGGAGGTGATGACGGACCCGCAATACCAGGCCCTCGACACCATCACCACGGTCGACGACCCGGACCTGGGCCCGCTGCGCATGCAGAACGTCCTCTTCCGCCTCTCCGCCACACCGGGCGCGATCCGCTGGACGGGCCGCCCGCACGGCGCCGACACGGACGAGGTCCTCGGAGAACTGGGCCTGACCCTGGCCGAGGTGGCGTCGCTGCGCGCGGACGGCGCCGTATGACCACACCCCTGACCTGGCTCTACGCCCCCGGCGACCGCCCTCACGTGGTGGCCAAGGCCCTGCTGGCCGGCGCCGACGTCGTGGTGATCGACCTGGAGGACGCGGTCGCCCCGGACCGCAAGGAGTACGCCCGCGCCGCCACCGCCGACCTCCTCGCCGACCCGCAGCCGGTCCCGGTGCACGTCCGCGTCAACGCCCCCGGCACTCCCCCGGCGGCCGCGGACCTCCGGGCCCTGGCCGCCCTCCCCGGTGTCTCGGGCCTGCGCCTGCCCAAGGTCACCTCCCCCGAGCAGATCCGCCGTGTCGCCGCGACCACGTCCCACGCCCTGTACGCCCTGCTGGAAACGGCCCTCGGCATCGAGCACGCCTACCCGATCGCCCGTGCCCACCCCGCCCTGCACGGCATCGCGCTCGGCGAGGCCGATCTCCGCGCCGACCTGGGCGTACGCGAGGACACGGGCCTGGACTGGCCCCGCTCCCGAGTGATCGTCGCAGCCCGGGCAGCCGGCCTGCCGCCCCCGCCCCAGTCGGTCCACCCCGACACCCGCGACCTCGACGGCCTGGCCGCGTCCTGCGCCCACGGCCGCGCCCTGGGCTTTGTCGGCCGAACGGCCATCCACCCCCGCCAGCTCCCGGTCATCGAACGCGCCTACCTGCCCACGGAGCAGCAACTGGAACACGCGGAAACGATCATCAAGGCGGCCACCGCGAGCGAGTCCGCCCAAGCCCTCCCGGACGGCACCTTCATCGACGCGGCGGTGGTGGCGGAAGCCCACCGCACCCTGTCCCTCGCGCGCCGGAATTGACGAAGGGCGCCCGGCCAACCCGGGCGCCCTCATCCTCGTACGACCGACCGGTCAGCTCTTCTTCGCCGACCCGGCCTCGTCGTTGGCTTCGTCCTTCACTTCGGCGGCCTCCGCCTTTTCCGCGGCCTCTTCCTCGCCCTCGGCCTCCGCGTCACCGTCGGTCTTCGCGCCCTCTTCGGCCGCACCGTCGGAGCCACCCGCGCCCGGCTCGACCACAGCCTCGCGGCCCGGCCGCTTCTTCGCCGACAGCACGATGTACAGCACCGCGAGCAGGAACACGACCAGCGCGGTCCAGTTGTTCAGCCGCAGACCGAGAATGTGGTGGGCCTCGTCGACCCGCATGTACTCGATCCAGAAGCGGCCGACGCAGTACGCCGCGACGTACAGCGCGAACGCCCGTCCGTGGCCCAGCGTGAACTTCCGGTCGGCCCAGATGACGAGCAGCGCGACGCCGATGCACCACAGCGACTCGTACAGGAACGTCGGGTGGTAGGTGCCCGGCACCCGCCCGTCCGAGGAGGACGTGATCTCCACGGCCCACGGCAGGTCGGTGGCCTTGCCGTACAGCTCCTGGTTGAACCAGTTGCCCCAGCGGCCGATGGCCTGCGCAAAGGCGATTCCGGGGGCGACGGCGTCGGCGTAGGCGGGCATCGGGATGCCGCGGCGCCGGCAGCCGATCCAGGCGCCCAGCGCTCCGAGCGCGATGGCGCCCCAGATACCGAGGCCGCCCTCCCAGATCTTGAAGGCGTCGACCCAGTCACGGCCCTCGCTGAAGTACAGCTCGTAGTCCGTGATCACGTGGTAGAGCCGGCCGCCGACGAGGCCGAAGGGAACGGCCCAGACCGCGATGTCGGCCACCGTGCCGGCCCGCCCGCCGCGGGCGATCCAGCGCTTGTTGCCGAGCCAGACCGCAACGAAGACGCCGATGATGATGCAGAACGCGTAGCCGCGCAGCGGAACGGGGCCGAGGTACAGCACTCCGCGCGACGGGCTGGGGATGTAGGCAAGTTCCATGGCAAGGTCGACGCTACCGTGCCGGGCCGGGCACGCGACGGGCAGCCCGGCTACGGCTCCATAACGGGCGGCGAGAACCCCTCACCCCGCGGCCGCCTCCTGTACCTGCTGCTTCAGCTTGGCCGGGGTCATCGACTGGTCCTGGTAGATGTTCTTGCCGTCGAGCAGAACGGTGGGCGTGCCGGTGAAGCCGCCGCTGCGGAAGGCGTCGTTGGACTTGGCGACCCAGCTGTTGTGCGTGCCCTTCTCGACACAGGTGCGGAACGCCGACGTGTTGAGGCCGTCGACCTTGGCCGCCAGCTCGAACAGCTTGGCGTTCTTGGCGAAGGCGTCGTCGGTTTCGGCAGGCTGGTTCTGGTAGAGCACGTCGTGGTAGTCGACGAACTTTCCGGCGTCCTGGGCGCAGGCCGCGGCGTTCGCGGCATTGCGCGAGCCCGTGCCGCCCATGTTGCCGTCGATGATCGTCGCCAGGCGGTACTCCACTCTCAGCTGACCGGCGTCCGTCAGCTCGTGGATCGTCGAGCGATAGGCGTCCTCGAAGGACTTGCAGGCGGGGCAGCGGAAGTCCTCCCAGACGACCAGCGTCGACTTCGCGCCCTCCTTGCCGACGGGGATCGCGAGGCTGTCCTCGCCCTGCGCTCCCGAGGGCACCACGACGGGGCCCGCGGAGTCGCCGCTGTCGTCCTTGCCGGCGTTGGCCGCGACGATGCCGATCACCGCCGCGAGCCCCAGGACGCAGACGACGCTCGCCCCCACGATCAGCGCGCGCCGTCGCTTCTCCGCGGACTTCTGCTTCTCGCGCTCGACCGCCAGCCGCTCCCGGGCGGTGCGCTTTCCCTCACGATTCTTCTCGCTCACACCCCGGAAACGAACCGGGGAGGCGCCCAGCGCCTCCCCGATCCCAGGTCCACCCGTTCGAGTGACCGCTTTCTTGATGTTTTTCCCGTTACGGCAGGACAGGCGCCGTTACACCCGGCCGCGCACGCCCTTCGCGAGGTCCCCGGCAAGCGCCCGAACGGCCTCGATACCGGCGGCATGGTCCGGCGCGTCCAGCATCCGCTTCACGAAGGCCGAGCCGACGATCACACCGTCGGCGAATCCCGCGACCTCGGTGGCCTGCTCGGCGTTGGAGACGCCAAGCCCGACGCAGACCGGCAGGCCGGTGCCGGTGGCCCGGGTCCGCTCGACCAGGTCCTGCGCCTGCGCGCCCACCGACTCACGCGTGCCGGTGACACCCATCAGCGAGGCGGCGTAGACGAAGCCGCTGCCCGCCGCGGTGATCCGGGCGAGCCGCTCGTCCTTGCTGCTGGGCGCGACGACGAAGACCGTGGCGAGCCCGTGCTTCTCCGCGTGCTCCCTCCACAGCGCCGACTCCTGCACGGGCAGGTCGGGCAGGATGCACCCGGCGCCCCCGGCCTCGGCCAGCTCGGCGGTGAAGCGCTCGACGCCGTAGCGGTCGATCGGGTTCCAGTACGTCATCACGAGCACCGGCTTCCCGGTGGCCTCGTGGGCCTCCTTGACCGTCCGCATGACGTCCGCGATCCGCACGCCGCCGCGCAGGGCGATGTCGTCGGCGGTCTGGATGACCGGGCCGTCGAGGACCGGGTCGCTGTGCGGCAGACCGACCTCGACGACGTCGGCGCCGCCCTCGAAGGCCGCCTTGATCGCGTCGATGCCGCCGTCCACGGTCGGGAATCCGGCCGGGAGGTAGGCGATGAGGGCCGAGCGCCCCTCGGCCTTGGCGGCGGCGAGGGTGTCGGACAGCAGCTGAATGTTCCCGCTCACTTGGCGTCCCCCTCGATCTCAGCGATGTCGGCGGCGTTCGCGGCCACCTCGGCGTCGGTGTCGTACAGGCCGAAGTAGCGCGCGGCCGTGTCCATGTCCTTGTCGCCGCGGCCGGACAGGTTGACGATGATCAGCCCGTCCTTGCCCAGCTCCTGGCCGACCTCCAGGGCACCGGCCAGCGCGTGCGCGCTCTCGATGGCCGGGATGATGCCCTCGGTGCGCGACAGCAGGCGCAGGGCCTGCATGGCGGCGTCGTCGGTGACCGCGCGGTACTCGCCGCGGCCGCTGTCCTTGAGGTAGGAGTGCTCCGGCCCGATGCCGGGGTAGTCCAGACCGGCCGAGATCGAGTACGGCTCGGTGATCTGGCCCTCGTCGTCCTGGAGGACGTAGGAGCGCGAACCGTGCAGGATGCCGGGCTCGCCCGCGGTCAGGGTCGCCGCGTGCTCGCCGGTCTCCACGCCGTGCCCGGCCGGTTCGCAGCCGATGAGGCGTACGCCGCTGTCCGGGATGAAGGCGTGGAAGAGGCCGATGGCGTTGGAGCCGCCGCCGACGCAGGCGACGGCCGCGTCGGGGAGACGGCCGGCCCGCTCCAGGATCTGGCGGCGGGCCTCGACGCCGATGACTCGGTGGAAGTCGCGGACCATCGCCGGGAAGGGGTGCGGTCCGGCGACCGTGCCGAACAGGTAGTGCGTGTGGTCGACGTTGGCGACCCAGTCGCGGAACGCCTCGTTGATCGCGTCCTTCAGCGTGCGGCTGCCGGACTTCACGGCGATGACCTCGGCGCCGAGCATGCGCATGCGGGCCACGTTGAGGGCCTGGCGCTGGGTGTCGATCTCGCCCATGTAGATGGTGCATTCGAGGCCGAACAGCGCGCAGGCCGTCGCCGTGGCGACGCCGTGCTGACCGGCGCCGGTCTCGGCGATGACACGGGTCTTGCCCATGCGCTTGGTGAGCAGGGCCTGGCCGAGCACGTTGTTGATCTTGTGCGAGCCGGTGTGGTTGAGGTCCTCGCGCTTGAGGAACACCCGGGCTCCGCCGGCGTGCTGGGCGAACCTCGGCACCTCGGTGAGGGAGCTGGGTCGGCCGGTGTAGTTGACCATCAGGTCGTCGAGCTCGCGGGCGAACTCGGGGTCGTGCTTGGCCTTGTCGTACTCGACGGCGACCTCGTCCACGGCGGCGACGAGGGCCTCCGGGATGAACTTGCCGCCGAAGGCGCCGAAGTAACCCTCGGCGCTGGGGACTTGACCCTCGGGGTCAGGGATGAAGAACTGGCTGGGCATGCGTGTACCTCACGGTGAGTGCGTGGAAAAGAACACCAATCGCCGTGGGGGCGGGGCTTTGTCAGTCGGCCGCGGGCCGGCTGTGGCTTGTCGCGCTCGCGCGGCGGTAGCCGCAAATCAAACAGGGCCCCGCGCCCCTGAAGGGGCGCTGCCATCGACGGCCGTTCACCTGTCCGGGTTCGTCACCGATGACGTACCGCACACGGCGGCCGTGTACCCGGCGGGCCGGGGCGCGGCAGCCGCGGGGGCGGCAGCCGCGCGCGAGGCGCGCGTGCCGGTCCGCGGTCGTCACAGTGAGAGTCATCGGAGTCAACCCTACCGGGTGATCATCCGCGGCCGTGCCGCAGTGCGGGATGCTCGCCCGCCGCCACCAGGTCGGCGACCGCCGACTTCGGGTCGCGGCCGGTGACGAGGGACTCGCCGACCAGGACGGCGTCGGCGCCGGCGTTGGCGTAGGCGATGAGGTCGTGCGGGCCGCGGACGCCGGACTCGGCGACCTTGACGATGCCGGCCGGGATCTCGGGCGCGACGCGCTCGAACGTGCCGCGGTCGACCTCCAGCGTCTTGAGGTTGCGCGCGTTGACGCCGATGATCTTGGCGCCCGCGTCCACGGCGCGCTCCACCTCGTCCTCGTCGTGCACCTCGACGAGCGGGGTGAGCCCGATGGACACCGCGCGCTCGATCAGCGACTCCAGGGCCGACTGGTCGAGGGCCGCCACGATCAGCAGCGCGAGGTCGGCGCCGTACGCCCGTGCCTCCCACAGCTGGTACGAGGTGACGATGAAGTCCTTGCGCAGCACGGGGATGTCCACGCGCGCGCGGACGGCCTCCAGGTCGGCGAGCGAGCCGCCGAAGCGCCGCTGTTCGGTGAGGACGGAGATGACGGCCGCGCCGCCCGCCTCGTAGTCCGCGGCAAGGCCGGCCGGGTCGGCGATCGCGGCCAGGGCACCCTTGGAGGGGCTGGACCGCTTGACCTCGCAGATGACCTTGACGCCGTCGCCCTTCAGTGCGGCGACCCCGTCCTTGGCCGCGGGAGCCTTGGCCGCGCGCTCCTTGAGCTCGTCGAGGCTGACGCGCGCCTGCCGCTCAGCGAGGTCGGCACGGACTCCGTCGATGATCTCGTCGAGCACACTCACGCGAGCGGCCCCCTTCCAGACTGTTGACGGACAAAACCGATGGTCACTGCGATGGTATCCGCAGGAGGGCGTAGGCCTCGCATCCGGTTGACGCCGGTCCCACTACCTGGACGTTCACCAATTGATCAAGGATGCAGCCAGTCACCGAACGGCAGGTTCCGGACAACGGTGAAGACCAGCAGCAACGTCCCGAGCGTCCACAGGTGCACCGGCCCGGGATCGAGCCGCACGGGCCGCCCGCGCACCGCGCGGATCACCCAGACGGTCCACAGCACGGCGAACCCCACATAGCCCAGCACGGCCGCCGCGTTGTCCTGGAACGCCGCCGCGAAGTCGCCGTGCACGACGGCGTGCGCGCTGCGCAGTCCGCCGCAGCCGGGGCAGTAGACGCCGGTGTACTGCAGGAGCGGGCAGGCCGGGTAGTGGCCGGGCTCGTTGGGGTCCACGGTGCCCACATAGGCGAAGGCCCCCGCGACGGCCGCGAGCACCCCCGCGGGCACGGCCAGCCGCCCCAGCAGGGTGACGCGGGGCAGCGCGCGCTGACTGTCGGCGTTCACATCTCGCATTGTGCCCCGCGCGGGCCCCGGACGCGCTTGAGGGGCGGCATGGGGCCGCCCCTCAAGCGAAGTCGTACGAAGTCGTACGGGGAGATCAGCTCTCGATGCCCGCCGGCTCGCGCTGGGTGGTGACGAGCGCCTTGTGGGCGTCCTTGGGCTGGCCCATCCCCATCGCGCTCATGATCCAGCCGACGACACCGCCGAGGACCACGATCCCCATGCCGCCCCAGAAGCCCGCCGGCTGGGCCATCACCATGAAGGCGCCCGCGACGCAGAAACCGATGAAGGCGATTGTGACACCGGTCCAGGCGGCCGGGGTGTGACCGTGGCTGCTGCCCGCCATGACTTGCTCCTCGTTGCTGTGTGTACGTCTCCGAGCCGGACGCTCGCCATCATTGTCCCGCACGCGCGCGTGCGGGATGCTCGGGGGTCGCTCTCGCGAGTCGTTCAGGCTCCGGTCGGATCCTCGCCCCGGTCCAGCGCCTTCCAGAGGTCCTCGGGTCGATCGGGGTCGACGACAGGAGCCTTGCGGGCCCGGGGAGTTCCATTGCGCTCGTACCGGCTGGACATCGCCGGCCACAGCGGCGCGTAGCGCAGCGCCAGCAGCCCGGCCACCAGCAGCAGCACGCCGCCGACGGCCGCCACGTACGGCCAGGCGGTGTGGCTGAGCGCACCGACGGTCGCGGCCGTGTCGCCCGTGGCCTGCGCCGCCTGCTCGTCCAGCGCGGAACTGTCGTCCGCGCCGATGAGGGAGGCAGCCACCGTCCCCGCGCCGGACAGCGCAAGCAGCCCGGCGACGAACACCCGGCCGAGACGACGGACGGCGAAGACGGCGACCAGCGCGGCGAGGCCCACTATGGCCAGCGACGCGGGCACGCCCGTGACGTCGCTGCCCTTGGCGGTGAGGGGGAAGTCGCCGCCGGCCACGGTCGCGGTGCCCTCCGACCACCGCTGACGCGTGGCCAGCAGCGCCACGGCCGCGCCGAGCGCACCGGACAGGAGGGCTACGGCGAGGCTGATGCGGCCGGCCCGGGCGGGGCCTGCGGCTTCGGAACGGGGGTGAGGTACGGCAGTCACGTACTCCACTATCGCCCGAACCCCGGGCGAACCGTCACCCGGGGTTCATATGAGAAGCGCCCTATTTCTTCAGACGGTTCGCCGTGTGCACCGCGCGCAGGACCGCCGCCGCCTTGTTGCGGCACTCGTTGTCCTCGGCGACCGGGTCGGAGTCGGCGACGATCCCGGCGCCGGCCTGGACGTATGCGGTGCCGTCGCGCAGCAGGGCCGTGCGGATGGCGATGGCGGTGTCGGAGTCTCCGGCGAAGTCGAGGTAGCCGACGCAGCCGCCGTACAGGCCGCGGCGGGACGGTTCCAGTTCGTCGATGATCTGCATCGCGCGGGGCTTGGGCGCGCCGGAGAGGGTGCCGGCCGGGAAGCAGGCGGTGAGCACGTCGAAGGCGGTGCGGCCCTCGGCGACCTGTCCGGTCACCGTCGAGACGATGTGCATCACGTGCGAGTAGCGCTCGATGGACATGAAGTCGACGACCTCGACGGAGCCCGGCGCGCACACCCGCCCGAGGTCGTTGCGGCCGAGGTCGACGAGCATCAGGTGCTCGGCGCGCTCCTTGGGGTCGGCGAGGAGCTCGTCGGCGAGGGCCTGGTCCTCCTGCGGGGTGGCGCCGCGGTGCCGGGTGCCGGCGATGGGGTGGACCATGGCCTGCCCGTCCTCGACCTTGACCAGGGCCTCGGGGGAGGAGCCGACGACGTCGAAGCCGTCGAAGCGGAACAGGTACATGTACGGGGAGGGGTTGGTGGCCCGCAGCACCCGGTACACGTCCAACGCGCTGGCCGTGCACGGCGTTTCGAAGCGCTGGGAGGGGACGACCTGGAAGGCCTCTCCGGCCCGGATGCGCTCCTTGATGTCCTCGACGGCCTCCTGGAAGTCCTCGCCGCCCCACAGGGCGGTGTACTCGGGGAGCTCGGAGGGCGGGAGCACGGCCGGGGGCTGGGCGACCGCGCACGTGAGGTCGGCCTCCATGGCGTCCAGGCGGGCCACGGCGTCGGCGTGGGCCTCGTCGACGCCGGTGTCGAGGTCGTTGTGGTTGATCGCGTTGGCGATCAGCAGGACCGAGCCCTCCCAGTGGTCCATGACGGCGAGGTCGCTGGTCAGGAGCATGGTCAGCTCGGGGAGCCGGAGGTCGTCGCGCTCGCCGGGGCCGATCTTCTCCAGGCGGCGCACGATGTCGTAGCCGAGGTAGCCGACCATGCCGCCGGTGAAGGGCGGCAGGCCCTCCTGGTGCGGGGTGTGCAGGGCCTCGATGGTGGCGCGCAGGGCGGCGAGCGGGTCGCCGTCGACGGGGACGCCGACGGGCGGGACGCCGAGCCAGTGGGCCTGGCCGTCGCGTGCCGTCAGCGTCGCTGCCGAGCGGACGCCGACGAACGAGTACCGGGACCAGGAGCGGCCGTTCTCCGCGGACTCCAGCAGGAAGGTGCCCGGGCGCTCGGCGGCGAGCTTGCGGTAGAGCGCGACCGGGGTGTCGCCGTCGGCGAGGAGCTTGCGGGTGACCGGGATGACGCGGCGGTCGGTGGCCAGCTTGCGGAACGTCTCAAGGTCCATGGCGGCTGACCCTACTGATCTCCGGCGTTCACGCCGGAATCCTTGAGCAGGACGTCGGCGTCGAAGCAGGTGCGCGCGCCGGTGTGGCAGGCGGCGCCGACCTGGTCGACCTTGACGAGCACGGTGTCGGCGTCGCAGTCGAGGGCGACGGACTTGACGTGCTGGAAGTGGCCGGAGGTGTCGCCCTTGACCCAGTACTCCTGGCGGCTGCGCGACCAGTAGGTGCAGCGGCCGGTGGTCAGGGTGCGATGCAGCGCCTCGTCGTCCATCCAGCCGAGCATGAGCACCTCTCCGGTGTCGTACTGCTGGGCGATGGCGGGGAGGAGCCCGTCGGCGCTGCGCTTGAGGCGCGCGGCGATCTCGGGGTCCAGCTGGCTGGGCCGGCGGGGCGTGCTGGTGGTCATGGGTGCCATTGTGCCGCGCGGCAGTGACAGTCCTGGCGCTGTGTCCACTGTGCGGACCGGAGGGACGGTCGTAGGCTGACGGCATGTCGACTTTCGCCAAGCGTGAACGACTTCTGCTGGCCGATCTCCTGGAGGCCGAGGGCCCGGAGGCCCCGACGCTCTGCGAGGGCTGGACGACCCGTGATCTCGCCGCGCACATCGTCGTGCGCGAGCGCCGGCCCGACGCCGCCGTGGGCATCCTGATCAAGCAGCTCGCCTCCCGCCTGGACGGGGTGATGGCGGAGTTCACCGACAAGCCCTACGAGGAGCTGATCCAGCTCATCCGTACGGGACCGCCACGGTTCTCGCCCTTCGCCCTGAAGCAGGTCGAGGAGATGTCGAACACGGTGGAGTTCTACGTCCACACCGAGGACGTCCGCCGTGCCCGGCCCGACTGGACGCCGCGCGAGCTCGACCCGGTCTTCCAGGACGCCTTGTGGTCCCGGCTGGAGCGCTCCGCCCGGCTGATGGGCCGGGCCGCCCCGACCGGCCTGGTGCTGCGCCGCCCGGACGGCCAGACGGCGGTCGCGCACCGCGGCACGCCGGTGGTGACGGTCACCGGCGAGCCGTCGGAGCTGCTGCTGTTCCTGTACGGCCGGCAGAACGCGGCCGAGGTGGAGCTGGAGGGCGACAAGGACGCGGTGACCAAGCTGCACGAGGCGAAGCAGCTGGGCATCTGAGCCCGAGGGGTCACTTGGGGAGCTCGGCGCGGCGCAGGTCGCGCACGCACAGCGCGATCACCCCGCCGAGCCCGCACACCACCGCGCTGGCCACGAAGACCGGGCCGGTGCCCCAGGCGCCGATGGCGGCGGCCGACAGCGGCATGCTGAGCGGTGCGAAACCGAGGCTGACCAGCCCGGAGACGGCGGTGACGCGGCCCAGGTAGGCGGGGTCGGCCTGGGTCTGGAGCAGGGCGCCGCACATGGCGCCGCTGAGCCCGGCGAGCAGTCCGATCATCAGGGCGACACCGACGGCCGCGACCACACCGGGCACAAAGGCCAGGGCGCCGATCGCGACCGACCCGGCGATGATCGCGTACCCGGCGACCTGCCCGGCGTGCGGCAGCCGCCCGCGCACGGTCAGCAGCAGCGACGCGGCTCCGGCGCCGACGCCGAACCCGGCGAGCACCCAGCCCATGCCGGAGGCGCCCCAGCCGCGCTCGTCGGCGAGCAGCGTGAGGCCGACGTTGAGCGGGCCGACGAAGCCGAGGTCGCCGAGGGCGATGGCGAGCATCAGCGGGGCGAGCACACGGTGGCGGCGTATGTAGCGGAGGCCGGCGATCAGATCGCGCCAGGCGGTGCCGCCGTGCGCGGCCTTCTTGTCGTCGGCGGGCAGTTCCCGCACGCGTACGGCCATCAGCAGCGGCACGGACACGGCGATGAGCAGCCCCGCGAGGCCGAAGGCCACCGCCGCTCCCCCGACCGCCACGCCGAGTCCGCCGAGCGGGCCGCCGACCACGCTGGCGAAGCGGATGCCGAGGCCCCGCATGCCCTGCACGCGCGCGAGTTGCCCATGTGTCGTCACGCGCGCGGGGAGCGCGCCCACGGCCGGCATGAACACGGCGTCGACGGTGCCGAAGACCAGCGCCAGCGCGGCCAGCGCCCACAGGCCCGGGCCGGAGAGGAACAGCAGCGCCGCCACCGCGAGCACGGCCGCGCAGCGCACGATGTCGCTGCCGATGACGACTCTGCGCGGCCCGAGCCGGTCGGCGATCACTCCCCCGCCCAGCATCAGCAGGGCCCTCGGCACCGCGCTCACCGCCATGACCACTCCGGCCTGCGAGGGCGAACCGGCTTGTACGGCCGCCCAGGACAGGGCGATGTAGTACACGCTGTCGCCGATCATCGAGGAGGTGTAGGCGGCGAGCCAGCGCAGGACGTTGGGGTCACGGTGGGCGGGCCGCTCGACGAGGCCGGCGGGGGCGGTGAGCGTTGCGGTCACGGGAGGGGCCTCTCAGACGTGAGTCAGACGCGGAACGGGAAGCCGTACATGTGCAGGGCGATGTGCTCGCGCCCCTCGGTCTCACCGGCGGCCTCGCGGGCGCGCCCCTGGTCGTCGTACTTCTTGAGCACGTCCAGCAACTCCCGCTTCAGCTCGGCCAGTTCACCGGCCGTCAGCCTGAGCAGGGACTCCGAGTCGACGACGGCCTCGTTCCACTGCGCGCCCCAGTGGGCGCGCTCGTCGAGGTAGGTGCGGTACATCTCGGAGCGCTGCTCCTGGAACAGCCGGGACGCCGCCGTGTGCGCGGCGGCCTTCTCCGGCGCGTCCCGGAAGTCCGCGCTGCGAACGGAAACACCGTCCGAGGCGGGCTGCCACCAGCGCTCCCGGGCGTCCCCGCTGCGCGGCTCGGCCTCCTCGATCAGCCCGTGCTCGGCGAGCTTGCGCAGGTGGTAGCTGACCAGCGAGACGGCCTCGTCGACCTGCTCGGCGAGGTGCGAGGCAGTCGCCGTGCCGGCCAGGAGCAGCAGCCGGTACAGCTTCATGCGCAGCGGATGGGCGAGCGCCTTCAGGGTGCCGACGTCCGTGATCCGACGGTTCTCTTTGCTTGCCATGACCCCGACCCTAGATACAAAAGAAAAGTTGCGCAATAGATTTTGCGCAACTTCTCTTTCGCGTCTGCCCACAAGAAAGCCCCGGCCGCCGCAAAGGCAACCGGGGCTCGGACCGGCGTCAGCGGACGGGGTGGCCCGCTTCCTTCAGCGCCTGCTTCACCTCGCCGATCCGCAGATCGCCGAAGTGGAACACCGACGCCGCCAGCACCGCGTCCGCGCCCGCCTCGATGGCCGGGGCGAAGTCGGCGAGCTTGCCGGCACCGCCGGAAGCGATGACCGGAACGGTCACGTGCTTACGCACCGCCTCGATCATCTCCAGGTCGTAGCCGTCCTTCGTGCCGTCCGCGTCCATCGAGTTGAGCAGGATCTCCCCCGCGCCCAGCTCGGCGGCCCGGTGCGCCCACTCCACGGCATCCATGCCGGTGCCGCGCCGGCCACCGTGGGTGGTGACCTCGAAGGTGCCCTCGGGAGTGCGCCGGGCGTCCACCGACAGGACCAGCACCTGACGGCCGAAACGCTCCGCGATCTCACGGATCAGCTCGGGCCGCGCGATGGCGGCCGTGTTCACGCCCACCTTGTCCGCGCCCGCCCGCAGCAGCTTGTCCACGTCCTCGGCGGTACGGACGCCGCCGCCGACCGTCAGCGGGATGAACACCTGCTCGGCGGTGCGGCGCACCACGTCGTAGGTGGTCTCCCGGTTGCCCGAGGACGCGGTGATGTCCAGGAACGTCAGCTCGTCGGCGCCCTCGGCGTCGTACACCTTCGCCATCTCGACGGGGTCGCCCGCGTCGCGCAGGTTCTGGAAGTTGACGCCCTTGACGACCCGGCCGTTGTCCACGTCCAGGCAGGGGATGACTCGGACCGCCAGGGTCATGAATCCACGGCTCCTCTGAATGCTTCTAGTTCCACTTCGACCAGGATGCGCGGGTCCACGAACCCCTCCACGACCAGCAGGGTCGAGACCGGACGCACCTCGTCGAACAACTCCTTGTGGGCCCGGCCCGCCTCGTCCACGTCCCGCAGATGCGTCAGGTACATCCGCGTACGGATCACGGATCCGACGTCGAGCCCGAACTCGCCGATCGCCTCGATCGCGCTGGTGAAGGCCGTCTTGGCCTGCTCGTACGGGTCGCCCTCGCCGTACAGCACCCGGCCCTTGAAGGACGTGGTGCCCGCCACCAGAACGCGGTCTCCCGCCGCGATGGCGCGCGCAAAACCGAAGGACTCTTCCCAGGGACTTCCGCTCTGCACACGCCGCACGGCATCGCTCATGACGACACAGCCTCCAAGGCCTCTTCCAGGGTGAACGCCTTCGCGTACAGGGCCTTCCCGACGATGGCGCCCTCGACACCGAGAGGTACCAGCTCGGAGATCGCGCGCAGGTCGTCCAGCGACGACACGCCGCCGGAGGCGACGACCGGGCGGTCCGTCGCCGCGCAGACGTTCCTCAGCAGCTCCAGGTTGGGTCCCTGGAGCGTGCCGTCCTTGGCGATGTCGGTCACGACATAGCGCGCGCAGCCCTCCTGGTTGAGGCGCTCCAGCGTCTCGTAGAGGTCGCCGCCGTCACGGGTCCAGCCGCGCCCGCGCAGGGTCGTGCCGCGTACGTCCAGGCCGACCGCGATCTTGTCGCCGTGCTCGGCGATGACCTTGGCGACCCACTCGGGGGTCTCCAGGGCGGCGGTGCCGAGGTTCACCCGGGTGCAGCCGGTGGCGAGGGCCGCGGCGAGGGTGTCGTCGTCGCGGATGCCGCCGGACAGCTCGACCTTGATGTCCATCGCCTTCGCGACCTCGGCGATCAGCGCCCGGTTGTCGCCCGTGCCGAACGCGGCGTCGAGGTCGACCAGGTGCAGCCACTCGGCGCCGGAACGCTGCCAGGCGAGGGCGGCCTCCAGCGGAGAGCCGTACGAGGTCTCCGTACCGGACTCGCCGTGCACCAGGCGGACGGCCTGGCCGTCGCGGACGTCAACGGCCGGGAGGAGTTCGAGCTTCGAAGCCATCAGAGGGTTCCGATCCAGTTGTTCAGCAGCTGCGCTCCGGCGTCGCCGGACTTCTCGGGGTGGAACTGGGTGGCCCACAGGGCGCCGTTCTCCACGGCGGCCACGAAGGGCTTGCCGTGCGTCGACCAGGTGACCTTCGGGGCGTGCATCGCCGTGTTGTGCGTCTCCAGGGTCCAGTCGTGGACGGCGTAGGAGTGCACGAAGTAGAAGCGCGCGTCCGCGTCCAGGCCGGCGAACAGCTCGGAGTCGGCCGGGGCCTCGACCGTGTTCCAGCCCATGTGGGGCACGATGTCGGCCTGCAGCGGCTCGACCGAGCCGGGCCACTCGTCCAGGCCCTCGGTCTCCACGCCGTGCTCGATGCCGCGTGCGAACAGGATCTGCATCCCGACGCAGATGCCCATGACCGGGCGCCCGCCGGACAGCCGGCGGTCGACGATCCAGTCGCCGCGCGCCTCCTTCAGGCCCCGCATACAGGCGGCGAAGGCACCGACGCCGGGCACCAGCAGGCCGTCGGCGTTCATGGCCTTGTCGAAGTCACGCGTTATCTCGACGTCGGCCCCGGTGCGCGCGAGGGCACGCTCGGCGGAACGGACGTTGCCGAAGCCGTAGTCGAAGACGACGACCTTCTTGGGGGCGCTCAATTCCACACCTCCAGCCTCATGACGCCCGCGACGAGACACATCGCGGCGCCGATGGAGAGCAGCACGATGAGCTGCTTCGGCATCTCCTGCTTGACGAAGGAGATGATCCCGCCGACCAGGAAGAGGCCGACGACGATCAGGATGGTCGACAGGCCGTTCACAGCGCGCCCTTCGTGGAGGGGAGGATGCCGGCCGCGCGCGGGTCGCGCTCGGAGGCGTACCGGAGCGCCCGGGCCAGCGCCTTGAACTGGCATTCGACGATGTGGTGCGCGTTGCGCCCGTAGGGCACGTGCACGTGCAGCGCGATCTGCGCCTGGGCCACGAAGGACTCCAGGATGTGCCGGGTCATCGTGGTGTCGTACTCGCCGATCATCGGCGCCATGTTCTCGGGCTCGGTGTGCACGAGGTACGGGCGGCCGCTGAGGTCCACCGTCACCTGGGCGAGGGACTCGTCCAGCGGAACCGTGCAGTTCCCGAATCGATAAATCCCCACCTTGTCGCCGAGGGCCTGCTTGAAGGCGGCGCCGAGGGCGAGGGCGGTGTCCTCGATGGTGTGGTGCGAGTCGATGTGCAGATCGCCCTCGGTCTTCACGGTCAGGTCGAACAGACCGTGCCGGCCGAGCTGGTCGAGCATGTGGTCGTAGAAGCCGACGCCGGTCGCCACATCGACCTGGCCGGTGCCGTCGAGGTTGATCTCGACGAGGACCGAGGTCTCCTTCGTCACCCGCTCCACACGTCCTACGCGGTTCATGCGCTCTGCTCCTCCGGGGGTGTGGGGGTGTCCCCCACATAGCTCAGTAGTTCACGGACCGCGTCGAGGAACGCGTCGTTCTCCTCCGGGGTTCCGGCGCTGACCCGCAGCCACCCCGGGATGCCGTTGTCCCGGACCAGGACACCCCGGTCGAGGATCTTCTGCCAGGCCGTGTGCGCGTCCTCGAACAGACCGAACTGCACGAAGTTCGCGTCCGACTCGACGACCTCGAAGCCGGTCGCGCGCAGTTCGGTGACCAGCCGGTCCCGCTCGGCCTTCAGCTGCTCGACGTAACCGAGCAGCGTGTCGGTGTGCTCCAGGGCGGCCAGCGCGGTCGCCTGGGTGACGGCCGACAGGTGGTAGGGCAGCCGTACAAGCTGGACGGCGTCGACGACGGCCGGGTGCGCGGCGAGATAGCCGAGGCGCAGGCCCGCCGCGCCGAAGGCCTTCGACATCGTGCGGGAGATGACCAGATTCGGCCTGCCGTCGAGCAGCGGCAGCAGCGAGTCGCCGTGGCTGAACTCGATGTACGCCTCGTCGACCACGACCATCGACGGCTTCGCCGCCTGCGCGGCCTCGTACAGCGCGAGGACCGTCTCAGGCGGGACCGCGTTGCCCGTGGGGTTGTTGGGGGTGGTGATGAAGACGACGTCCGGCCGGTTCTCGGCGATGGCCTGCTCGGCGGCGGCGAGGTCGATGCTGAAGTCCGCATTGCGCGGCCCGGAGATCCAGCCGGTGCCGGTGCCCCGCGCGATGAGGCCGTGCATCGAGTACGACGGCTCGAAGCCGATCGCCGTACGGCCCGGTCCGCCGAAGGTCTGCAGCAGCTGCTGGATGACCTCGTTGGAGCCGTTGGCGGCCCAGACGTTGGCGAGGCCGACCTCGTGCCCGGACGTGTTCGTCAGGTACTCGGCCAGCTTCGTGCGCAGTTCTACGGCGTCCCGGTCCGGGTAGCGGTTGAGGTTCCGGGCCGCCTCGCGCACCCGCTCGGCGATGCGCTCGACCAGCGCCTCGGGCAGCGGGTAGGGGTTCTCATTGGTGTTCAGCCGTACGGGGACGTCCAACTGGGGCGCGCCGTAGGGGGACTTGCCGCGCAGCTCGTCCCGTACGGGGAGATCGTCGATGCCAGTCACTTGCCTTCAGGAACCTTCCAACCGAACCGAGCCTTGATCGCCGCCCCGTGGGCCGGCAGGTCCTCCGCCTCCGCCAGCGTGACCACGTGATGCGCCACGTCGGCCAGCGCGTCCTTCGTGTAGTCGACGATGTGGATGCCGCGCAGGAAGGACTGGACGGACAGGCCCGAGGAGTGGCAGGCGCAGCCGCCGGTGGGCAGGACGTGGTTGGACCCGGCGGCGTAGTCGCCGAGCGAGACCGGCGCCCAGGGGCCGATGAAGATCGCGCCGGCGTTCCTGACCCGGTCGGCGAGCGCGGTGGCGTCGGCGGTCTGGATCTCCAGGTGCTCGGCGCCGTACGCGTCGACAACCCTGAGGCCCTCCTCGACACCGTCGACCAGCACGATCGCGGACTGCTTGCCCTTGAGCGCAGGGACGATCCGGTCGTCGACGTGCTTGCTGGCCGCGACCTGCGTCTCCAGCTCCTTCTCCACCGCGTCCGCCAGGGCCGGGGAGTCGGTGACCAGGACGGCGGCGGCCAGCGGGTCGTGCTCGGCCTGGCTGATCAGGTCCGAGGCGACGTGGACCGGGTCGGCCGTGTCGTCGGCCAGGACCGCGATCTCGGTCGGGCCGGCCTCGGCGTCGATGCCGATCTTGCCGGTGAAGTAGCGCTTGGCGGCCGCCACCCAGATGTTGCCGGGGCCGGTCACCATGTTGGCGGGCGGGCAGGACTCGGTGCCGTACGCGAACATCGCGACGGCCGTGGCGCCGCCGGCCGCGTACACCTCGTCCACGCCGAGCAGCGCGCACGCGGCGAGGATCGTCGGGTGCGGCAGGCCGTCGAACTCGGCCTGGGCGGGCGAGGCGAGCGCGATGGACTCGACGCCGGCCTCCTGGGCGGGCACGACGTTCATCACGACGGAGGACGGATACACCGACCGGCCGCCGGGCGCGTAGAGGCCGACGCGCTCGACCGGCACCCACTTCTCGGTCACGGAACCGCCGGACACCACCTGCGTCGTGTGCGTCGTACGGCGCTGCTCGCGGTGGACGAGACGGGCGCGGCGGATGGACTCCTCCAGGGCCGCGCGGACGGCCGGGTCGAGCTCCTCAAGCGCCTTGGCGAGGGCCTCGGCGGGCACCCGCACCCGGTCGAGCCTGACCCCGTCGAACTTCTCGGCGAAGTCGATCAGCGCCGCGTCGCCACGATGATGCACGGCCTCGCAGATCGGACGCACCTTCTCCAGGGCGGCCTGAACGTCGAAGTCGGCTCGGGGCAGCAGGTCGCGCAGGGCGGGGCCCTCGGGAAGGGCGTCGCCGCGCAGATCGATTCGGGAGATCACGCGGTCAATTCTCTCAGACCGGGATCGGGCACTGTTCGCGTGTATCAATGGCTGATACAGAGTGCGGGGGGTCGCGCCCCTTCAGTGAGGCGCTCCGCGTTCGGCGCGTCACCGAGCGGGCATGAACGGTCGTACGAAACCAGTGAGCAGCCGAGGGGGAAGAGAACACCGTGACCGAGGGGGCCGGCGTGCGCGACGGAGACCTGCCGGACGATCTGACCGCCGCCGAGGCCGGCATGTGGCAGGCCTTCCGCAACGGCACCGTCTACGACCTGAGCAGCGGCGACGCGCTCGTGGACGATCCGCACGGCGGGCATCCGTGGGGGCCCGAGCGGACCGTGCGGGCCCGCATCGTGTGCTGGCTGCTGCTGGACGGGCCGCCCGCGCTGGCCGGCCGGGTGTCGTCCCTGAAGCTCGCCGGAATCCGGATCAGCGGCTGCCTGGACCTCGCGGGCGGCACGGTGGTGCCGTACGTCGAGATGCGCGGCTGCCGTTTCGAGCGCGAGGTCCTGCTGCCGGAGGCGCGCTTCACGACCGTACGGCTGGTGGACTGCTCGGTGCCGCGTCTTGAGGCGGCGCGGGTGCACACCGAGGGCGATCTGCATCTGCCGCGCTGCCGCTTCCACAACGGCATCCGGCTCACCGACGCCCAGATCGGCACCGACCTGCTGCTCAGCCAGGCCGTCGTGTACCGCGACCGCACCGGCAAGTCGATCGCCGGGGACGGCATGACCGTCGGCCAGGACGTGCAGGCCGAGCTGCTGGAGTCGCACGGCGAGCTGAGCCTGCGCAGCGCCAAGATCGGGGTGTCGCTGAGCCTGCGCGGCGCACGGCTGATCAACCCGTACACCCGGCACGCGCTCAACGCCCCCCAGCTGACCGTCGAGCGCTCCCTGTACCTGACCCCGGCCGGCCTCGGGAACCCGCTGCTCAGCGGCGCGACCCCCGCGCGCGGGACCCGGGTCCAGCGGTTCGAGTGCCAGGGCGGGGTGCGGCTGGACGACGGGCGGTTCGGGGACGCGGTCGACCTGGAGCGGGCCCGGTTCACCTTCAGCGACGACCAGGAGCTGTCGCTGCGCCGGATCCAGACGCCGGAGCTGCGCTTCCTCGGGGAGCGGCCCGCGCGGGGCACGGTCGTGCTGTCGGGGGCGCGGATCGTCAACCTCATGGACCGCGCGGACGCCTGGCCGGGCCCCGGCCGACTGCACATGGGTGGCTTCTCCTACGAGAACCTCGTGCCGCGCGGCCCGTTCCCGCTGGCCGAACGGCTGGAGTGGGTGGCCGCGGCGACCGCCGAGTACAACCCGGAGCCGTACGAGCGGCTGGCCGGGGTGCTGCGGGCGGGTGGCGAGGACGAGGACGCCCGCGAGGTACTGCTCGCCAAGCAGCGCCGACGCCGCGAGAGCCTGCCGATCGCCGCCAAGCTGTGGGGATACGTGCAGGACTGGACGGTCGCCTACGGGTACCGCCCCGGCCGGGCCGCGGTATGGATGGCGGTGCTCTGGGCGCTGGGCTCCGTGGCCTTCGCACAGGCCGGCCATCCGCCGATCAAACGCGGTGAACACCCGGAGTGGAGCCCTACCCTGTTCGCCCTGGACCTCCTCCTGCCGGTCATCGACCTCGGCCAGGTCGGCTTCTGGCAGCTCAAGGGGGGCTGGCAGTGGCTGGCCACGGTGCTGATCCTGCTGGGCTGGACCTTGGCGACGACGGTGGCGGCAGGGGCTACTCGGCTGCTGCGCAGGGGTTGACCTCACATGGCTCCTCACCCACCTCGCGCGGTCCTTTTTACCCGTCCTTGACCGGCCGCCGTACAACTTTCCATGAGTTGCCCGGTGCCCCTGGCGCCGTCTCGAACTGCGGCTTTTCAATGGTCGACACCATGGCTCTGATGCTGCCGTTCATCCGCGCGCCCCGGATGGCCAGGACCGCGCCCCACCCCGTCGCCGGGCCCTCGGCCGACGACGAGGTACTCCTCGACGTGCCCGACCAGCGCCTGGGACCGGCGCTGGTCGCGGCCGCCCAGGGCGACCACGCACCCGCCGCCGCGCTGCTCTCCGCCACCCGCGCGGCCGCCGAGTGGGACCACCGCGACCGGTACACCGCCCGGCTCGCCGCCTTCGCCCACGCGCGCCCCGAGTGGTTCGAGGCCTGGCGCGCCGCCGCGCCGGACGATCCCGACGGCCTCCTGGTCGATGCCCAGCTGCGCGTGGACCGCGCCTGGCTGTCCCCGGCCCGGGCGGAGCTGCTGCGCGAGGTGAGCCCGCTGGTCACCGCCGCGGCACACGGCGACGACCGCGACCCGGTGCCCTGGCGGATCGCCCTGGACCACGCGCGCGGGGCGCAGGCCGGACCCCGCTACGTCGAGGAGCTGTGGGAGGCGGCGGTGCGCCGCGCCCCGCACCACTACGGCTGCCATGTGGCGGCCCTGCGCTATCTGGCGGCGTCCTGGCAGGGCTCGCACCGCGAGTGCCTGGACTTCGCCGACCGGGCCGCCCAGGACGCGCCGGCCGACTCGCTCGTCCAGGCGCTGCCGGTGCGGGCGGTGTTCGCCTGTCTCACCGACGGCGGCGGGCCCGAGGTGCCGCGGGCGCAGCTGGACGCGGCGGCCGACCGGGCGATCGCCCTGTCCGCCCGCCTCCCGCTCGCGGATCCGTGGCCGGCGGAGATCCGCAACCTGCTGACCTACGTCCTGGTACGGCTGGACCGGCGGGCGGACGCCCTGGAGCAGCTGCGGCTGACCGGCCCGTACGCCACGTCCTTCCCCTGGGACCGCTTCTCGGACGACCCTCTGGGCCACTGTCTGCGGGTGCGCGACGAGATCCGGGACCCGTCCGGGCATCCACGGACCGGGCACACCGGACGCGCACACTCCGGCGACCATTAGGCTTCTGCGTCGTGACCACCGTCCGGCTCCCGCTCTTCCCCCTGAACTCAGTACTGTTCCCGGGGCTGGTGCTGCCTCTGAACGTCTTCGAGGAGCGCTACCGCGCCATGATGCGCACCCTGTTGAAGACCCCCGAGGACGAACCGCGCCGCTTCGCCGTCGTGGCGATCCGCGACGGCCACGAGGTGGCGTCGACCGCACCCGGCATGCCCGACCCGACCGCACTGCCCGAACGCGGGCCCGCGGCCGGCTTCGGCCCGGAGCCGATCAAGTCGTT
The DNA here is from genome assembly GCF_040686775.1 of Streptomyces sp. NPDC079141. Taxonomy (NCBI): domain Bacteria; kingdom Bacillati; phylum Actinomycetota; class Actinomycetes; order Kitasatosporales; family Streptomycetaceae; genus Streptomyces; species Streptomyces sp. NPDC079141. The sequence goes on along the minus strand of NZ_JBFBLP010000002.1, from coordinate 598,350 downwards.
CCACTCGACGGGCTGCGTGGCGGACGCCGCGACGATCCGCGAGCGCGCGGACGGCACCTTCGAGGTACTGGCGACGGGCACGACGCGGGTGCGGCTGCTGTCGGTGGACGCGTCGGGCCCGTTCCTGATGGCGGAGCTGGAGGAGCTGCCCGAGGAGCCGGGCGAAGAGGCCGGCGCGCTGGCCGAGGGCGTACTGCGGGCGTTCCGCCAGTACCAGAAGCGCCTGGCGGGAGCGAGGGAACGCTCGCTTGCCACGGGCGCGGACCTCCCGGACGAACCGTCCGTCGTCTCGTACCTGGTGGCCGCGGCGATGATGCTGGACATCCCGACGAAGCAGCGCCTGCTCCAGGCCCCCGACACGGCCTCCCGCCTCCGCGACGAACTGAAACTCCTTCGCGCCGAGACGTCGATCATCCGTAGCCTGCCCTCACTGCCGGCGTCGGAACTGACGCGCGGCCCGACGAGTCTGAACTGAGGCCGGAACCCGGGATGGCGAAGAAGCCGAAGAAGCAACAGCAGCAGTCGGGAGGCGGCACGCCGGCAACGGTGGCCCTGACGAGCGCAGGCGTGCCGTTCACGACCCACTCCTACGACCACGACCCCTCCCACCCCTCCTACGGTGAGGAGGCGGCCGAGGCGATGGGCGTCTCACCGGACCGCGTCTTCAAGACTCTCGTCGCCGACGTCGACGGCAAGCTGACGGTGGCCGTGGTCCCGGTCGCGGGCCAGCTGGACCTCAAGGCCCTGGCAACGGCGGTCGGCGGCAAGCGCGCCGCCATGGCCGACCCGTCCCTCGCCGAACGCACCACGGGCTACGTCCGAGGCGGCATCTCCCCCCTCGGCCAGCGCAAGAAACTCCCCACGGTCCTGGACGCCTCCGCCTCCGCCCACACCACGATCTGCGTCTCGGCGGGCCGCCGCGGCCTGGAGGTGGAACTCTCCCCCACCGACCTGACCAACCTCACGGAAGCGGTACTCGCCCCCATCGGCCGCGCATAACCCCTCGACGCAAGTCCCTTCCTCGGCTAGGTACGAGGGACATGTCGAAGAAAACACGCAAGCGAAAGTGGCGCATCAAGAAGGGCCGCTCCAACCACGGCAGGCGCCCGGCGTAGAACCACCGACCGTGCGGGCCCGTACGCCCCAGCCCGTCCGGCGTTCGAGGACCTTCCAGCCCGTCCGGCGTTTGAGGACGAGGCCCGTTCAGGGCCGAAGCGGGGGTCTGGGGGCGGCAGCCCCCAGGGATGGGACGGGTAGGGGCGGCGGGGGCGAAAAACCGACTACGCCGACGGCGCCCCGTACCCGTCCCGCTCCCCCGGCCGCTGCTCATACGGATCCGGATCCCGAGGCCCGAACAACGCCGTCAGCCCCAGATGCACAACCAGCGCCGCCACCGACCAAGCCAGCAACGCCCCCTTCGCGTCCAACTCCAAGGGCGCCGAGAACGTCACCCCCTTGCCCACATCCTTCGCATGGGCGATCACATCCGAGGCCGGCCCCAGCCACACCCCGATCCGCCACGCCAGCAACGACCCGAGCAGCCCACCCACAGCCAGCCCGACCACCAGCGGGACACCCCCACGCCGCCGCACCAGAAAGACAGCCAGCGCACTCACGAACCCGAACGCCAGCGCCAGCAGCGTGAACGTCCCGTCCACCCCCACCGCCTGCTCCCCCTCGGTGTCCTTGAGGTAGACGACCCAACCGCCGTCGACAACGTCACCCACCAGCGGCACCCGCGGCGCAAGCCACCACCACAACACCCCGAGCAGCACCCCACCGAGCGCCACCGCCACCGTGATCACGGCAGCCTCCCGCACCTCGGTCTTCATCCCAGGACCGTCCTGTTCGTACAAGCCGTGCGAGCCCTGCGACCCGGGCGAGCCGGGAAAGCCGTACCCACCCCCCACGGCGGCAGGCGGCTGCTGCCACGCCTGCTGAGGGGACTGGTCACGCGGCGGCGGAGGAGGAGTCAGCGGTGCGGTCACCCTGACATCGTGCCAGGCCCGCCTGTGCGGCGCGTCACCGGACGGCCGCCCGACGGTACGCCCACGTCGCGGCGGCCAGCGACACCACACCCACACCCGCGCACACGGCCAGATCCCCGAGCACGAACGCCCAGTCGGGCCGCGCCCCGAAGGTCCGCGCGAAGGCCTCCACGCCGTACGTCGACGGCAGCAGATCCCGCGCCAACCGCACCACCTCCGGCATCCGCTCGGCCGGCAGCACCCCCAGCAGCAGCGCCGCGGACATGCCCAACTGCCCGAGCACCGTCGCCAGTTCCGGCCGCGGCGCGAGCAGCCCGAGCGCGGCCCCCAGCCCGGCGAGCGCGGCCCCGGCCAGCGGGATCACCGCGGCCAGCACCCACAGGTGCGCCAGCGGCAGCCCGAACAGCACACACCCGAACACGGCCGTCACCACGGTCCCGGGCACGGTGAAGGACGCGTACGCGCCCGCCGCCCCCAGCACCACCGCGGCCGGCGGCACCGGCAGCGTGGCGTAATGATCAAGCCCGCCACTCGCCCGCAACTGCCCGAAGTACTGGGCGAGCAGGTTCAGCGCGACGAAGGCGACGACGAGCACCGACGACCCGGCGACGACGGCCCGCGCCTCCTCCCCGCCGTCCACGACCCCGCGCATCAGGATCATGATCCCGATCGACTGGAAGGTCGCCACGAACAGCAGCGGGATGCGCGCGACCCGCGCACGGGACAGCTGCGCACGGTAGACAGCGCACAGCGACGGCCACAGCCGGGCCCGCGGCCCGAGCTCGGCCGCGTCCGTGGCGGCCGTCTCGTCCGCGGCCAGGACGCCACCCGGCAGAACCTCGGCGGGTACGACACTCACGTGGCGCTGCTCCTCTTCGCTCCTGCGGTGGTCCCGTTCCGTACGGATGCGACAGCCTGTGTACTCAAGCCCTCACCAGACGTGCTCAAGCCTTCACCAACCCCTGCTGCGCGGCCCCGCCCAGCGCCAGGTAGACGTCCTCCAGGCTGGGCGTGGCGAGAGTGAAGTCGTCCAGGGCGGAGAACGCGGCCCCGCCGGTGACGGTGGCGACGACCGCGCGCGCCTCCTCGGGGGCGAGCCGCAGCGTCCACTTCCGCCCGGACTCCAGCACCCGGTCCTGGAGCGCGGCGACCTCGGGAACGTGCAACGGCGCGGCCGAACGCCACACCAGCTCGACCCGGACCTCCCCGGCGACCTGCTCCTTGAGCCCGGCCGGGGTGTCGCAGGCGATCACCCGGCCGCGGTCGAGCACCGCGACCCGGTCGAGGACGGTCTCGGCCTCGATGACGTTGTGGGTGACGAGCAGCACCGTCGTCCCCTGTTCGGCCCGCCTCCGGTCGACGGCGGACCAGACGGCCCGCCGCGCCACGGGGTCCATCCCGGTGGTCGGCTCGTCGAGCACGAGCAGCGGCCGCCGGCCCACCAGCGTGGTGGCGAAGCAGGCGAGCCGCCGCTGGCCTCCGGACAGCTTCTTCAGGGGGCGCCCGGCGAGCGGGGTGAGCCCCAGCTCCTCCAGCACGGCGTCCCGCTCGGCCCGTGCCTGGCGTACGTCGAGGCCGCGCAGTCGTCCGGTGGTCTCGGCGGCCAGGGAGACGGTGAGTTCGTCGAGGGCGGTCGACTCCTGCCCGAGGTAGGCGAGGATCCGCGCGGCCCGCTCCGGGTGGCGCACGATGTCGTGGCCGAGGATCTCCACGCTGCCGCGGTCGGGCCGCATCAGCCCGGTGAGCTGCCGTACGAGGGTGGTCTTGCCGGCGCCGTTGGGCCCGAGCAGTCCGAAGATCTCACCGCGCCGGATGTCCAGCCGTACGTCGTCGGTGGCCCGCACCTCGGGAGTCGCGGGGGTGCCACGCCGGCCGCGTACCGCCGGATAGGTCTTGGTCAGCCCGCGCACCGCGCACACGACATCACCACTGGGCCGAAGTGCCTGTGCCGCGCGCGTACTCACAAGGGATGAGAGTACGGGGTCGGGCAGCTGCACTCGTCCTTGGGGCGGCGTATGTGCCGTTTCACTCCCCCGCGGGAGCGTGCTCCGCCGCCGTCCGTACGTCGATCTCCCGCCAGAACCCGGCCCGGATCGCGTACCGGTCGTGCTCGTCGATCTGGTCGTCCTTGTGCGCGAGCAGCCCGAACCGGGCCGCGTACCGCAGCAGCTCGCCGTCGATGCGGTGCGGGATCCGCGGATACATCCCCGACAGCTTCTGGAGATGGCTCTGGTCGCCCAGCCGCTCCATCCACCGCCGCGCGAAGACCTGCCCCACCTCGTACGGGTCTCCGCCGACGGTGGTGATGTCCTCCTCCCGGTCCGCCCACCGCTGTTCCGCGGTGGTCAGCTGGGCGAGGGTCGGCATGGAGGCGACCTCGGGCGGCTCGGCGGCGGTGCCGGGGCGGTCGACCCAGCCCTTGTCGGAGGACCAGCGCAGGGTCGCGCTCGCCGGGTGCGGTGCGGGCTGGACGCCGGGGGCGCGCAGGGCGGCCAGGTCCTTGGGGGTGGGTACGCCCTTGGGCGCGGGCACGCGCTCCTGTGTGCCGTTGCCGGCGGCGCCGGCCTGTGCGTGGTGCTCGCGCTCCTCGGCCGGCCGTTCGGCCGCCGCGGCGAGCGCGGACTCGGGCAGCGGCGCGGAGAGGATCGCGGCGATCTCGGGCCGGGGCGCGGGCGGCGGCGCACAGACCCCGCCGAGCTCCTTGGCGCGTACGGCCTTGGTGATCCACGTACGGTCGAGCACGCGCCGCTCGTCGGCCTCGGCGACCAGGTCCTCGGACTGGTTGTAGTCCCCGTCCGCGGCCTGCACGGCCCACAGGTGTACGGCGACTCCGTGCTCCTTGGCGGCCATCATGCCCGGCAGCAGATCGCCGTCGCCGGTGACGAGGACGACGTCGGAGCAGGCGCGGTTGCGGGCCAGTTCGGTGAGTTCGGCGTGCATGGCGGCGTCCACGCCCTTCTGCGCCCAGCGTCCGTCGCTGCGGGTCAGCGCGCCCAGGCGGACCGTGACCCGGGGCATCACGCGCAGCCTGCGGTGCTCGGGCTGGGGGACGCGGTCAGGGGCGCCGTCGAACCAGTAGATGCGCAGCAGCGGCCGCTCCGTGTCCGACTCGGCGCGCTCGCGCAGGCCCTGGATGAGGGCGGCGTGATCGACGGTGATCCGGGAGCGGGAGGGCTCTCCGGCGAGGAGAGAGGCGGCGGCCCCCAGCAGATACCCGGCGTCCACCAGGACGATGCAGCGGTCCACGCGATCCACCCTCTTTCCGGGAGGTTTGCTTCGGGCTTCCTTCGAGTCTGCCCGACCGCGCGAAGGTTAACGGCCGGAACTCGATCTTCGGCGTGGCGTTTCGGTGCGCAGCGCTCCGACGAGCGCCGTCACGGACGGTAATTATCCGAAATGCGGTCTTTGTCAGCCTATGTGAATCTGGTCGCGGCCCTGGCCCCTAGATCCCCCACAGGAGGCAGATCACCATGGCCAAGAACAAGAACCGTGAGCGAAAGCAGCCGCAGTCGGAGCGCGGGCAGCAGCAGGCCCAGCAGTCCTCGATGGAGGCGCAGGCCGAGCAGCGGCTGTCCCAGGTGACGCCGGCGGACGTGGCGCGCAAGGGCAAGCAGAAGCGCTTCGGTCACAACTGACATCTTCATAACGGGCCGTTGAAGCCCAGGCACATGACGAGGGGCGCACCCCATCACAGGGTGCGCCCCTCGCGCGCGTGTCAGTGGGTCAGCCGGCCAGGCAGGACGGTCCGAGCAGCACCTTCAGATCGCCGAACAGCGCCGGGTCCGGCTTCACCCGGTGCCGGTCAAGCCGTAGCACCGTCGTCCTGGTCGGCCCCTGGAGCCTGATCCGGACCTCGCTCTCACCCTTGTGGTGGCTGAGGATCTCGCCGAGGCGGCTCACCATCGGCGGGGTGACCCTGGTGGCCGGGATGGTGAGGACCACGGGCGCGTTGGTGCCCGCGTTGGAGAGGTCGGGGACCTGGAGCTCCATCGCGACCAGCCGCGGCACGTCCTCGCGCTTGTCCAGGCGGCCCTTGACGAACACGACGGCGTCCTCGACGAGCTGGGTCGACACCAGCTGGTAGGTCGCCGGGAAGAACATGCACTCGATGGAACCGGCGAGGTCCTCGACGGTGGCGATGGCCCAGGCGTTGCCCTGCTTGGTCATCTTGCGCTGGAGGCCGGAGATGATGCCGCCGATGGTGACGACCGCGCCGTCGGCGTGCTCACCGCCGGTGAGCTGGGCGATGCCCGCGTCGGCCTTGTCGGACAGCACGTGCTCCAGGCCGAAGAGCGGGTGGTCGGAGACGTACAGACCGAGCATCTCCCGCTCCTGGGCGAGCAGATAGGTCTTGTCCCACTCGTCGGGTGAGAACTCCACGTCGAGTCCGAAGCCCGGCTCGTTGCTCTCCTCCTCGCCCATGCCGCCGAAGAGGTCGAACTGGCCCTCGGCCTCCTTGCGCTTGACCGCGACCACGTTGTCGATCATCGAGTCGAAGTGCGCGGTCAGCCCCTTGCGGGTGTGCCCCATCGTGTCGAAGGCGCCGGCCTTGATCAGCGATTCCGTGGTGCGCTTGTTGCAGGCGACCGCCTCGACCTTGTCGAGGTAGTCGGGGAAGGAGGCGTACTTCCCCTTGGCCTTGCGGCTGCGGATGATCGACTCGACCACGTTCGTACCGACGTTGCGCACGGCTTCGAGGCCGAAGAGGATCACGTCGTCGCCCTGCGCGGCGAAGTTGTGCACCGACTCGTTGACGTTCGGCGGCAGCACCTTGATGCCCATGCGCCGGCACTCGTTGAGGTAGACGGCCGACTTGTCCTTGTCGTCCTTGACCGAGGTGAGCAGCCCGGCCATGTACTCGGCGGGATGGTTGGCCTTCAGATAGGCCGTCCAGTACGAGACCAGGCCGTACGCGGCGGAGTGCGCCTTGTTGAAGGCGTAGCCGGCGAAGGGGACCAGCACGTCCCACAGGGCCTGGATGGCCTCGTCGCTGTAGCCGTTCTTCTGGGCACCGGCCTGGAAGATGGTGAAGTTCTTCGCCAGTTCCTCGGGCTTCTTCTTGCCCATCACGCGGCGGAGGATGTCGGCCTCGCCGAGCGAGTACCCGGCGATGATCTGGGCTGCCTTCTGCACCTGCTCCTGGTAGACGATCAGGCCGTAGGTGACGTCCAGGACCTCCCTGAGGGGCTCTTCGAGCTCCTTGTGGATGGGCGTGATCTCCTGGAGCTTGTTCTTGCGCAGCGCGTAGTTGGTGTGCGAGTCCATGCCCATCGGGCCGGGACGGTAGAGCGCGGAGACGGCGGAGATGTCTTCGAAGTTGTCGGGCTTCATCAGGCGCAGCAGCGAGCGCATGGGGCCGCCGTCGAACTGGAAGACGCCGAGGGTGTCGCCGCGCTGGAGCAGTTCGAAGGTCTTCGGGTCGTCCAGCGGCAGGGCCAGCAGGTCGAGGTCGATGCCCTTGTTGGACTTCACCATCTTGACGGCGTCGTCCATGATCGTCAGGTTGCGCAGGCCGAGGAAGTCCATCTTCAGCAGGCCGAGCGACTCGCACTGCGGGTAGTCCCACTGCGTGATGGTCACGCCGTCGGTGTGCCGCACCCAGATCGGGGCGTGGTCGACGATGGGCTCGCTGGACATGATCACGCCGGCGGCGTGCACACCCATCTGCCGGACCAGGCCCTCGACGCCCTTGGCGGTGTCGATGACCTTCTTCACGTCCGGTTCGTTCTCGTACATCCCGCGGATCTCGCCCGCCTCGCTGTAACGCGGGTGCGAGGGGTTGGTGATGCCGTCCAGGTCGATGCCCTTGCCGAGGACGTCGGCGGGCATGGCCTTGGTGAGCCGGTCGCCCATCGCGTACGGGTAGCCCAGCACGCGCGCGGAGTCCTTGATCGCGTTCTTCGCCTTGATCTTGCCGTAGGTGCCGATCATGGCGACCTTGTCGGCGCCGTACTTCTCCGTCACGTACCTGATGACCTCGACGCGCCGACGCTCGTCGAAGTCGATGTCGACATCGGGCATCGAGATGCGCTCGGGGTTGAGGAACCGCTCGAAGATCAGGCCGTGCGGGATCGGGTCGAGGTCGGTGATGCCCATGGCGTAGGCAACGATCGAACCGGCCGCGGAACCACGACCCGGGCCGACCGCGATGCCCTGGCTCTTGGCCCACATGATGAAGTCGGCGACGACGAGGAAGTAGCCCGGGAACCCCATCGAGATGATGGTGTCCATCTCGTACTCGACCTGCTTCATACGGTCGTCCGGGATGCCGCCCGGGAACCGGCGGTGCATGCCCCGCATGGTTTCCTCGCGGAACCAGCTGACCTCGGTGTAGCCCTCGGGGATGTCGAACTTCGGCATGAGGTTCTTGGCCTCGAACATGCCGCTGGTGTCGACCATCTCGGCGACGAGGAGCGTGTTGGCGCAGCCCTCCTGCCAGGCGTCCGAGGAGTCGACGGCGTACATCTCGTCGGTGGACTTCAGGTAGTAGCCGGTGCCGTCGAACTTGAAGCGGTCCGGGTCGGAGAGGTTCTTGCCGGTCTGGATGCACAGCAGCGCGTCGTGGGCGGTCGCCTCGTGCGCGTACGTGTAGTGCGAGTCGTTGGTGACCAGCGGGGGGATGCCGAGCTTCTTGCCGATCTCCAGGAGGCCGTCGCGGACCCGGTGCTCGATCTCGATGCCGTGGTCCATCAGCTCCAGGAAGTAGCGGTCCTTGCCGAAGATGTCCTGGTAGTCGGCGGCGGCCTTCAGGGCCTCGTCGTACTGGCCGAGCCGGAGCCGGGTCTGGAGCTCGCCGGAGGGGCAGCCGGTGGAGGCCACGATCCCCTCGGACCACTGGGCGATGGTCTCCTTGTCCATCCGCGGCCACTTCTGCAGCCAGCCCTCGGCATACGCGTCCGAGGACAGCCGGAAGAGGTTGTGCAGGCCCGTCTTGTTCACGGCCCACATCGTCTTGTGGGTGTAACCGCCGGAACCGGAGACGTCGTCCCGCTTCTGGTGCGGCTGGCCCCACTGGATCTTGCGCTTGTTGCGCCGGGACTCGGGGGCGACGTAGGCCTCGATCCCGATGATCGGGGTGACTCCGGCCTTCTTCGCGGTGTGGAAGAAGTCGTACGCCCCGTGGAGGTTGCCGTGGTCGGACATCGCGATATGGGTCATGCCCATCTCGTTGCACGCGTTGAACATGTCCTTGAGCCGCGCGGCACCGTCCAGCAGCGAGTACTGGGTGTGGACGTGCAGGTGCGTGAACGGCGGCTTTGACACGGCTTGGCCTCCAAGGAAAACAGTCGGCGACGGGCTGGCGCACAGTTCGGGGGACAGCTGCGAAGTCTATGCCTCGGCACTGACACTCCGGGCGCTGCCCCGCGTACCTTCACAGCGAGAGGCCGCGGGCACTTTCGTGCGGCTCCGCCCGTTGAGACGACAGAAACGCTGTCGTACACATGCACCAGGAGGCACCCTGCGATGTCGGTCCCGCAGCTCAGTGACGAGCACCGCGGCGAGGAGATCCTCGCTGTCTTCGACACCGCCTTCGGCGAGCTCCTGGCCGCCGACCCGGCCGCGTTCCGCGTGAAGTTCCGGAAGATGGCGGCCTCCGCCTTCGCGTTCTACCGGGGTACGGCGTGCCTCTTCTACCACGACCTGGACGCGGAGCGGGCCGGGACCATAGACAGCGGCCCTTACCTGGACGAGCGCACCTCGCGCGTGTGGATCCACGGCGACCTGCACGCGGAGAACTTCGGCACGTACATGGACTCCACGGGCCGTCTGATCTTCAACGTCAACGACTTCGACGAGGCCTACGTCGGCCCGTTCACCTGGGACCTGAAGCGCTTCGCCGCCTCCGTGGCGCTCATCGGGTACGCCAAGGCGCTGAGCGACGGGCAGATCACCGACCTGGTGCAGGTGTACGCGGGCGCGTACCGCGAGCGGATCCACGCCCTGGCCACCGGCGCCAAGAGCGACGAGGTGCCGCCCTTCACCCTGGACACCGCTCAGGGGCCACTGCTGGACGCCCTGCGCGACGCCCGCGCGCTGACCCGGTTCGGGCTGCTGGACTCGATGACCGAGATCCGTGACTTCGAGCGCCGCTTCGCCCCGGGCGGCGGCTCCATCGAGCTGGACGCGGCCACGCGCTACAAGGTGCTGGCCGCCTTCGACGGCTATCTGGAGACGCTGCCCGAGTCCTCCCTGGCCCGCCCGGACTCCTACCGGGTGAAGGACGTCGTCGGCCGTCGCGGCATCGGCATCGGGTCGGCCGGCCTGCCGTCGTACAACATCCTTCTGGAGGGCAACAGCGACGCCCTGGAGAACGATGTCGTGATCTACATCAAGCAGGCCCAGACCCCGGCCGTCTCCCGGCATGTCACGGACCCGGCGATCCGCGGCTACTTCCAGCACGAGGGGCACCGCACGGTGATCTCCCAGCGTGCCCTCCAGGCGCACGCCGACCCGTGGCTGGGCTGGACCGAACTGGACGGCGCGGGCCAGCTGGTCGCGGAGGTCTCGCCGTACGCCGTGGACCTGGACTGGGGCGACATCGACGACCCGGAGGAGATCGCGGCGGTCGTCGCGGACCTCGGCCGGGCCACGGCCACTATGCACGCGGCGGCGGACGACACCTCCGGCGAGTCCCTGGTGCCCTTCTCCACCGAGCGCGCCATCGACGCGGCCATCGCCGCCGACGAGGACGGGTTCGCCGACCTTCTGGTGGGCTTCGCGCACGACTACGGCGCACGCGCGCGTGCCGACCACCAGATCTTCGTGGACCTCTTCCGCAACGGCCGGATTCCCGGTCTGTGACGCAGTCCTTCCCACCGGGCCGGTTCACAGGGAACCTTTAAGGGTCCCTTACCGGCCCTCGTGACAGACTCTCAGCGCTATGGACATATCCGGGACCCAGCTACGAGCGCTCCGCGCGGCGCTGTTCACGGCACTCGTCGTGACGCTCAGCACCGCGTCGCACGTGCTGCTGTCCCGGGTCCCGCTGCCGCTGAACACGGTGGCCCTGGTCGCCGCCACGGTGTTCGTCGTCGCCTACGCGCTGGCCGGCCGCGAGCGGGGCTTCGGGCGGATCGCCGCCCTGCTGATCCCGCTGGAGCTGGCCGCCGACACGCTCTTCACCACCGGCCAGCACGCCTGTTACGGCGCCGCGGGCGGCCCGGTCACGGGCCCCTTGCGCTCGGTCGGTCTGGACGTGCTGTGCGGCGACGGCACCCGCGTCGGCACCGCACTGACCGCGATGTCCGAGAAGACCGGCACCGACCGGCTCGCCGCCCTCCTCGCCCACGCCGACCCCTCGACCGCCTGGCTGCTGCTCGGCGCGCACATCGGCGTCGGTCTCCTCGCGGCCGTCTGGCTGCGCCGTGGCGAGCGGGCGCTGGCCCAGCTGCTGGGGGCGGTGGCGGCCACCACCTTCCGGCCGCTGCTGCTGGCGGTCGCCGCGGTGTCGGTACGGCCGGCCCGGTCGCCGCGCCGCCTGCCGCGCCCGCACCGTCGTACCTCCCCTGCGCGCGAGCGGATACTCGTGCACTCCTTGGGACGGCGTGGACCGCCGTGCTCGGCCTCATTCGCCTGAGCACGACCAGTCCACCCTTACGTATTCCGCACACCCGGTGTGTGCGCGTCCCCATGGAGAACAACCGAGATGAGCAAGCGGAACAGCCAGTCGGCGAAGTCGGCGGCCCGCGAGCGGCTGCGTGCCGAGCGTGAGCGCGAGGCCAAGAAGGCCAAGGCCAAGCGGCAGGTCATCGTGGCCGCCACGGTCGTCGGCGTGCTGGCCGCGGCCGGCGGCATCGGCTACGCCGTCGTCCAGGCCAACAAGCCGGGCCACTGGGAGGCCGTGCGGGACGAGAAGGTCGTCGCCCCGGCCAACACCACGGGCACCAACGGCACGACCGTCGTCATCGGCAAGGACAGCGCGAAGAAGACCCTGAAGGTCTACGAGGACCCGCGCTGCCCGGTCTGTGCCTCGTTCGAGCAGGCGGTCGGCTCGACCGTCGAGAAGGACGTCGAGGACGGCAAGTACAAGGTCCAGTTCGTCGGCGGCACCTTCCTCGACGGCGACTCCCTCGGCGACGGCAAGATAGGCAGCAACGGCGAGGGCTCCAAGAACGCGATGAGCGCCCTCGGCGCCGCGCTGAACGTCAGCGACGAGGCCTTCCTCCAGTACAAGGCGGCGCTGTACTCGGCGGATTACCACCCGGAGGAGTCGGACGACAAGTTCAAGAGCGACGACTACCTGATCGAGATCGCCGACTCGGTCGACGCGCTCAAGAACAACACGAAGTTCCAGAACGCCGTGAAGAACGGCACGTACGACGCCTGGGCGCTGGCCATGTCGAAGACCTTCGACACCAACAAGGACGAGGTGACCGGCACGCCGAGCCTCGTCATGGACGGCAAGATGCTCACCACCGACCAGAACAACCCGCCGATGACGGCGGACGAGTTCAACACGCTGGTGGACGCGGCACTCAAGGCCTGACCCAAGCGACTCGGACACGAAGAGCGGGCGAACTTTTACCAGTTCGCCCGCTCTCGTTCATACCGGTCAGTAACCTGATCGCTCGTGACCAGACGATACAGATCAACCGAGCCGCTCAACGCCCTTTCCCCACGCCGCCGTACGGTCGTCAAGGCCGCGGCGGCCACTGTCGTCCTGACCGGACCTCTCGCCGCCGCCGGCACCGCCCGCGCCGCCGATGCCCCCGCCTTCCTGCACGGCGTCGCCTCCGGCGACCCGCTGCCCGACGGCATCCTGCTGTGGACCCGGGTGACCCCGACCGCCGAGGCGATACCCGGCTCCGGGCTCGGCCCGGACACCGAGGTCAGCTGGGTCGTGGCCACGGACAAGGCGCTGACGAACATCGTCGCCAAGGGCTCCACCACGGCAACCGCCGCCGCCGACCACACGGTCAAGGCGGACATCCGCGGCCTCAAGCCCGCCACCGACTACTGGTTCCGCTTCTCGGCCGGCGGCACCGACTCCCCCGCCGCCCGCACCCGCACCGCGCCCGCCGCCGACGCAGCCGTGGCGGGCCTCCGCTTCGGCGTGGTCTCGTGCGCCAACTGGGAGGCCGGCCACTTCTCGGCGTACCGCCATCTCGCCACCCGCGGCGACCTGGACGCCTGGCTGCACCTGGGCGACTACATCTACGAGTACGGCACGGGCGAGTACGGCACCCGCGACACCGTCGTACGGCCGCACGCCCCCGCCCACGAGATCCTCACGCTCGCCGACTACCGGACCCGGCACGGGCGTTACAAGACCGACCCCGACCTCCAGGCCCTGCACGCGGCCGCGCCGGTCGTCGCGATCTGGGACGACCACGAGATCGCCAACGACACCTGGTCGGGCGGCGCCGAGAACCACACCGAGGGTGCCGAGGGCACCTGGGCCGCACGTCAGGCCGCCGCGAAGCAGGCGTACTTCGAGTGGATGCCGGTGCGTCCGGCGGTGGCCGGCACCACCTACCGCCGGCTGCGCTTCGGCAAGCTCGTCGACCTGTCCCTGCTGGATCTGCGGTCCTACCGCTCGCAGCAGGTCACGATCGGCAACGGCACGGTCGACGACCCGGAGCGCACGCTCACCGGCCGCGCCCAGCTCGACTGGCTGAAGGCGGGCCTGAAGTCCTCCGACACCACCTGGCGGCTGGTCGGCAACTCGGTGATGATCGCGCCGTTCGCCATCGGCTCCCTCTCCGCCGAGCTGCTCAAGCCGCTCGCCGAGCTGCTCGGCCTGCCGAAGGAGGGCCTCGCCCTCAACACCGACCAGTGGGACGGCTACACGGACGACCGCCGCGAACTCCTGGCCCACCTGCGCTCGAACGCGATCCGCAACACCGTGTTCCTCACCGGCGACATCCACATGGCCTGGGCCAACGACGTTCCGGTGAACGCCGCCACCTACCCGCTGTCCGCCTCGGCCGCCACGGAGTTCGTGGTCACCTCGGTGACCTCCGACAACCTCGACGACCTCGTGAAGGTCCCCGAGGGCACGGTCTCCGCGCTCGCCGCACCGCTCATCAAGGCCGCCAACCGGCATGTCCGCTGGGTCGACACCGACCGTCACGGCTACGGCGTCCTGGACATCACGGCCGACCGCGCGCAGATGGACTACTACGTCCTGTCCGACCGCACGAAGGCCGACGCGACCTCCTCCTGGGCCCGCTCGTACCGCACCCGCACCGGTACGCAGAAGGTCGAGCGGACGTACGACCCCGTGTAAAACCCGCGTTTCAACAGCGACTTTCGGCCAGCGGCGGGTGGCGGAACCGGGTGCTGAATCCGGCCACACCACCCGCCGGGGGCGGGTTGTTTACCCCCTTTGTTGGAGATCTTGATTGGCCGAAACGTTTCTCTTCTGACCTAGGCATGTACACGTAATCTCCGGGCGGCGGCCAGGAAGACCCCTGCGCCCCTTCTCCCCAACGCATCAGCCAGGAGTCAGCATGCGTGCCCTTGCCCGGATAACCCCCTCTACGCGCAGACGCCTTCTCAGCACGGCAGTCGTGGCCGGAACCTTGATGCTCACCCCCCTGTCGGCCCCCACCGGCATCGCGGCGGCCCAGGCTCCGGCCGCCGACTGCGCCGAGACGGACACCCACGCCGCGGCCCGCGAGTCCCACCCCGGACACGCCGGCGAGAGCGTCGCCGAGCCCAACGAGATCAGCGCCGCCAAGGCCCAGGCGATGGACGCGGATCTGAAGAAGAAGCTCGACAAGCTGCCCGCCTCGGGCAGCCGCAGCCTCGCCGCCGCGGCCTCGACGACGATCCCGGTGTACTTCCACGTCATCCACAGCGGCACCACCGGCAAGCTGAGCGCGACCGACGTCAACGCCCAGATGAACGTGCTGAACGCCGCGTACGCCGGCCAGGGCACCGGAAACACCGACTCCGGCTACCAGTTCACGCTGGCCGGCACCGACTACACGGACAACTCCGCCTGGTACAACGTCGGCTACGGCTCGGCGGAGGAGAAGGCGATGAAGTCCACCCTGCGCCAGGGTGGCGCGAACGCCCTCAACGTCTACACCGCCAACCTCGGCGGCGGCCTGCTCGGCTGGGCCACCTTCCCGAGCTCCTACAACTCCAGCCCGTCCATGGACGGCGTGGTCCTGCTGGACGCCTCGCTGCCCGGCGGGTCGGCCGCCAACTACAACGAGGGCGACACCGCCACCCACGAGGTCGGCCACTGGATGGGCCTGTACCACACCTTCCAGGGCGGCTGCAGCGGCAACGGCGACTACGTCGAGGACACCCCGGCCGAGAAGAGCGCGGCCTACGAGTGCCCCGAGGGCCGTGACACCTGTACCCGCAAGGCGGGCGCCGACCCGATCCACAACTTCATGGACTACACCTACGACTCCTGCATGTACCAGTTCACCGCGGGCCAGGTGACACGCATGCAGCAGAACTGGGCGGCGTACCGAGCGGCCGGCTGAGCCGTCTAGAGCGAGTCGAGGAAGCCGAGCGCCACCCGCCAGGTGGCCTCGGCGGCCTCCGCGTCGTAGTCCGGCAGGTCGGGGTCGGTGTACAGGTGACCGGCCCCGGCGTACCGGTAGATCTCCACGTCGGCCCCGGCTCTGCCCATCTGCAGATACCAGGCGCTCAGCCAGTCGTCGGTCTCGAACGGGTCCGGCTCGGCGACATGCAGCTGGACCGGCAGCTCGTCCACCGAGGCGCTCGGCGCGATGTCGGAGGTGCCGTGCAGGAGCAGCAGCCCGCGGGCCTTGTCGTCGCCGAGGGCGAGGGTCTGCGCGATCGAGGCGCCGAGGGAGAAACCGGCGTAGACCAGCCCTCGTTCGGAATAGGGCGCGGCGGCCAGCACGGCCCGCTTGAGCAGCTCGTCCTTGCCGATCTCGTCCTTGGCGGCCATGCCCTCCTCGACCGTCTCGAACGTGCGCCCCTCGAAGAGGTCCGGCGTCCAGACCTCGTGTCCGGCCTCGCGCAGCCGGTCGGCGGCCTGGCGCACCGCGGGACGCAGTCCATAGGTCGAGTGAAAGAGCATGATGTTCATGAGGCCATGGTGCCAGCCGGGTCCGACAACGCCGTGCGCGCCGCCGTACGGGGCCGCATGTTCATCACCCCCCTGAGGCGGTTACGTTCGGAGGCATGGAGAACGTACTCCGCCCGCTGATCGTCCTCGGCGGCTCGGTTCTGCTCACCTTCGTCATCGGGTGGGCCACCGACCGTCTGCTGTGCAAGGCCGACGCACGGCACTCCGAGACGCCCCTGTGGGGCCTGCTGCGCCGCGCCCGGGTCCCGTACCAGCTCGTGCTGTGCGCGGCCATGCTGAGAGGGTCCTACGACTCGGCACAGGTGCTGGAGGAGCACCGGGTCGGGACCGGCCAGGTCCTGACGCTGGTGCTGATCGGCTCGACGGCCTGGCTGGTGATCCGGATCGCGGCGGCGGTCGTGGAGACGACGTACTCCCGCTACGCCCGCGCCAGCCGCGACCCGGCCCGGGTCCGGCGCGTACGTACCCAGGTGACGCTCATCACACGCGTGGTCGCGGCGGTGGTCGGCGTGGTGGCCGTGGCCTCGATGCTGCTGACGTTCCCCGCGATGCGCGCCGCCGGTGCCTCGCTGCTGGCCTCGGCGGGCATCCTCGGCATCGTCGCCGGTGTCGCCGCCCAGTCCACGCTGAGCAACATGTTCGCCGGGCTCCAGATCGCCTTCGGCGACATGGTGCGCATAGGGGACACGGTCGTGGTGGACGGCGAGTGGGGCACGGTCGAGGAGATCACGCTGACCTTCCTGACCGTGCGCACCTGGGACGAGCGCCGGATCACCATGCCGGTGTCGTACTTCACCTCCAAGCCCTTCGAGAACTGGTCCCGGGGCGGTGCCCAGATGACCGGCATCGTCTACTGGCACCTGGACCACTCGGCGCCCCTGGACCTGATGCGCGAGCGGCTGCGCGACATCCTGCGCGAGTGCCCGGCCTGGGACGGCCGCGCCTGCGACCTGTCCGTCACCGACACCACCCCCAACACCATGGAGGTACGGGCGCTGGTGACGGCGAAGGACGCGGACGACATCTGGACGGTGCGGGTCACGGTCCGCGAGCAGATGATCCGCTGGCTGACCGACGCCCACCCGTACGCCCTGCCCCGAGTCAACACGGCGGACGCGGCGCTGCCGAACGGCCGCCCCGGCGTACCCCCGCGCCGCGTCCACGAGCCCCCGCGGGCCGAGCGCTGACCGTCAGCGGCCGCGCTCGGCACCGCCGTTGACCTGGATGACCTGCGAGGTGATGTGTCCGGCGCCCGGGGACGCCAGCCAGTGCAGCGTCGCGGCGATGTCCCCGGGTGTACCGGCACGGCCCGTCAGGGTCTGCGCGACGAGCGTCGCGCGCCGCTCCTCGCTCATCGTGTCGCCGAAGAACTCCGTGTCCTCGACGTAGCCGGGCGCGACCACGTTGACGGTGATCCCGCGGGGCCCCAACTCGCGGGCCAGATCATGGGCGTACGGGTGCAGCGCGGCCTTGGCCGCCCCGTACGCCCCGCTCCCGGACCCGCGGAGGGCGGCGATGGAGCTCAGGAACAGCACCCGCCCGCCGGGTTCGGCGAGCCGCTCCTTCAGCGCCTCGGTGAGCAGCACGGCGGTCAGCGTGTTCAGCCGGAAGTTGACGGTCCAGTTGTGGGCGACGGCGTCGAGGGGGTCGTCGCCCCCGATGGCGGGTTCGCGGGAGCCGCTGCCTCCGGCGCTGTGCACCAGCACGTCCACGGCGCCGAGCTCACGCCCGACGAAGTCGGCGACCCGGCGCACCTCGCGCGGATCACTCAGGTCGGCGGCACAGGTGAGCGCCCCCGGCACCTCGGCCTTCTCCAGCACCTCGGCGCGCCGCCCGAGCAACAGCACCTGGTCCCCGTCGCGCGCGAAGGCCTGCGCCGCGGCACGCCCGATTCCGGTTCCACCGCCACTGATCACTACGTTGCGAGCCATGATCCAACCCTACGGAGGATGGGGCCGAAGCGGGACATAATCAGCGCAGACTCCGCACATCCAGGTGTCGCAGCACCCGGTCCACCACCTCCGGATCGGCCCCCGGCTCGCTGCGCGCCGCCAGCACCTCGTGCCGCGCGGCGCTCAGCATCTCGCCCTGGATCCGCCGCATCCGCTTGAACCGCCGCTGCACATCGCGGCGTTCCTCGTCCCCCATGTCGGGCGAGATCCGCACGCCGATGTCGAAGGCCCGCCGCAGCATCTGCTCCGACAGCTCGTCCGGCAGCTCCTCCACGGCCTCGATCTCCCGGAACCTGCGTTTGGCCGCCTTGGCCGCCCGCATCGCCAGCGTCTTCTCGAACGCCTTCTCCCGCTCGGCGTCCGCCCGCACCCCGAGCCGCTTGACCAGCCACGGCAGGGTCAGCCCCTGGAGCACCAGCGTGGCCATGATCACCCCGAACGCGACGAACACGATCTCGTCCCGGTCGGGAAACGCGGACCCGTCGTCCACCTCCAGCGGAATCGCCAGCGCCAGCGCCACCGACGCGACCCCGCGCATCCCCGACCACCACATCACGACGGTCTCGCGCCAGCTCATCGGGATGTCCTCGTCGTGGTCCCGCCGCGCGTGCAGCCGCTTGGTCAGCCAGGTCGCCGGCAGCAGCCACGCCAGCCGTACGAGGACGACGACGCCCACGATCGCCGCCGCCCACCCGAGCAGCTCGCCCCACCGCCCGGACGCCGTCCGCACGGCGTTGTGCAGCTCAAGACCGATCAGCCCGAAGGCCACCCCGGTGACGAGCGTGTCGACGACGTCCCAGAAGGTGTGCCCGGCGAGCCGGGTCATCACGTCGTCGGCGTCGGTGGCGTACTCGGCGAGGAACAGCGCGGTGGTGAGCACGGCCAGCACCCCGGAGCCGTGCAGCTCCTCCGCGAGCACATAGGAGGCGTACGGCACCAGCAGCGTCAGCCCGATCTGGAGGGTCGGGTCGCCGAGCAGCCCCATGAGCCGGTTGGCGCCCCAGCCCAGAACGAGTCCGACGGCGAGCGCCACGACCGCGGAGAGCACCAGGTCGAACCCGGCCCGCCAGGGCGAGAAGGTACCGCTGACGACCGCCGCGATCGCCACGTGGTAGAGCACGATCGCGGTGACGTCGTTGAAGAGCCCCTCGCCCTCCAGGATGGACACCAGCCGGCGCGGCAGCCCCAACTGCCCGGCGACGGCGGTGGCCGCGACCGGATCGGGCGGCGCCACCAGCGCGCCGAGCGCTACGGCGGCGGCGATGGGCAGCCCCGGAATGATCGCGTTCGCGACCACGGCGACACACACGGTCGTCACGAACACCAGCGCCACGGCCAGCAGAAGGATCGGCCGCACGTTGGCCGCGAACTGCCGCCAGGACGTCCGTCGTACGGCGGCGTAGA
The DNA here is from genome assembly GCF_040686775.1 of Streptomyces sp. NPDC079141. Lineage (NCBI taxonomy): Bacteria > Bacillati > Actinomycetota > Actinomycetes > Kitasatosporales > Streptomycetaceae > Streptomyces > Streptomyces sp. NPDC079141. The sequence goes on along the minus strand of NZ_JBFBLP010000002.1, from coordinate 578,986 downwards.
GCAGCGGCGGCAACAGCAGCGGCAGGATCAGCTCGGGCCGGATGTCGACGTTCGGCACGAAGTCGAGCAGCGCGAGCACGATCCCGAGGAGCGTCATCAGCACCGGCGCCGGCAGTCCGAGCCGATCACCGACCGGAACACTCACCACGGCCCCGAGCAACAGCACGAACAACAGGGCCAACTGATCCACGGTCAGCGCTCCGGCGGTCTAGGTGATCAAGAAGCCCCCGACGCCCAGAGTGCCACGCGAAACGCTAGAGAGAACGCCGCATCGCCCGGTGCGCAATCCCCGCCTCCATGTACTCCGGGCCGTACGCCTCGTATCCCAGCCGCTCGTAGAACCCCAGCGCATGCGTCTGCGCGTGCAGGTCCACGAACTTCAGTCCACGCGCGCGTGCCGCGTCCTCGATGGCCCGCACCAGCGCGACACCGACCCCGAGCCCGCGGGCCGCCTTCGTCACCGCGAGCCGCCCGAGCGAACCGACGGCCGGATCGTCGACACCCTTCGCCGCGGCCGCCTCGCCGTACAGCAGCCGCCCGGCGCCGAGCGGCACCCCGTCCTCCCGGACGGCCAGCACATGCACGGCCACGGCGTCGTAGGCGTCGTACTCCAGGTCCTCGGGCACACCCTGCTCGCCGACGAAGACCTCCCGGCGCACCGCGAAGCAGGCCTCACGGTCGGCGGTCTCCTCGGCTTCGCGGACCACGTACGACGGCGAACTCATCCGTAGGTCTCCTCGCGCACCTGGTCCAGGGCGTTCTGCAGGTCCTCGGGGTAGTCGCACGCGAACTCCACCCACTGCCCGTCCCCGGGGTGCTCGAAGCCGAGCCGGACGGCGTGCAGCCACTGCCGGGTCAGCCTCAGCCGCTTGGCGAGGGTCGGGTCGGCGCCGTACGTCAGGTCGCCCACGCACGGATGCCGGTGGGCGGCCATGTGGACGCGGATCTGATGAGTGCGGCCGGTCTCCAGCTTCACATCGAGCAGGGAGGCCGCGCGGAACGCCTCGATGAGGTCGTAGTGCGTGACGGACGGCTTGCCGTCGGCCGTGACCGCCCACTTGTAATCGTGGTTCGGGTGACGGCCGATGGGCGCGTCGATGGTGCCGCTGGTCGGGTCGGGGTGGCCCTGGACGAGCGTGTGGTAGCGCTTGTCGACCGTGCGCTCCTTGAACTGGCGCTTGAGCGACGTGTACGCGTACTCGGACTTGGCGACGACCATCAGGCCCGACGTGCCCACGTCGAGGCGGTGCACGATGCCCTGGCGCTCGGCGGCGCCGGAGGTCGAGATGCGGTACCCGGCGGCGGCCAGTCCGCCGATGACGGTGGGCCCGGTCCAGCCCGGCGACGGATGCGCGGCGACCCCGACCGGCTTGACGATCACGACCACGTCATCGTCGTCGTGCACGATCTCCATGCCCTCGACCGGCTCGGCGACCACCTGCACCGGCGCGGCCGCCTGCGGCAGCTCGACCTCCAGCCAGGCCCCGCCGCGCACCCGCTCGGACTTGCCGACCACCGTGCCGTCGACCAGCACCTTGCCCGCCGCGGCGAGCTCCGCGGCCTTGGTACGGGAGAAGCCGAACATGCGGGAGATGGCGGCGTCGACGCGCTCGCCCTCCAGGCCGTCCGGCACGGGCAGGGTACGGATCTCGGGAATCGTGCTCACCCGTCGAGTATGCCGGACGGGTGAGACAGTCCCGACCGCGCGCCCTGACGGGTTCAGTCCTTGTGGACGGTGCCGTCCGGGTCGAGGCCCTTGAACGACAGCAGCACGATCAGGATGCCGCCGCACACGATCGCCGAGTCAGCGAGGTTGAAGACGGCGAAGTGCTTGGGCGCGATGAAGTCCACGACCGCGCCCTCGAAGACGCCCGGCGAGCGGAAGATCCGGTCGGTGAGGTTGCCGAGCGCACCGCCCAGCAGCAGGCCCAGCGCGATCGCCCAGGGCAGGCTGTAGAGCTTGCGGGCGAGCCGGGCGATCACCACGATCACGGCCGCCGCGATCACCGTGAAGATCACGGTGAAGGCCTCGCCGAAGCCGAAGGCCGCACCGGCGTTCCGGATCGCCTCGAAGCGCAGCCAGTCCCCGATGATCTCGATGGGTTCGTGGTGCTCCAGCTTCGCCACCACGAGCATCTTGCTGACCAGGTCGAGGGCGTACGCGAAGGCGGCGACCGCGAACAGGACGGCGATCCGGCGCTTGCCCTTGGGGCGCGCCTCGGAACCCTCCTGCCCCTCCGGTCCGGCCGACTGCTCCGGCTCGGCCTCGGCCCCCTCTGGGGTGTCCGGCGTACCGATGATGCGCTCCGCCTCTGCCACGTGAGTCCCTCAACCCTAGGTACCTGACTGAGGACGAGGGTACGGCACACCCGACAGCACCCTCAGTACCGGCGTTCCTGCTTCTGCTTGCACTCCACGCACAGCGTCGCGCGCGGGAATGCCTGCATACGGGCCTTGCCGATGGGATTGCCACAGTTCTCGCACAGACCGTAGGTGCCCGCGTCGAGCCGCTCCAGGGCACGCTCGGTCTGGGTGAGCATCTCGCGCGCGTTGGCGGCGAGCGCCATCTCGTGCTCGCGCGTGATGTTCTTCGTGCCGGTGTCCGCCTGGTCGTCGCCGGCACCGTCCCCGGAGTCCCGCATCAGGCCGGCGAGCGCCTCCTCGGAGGAGGTGATCTCGGTCCGCAGCCGCAGCGCCTCGGCCAGCAGCTCGGCCCGCGCCTCCTCGACCTCCTCCGGGGTCCACGGGTCCTCACCGGGGCGCACCGCAAGCTCGCCGGGCTCCGCCGCGGCGACCCGCGCCTTGGGAACGGCGGTCGTGGCCGCCGCCGCCGTGCCAGGAGTCTTCTTCGCAACCACTGTCGTGGCTCCCGTCTGCTCCGCGGCCTCGGCCGCGCCCGCCTTCTTGGCCGTGCTGGTCCTGGACGTGCTCTTCTTGGACGCGCTCTTCTTGGACGTCGTCCTCTTGACGGCCGCCTTCTCGGCGGCGGCCGCGGTGCCCTCCCCCTTGGCCACGGCCTCCTTGGTCGCGGCCTTCTTGGCTACGGCCTTCTTGGCCGCCGTCTTCTTCGCCGCGGCCTTCTTCGCCGCGGCCTTCTTGGCGGTGGCCTTCTTCGCCGGAGCCTTCCCGCTCTCCGTGCCCGCCGGTCCCCCGGCCGCCTCCTCGTCGGCCGCCTTCCTCGAAGGAGCCGTCCCGGAGGCCGGCGCCTTCTTCGCCGCGGCCTTCTTGCCGGCCGTCTTCTTCGCCACGGCCTTCTTGGCCGCTCCCTCCGTGCCCGCCGCCCCCTCGGCGGCCCCCCGCGCCACGCGCACCGTCTTCACCGGCTTCGCCGCCTTGGCGGCCCGCTCCGCGGACGCCCCGTGCGTGCTCTTCTTGCCACTCACGTCCTTGGCCGCACCGCCGGAGGCTCTCGTGGACCTGCCGGACGCCGACTGCTGTACGGCGGTCTTCTTCGCCACCATGGCCGCGGCCCCTTCACATATTGTGATCTTGCACGCGAATCGTGCTGGGACGATAAATCGACTTGAGTCCCGCGGCAATGGGGCACACCGCCCGATTCGCCCGCCTCGCGGATGCCGCGCGGCAGATCTGCAAGCGTTGTGCCCAGCTCCCCGCCGGGTAATCCGCCGAGCCGACCGTCCCGGAATCCGAACACCCGTACCGCTCCATTCGGGTCACCGCAGGCCACCCGCGCCCCCTGCCCCACGGCCCGGTCCCGGACCCCGGAAAACCGGTCGGCCGCTGTCCCCGCGGCGCCGTACACTGGGCGAAGCGAAAGGCATGGATGGGGACGAGTAGCGGCGTACGCAGCCCAGAGCGACCCGGGGACGGTGGAAGCCCGGGGGCGAGCGCGACGTGAAGATCACCCCGGAGCCGCCGGAAGAAAGCCCAGCGAGGGCCAGTAGAACCGGCTCGCGACCCCAATGAGGGGGCTCATCGGTGTGGAAGGCGCACCGGGGAGCCAAGGAGGGTGGTACCGCGGGAGCGCGCCGAAGACGGCGCAGGAAATGACGTAGCTCTCGTCCCTCCGGACGGAAGGCAGCAAGTCCGCCGGAGGAAGCTCGCTGATGACAACGCCGACGTACCGCCAGGTGCCCGCACAGGTCGACCTGCCCGCCCTTGAGCACGCCGTGCTCGACTTCTGGCGCGAGCAGAAGATCTTCGCCAAGAGCCTGGAGCAGTCCGAGGGCCGCCCCGAATGGGTGTTCTACGAGGGCCCGCCCACCGCCAACGGCATGCCGGGCGCCCACCACATCGAGGCCCGCGTCTTCAAGGACGTCTTCCCCCGCTTCCGCACCATGCGCGGCTATCACGTGGCCCGCAAGGCCGGCTGGGACTGCCACGGCCTCCCGGTGGAGCTGGCGGTCGAGAAGGAGCTCGGATTCAGCGGCAAGAAGGACATCGAGGCGTTCGGCATCGCCGAGTTCAACGCCAAGTGCCGTGACTCCGTGCTGCGTCACACCGACGCCTTCTCCGAGCTGACGACCCGCATGGGCTACTGGGTCGACCTCGACGACGCCTACGTCACGATGGACCCCGAGTACATCGAGTCGGTCTGGTGGTCGCTCAAGGAGATCTTCAACAAGGGCCTGCTGGTCCAGGACCACCGCGTCGCCCCCTGGTGCCCGCGCTGCGGCACCGGCCTGTCCGACCACGAGCTGGCGCAGGGCTACGAGACGGTCGTCGACCCGTCCGTGTACGTCCGTTTCCCGCTCACCTCCGGTCCGCTGGCCGGCGAGGCCGCGCTCCTCGTCTGGACGACGACCCCCTGGACGCTGGTCTCCAACACCGCGGTCGCCGCGCACCCCGACGTCACCTACGTCGTCGCGACGAACGGCACGGAGAAGCTGGTCGTCGCCGAGCCGCTGGTCGCCAAGGCGCTCGGCGAGGACTGGGAGACCACCGGCCAGTCCTTCACGGGCGCCGAGATGGAGCGCTGGACGTATCAACGTCCGTTCGAGCTCGTGGAGTTCCCGGCGGAGGCCCACTTCGTGGTCAACGCCGAGTACGTCACGACCGAGGACGGTACGGGTCTGGTCCACCAGTCCCCCGCTTTCGGTGAGGACGACCTCAAGGTCTGCCGCGCCTACGGCCTGCCCGTGGTGAACCCCGTCCGCCCCGACGGCACCTTCGAGGAGGACGTCCCTCTGGTCGGCGGCGTCTTCTTCAAGAAGGCGGACGAACAGCTCACCGAGGACCTCCAGCAGCGCGGCCTGCTCTTCAAGCACATCCCGTACGAGCACAGCTACCCGCACTGCTGGCGCTGCCACACCGCGCTCCTCTACTACGCGCAGCCGTCCTGGTACATCCGCACCACCGCCGTCAAGGACCGCCTCCTCCAGGAGAACGAGAACACCAACTGGTTCCCGGAGACGGTCAAGCACGGCCGCTTCGGCGACTGGCTGCAGAACAACATCGACTGGGCCCTGTCCCGCAACCGCTACTGGGGCACCCCGCTGCCGATCTGGCGCTGCGAGGACGACCACCTCACCGTCGTCGGCTCCCGCGCGGAGCTGACCGAGCTGACGGGCTCCGACCAGCCGGGCCTCGACCCGCACCGCCCGTTCATCGACGACGTCACCTTCGCCTGCCCGCAGTGCAAGAAGACGGCCACGCGCGTCCCGGAGGTCATCGACGCCTGGTACGACTCGGGTTCGATGCCGTTCGCGCAGTGGGGCTACCCGTACAAGAACAAGGAACTCTTCGAGTCCCGCTACCCGGCGCAGTTCATCAGCGAGGCCATCGACCAGACGCGCGGCTGGTTCTACACGCTGATGGCGGTCGGCACCCTCGTCTTCGACAAGTCGTCGTACGAGAACGTCGTCTGCCTCGGCCACATCCTCGCCGAGGACGGCCGGAAGATGTCCAAGCACCTGGGGAACATCCTTCAGCCGATCCCGCTGATGGACCAGCACGGCGCCGACGCGGTCCGCTGGTTCATGGCGGCCGGCGGCTCCCCGTGGGCGGCCCGCCGCGTGGGCCACGGCACGATCCAGGAGGTGGTGCGGAAGACCCTCCTCACCTACTGGAACACGGTCGCCTTCCAGGCCCTGTACGCCCGTACGTCGAACTGGGCGCCCTCCGCGGCGGACCCGGCCCCGGCCGACCGCCCGCTCCTGGACCGCTGGCTGCTGTCCGAACTGCACGCGCTGACCGACCAGGTGACACAGGCTCTGGAGGCCTACGACACCCAGCGCGCCGGAAAGCTCCTGTCGGCGTTCGTCGACGACCTGTCCAACTGGTACGTCCGCCGCTCCCGTCGCCGCTTCTGGCAGGGCGACAAGGCCGCACTGCGCACGCTGCACGAGGTCGTCGAGACGGTCACCAAGCTGATGGCCCCGCTGACCCCGTTCATCACCGAGCGGGTCTGGCAGGACCTGGTGGTTCCGGTCACCCCCGGCGCCCCCGAGTCCGTCCACCTCGCGTCCTGGCCGGAGGCGGACCTGTCGGCGATCGACCCGGAGCTGTCGAAGCAGATGCTCCTGGTCCGCCGGCTGGTCGAGCTGGGCCGCGCCACGCGCGCGGAGTCGGGTGTGAAGACCCGCCAGCCGCTGCGGCGCGCGCTGGTCGCGGCGACCGGTTTCGAGGCCCTGTCTCCCGAGCTGCACACGCAGATCACGGAGGAGCTGAACGTCGAGTCGCTGGCGTCGTTGTCGGAGGTGGGCGGTTCGCTGGTCGACACGACCGCGAAGGCCAACTTCCGCGCCCTGGGCAAGCGCTTCGGCAAGCGCGTCCAGGACGTGGCGAAGGCCGTGGCCAACGCCGACGCGGCCGCCCTGTCCCTGGCCCTGCGCGAGGGCACGGCGTCGGTCGAGGTCGACGGCGAGACGATCACCCTGGCTCCCGACGAGGTCATCATCACCGAGACCCCGCGCGAGGGCTGGTCGGTGGCGTCCGACTCGGGTGCGACGGTCGCCCTGGACCTGGAGATCACGGAGGAGCTGCGCCGCGCCGGCCTGGCCCGTGACGCGATCCGCCTGATCCAGGAGGCCCGCAAGAACAGCGGCCTCGACGTGGCCGACAGGATCGCGCTGCGGTGGGTCTCGACCGACCCGGCGACGATCGCGGCGCTCGGCGAGCACGCCGAGCTCATCGCCGACGAGGTCCTGGCCACGGACTTCGCCCAGGGCGAGGCGGACGAAAGCTACGGCTCCCCGTTCACCGACGAGGGCCTGTCCCTGACGTTCCGCCTGCGCAAGGCGTAACAACAGACAACAGCACGAGGGGCCCGGCTTCCCGAGGGGAGCCGGGCCCTTCCGCATGATCCACGCAGCCTGCGGGCATGCGTGCCGCCTGGGGCGGCGCCCGCTGCCAAAGAAGAGCGGCACCCCGCAAGCGCGGGCAAGCGAACCCACCCCCACGCCCACCCCGCGCACCGACACACCCCCGGCGCCAACACCCCCGTAGCAACGCGCGTAAAAAGGGCGAGGCCCCGGGAAAACCCCGGGGCCTCGCCCTGAACGCTGCCGACGCCTAAGGCGTACTACCAACCGTCAGTTGTCGTCCTCGTCGATGAGGAACCCGCGCATCGGCGAGGGAGCCTGTCCCATCGGGGACGGACCCTGCGGCCGGACCGGAGCCATCGGCTGGGTCATCGCCGGCGACATCTGCTGCTGACCACCGTAGGAGGGGGCGGCCGGAGCCGGCGCCCCGCCCATGCCCTGGTTGCCACCGTAGGACGGAGCACTCGCACCGGCCGGAGCCATCGAGGGCGCCGGGGACGGCGGCAGGGAGGCCGTGGCCGGGGTACGCGGCGGAGCCAGCGAGTCGTCGGCCTGGGTCTCCAGCTGACGCAGCTGCGACTCCAGGTAGGACTTCAGACGCGTGCGGTACTCACGCTCGAAGCCGCGCAGGTCCTCGACCTTGCGCTCCAGCGTGGCGCGGGCGGACTCCAGGGAGCCCATCGCGACGCGGTGCTTCTCCTGCGCGTCCCGCTCCAGCGCGTCGGCCTTCGCACGGGCGTCGCGCTCAAGACCCTCGGCACGCGAACGCGCCTCGCCGACAATCTTGTTGGCCTCGGAACGGGCCTCGGCGATCGCCTGGTCGGCGGTCTGCTGGGCCAGCGAGAGGACACGGGCGGCGCTGTCGCCACCGGGGCCCTGACCGGGGCCGCCCATCGGACCGCCCATGGGGCCGCCCATCGGACCGCCCATCTGCTGCTGCATGGGGGGCTGACCCATCGGGCCGGGACCCTGGCCCATCGGACCGGGACCCTGCGGGCCACCCTGGCCGCCGGGACCGGCGGGCAGCTGCGGCGCACCGCTCGGCAGCTGGGGCGGGCCACCCATGGGGCCACCCATCTGCTGCTGCGGCGGGCCCGATATGCCGGCCGGCACCGGGGCGCCCGGGCCGCGCATACCCTGCTGGGGCATACCCTGCTGCGGCATACCCTGCTGGGGCATACCCTGCTGGGGCATACCCTGCGGGGGCATGCCCGGCTGCTGGTCCTGCGGCTCCGGAGGCTTGCGCATGTTCTGCTGGTTCTGGGCAGCAGCACGCGTGGCCGCGGCCAGTTTGGCGCGCAGGTCCTCGTTCTCGCGGAGCAGGCGGGTCAGTTCGGCTTCGACCTCATCGAGGAAGGCATCGACCTCGTCCTCGTCATAGCCTTCTCGGAGGCGGACGGTCGTGAACTGCTTGTTCCGCACGTCCTCGGGGGTCAACGGCATCTCTTCACCTCAACGTAGTCATCGGCAGTCGGCAAGACCGTATCGTCCACTGTCACCTCGCGAGATTGCCCACGATAGAGATCAAGATGTAGACGATGATCATCAGTACGAAGAAGGACAGGTCGAGCGCCACGCCCCCGAGACGCAGCGGCGGGATGAACCGCCGCAGAAGCTTCAGCGGTGGATCGGTGACAGTGTAGGTGGCCTCCAGGACGACCACCATCGCCTTGCCGGGTTGCCACGAGCGGGCGAACTGGAAGACGTAGTCCATGACCAACCGGAAGATGAGCACGATGAGGAACACCATCAGCGCGATGTAGATCACCTGCGCGAACACGCTCATGGTCTGTCTTTCCCTCTCCCCTGTTTCGTACCTGTTGCCGGTCTGTCTGTCTCAGCTCTGGTTGAAGAACCCGCCCTCTGCGATACGGGCCTTGTCCTCCGCCGTGACATCGACGTTAGCAGGCGACAACAGGAACACCTTCTGCGTCACCCGCTCGATGCTGCCGTGAAGACCAAACACCAAACCGGCCGCAAAGTCGACAAGTCGCTTCGCGTCTGTGTCGTCCATCTCAGTCAGATTCATGATCACCGGAGTACCTTCACGGAAGTGTTCCCCGATGGTACGGGCCTCGTTGTAGGTCCGCGGGTGAAGCGTGGTGATCCGGTAAGGCTCTCGTTCCGACACGACCTTGGGCATGATCACCGGCGCGTTCTTCTCCAGGCTTTGACGTTCTTGTGTGATGGATGCCACGGGCGCGATTCGCGCCGGACGCCCGGATTCCGCGGCGAGCGAAGCGGAATGGGGCACCGGATCGCGCGGCGCCGACGGCTGCACCACTCGTACCGATTCGTCCCTTTGGGACTGATGTGAACCGTGCGACTGGTGCGACGGCTCGTGCCGCCGGTGATCCCGCTCGGGCTCGGGGTCGAGTTCGGGTTCGAAGTCGTCGTCGGGGTCGAATCCGCGGCCGTCGTACCCATCGTCCTCCACGAGGCCGAGGTAGACCGCCATCTTGCGCATCGCGCCGGCCATGCTCTGAGTCCTCCGCTCTGTGGTGGATCGGCTGACGACTGCCAAGTGCCACGATCCACGAGGTCGTTACGCCCGCTGTTCAGCGGTAATGACCATATTTTCTGCTGTGGTCCGACTTCCTGGCGACGTTACCCGAGCCTCGGGCGGACTCCGAGTACCGCGGTGCCGACGCGTACATGTGTCGCTCCGGCCGCCACGGCCTGTTCGAGGTCCGCACTCATTCCTGCCGAGACCATGTTCGCAGCCGGATGGGCTCGGCGCAGGTGGGTCGACAAATCCATCAACCGCTCGAACGCCGCCAGTTCGCGTCCCGCGTACTCTCCGGTCAAAGGTGCGACGGTCATCAGCCCGTCGAGCCGCAGCCCCGGAGCCCCGGCGATCAGGTCGGCCAACTCTTCGATTCCGCCGGGCGCCACGCCACCGCGCTCCCCTCGCTCGCGCTCCCCCGCGTCGAGCGCGACCTGGATGAGACAGCCCACCTCGCGCTCGGCCCGGACGGCCTCCTTCGAAAGGGCCGTCACCAGCTTGGAACGATCGACGGACTGCACGAGATCCGCGTAACCGACCACGGATCGCACCTTGTTGGTCTGCAACTGACCCACAAAATGCCACGCAAGGGGCAGATCCGAGCATTCCGCGGCCTTGGGTGCCGCGTCCTGGTCCTTGTTCTCGGCGACATGGCGCACACCGAGCTCCGACAGGATCCGCACATCGCTCGCGGGGTGCGTCTTGGTGACCACGATCAGGCTCACCTCCTCGCGCTTCCGCCCGGCGGCCGCACATGCGGCGGCGATGCGCTCCTCCACTTTCGCCAGGTTTCCGGCGAGTTCGTCCTTACGGTCCGTCATGCCCCATCAGTCCAGCCAGACATAGCCCGCGAGCCGGCCCGTGGTCCGGTCGCGGCGGTACGAGAAATGGTCGCCCGATTCCCGGGTGCACACCGGCGACTGCCTCCGGTCGCGCACCCCGAGCCGGTCGAGCTGCGCGTGCACCCCGGCGGTCACATCGACCGCGGGTGTGCCCCAACTCGTCTCGGCGTACGCCGCCGGCTCGACGGCGGCCACCTCGGCACGCATCGTCTCGGGCACCTCGTAGCACCGGCCGCAGACGGCGGGTCCGGTGCGGGCGACGATCCGGGACGGCTCGGCACCCAGGTCGGTCATCGCGCGTAGCGCGGCGGGGACGACCCCGGCGATCATGCCGGGCCGGCCCGCGTGGGCCGCGGCGACGACCCCGGCGACGGGGTCGGCGAGCAGGACGGGTGTGCAGTCTGCGGTGAGGACGGCGAGGGCGAGTCCGCGTTCGGCGGTGACCACCGCGTCGACCTGCGGCACCGGCCTCTCGCCCCAAGGTTCGGAGACCACGGCCACCTCCGCCCCGTGCACCTGGTTCATCCAGACGACCCGGCCCGGGTCGATGCCCAGCGACTTGGCCGCCAGTTCCCGGTTGGTCGTCACGGCTTCGGCGTCGTCCCCGACCGCCCCGCCGAGATTGAGCTCCTCATACGGAGCGGCGCTCACCCCGCCCCACCGGTCGGTGAAGGCGAAGTGCGCGCCGCTCACGGTGTCGCGCTGTCCTATCACTTCAGGAAGTCCGGCACGTCCAGCTCCTCGGCCGCGCTGTCCGAGTAGGTCCGCGACGGCGGGACCGGCGGGGCGACCGGGAGGTCGGCGGCCGGCTCCGGGGCGGGCGCCGGCTCCTCCTTCGGCGTGACGCTGCCGAGCGAGCCGAAGGACGGACGGCTCTCCGGCTGCCGTACCGGAGTGGGCTCCTCGCGCTTGGCCGAGGCCGAGCCGAGGATGTTGTCCCGCTTGGCCGGCGGCTGGCCGCCGTCGAAGCCCGCCGCGATCACGGTCACGCGCACCTCGTCGCCGAGGGCGTCGTCGATGACCGCGCCGAAGATGATGTTGGCCTCGGGGTGGGCGGCCTCGCTGACCAGCTGGGCGGCCTCGTTGATCTCGAACAGACCGAGGTCCGAGCCGCCGGAGATGGAGAGCAGCACACCGCGGGCGCCGTCGATGGAGGCTTCGAGGAGCGGCGAGGAGATCGCCATCTCCGCCGCGGCCACCGCACGGTCGTCGCCGCGGGCCGAGCCGATGCCCATGAGGGCCGACCCGGCCTCGGACATGACCGACTTCACGTCGGCGAAGTCCAGGTTGATCAGACCGGGCGTGGTGATGAGGTCGGTGATGCCCTGCACACCGGAGAGCAGGACCTGGTCGGCCGACTTGAAGGCGTCGAGCACCGAGACCTGGCGGTCCGAGATGGACAGCAGCCGGTCGTTCGGGATGACGATGAGGGTGTCGACCTCTTCGCGGAGTTCCGCGATGCCGTCCTCGGCCTGGTTGGCGCGGCGCCGTCCCTCGAAGGTGAACGGGCGCGTGACCACGCCGATGGTGAGGGCGCCCAGCGAGCGGGCGATGTTGGCCACCACGGGGGCGCCACCGGTGCCGGTGCCGCCGCCTTCTCCGGCCGTCACGAAGACCATGTCGGCCCCCTTGAGGACCTCCTCGATCTCCTCGCGGTGGTCCTCGGCGGCCTTGCGGCCGACGGCCGGGTTGGCTCCGGCGCCGAGTCCGCGGGTGAGTTCACGGCCGACGTCGAGCTTGACGTCGGCGTCGCTCATCAACAGAGCTTGCGCGTCGGTGTTGATGGCGATGAACTCGACGCCCTTGAGACCGACCTCGATCATCCGGTTGATGGCATTGACACCACCGCCGCCGACACCGATGACCTTGATGACTGCGAGGTAGTTCTGCGGTGCTGCCACGTCGAAGGCCTCTCGCCTCGAATTACGTTGTCGCCGTCGCGCGGTTGCCCGCGCCCCGACGACAGATGCCGAATGGGACGGTCCTGAACGCCGACCCGAACCCTAACGCTGAAGTTTAGGGTTACCAGTGTGTCTGTTCCTTGAAGTCTTCTGAACCTGACACTAAGTCGACAAGTGGCGCGCGTTCAACGAACACGCCGAACCTCCCGTTTTTCTTTTCACCCTATGTGATCAGCCATGTCGCTGCCCAACCAGGGTGCTGGCCTGCGCGGATGTGCGTCAACTCCCTGATGACGCCGGGGCAGTGGGAACGCTGACGTCGAAGTACCGCGCATCCGGCGAGGCTTTCATCAGAGCGGTGAGTGTACGAGCCTTCGCCGCGCCCTTCTCGGCGCTCCCCCAGGCAACGGCCCGACCGTCGGTCAACACCAGCGAGATGTCGTCGTACGAACGGACCTTGACGGTCCGGGTGCGGTGGGCGACGGCGGCCGGAACGGCGCCGGCGACCCGCACCGCCTCGCGCACCAGCCGGTCCTCGCCGAAGCGGCGCAGGCTCGCGGCGGCGGAGCCGGATCGGGAGACGGTCAATTCCAGTGCGGGAACACCTTTTGGCGCCTCGGAAACCGTGGCGAAACGGACACCCTCATCGTCCACTTCGACGAACTTTTCGCCCTTTTGCACAATCAGAACCGGGGTTCGCTCGGTCACTTTCAGCCCGATTCCATGAGGCCAGGAACGAACCACGTCCACCGTGTCAATTCGGGGCAGTTTTCGGCGAAGTCGCGCCTCGATCCCGTCGGTGTCGACCGAGACGAGCGGCGATCCGACGGGTACGTCGGCGGCCTCGCGCACCTGCGCGGGCGTCAGCACCCGGGTCCCCGAGACCGAGACCCGCTCCACACGCAGCCAGTTCGATCCGTACAACACCCAGGCGCCACCGGCACCGAGGAGCACCAGCACGACCGCGAGGACGATGATCGTACGAAGCCGCGGCGGCCGTACCCTCCGAGCGGGGAGCGGGCCGGACGACTCCTGCTGACGTTCACCGCGTTCGGCGGTAGTCGATCCGGCCACGCTTCCAGCCCTCCGTCATACGGTCCTAACGTCGGTGCGAGGCGATCGCCTCGTACACCATGCCGACGAGCAGGTCGTCGGCGTCCCGGCGGCCGAACTCGGCGGCGGCGCGGGACATCTGGTACAGCCGGTGCGGGTCGGCGAGCACGGGCAGTACGTTGTGCTGCACCCACTCGGGGGTCAGTTCCGCGTCGTCGACCAGCAGACCGCCGCCCGCCTTGACCACCGGCTGGGCGTTGAGCCGCTGTTCGCCGTTGCCGATGGGCAGCGGGACGTAGGCGGCCGGGAGCCCGACGGCGGAGAGTTCGGCGACGGTCATCGCGCCCGCGCGGCAGAGCATCATGTCGGCAGCGGCGTACGCGAGGTCCATCCGGTCCAGGTAACTTACCGGGATGTACGGGGGCATTCCCGGCATCTGGTGCACCTGCGGCAGTTCGTTCTTCGGACCGACCGCGTGCAGGATCTGGATTCCGGCCTGCTGGAGCCAGGGCGCGACCTGCTGGACGACCTCGTTCAGGCGCCGGGCGCCCTGGGAGCCGCCGGAGACCAGCAGCGTGGGCAGGTTCGGGTCGAGTCCGAACATCGCGCGGGCCTCGGGGCGCACGGCGGCCCGGTCGAGGGTGGCGATGGAGCGGCGCAGCGGGATGCCGATGTAGCGGGCGTCGCGCAGCTTGCTGTCCGGGGTGGAGACGGCGACCCGGGCGGCGTACCGCGAGCCGATCTTGTTGGCGAGGCCCGGGCGGGCGTTGGCCTCGTGGATCACGATCGGCACGCCGAGGCGCTTGGCGGCCAGATAGCCGGGCAGGGCGACATAGCCGCCGAAGCCGACGACGGCGTCCGCCTTGGTGCGCTCCAGGATCTGCTCGGCGGCCTTGATCGTGCCGCGCAGCCGGCCCGGCACGGTGATCAGCTCGGGGGTCGGCTTGCGCGGCAGCGGCACGGCCGGGATCAGCGCCAGCTCGTAGCCCCGCTGCGGAACGAGCTGGGTCTCCAGGCCGCGCTCCGTGCCCAGGGCCGTGATCCCCACGGTCGGGTCCTGCCTGCGCAGGGCGTCCGCGAGGGCGAGCGCGGGCTCGATGTGGCCCGCGGTTCCTCCGCCGGCGAGTACGACATGCACCGAAATTCACCGCTCTCCGGACGAGCGCGCCGCCGAGGCACGCCGTCGCATCGTGTTCCATCTCCGGGGCTCCCTGGTCCGAGCAGAGCCCCCAGCCCCCCGTTTTCTACCAAAGCGGGGTTGCCGCATCGAAAGCGCCGCCCGCGCAGCGGGCTCGTCGCGTGCGAAGGCGATCAGCAGCCCGATGGCGAACATGGTCGGCAGCAGGGCGGACCCTCCGTAGGAGAACAGCGGAAGGGGGACACCGGCGATCGGCAGCAGGCCGAGCACCGCACCCATGTTGATCACCGCCTGAGCGGTGATCCAGGTGGTCACACCTCCCGCGGCATACCTCACGAAGGGGTCCTCCGTGCGTCCGGCCACGCGGATACCCGCATAGCCTAGAGCCGCGAAGAGGGCGAGCACCGACAGCGTCCCCGCCAGGCCCAGTTCCTCACCGGTGACGGCGAAGATGAAGTCGGTGTGGGCTTCCGGGAGTTGACCCCATTTTTCCACACTCGCACCGAGCCCGGATCCAAAGATTCCGCCGGACGCGAGCGCGTAGATACCGTGCACGGCCTGCCAGCAGCTGTCCCCCGGACCGGGTTCGGTGGCGCCGATGCACTGCAGGCGGGCCATCCGGTTGGGGCTGGTCTTGATGAGGATCAGGCCGATCGCCGAGGCGACCGACAGCACACCGACGAACAGCCGGGTCGGCGCCCCCGCCAGCCACAGCAGGCCGAACAGGATCGCGGTCAGGATGATCGCCGTACCCATGTCGCCGCCGAGCATGATCAGCCCGAGCAGCATGAAGGCCACCGGTACGAGCGGCACCAGCATGTGCTTCCACTGCGTGAGCAGCTTCCTGTCCTGTTTGCGGGCGAGCAGGTCGGCGCCCCACAGCACCAGCGCGAGCTTGCCGAACTCGCTGGGCTGGAGCTGGAAGGGGCCGCCGACGGAGATCCAGTTCTGGTTGCCGTTGACCGACATCCCTATCCCCGGCACCTGCACCAGCGCCATCAGGAAGACGGCGCCCGCGAGGATCGGGTAGGCCAGCGCCCGGTGCAGCTTCACCGGCATGCGCATGGCGGCGAGCATCAGGCCGGTGCCCATGAGGGCGGCCAGGAACTGCTTGCGGAAGAAGTACGACCCGGGCAGCGACAGCTGGAGCGCCTTGATCTGGGAGGCCGAGTAGACCATCACCAGACCCAGCACGGTGATCAGCAGGCTGCCGCCGAGGATCAGGTAGTACGCGGTCAGCGGCCGGTCCCAGGCCTTACGCGCGCGCGTGTAGAGCCGTAGAAAGGGGTTCTCGCGCGAGGGCCGGGGAGCGGCGGGACGTCTGACGGTCCGCTGCACGGGCGGTCGGCCGGTACGGCTACTGGGCATCAGCGCCTCCGCTGCGTCGGTCAGGAGCCGAGTTCGCGAACCGCCTCCGCGAACGCGTCACCGCGCTTGTTGTAGTTGGCAAACATGTCCAT
The DNA here is from genome assembly GCF_040686775.1 of Streptomyces sp. NPDC079141. NCBI lineage: Bacteria > Bacillati > Actinomycetota > Actinomycetes > Kitasatosporales > Streptomycetaceae > Streptomyces > Streptomyces sp. NPDC079141. The sequence goes on along the minus strand of NZ_JBFBLP010000002.1, from coordinate 562,863 downwards.
CGAGGCGCAGGCCGGGGCCAGCAGCACCGTGTCGCCGGGTTCGGCGAGCCGCTGAGCCTCCTGGACAGCCGCGAGCATCGCCCCAGTGTCGGTCCGGTCGAGGTCGACGACGGGTACTTCCGGCGCGTGTCGCGCCAGGGCGTCGCGGATCAGTGCCCGATCGACACCGATGAGGACGGCTCCCCGAAGTCGCTTTGCCGACTTGGCGACCAGCTCGTCGAAGGTCGCTCCCTTGGCGAGTCCGCCCGCGATCCACACGATCGACTCGTAGGCCGCCAACGAGGCTTCCGTGGCATGCGTGTTGGTGGCCTTGGAGTCGTCGACGTAGGCCACGCCGTCCACATCGGCGACGTGCGCGATGCGGTGGGCGTCCGGGGTGAAGGCCCGCAGGCCGTCCCGTACGGCCTTGGCGGGTACCCCGAAGGCGCGCGCGAGGGCCGCCGCCGCAAGGGCGTTGGCGATGTTGTGCGGGGCCGGCGGGTTGACGTCCGCGACCTCGGCGAGCTCCTGGGCGTTCTTGTGCCGGTCCTCGACGAAGGCGCGGTCGACCAGAATGCCCTCCACGACGCCGAGTTGGGACGGTCCTGGCGTGCCGAGCGTGAAGCCGACGGCCCGGCAGCCCTCCTCGACGTCCGCCTCGCGCACCAGGTCCTCGGTGGCCTTGTCGGCGACGTTGTACACACAGGCGACGCGATTGCCCTCGTAGATACGGCCCTTGTCGGCGGCGTACGCCTCCATGGAGCCGTGCCAGTCGAGGTGGTCGGGGGCGAGGTTGAGGACGGCGGCGGAGTGGGCGCGCAGGGAGGGCGCCCAGTGCAGCTGGTAGCTGGAGAGTTCGACGGCGAGGACGTCGTAGTCCTCGCCGCCGAGGACCGCGTCCAGCAGTGAGACGCCGATGTTGCCGACGGCGGCCGTGCGCAGGCCCGCCGCCTTCAGGATCGAGGCGAGCATCTGGACGGTGGTGGTCTTGCCGTTGGTGCCGGTGACGGCGAGCCAGGGCGCGGCGTCCGGGCCGCGCAGCCGCCAGGCCAGCTCGACGTCGCCCCAGATCTCCAGTCCGGCCGCGCGGGCCGCGGCGAACAGCGGCTTGTCCGGCTTCCAGCCGGGCGCGGTGACGATCAGCTCGGTGCCCTCGGGCAGGGTCGCACCGTCGCCCAGGCGCACGGTGATCCCGAGCGCCTCCAGTTCGGCGGCCTGCTCACGCGCGCGTGCGTCGTCGCCGTCGTTGACGACGGTGACGATCGCCCCGCGCGCGTGCAGCACCTTGGCCGCCGGGACACCGGAGACGCCGAGGCCGGCGACGGTGACGTGCTTGCCCGCCCACTCGAAGGACACCGAGGAGGTCACTTTTCTGCCGCCCATCCCGCGTAGAAGAGACCCAGACCGACAATCACACAGATGCCCTGGATGATCCAGAAGCGGACCACCACGAGCACTTCGGACCAGCCCTTGAGTTCGAAGTGGTGCTGGAGCGGTGCCATCCGGAAGACGCGCTTTCCGGTGAGGCGGAAGGAGCCGACCTGGATGACGACCGACATGGTGATGAGGACGAACAGACCGCCCATGATGGCCACCAGCAGCTCCGTGCGGGAGCAGATGGCCAGACCCGTGAGGACACCGCCGAGCGCGAGCGAACCGGTGTCGCCCATGAAGATCTTCGCCGGCGAGGTGTTCCACCACAGGAAGCCGAGGCAGGCGCCCATCAGAGCCGAGGCGATGACCGCGAGGTCGAGGGGATCTCGTACCTCGTAACAGGCGCCCGGGTTGGTCAGGGTGCCCGCGTTGGCGCAGGACTCCTGGAACTGCCATACGCCGATGAAGGTGTAGGCGCCGAAGACCAGGACGGAGGCGCCGGTGGCGAGGCCGTCCAGACCGTCCGTCAGGTTCACGCCGTTCGACATGGCGAGGATCATGAACAGCGCCCAGATCACGAACAGGATCGGGCCGATCTTCCAGCCGAAGTCCGTGATGAACGACAGCCGGTCGGAGGCCGGGGTGTTGTTCCGGGCGTCCGGGAACATCAGGGCGAGCACCGCGAAGCTGATGCCCACGATCAGCTGGCCGGCCATCTTCGCCTTGGCCCGCAGGCCCAGCGAACGCCGCTTGACGATCTTGATGTAGTCGTCGAGGAAGCCGACCAGCCCCATGCCGACCATCAGGCCGAGCACCAGCAGGCCCGAGTAGGTCGGGGTGTAGCCGGTGATGAGCTTGGACAGGAAGTAGGCGGCGACCGTCGCGAAGATGAAGGCGATACCGCCCATCGTCGGCGTACCGCGCTTGCTGGCGTGCTCACGCGGGCCGTCGTCGCGGATGTACTGGCCGTACCCCTTGCGAGCGAGCAGTTTGATCAGCAGCGGAGTGCCGACCAGGGTCAGGAACAGACCAATGACTCCTGCGAACAGGATCTGCTTCATCATCGGGCGGCAACCTCACCCTCGGCACCGGTCTCAAGCAGCGCCTGGGCAACGCTCTCCAGACCGACCGAACGGGACGCCTTCACGAGTACGACGTCTCCCGGGCGCAACTCGCTGCGCAACAGGTCGACCGCCGCCTGTGCGTCGGACACGTGCACCGACTCCTCACCCCACGAACCCTCGTTATATGCGCCCAGTTGCAGCCAGGACGCTTCCCTGCCCCCGACCGCGACGAGCTTGCCGACATTGAGCCGGACAGCGAGCCGTCCGACCGCGTCGTGCTCGGCGAGCGCCTCGTCCCCGAGCTCGGCCATCTTGCCGAGCACCGCCCACGTACGACGCCCGTTGCCCATGGCCGCGAGCGCGCGCAGCGCGGCTCGCATGGACTCGGGGTTCGCGTTGTAGGCGTCGTTGACGACCGTCACGCCGTCCGGGCGCTCGGTGACCTCCATCCGCCAGCGGGAGAGGGAGCCCGCCTCGGAGAGCGCGGTGGCGATCTCTTCCGCGGACATGCCCAGCTCATGGGCGACGGCGGCCGCGGCGAGCGCGTTCGACACGTGGTGCTCACCGTACAGGCGCATGGTCACTTCGCTGCACCCGGAGGGTGTGTGAAGCATGAAGGAAGGCTGTCCGCTGTCCGTGAGTCGCACGTTCTCGGCACGTACGTCCGCTTCGCCTGACTCTCCGAAAAGGATCACCTTCGCCTTCGTACGGGAGGCCATGGCCCGTACGAGGGGGTCGTCGGCGTTGAGGATCGCGGCGCCGTCCGCCGGCAGGCCCTCCACGAGCTCGCCCTTGGCCTGCGCGATCTGCTCCCGGCCGCCGAACTCGCCGATGTGCGCGGTGCCGACGTTGAGCACGAGGCCGATCCGCGGTGGCGTCAGGTCGGCCAGGTAGCGGATGTGGCCGAGGCCGCGGGCGCCCATCTCCAGGACGAGGAACTGGGTCTCCTCGGTGGCGGACAGGGCGGTCAGCGGCAGCCCGATCTCGTTGTTGAGCGAGCCCGGCGTCCACACCGTGGGCGCCTTGCGCTGGAGCACCTGCGCGATCAGGTCCTTGGTGCTGGTCTTGCCCGCGGAGCCGGTGAGCGCCACGAGGGTCGTACCGAGCCGTCGTACGACGTGCCGGGCGAGGGCGCCGAGCGCGGCCTGGACGTCGTCCACGACGATCGCGGGCACGCCGACCGGTCGCGAGGCCAGGACGGCCGCCGCGCCGGACTCGACGACCGCGGCCGCGAAGTCGTGGCCGTCGACGCGCTCGCCGACGAAGGCGACGAAGAGGCTGCCGGGGCCCGCCTCACGGGAGTCCCGGACGACCGGTCCCGTGACCTGGACGGACGGATCCGGTATGTCGTACGTCTGCCCGCCGACGACTTCTGCGATCTCGGCGAGAGAGAGGGCGATCACAAGTTCATCCCTGGGTCTTCTGGATAGCTTCGCGAAGCACCTGGCGGTCGTCGAAGGGACGCACCACCCCGGCGATGTCCTGGCCCTGCTCATGACCCTTGCCCGCGATGAGCACGGTGTCGCCGGGCTGGGCGCGGGCGACGGCTGCGGCGATCGCGGCGGCCCGGTCCTCGAAGACCTGAACCTCGCCGCGCTCGTGTGCTGGTACGGACGCCGCGCCTTGAAGCATGGTTGCAAGGATCGCGAGGGGGTCCTCGGAGCGGGGGTTGTCAGAGGTCAGTACGGCGGTGTCGGCGAGGCGGGCCGCGGCGGCGCCCATCGGCGCGCGCTTCGTCCGGTCCCGGTCGCCACCGCAGCCGAGCACGACGTGCAGCCTGCCCTCGGTGACCTTGCGCAGCGCACGCAGGACCGATTCGACGGCGTCCGTCTTGTGGGCGTAGTCCACGACCGCGAGATAGTCCTGGCCCGCGTCCACCCGCTCCAGGCGCCCGGGGACGCCCGGCACGGCGGCGATGCCGTCGGCGGCGGTCTGCGGGTCGAGGCCGGCGACGGCGAGGGCGACGATCGCGGCGAGCGTGTTGGCGACGTTGAACGGGCCCGCCAGCGGGGAGCGGGCGCCGATCCGCTCGCCCTTGGGGCCGATGACGGTGAACGTCGAGTCCATGGGCCCGACCTGGACGTCCTCGGCCCGCCAGTCGGCGTCGGGGTGGCCCTCGGCGGAGAAGGTGACGACGGGGACCGTGGCTTCCTTGGCGAGCCTGCGGCCGTACTCGTCGTCGAGGTTGATCACGCCGAGTTTGCTGCGTTTGGGCGTGAACAGCTGTGCCTTGGCCCGGAAGTAGTCCTCCATGTCGGAGTGGAACTCCATGTGTTCCGGGCTGAGGTTGTTGAAGACGGCGATGTCGAAGACGCAGCCGTCGACCCGGCCGAGGACCAGCGCATGGCTGGAGACCTCCATGGCGACCGCCTCGACACCGCGCTCGCGCATGACGGCGAACAGGGCCTGGAGGTCGGTGGCTTCGGGGGTGGTGCGCTCGGACTTGATGCGCTCGTCGCCGATGCGCATCTCGACCGTGCCGATCAGACCGGTGCTGCGGGTGGTCTTCAGGCCGCCCTCGACGAGGTAGGCGGTGGTGGTCTTGCCGGAGGTGCCGGTGATGCCGATCTGGAGCAGATCGCGGCCGGGCCGGCCGTAGATGGTGGCCGCCAGCTCGCCCATCCGCCCCCGCGGGTCGTCCACCACCAGGACGGGCAGGCCCGTCTCGGCGGCGCGTTCGGCGCCGGTCGGGTCGGTCAGTACGGCGACCGCGCCGAGGCCGGCGGCCTGCGTGACGAAGTCGGCTCCGTGCAGCCGGGCGCCGGGCAGGGCGGCGTACAGGTCTCCGGGGCGGACGGCGCGCGAGTCGTGGGTGATGCCCGTGACCTCCGCGTCGGTTCCCGGCCGTGCGGCACCCAGCTGGCCGGCGAGCTCCGCGAGGGGTGTGGCGGAGACCTGGACCGGCCTGGGCGGCCCGGGATATGTCACGGGTGCGCCCTTCTGGGTGGTTTGGGACTGATCAGCGTGTGGCACGGCGGTGAGCGTACCGGGCGCACCCGCCTCGGAGCGAAGCGAGGGGCGGGGGGTGCTCTGGTTCCCGGGATCGGGGGTGATCGTTGTCACGAGGTGGTTCCTGGCTGCTCGGTACTGATCAGGGCTGGAAGGTGACCGGGAGATTGGCCGCCCCGGCCCCGGTCGGCGGGACCTGGAGGGTCTTCAGGGCGAACTCCATGACCTGCTTGTAGACGGGTCCGCAGATCTGGCCGCCGAAGTAGCTGCCCTTCGTGGCGTTCTGGATGGCGCAGTACACGGTGATACGCGGCTGGTCGGCGGGCGCGAACCCGGCGAAGGACGAGGTGTAACCGCGGTACTTGCCGGTGGCCGGATCCACGCGGTTGGCCGTACCCGTCTTGCCCGCGACCCGGTAGCCGGGGATGCGCGCCTTGGTGCCGGTGCCCTCCCGGTCGTCCACGACCGACTCCAGCATCCGGGCGAGGGTCTTCGCGGTCTTGGCGCTGACGACCCTTGTCTTCTCCGGCTTCGGGGCGGGAGTGAAGCGTCCGTCGGCTCCCTTCGTGCCGCGCACGAGGGTGGGTTCGACGCGTACGCCGCCGTTGGCGATCGTCGAGTAGACCGAGGCGGCCTGCATCGCGTTGACGGACACGCCCTGGCCGAAAGGAATCGTGTACTGCTGCGAGGTCGACCACTGGTCCGGCGCGGCGAGGATGCCCTTGGTCTCGCCGGGGAAGCCGAGCCCGGTGTAGCTGCCGAGGCCGAACTTGTGCAGGTAGGAGTAGAGGACCCGGTTGGCCTCCGGCTGCGTCTTGCCGAGCTGCCCGGTGGCCAGGATGGTGCCGATGTTGCTGGACTTGGCGAGCACGCCGTTGAGCGTCAGGTACCAGGTGATGTGGTCGATGTCGTCCCGGAAGAGCCGGTCGCCGCGGTGCAGCCGGTTGGGCACGACGACATGGGTGTCGGGCGTGGCCACGCCCTCCTCCAGGACGGCGGCCATCGACATGACCTTGGCGGTCGAGCCGGGCTCGTAGGCGTCCTCCAGGCTCCAGTTGTGCAGGGAGTTCGCGTCGGCCTCGGACAGGTCGTTGGGGTCGAAGCCCGGCGAGTTGGCCATGGCGAGGATCTCGCCGGTCTTCGTGTCCTGCACGATCACATAGCCGCGGTCGGCCTTGGACTTCTTCACCTGCTCGGTGATCGCGTCCTGCGCCGCCCACTGGATGTCGCGGTCGAGGGTGAGCTCGACGTCGCTGCCGGACACGGCGGGCGTCTCGGCGGAGTCGGCGGTGGGAACCTGGCGGCCGCCGGACTGGGTGTAGCGGATCTTGCCGTCCTGGCCGGCCAGCTCCTGCTCCAGCTGCCGCTCGATGCCGCCGCCGCCCTTGCCGTCGTAGTTGACCCAGCCCAGTATCCCGGCGGCGAGGTCGCCGTTGGGGTACACGCGCTTGCTGCTGGCGACCGAGAAGACGCCCGCGAGGACGTTGACCGTGCCCGGGTCGGTCTCGGCCTTGGTGGCGAGCGCGGACTTGAGGTCCTTGATCTGCTTCCAGACCTGCGGGGTCTGGCGGCGGGAGAGCAGGGCGTACTGGCCCTTCGCCCTGAGCTTCTTGGTGAGGGCCTCCTGCTCCTGGCCGAGGATCGGCGCGAGGAGGGCGGCGGCCTGCTCGGGCCCGTCGTCGACCTTGAGCGCCTTGCGCGTGAACAGCGTGGGGTCGGCGGTGATGTCGTACGCGTCGACGCTGGTCGCGAGGGCCACGCCGTTGCGGTCGGTGATCCCGCCGCGCTCGGCGGCCAGGGTGTAGCCGACGTACCGGTTCTTCTCCGCCTTGGCGGCGTAGGTGCTCGCGTCGACGGCCTGGACCTGGAGCAGTCGTACGGCGAAGGCGACGAGCACCAGGGTCAGCGCGAGGCTGATCATGCGCAGCCGGGGGCGGGGGCTGCCCAGCCGGAGGGCCTGGGGAGCCGTGGGGCGGGGCGGTGCCGGGCGGCGGGCCGGGCGGGCGCCGGGGCCCGGGGTGCGCCGGCCGCCGGGGCGGGCGGGCCGTGCGGGTCCGGGCACGCGGCGGCGCGGCGGTTCCCTGTCGGACACTTCCGTCACCTGCCGGGGGTCGGGGTCGTGGTGGCTGCGGGGGTCGAGGGCGCGCCGGTGGTCGGCGGGGGCACGAAAGCCTCGGGGGCCAGGACGAGGGGGTTGTGCGCGGAGGCCTGCCGGGCGGCGGGGGCCGGGGCGGGGACGCCCTTGACCGTGCCGTCGGGGTCGAGGAAGGCGGGGTCCCCGCCGGGCACCATGCCGAGCTCGCGTGCGCGACGCTGGAGGGCGTCGGGGGCGGAGTAGGCGTCGACGTCCCGCTGGAGGGACTGTTCCTCGTCGGTGAGGCTCTTGGTCTCCTTCTGGAGGTCGTCGAGGCGGAACGCGCCTTCGCTGAGGGCGGAGTTCAGCACGAGGAGCCCGATGAGGCCGCCGCCGAGAAGGAGGACGACGAGCACGACGAAGGGCGTGCGGGCGGCCTGACCGGGGCCCGCCGGGAAGAGTCGCGCGAGCCGGGCGGCCCTCCCCTTCAGTTCGGGTTTCCTACTCACGCGCCCCTCCAGTGAGTTCGGCTTCCCAACTCACTCACGCCCGTCACTCCATGTCCTCCCTGATGCGCTGGGCCCCGCGCAGTCGCGCCGGTGCGGCCCGCCGGTTCTCGGCGACCTCTTCCTCGGTGGGAAGTTCGGCACCGCGGGTGAGCAGCTTGAGCCGCGGCTGGTACTGCTCGGGCACGACGGGCAGCCCGGGCGGCGCGGTGTTGGCGGCACCGGCCGCGAACACCTGCTTCACCAGCCGGTCCTCCAGCGAGTGGTACGACAGCACGGCGATGCGCCCGCCGACGTCCAGCGCCTTCACGGCGGCCGGGATCGCCCGCTCCAGCACGGACAGCTCGCCGTTGACCTCGATCCTGAGGGCCTGGAAGGTGCGCTTGGCCGGGTTGCCGCCGGTGCGCTTGGCGGCCTGCGGCAGCGCGTCCCGGATCAGTTCCACGAGCCGCGCGCTGTTGCTGAACGGCTCCTTCTCGCGCTCGCGCACGATGGCGGACACGATCCTCTTGGCCTGCTTCTCCTCGCCGTACGCCCGCAGGATCCGCACGAGTTCGCCGGCCGGGTAGGTGTTGAGGACCTCTGCGGCGCTGATGCCGGTCGTCTGGTCCATGCGCATGTCGAGCGGGGCGTCCTGGGCGTAGGCGAAGCCGCGGTCGGCCTCGTCGAGCTGCATGGAAGAGACGCCGAGGTCGAACAGAACGCCCTGCACGCGCGCGATGCCGAGCCGTTCGAGAACGTCCGGGAGTTCGTCGTAGACCGCGTGGACGAGGGTGGCGCGCTCACCGAAGGGGGCGAGCCGCTCGCCGGACAGGCGCAGGGCCTCCTTGTCCCGGTCGAGGGCGACCAGCCGGGCCTCGGGGAACTGCTGGAGGAGCGCCTCGCTGTGGCCGCCGAGGCCGAGGGTGCAGTCGACGACGACCGCTCCGGGGGCCTGGAGGGCGGGGGCCAACATGTCCAGGCACCGCTGGAGCATCACCGGGACATGTCGACTCTGGCTCAAGGGGCCCTCTCAGATCCGGCGAGGAGTACGCACTGCCGGGTCCCCGCCCGCTCGTGAAGGGGAGGCCTGCCGGCGCCGGAAGCGTCAGCCGGCCGGGAGCGGGAGGAGGCCGAGCCGTACGTACGCGCCGCGCACGCGGGGAGATCTCCGGCAGGTGTGCCGGGTCCTTCGGAAGTTCAGTCCAGCAGGGAGGGCTCGCCTCCCGCTTCGCGTCACTTTAGTCCACCGTGTCTCCCGGTCAATCAACCGGCCTGCGCGTCGTGGCCCGCGCCGGTTCCGAAGCCGCGAGGCGCGGTGGACCACTCCTACAGCGGCGCTCGTGCCACCCTTGTGGGTTAGCTCACAACAAGACTCAATGACGTTCTTTGTCCCCTCTCACAGCGGGCCCGGATCGGACGTGACCAGTACCGTCATAGGTATGACGACTTCTGCATCGGTTCCCGCAGGTCCCCAAGGCGCGATAGCCGGCGGCGGCACGGTCACCGACCGCCTCGTCGACGCGAACGAGCAGTACGCCGCCGCGTTCACCGATCCCGGAATGGACGCCCGTCCCGTTCTCCAGGTCGCCGTCGTGGCCTGCATGGACGCCCGTCTCGACCTGCACGCCGCACTCGGCCTGGAGCTCGGCGACTGTCACACCATCCGCAACGCGGGCGGAGTCGTCACCGACGACGTGATCCGCTCCCTGACCATCAGCCAGCGGGCGCTCGGCACCCGCAGCGTCGTCCTCATCCACCACACCGGCTGCGGCCTGGAGACCCTCACCGAGGACTTCCGGCACGACCTGGAGATGGAGGTCGGCCAGCGCCCCGCCTGGGCCGTGGAGGCCTTCCGGGACGTCGACCAGGACGTACGGCAGTCGATGCAGCGCGTGCGGACCTCGCCGTTCCTGGTGCACACCGACGACGTGCGCGGCTTCGTCTTCGACGTGAAGTCCGGGCTGCTGCGCGAGATCGACCCGGCGTAACCCCGGCCCGAAGCTGTCGCTTCGCTGTTGATTTCCGGCTGGGCGGTGCCCAAAAGGCCGTAAGCCCCGACATATCGCAGCCAGTTGTCCACAGGCGAGTGACACGAATCGGTAACGGCAGCAAGAATGCGGGTGTGGCGTCGCGCAGAGCCTTTCACGCGTGGTGTCCGTGTTCCAGGGGTGGGCCGGTCCGCATCGCAGAGCGTCGGCCCGGAAAGAACGGGCCGAGGAGGGCCGGGTGACGACCTATGACGATCGAGCGAGCCTCACTGATCTGACCGCCACTGTGGAGCGTGTCCGCAATTCGGTGGAGGGAGTGATCGAGGGCAAGCCCGAGGTCGTACGGCTCTCGTTGACCGTGCTGCTCGCCGAGGGACATCTTCTGATCGAGGATGTCCCGGGCGTGGGCAAGACGATGCTGGCCAAGGCGCTGGCGCGGTCGATCGACTGTTCGGTGCGGCGTATCCAGTTCACTCCCGACCTGCTGCCCTCGGACATCACCGGTGTGTCCATCTGGGACCAGCAGCGCCGGGACTTCGAGTTCAAGCCGGGCGCGATCTTCGCGCAGATCGTGATCGGCGACGAGATCAACCGCGCCTCGCCGAAGACCCAGTCGGCGCTGCTGGAGTCCATGGAGGAGCGGCAGGTCACCATCGACGGGCAGACCTACGAGCTACCCAGCCCCTTCATGGTGGTGGCCACGCAGAACCCGGTCGAGATGGAGGGCACCTACCCGCTGCCCGAGGCCCAGCGCGACCGCTTCATGGCCCGGGTCTCCATCGGCTACCCCAGCGCGGACGCCGAGCTGCAGATGCTCGACATCCACGGCGGGGTGAACCCGCTGGACGACCTCCAGCCGGTGGCCCACGCGCACGACATCGTGAAGCTGGTGGACGCCGTCCGCGGCGTCCATGTCGCCGACCCGGTCCGGAGGTACGCGGTGGACCTGGTCGCCGCCACGCGCACCCACCCCGACCTCAGACTCGGCGCCTCCCCGCGCGCGACGCTGCATCTGCTGCGCGCCGCCAAGGCCTCCGCCGCCCTGAGCGGCCGGGAGTACGCGCTGCCGGACGACGTGCAGGCCCTCGCCGTGGCCGTCCTGGCCCACCGGCTGCTGCCCACCGCCCAGGCCCAGCTCAACCGGCGCACCGCGGAGCAGGTCGTCCAGGAGATCCTCCAGCGCACCCCGGTGCCCCAGCAGCAGGGCGGTATCGGGCTGGGCAACGGCGCGCAGCCGTACGGCCAGCAGCCGCCGCGGAGGCTGTGATGAGCACCGGGGGGACGGGGCACGCGGAGGCCGACCGGGGCGAGCAGGGCGGCGTGCGCACCGCCCTGGCCGGGCTGACCACCCGCGGCCGCTCCTTCCTGGCCGCCGGCATCGCGGCGGCCGTCTGCGCGTACGTCCTCGGACAGAGCGACCTGCTGCGCGTGGGCCTGCTGCTCGCGGTACTGCCGCTGGTGTGCGCGACCGTGCTCTACCGCACGCGCTACCGGGTCGCGGGCAGCCGCCGACTCTCCCCCGCGCGCGTGCCCGCCGGCAGCGAGGCCCGGGTCCATCTGCGGATGGACAACGTCTCACGGCTGCCCACGGGCCTGCTGATGCTCCAGGACCGGGTGCCCTACGTCCTCGGCCCGCGCCCCCGCTTCGTGCTGGACCGGGTCGAGGCCGGCGGGCGCCGCGAGGTGTCCTACCGGGTCCGCTCCGACCTGCGCGGCCGCTACCCGCTGGGCCCCCTCCAGCTCCGCCTGACCGATCCGTTCGGCATGTGCGAGCTGACCCGCTCCTTCTCCACGTACGACACCCTGACGGTGATCCCGCGCGTGGAGCCGCTGCCGCCGGTGCGGCTGAGCGGCGAGGCCAAGGGGTACGGCGACGGACGGCTGCGCTCGCTCGCGCTGGCCGGCGAGGACGACGTCATCCCGCGCGGCTACCGCTACGGCGACGACCTGCGCCGCGTGCACTGGCGATCCACCGCCCGCTACGGCGAGCTGATGGTGCGCCGCGAGGAGCAGCCGCAGCGCGCCCGCTGCACGGTGCTCCTGGACACCCGGGGCCTGGCCTTCCAGGGCGCGGGCCCGGACTCGGCCTTCGAGTGGGCCGTGTCGGGCACGGCCTCGGTGCTCGTACACATGCTTGAGCGGGGCTTCTCCGTACGACTGTTGACGGACACCGGCAGCTCGGTGCCCGGCGAGGGGGCCGACGGCTTCGCCGGTGCCAGCCAGGAGTCGGCGGACGCGGCCGGCCTGATGATGGACACCCTCGCGGTGATCGACCACTCGGACGGCACGGGCCTGTCCCGGGCGTACGACGTGCTGCGCGGCGGGAACGAGGGGCTGCTGGTCGCCTTCTTCGGCGACCTCGACGAGGAGCAGGCGGCGGTGGCCGCCAAGATGCGCCAGCGCAGCGGGGGCGCGGTCGCCTTCGTGCTGGACAGCGAGACCTGGATCCGGGAACCGACCGACGTGGCCGGGCCGTTGGACAGGAACGGGGAGCGACTGCGCATGCTGCGGGAGGCCGGCTGGACGGCCGTGAGCGTGCCGCGGGGCGCGCCCCTGACCGAGCTGTGGCGCCAGGCGGACCGTGAGCGCGCGGGCGTCGTCGCCGCGAGTGGTGGGGAGGGACCGGCATGAGCGGGAGGGCACGACTGGCGCTGTGCGCCGCCGCGGCCACACTGATGGCCTCGTGCGCCCTGCTGCCCCTGGTCGACAAGCCCACGTGGCTCTTCCAGGCGGCCCTGATGCTGGCGGTGCAGACGGGCGTGGGCATGGCCGCGCGGCGGGTGCCGCTGGCCCGGACGCTGACCGTCGGGGCGCAGGCCCTGGTCACGCTGATGCTGCTGACGCTGTCCTTCGCCCGCGAGCAGGCGCTGTTCGGGCTGGTGCCCGGGCCGCAGGCGTTCACCCAATTCGCCGACCTGCTCCAGGCCGGCACGGACGACGTCGGCCGGTACGCGATCCCGGCGCCGCTGTCCGACGGCATCCGGCTGATGCTCATCGGCGGTGTCCTGGTGATCGGCCTCGCGGTGGACACCCTCGCGGTCACCTTCCGCAGCGCGGCCCCGGCCGGGCTGCCGCTGCTCGCGCTGTACTCCGTCGCCGCGGGGCTGTCCGACGGCGCCGCGGACTGGCTGTGGTTCCTGGTCGCGGCGTGCGGCTATCTGATGCTGCTGCTGGCCGAGGGCCGGGACCGGCTGTCGCAGTGGGGACGCGTCTTCGGCGGCGCCCCGCGCACTCCGGGCGGCGAGCCGAGCGGCGCGGTGGCACCCGTGCGCACCGGGCGGCGCATCGGCGTGGTCGCACTGGGCATCGCCCTGGTGGTGCCGCTCGGCATGCCGGCGATGAGCGGAGGGCTGCTGGGCGCCACCGGCGCCGGCGTGGGCGGCGGATCCGGGGGCGGCGGCACGATCTCCGCGGTGAACCCGCTGGTGTCGCTGCGCGACAGCCTGAACGTGGACGAGGACCGCGAGGTCCTGTCCCTGCGCACCAGCACCGACAACCTCTCCAACATGTATCTGCGGATCGTGTCCCTGGACGACTTCGACGGCACCACCTGGAAGCCGGCCAAGCGGAAGATCACCTCGGTGCCGGACGAGTTCCCCACCCCCATGGGCCTGGGTCCCGACATCCGGCGCGCCGAGGTGGTGACCCGCGTCTCGGCCGCGAACTGGTACGCCCAGGACTGGCTGCCGATGCCGTACCCGCCGAGCAGCGTGGACGTCGACGGGAACTGGCGGTACGAACCGCTGGGGATGACGCTCGTCGGTGACCACGGCCAGAACACGCGCGGCGCGACCTACACGGTGCGCAGCCTCGACGTGCAGCCGACGGCGGAGCAGCTGGCCTCGGCACCGGAGCCGTCGGCGGCCCTGAAGCGCGAGTTCACCGAGCTGCCGTCGTCCCTGCCGGACGAGGTCACCGACACCGCGCGCGAGGTCACCGACGGCGCGACGAGCCACTACGAGCAGGCGGTCAAGCTCCAGGAGTACTTCGCCGTCACCGGCGGCTTCCAGTACGACACCCAGGTGCGGGTGGGCAGCGGTTCGACGGCGATCGCCCGGTTCCTGCGGGACAAGCAGGGCTTCTGCGTCCACTTCTCCTTCGCCATGGCGGCGATGGCCCGCTCGCTGGGCATACCGGCCCGGGTGGCGGTGGGCTTCGCGCCCGGTACCCCGCAGGGGGACGAGTCGGTGTCGGTGGGGCTCAAGGACGCCCACGCCTGGCCCGAGCTGTACTTCGAGGGCGTGGGCTGGACCCGCTTCGAGCCGACCCCGACCCGGGGTTCGGTCCCCTCGTACACCCAGACGGATTCGTCCGGCAGCTCCCTCCCGAACACGGAGCGGCCGTCCCAGGCGCCGAGCACCGCGCCCTCGCAGGAACCGTCGGCCAGCGACAACTGCCCGGCCGGGCAGAAGCCGGAGCTGTGCGCGAGCGAGTCCCCGCAGGCGGCGCTGGTCACGGACGACGACGGCCCGAAGTGGTACGTCGCCCTCGCCTGGGCCCTGGGCGGGCTGGTCGTCCTCCTGGTGCCCCTGGCGCCGTTGCTGTGGCGCTTGCGGACCCGGGCGGTACGGCTGGGCGGGCACGGCCGCAGCGAGGCGGACGCGGCCTCGCACACGCTGGCCGCCTGGCAGGAGCTGACGGACACGGCGTGGGACATCGGTATCGCACCGGACGAGTCGCAGACGCCGCGCAAGGCGGCCGCGCGGATCGTGCGGCTCGGGCACCTCGATCCGACGGCCGCGGCCTCGGTGCACCGGGTGGCCGACGCGGTGGAGCAGGTCCTCTACGCTCCTCGGCCGCGCCCGACGGCGGGCCTCGCGGAGGACGTCCGCCGGGTGATCAGCGCGCTGCAGACCACAGTCAGCCGCGGCACGCGCCTGCGGGCACTGTTCGCGCCGCGCTCGGCCGTGCGTGTGACGTGGGCGGCGTCGGCCTGGTGGAGCGGCGTCAAGGCACGGGTGTCCGCGGAACGCCCGATGCCCGGAAAGCCCTCCGGGCAGCAGGGCTGAGGCCGAGGCCGAGGCGACGCGCACAGCGAGGCCCGGGCGGGAATCCGCCCGGGCCTCGGTGCTGCATGGCGGGCACGCCCGAAGGCACGCGTAAGGGGGTGACCACCCTGCTGGTGGTCACCCCCTTACGTCTGTCTGTACGGGAGCTGCGGCTCTTCGAGCTAATGGCCCTGCTCGTCGCGGCGCCGCTGCCAGCGCTGCTCGATGCGGTCCATCATGGAGCGCTTGGGTCGACTCTGACGGCTGGCATGCGGACCGCCGGCGGGCTGTTCACCCGGCTTGGGAGCCTTGCGCCAACCGGTCACGGCGAGTACCGCGCACCCCAGCATGACGAGGAAGCCCACCACGCTGAGCCAGACCTGCTTGGCGACCATTCCAGCCATGAGGAGCGCGATACCCACGAGGAAGCCCGCGACTGCCTGGTATACCCGTCGCCGGGTGTACGTGCGCAGCCCGCTTCCCTCAAGCGCTGTCGCGAACTTGGGATCTTCGGCGTACAGCGCTCGCTCCATCTGCTCGAGCATGCGCTGCTCGTGCTCCGAGAGCGGCACGGAGTCCTCCTCATCGTGCAGTCGCCGGGGCGACCCGGGGGGTCCCTTCAGGATAGGCAGGGAATCGCCCCCGTGAAACCCGCCCCTCTACGCCAATTGGCCAACCGGGATCCGCCATGGACGGTCCGGCTCGCTGAGATCTGCATTCCCCAGCTGCCGACCCGTCATGCCGGGCGGTCTCCCTCGATCATACGGCGCTGAGCGCCCGATCGGGGGGGCTGTGGCGTACTCCATGTGCAGCCAAGTCCCTGATCAGCGGTGCATCACAGGAGGCGGCTCAGGCCTCGGCAGCCCCCTGCGTCTCACCGAGCACATGAAGCTGGGTGGCAACGGAATGGAAGGCGGGGAGCTCGGCCGCCGCCTCCTCCAGCTTCAGCAGTGCCTCCAGGGCTCCGGGCTCGGTGTCCACCAGGACGCCGGGGACCAGGTCGGCGAAGACGCGTACGCCGTGCACGGCGCCGACCGTGAGGCCCGCGCCCTCCACCAGGGCGGTGAGCTGCTCGGCGGTGAAACGGTGCGGCACGGGGTCACCCTCGCCCCAGCGGCCGTTCGGGTCGTCGAGGGCCTGCTTGGCCTCCTTGAAGTGCCCGGCGAGGGCCCGGGCGAGCACCGCGCCGCCGAGGCCGGCGGCGAGCAGGCTGAGGACGCCCTCGGAGCGCAGGGCGGCCACCGCGTTGCGGACGCCCTCGGCCGGGTCGTCCACGTACTCCAGGACGCCGTGGCACAGCACCGCGTCGTAGCCGCCGCGCTCGACCACGTCGAACAGACCGTGGGCGTCGCCCTGAACGCCCTTCACCCGGTCGGCGACGCCGGCCTCGGCGGCGCGGCGCTCCAGCGCGAACAGCGCGTTGGGGCTGGGGTCGACCACGGTGACCCGGTGGCCCAGGCGGGCGAGGGGCACGGCGAAGTTGCCGCTGCCGCCACCGGTGTCGAGGACGTCCAGCGCCTCGCGGCCCGTGGCCTTGACCCGGCGGTCGAGGGCGTCCTGGAGGACCTCCCAGACCACGGCGGTGCGGAGGGAGGCACGAGGACGGGAGGGGTCGGAGCGCAGCGACGTCGTCTGAGGGTGGCGGTGGGCGACGGGCGGGCGCATCGGATCCGACACGGCAGTTGACTCCTCGGCGCGGCACCGCCGCCAGCGACGGCGGAGCGAACGGGGTGCCGCCCGGTCCGAGGTGACGGAACGGAGCGGCTTCAGGCTTCTCCCACCCTATTGCCTCCGGTGCCGCGCCTGGTCACCGCGGGCGTCAGCCCGCGTCCGGGAAGCCGTGCCCCGGGTCCTCCCCCTCCTGGTCTGTGTCCTGGCGGGGCTGCGGGAGCACCGGCTGGAGCACCAGCATCCGCTCGACGAGGCGCAGGAACATCGCCACGTCGCGTATCAGGTCGTCGGCGTCCCGGCGGGTGGCCGCGCCCTGGATACCCGCCTCGGCCCGGGCGCGGCGCCGGGCCCCGGAGGCGAACAGCGCGCTCCACTCGGCGAGCTCGGGCGCGATCTCGGGGAGCACTTCCCAGGCGCTCCTGATGCGGGCCCGGCGTCGGGGTGTGGTCTCGGGGCGTCCGCGTGCGGCGAGCACGGCGGCGGCGGTGCGCAGGGCGGCGAGGTGGGCCGTCGCGTAGCGCTCGTTGGGGGTCTCCAGAACGGCGGCCTCGTCCAGTCCGGTGCGGGCCTGGGCGAGCAGGTCGAGGGCGGCGGGCGGGGCCGTGGCCCGGCGCAGCACGGGGTGCACGTCGCTCGCCGGGCCGGTCAGTGAGGGGGCAGGGCCGGTGGCGCGGCGCCGGCGGGCGGCGGCTGCGTGGTAGCTGGCCATGACGAACCTCCTGTCGTCTGTGTGACGGCACGGGTGCCGTATGTGCCCATCGTGCGGTATGGCACTGACAATCCGTTCTGACCTGGGCTTTTGCTTCGATCGAAAGTTCGGGCTAGTTTTTGCACTGACCAGTCAGTTCAAAAACAGGGGATGGGGAAGCCGTGGCCGGAGTCGGCGTCACGGCCCGGGGTCTCGGTCTCGAAGGGCCTCGCGGATGGGCGTTCCGCGGGGTCTCCTTCGAGGCCGGGCCGGGCTCACTGATCGCGGTGGAGGGGGCGTCCGGGTCCGGCCGTACGTGCCTGCTGCTCGCGCTGACCGGGCGGATGAAGCCCACCGAGGGCACGGCGGCCGTGGGCGAGGCCGCGCTGCCGGGGCACATGGCGGCGGTGCGCCGCGTCAGCGCTCTCGCGCACGTCCCGGGCGTGACCGATCTCGACCCGGCGCTCACCGTGGCCGAGCACCTGCACGAGCGGGCGCTGCTCCAGCGGCGCTTCGGCAGCTCGCTGCGCGGCCTGCTGCGTCCGCGCGCGGAGCGTGCGACGGAGACCCGGCTGCGGATCGACCGCGCCCTGACGGCCGCCGGACTCGACCGGGAGGCCCTGCCCAAGGGCTCCAGGACCGCCGTACGCGATCTGGAGCGGGTGGAGGCGCTGCGGCTGTCCGTGGCGCTGGCGCTGATCGGGGAGCCGCGGCTGCTCGGCGTCGACGACACCGATCTCAAGCTCTCCGACGCCGAGCGGGCCGAGGTCTGGGCGCTGCTGCGGTCGATCGCCGAGGCCGGGACGACGGTCGTGGCGGTGTGCAGCGAGGCGCCGGGGGGCGCCGTCGTCGTGTCCACCGCGCCTCAGGACAAAACCGCGCCTCAGGACAAAGCCGCGCCTCAGGACAAAGCCGCGCCTCAGTGCGAAGAGGCTCCTCAGGACGGAGTGAAGGAGGTGCCCGCCGATGCGCTCGCCGAAGCTGGCCGCGCTTGAGATCCGGCGCTTCGGCCGCGGAAAGCTGCCGCGCGCCGCGCTGGTCGCGCTGCTCGTGCTGCCGCTGCTGTACGGCGCCCTGTACCTGTGGTCGTTCTGGGACCCGTACAGCCGCCTGGACCGGATCCCCGTGGCGCTCGTGAACGACGACAAGGGGGCGACCGCCGACGGGAAGAAGCTCGTGGCGGGCGACGACATCGTGGAGGGCCTGCGCGAGAGCGAGGTCTTCGAGTGGCACGAGGTGAGTGCCGCCGAGGCACGCGCGGGCGTGGAGGACGGCACGTACTACCTGTCGCTGACCATGCCGGCCGACTTCAGCAGGCGGATCGCCTCCAGCTCGGGGAACTCCCCCGAGACGGGCGCACTCCAGGTGCGTACCAACGACGCCAACAACTACATCGTCGGGCAGATCTCCCGGACGGTCTTCGGCGAGGTGCGCGAGGCCGCGTCCACCAAGGCGTCGCGGTCGTTCCTGGACCGGATCTTCATCTCGTTCTCCGACATCCACGGCGCGACCGTGAAGGCGGCCGAGGGCGCCGACAAGCTGGAGAGCGGCATCGGCACGGCGGAGAAGGGCTCGCGGGACCTCGCCGACGGGCTGAAGGACGCCAAGAGCGGCAGCGGCGAGCTCGCCAAGGGCGTGAAGAAGCTCCACAAGGGCGCCGGCGACCTGGAGGACGGCTCCCAGAAGGTCGCGGAGGGCACGCAGAAGCTCGCCGACAAGGTCAACGCGACGGCCGAGAAGGTCGGCCCGTTCCTCAAGGACAACGAGAAGACCATCGGTGACACGGCCCAGCTGGTCGCCGACGCGTCCGGGACGATCCGCGACAACCTCGACGCCCTGGAGAGGCGCGCGCCGACCGCCGCCAAGGACGCGCGGACGGCCGCGGACGACCTCGCCGAGGTCCACCGGACGCGCTGCGAGGACGCTCTCGTACCCGACACCGCCTGCTCCGACCTGAAGGCGGCGAAGGACGCGGCCGCCGTCGTGGCGGGGGTCGCCGACGACGTCAACACGCTGGTCACGGACCAGGACGACACCCTGGACCGGCTCGACAGGCACCTGGCCACCCTCCAGAAGCAGGCCCAGGCCCTCGCCGACCGCGCCCCGCACCTGTCCGAGGATCTCGACGACGCCGTCACCAAGATCAACGATCTGAACGAGGGCGCCGCCAAGGTCGCCGCCGGGGCGAAGACCCTCCACTCCGGGCTCGGCACGGCCAAGACCGGCGCCACCGACCTGGACAAGGGCGTAGGCGACCTCAAGACGGGCGCCAAGGACCTCAAGGACGGCCTGTACAAGCTGGTGGACGGCTCCGGGGAGCTCTCGGACGGGCTGCACGACGGCGCGGAGCAGATCCCCGACTACGGCAAGCGGGACCGCGACGAGCGCACCGAGGTGATGGCCGACCCGGTCCGGCTCGTCTCGCAGGACCTGCACAAGGCGCCCAACTACGGCACCGGATTCGCCCCGTACTTCATCCCGCTGTCCCTGTGGGTGGGCGCGATGGTGGCGTACATGCTGGTCGCGCCGATGAACCGGCGCGCGCTCGCGGCGGGCGCCTCGGCGTGGCGGATCGCGCTGGCGGGCTGGCTGCCGGTGGTGGTGATCGGAGTGCTCCAGACGACGGCCCTGATGTCGGTGCTGCACTGGGCGGTCGGGCTGCAGATGGCCCGCGCGGCCGGGACCGTGGGCTTCCTGTTCCTGGTCACGGCGTGCTTCGCGGCGATCGTGCAGTGGCTGAACGCGCGCTTCGGACCGGCCGGGCGGATCCTCGTCCTGGCCCTGCTGATGCTCCAGCTGACGTCCGCTGGCGGCACGTACCCCGTCCAGACCAGCCCGGGCTTCTTCAACGCGCTCCACCCCTTCCTGCCGATGAGCTACGTCGTGGAGGCCCTCAGGAGGCTCATCACGGGCGGCGGCCTGACTCCGGTGTGGCACGCGTGCGTGGTGCTCCTCGTGTTCACCGCCGGCGCCCTCGCGCTGACGGCACTGTCGGCGCGCCGCCGACAGGTGTGGACGCTCGACCGGCTGCACCCGGAGCTGAGCCTGTGAACGCGCGCGGGACAATCATGGTCATGGAAAGCAGCAGCGCCGCGTCGGGCGGCAGAACGCGCCGCGAGGCCACCCGGCAGAAGCTCTACGAGGCGGCCGTCACGCTCATCGCCGAGCAGGGCTTCTCCGCCACCACGGTGGACGAGATCGCCGAGCGCGCCGGGGTCGCGAAGGGCACGGTGTACTACAACTTCGCGAGCAAGTCGGTCCTCTTCGAGGAGTTGCTGCGGCACGGTGTGGGCCTGCTGGCCGCGTCCCTGAAGGAGGCCGCCGAGCGCACCGCCCGGGAGGGCGGCAGCAAGGTGGACGCTCTGGACGCGATGATCCGCGCGGGGCTCGGCTTCATCGCCGCCTATCCGTCCTTCACGCAGCTCTACGTCGCCGAGCTGTGGCGCACCAACCGGGCCTGGCAGTCCACGCTGATGGTGGTCCGGCAGGACGTGATCGCCGTCGTCGAGGGCGTGCTGCGCGACGGCGTGGCGAACGGCGAGTTCAGCGACGAGATCGACGTCCCGCTGACCGCGGCCGCCCTGGTGGGCATGGTCCTGGTGGCCGCCCTGGACTGGCAGTCCTTCCAGCCGGAACGCTCCCTGGACGACGTGCACGCGGCGCTGTCGCGGCTGTTGCAGGGGCGGGTCAGCGGCCGGGGCTAGGCGCTCCGCTGGAGCCGCGGTGACGGGTCGACGTTCGGCTGCGGCGCCGTCGTGGCCGGTCGCGCAGTTCGCCGCGCCCCTGGAGGGCATTGCCGAACCGCAGTGGACTTCACCAGGTCCGCTCAGGAGCCCCCGAGCACACACGAAAGCGCCGGTCCGCCGATGGCCACGTCCCCCACGTGGCACCGCGAACCGGCGCTCTCGCCGTACTCCCCCGTTGGTCCCCCGTTGATCCCCCGTTGGACCCCCGTTCGGTCGTTCCCCCGGGTCCCCCCGTGCCTCGCTTCCGCCGACGCGCGGTCGGCGGAAGGAGCGGATCGGGGGCCGCTCCGTTCCGGCGCCCCGTGTCGCCGGTGCCGGAGCCGGGCCCCTTTTCCGTGTCTCCACTGTCTCGTTCACGCAGGTCGGCCCCCATCCGCGCGCGTACTCATCTCACCGACTAGGTACGCGTACTCACACCTGCGCACGCAGGCCCAGGCCGCTCCCCCGCCCACTGGTGACGATCGCGTCCGTGTCCGTACTCCCCCCGGCCGGGCCTCCGGCGCCGTGACTGTCAGTGGCGGCGGATAAAGTCCCTGGCATGGCACGGATTGCGGTGATCGGCGCCGGGATGGGCGCGATGGCGACCGCTGCCCGGCTGGCCGTCGCGGGCCACCGGGTGGCGGTGTACGAGCGCACGGAGACGTACGGCGGAGCGGTGCGCCGCTTCGAGCGGGACGGCTTCTCGTTCGACACCGGGCCCGGACTGCTGCCGCTGCCCGCCGTCTGGCGGGACCTGTTCGTCAAGACCGGCAAGGAGCCGCTGGAGGAGTGCGTCGACCTGGTCCAGGTCGACCCGTCCTCGCGGCACGTCTTCGCGGACGGCACCGAGGTCCGGCTGCCGAACGCCTCGCGCGCGGGCGTCGTCGCGGCCCTGGACGAGGCGCTCGGGGCGGGCACGGGCGCACGCTGGGGCGACTTCCTGGTCCGGGCCCGCGAGGCCTGGGACCGCACCCGCAGACCGCTCCTGGAGGAGCCGCTGTGGCCCAACTGGTCGGTGCTGGCCGAGCGGGAGCCCTACCCGGCGGTCCCGCACAAGCGCCTGCTCCGCACCCGCCTGGCCGCCACGCTCGCCGAGGTCGGCGCCTGGGAACTGCGCGACCCCCGGCTGGCCGCGCTGCTGGAGAGCCACGCGCTCGGGTACGGCCTGGATCCCGAGGCCGCACCGGCGAGCGCCGCGGTGCTGCCGTACATGGAGTTCGCCTTCGGCACCTGGTACGTACGCGGCGGCATACGGGAGTTGGCGCGCGCGGTGTACGAGCGGTGCCTGGCCAGGAAGGTCGAGTTCGCCTTCGGCGCCGAGGTGACCGCTGTGCTGGAGAAGGACGGCCGGGCGGCGGGCGTGGAGCTCGCCGACGGCACGGTGGCGGAGGCGGACCTCGTGGTCGGCACCGGTCCGTGGCGGCTGGACGAGCTGGTGCGCGGCCGGGAGCTGTACGGCGTGGCGGACGTCGAGCCCAGGCCGGAGGGGACGGCCGCGGGCCGGGTCGTGGTCTGCCTGGCCCTGCGCGGCGCGCGTGAGGAGGGTGCCGCGCATCTGACGGTGGTGCACACCCCGGACCGTCGGGCCGAGTCGGGCGCCCTCGGCCTCGGTGAGCCGCCCGTGCGGCCGACGGTCCGGGTCCACCGCCCGGACGATCCGGCCATGGTCCCCGACGCGGCCCACGAGTCCGTGGTCCTCACGGCGACGGTGCCCTCGCAGACGCTGTACGACTGGACGGCGGCCGGCGCGGCCGACGCCTTCGCGGACCGGATGACCGAGGCGGCCGAGCGTGCCGTACCGGGTCTGCGCGAGCGCGTGCTGTGGCGTGAGGTCCGGACCCCGGTGCACACCCGCGCGGAGACGGGCGCCGAGGGCGGCGGGGTGCCCGCACCCGCGCTGGCCGCGGCCGAGGGGACGTTCCTGTTCCCGTCGAACAGCACCCGTGTCCCGGGCCTGTTCACCGCCGGCGGCTGGTCGCACCCCGGCGGCGGTCTCCCCCACGCGGGCATGTCGGGCGCGCTGGTCGCCGGGCTGATCGTGGAGGGTCCGGACTTCCGGGGTTCTCAGTAGGACCCGACGTAGGACCCGACGCGCCGACAGGACCGAAGCTCGGAAGCGGTACCGAAGGTCAGAAGCGGTACTGCTCGTCGTACCCGTTGCCCTGCTGCCCCTGGCCGCCCTGGTACGGATACGGCTGCTCCGGCGGGAGTTCCCCGCCGTAGGGGTCGTCGGTGCTGCGCTGCTGCGGGACCCACACCCCGCCGGGCGGGGTCTCGCCGGCGTAGGTGCCGGTGGCGTACTGGTCCTGGCCGTAGCCCTGCTGGCCGTACTGCTGTCCGTAGCCGGCGTCGTACGAGGCGCCGCCGTAGGTCTGGGTGCCGATGTACGGGTCGGAGTAGGCGGCGTACTGCTGCTGGCCGGAGGTGTCGTAGCCGTACTGCTGCTGGTCGTAGCCGGTGTAGCCGTCGTAGCCGTAGGGCTGCTGGTCGGTGCCCTGGGCCGCCGTCGCGTACTGGTCCTGCGGCTGTCCTGCCGCGGCGTAGGACGGGTCGGCGGCGGGGTAGGCGGAGGTGTCGTATATGCCGTAGGAGCCGGTGTCGTCCGGCATGGGCTGCGGCTCGTAGACCGCGGTGGTCTCGGCCGCCGAGGGCTGGCGGGTGGGCGTGAACACGTCGTCGCGGTCGTCTTCGTCCCGGCCGTAGGCGGGGCCCGCGTGGCCGTAGCCCTCGTCGCCGTAGGCCCCGTCGGACGCTTCGAGGTCGGAGACCTCAAGGGTCGGGTCCTGGCGGTCCGGACGCTTCCTGCCGCCGAGCACCGGTGCGTTCATCGCCCAGCCGGCCGCGAAGCCGCGCCGGAAGGACAGCGTGACGTAGGTCTGGCCGACCGCGAAGGCGGCCGTGCCGAGCCCGATGACGATCACGGACGGGATGAGCACGCCGAGCACGACGCCGAGGAACCCGACGAAGGCGAGCAGCCGCCAGCGCAGGCGCGCCTTGTACTGCAGGAGCACCTCACCCAGCAGCCACAGCGCGACAATGCCGAACGCGATGTAGAGGACCGTCCAGCCCATGTACGCCCCTCTCCCAGTGGCCGTTACGCAGTGTGTCGTAAACCGGTGCGGCCGGTCTAGGCCTGCGGTGGGTGGTGCAGGCCCAGGTTCTCGTAGATCTCCAGGGTCGCCGTGGAGTTGTTGAGCGTGATGAAGTGCAGTCCGGGCACTCCCTCGGCCAGCAGCCGTGCGCAGAACTCCGTGGCGAACTCGATGCCAATGGAGCGTACAGCGGCAGGATCGTCTTTTGCTGTGAGGATCCGCTCTTTCAGGGAGTCCGGGAAGGCGGCGTTGGTGAGGGAGGGCACCCGCGCGAGCGTCTTTGCGCTGGCGATCGGCATGATCTCGGGAATGATCGGGGTGTCGCAGCCGGCGGCCGCGACCCGGTCGCGCAGGCGCAGGTAGTCCTCGGGCTGAAAGAACATCTGCGTGATGGCGTAGTCCGCGCCGGCCCGGCACTTGTCGACGAAGTGCCGGACGTCCGTCTCCCACTCGGTGGAGCGCGGGTGCATCGCGGGGAAGGCCGCGACGCCCACGCAGAAGTCGCCGGACGTCTTGATCAGCTCGACGAGTTCGGCGGCGTAGGTGAGGCCCCGGGGGTGCGGCACCCAGTCGCCCATCGGGTCGCCGGGCGGGTCGCCGCGCAGGGCCAGCATGTTGCGGATCCCGGCGTCGGCGTACTGGCCGATGATGTTGCGCAGGTCGGCCACCGAGTGGTCGACCGCGGTGAGGTGGGCGATCGGGGTGAGCGTGGTGTCCGAGGCGATGGCCTCGGTCGCCTTGACCGTGCCGGCCCGGGTGGAGCCGCCCGCGCCGTAGGTCACGGAGACGAAGTCGGGTGCCACGGCCTCGACCCTGCGCAGCGCGTTCCAGAGGTTCCGCTCGCCCTTCGGGGTCTTCGGGGCGTAGAACTCGAACGAGTACGTCGTCTTGCCGGTCGCGAGCATGTCGCGGACGGTGCGAGCGTGGTCCGACCTGGTGGATGCGGTGCCGAGGGCCATACGGGCAGGTTAGCCAGGGGTCGGCGGTCCCCCAACCGGATGACGGGAATTTGCCCGATTTGTCGGCTTGTTGTCCAGCCCTTGGACAAACAGCGGCTTCCGGGGCCCTCCACGACCCCGCTACGTCCGTTCCGTGGACGCCCTACGCCTCCCGCAGCCGCTTGGCGAACTCCGCCGCCGCCGCGCCCGGGTCGTCCGCTTCCGTGATCGCCCGGACGACGACGACCCGGCGGGCGCCCGCCTCGATGACCTCGTCCAGATTGCCCAGGTCGATACCGCCGATGGCGAACCAGGGGCGGTCGGTGCCGAGGCCCGCGGTGTATCGGACCAGGTCGAGGCCGGGGGCGTGCCGGCCGGGCTTGGTGGGGGTCGGCCAGCAGGGGCCGGTGCAGAAGTAGTCCACACCCTCCTGGACGGCGGCCGCGGCGGCCTCGGACTCGGCGTGCGTGGAGCGGCCGATGAGGACCTCGTCGCCGAGGATCGCGCGGGCGGCGGGGACCGGGAGGTCGCCCTGGCCGAGGTGCAGCACGTCGGCGCCGGCGGCGTGGGCGACGTCCGCCCGGTCGTTGACCGCGAGGAGCTTGCCGTGGCGGGCGCAGGCCTCGGCGAAGACCTTCAGCTGCTCCAGTTCCTCGGCGGCCTCCATGCCCTTGTCGCGCAGCTGCACGATGTCGACGCCGCCCGCGAGGGCCGCGTCGAGGAACTCGGCGAGGTCGCCCTGGCTTCTACGGGCGTCCGTGCAGAGGTAGAGCCGGGCGTCGGAAAACCGGGCTCGTGCGGTCGCGGGCATACGTGTCCCCCCGTTGTCGGTGGTGTACGGGCCGCGAGCGCCCCGCGACCCGTACACCTCGGTGTCGATCAGTGATTCAGACGGCGAGCGCCTGGGCGCGGCGCTTCACCTCCGTACCGCGATTCTCGCTGAGGGCCTGCGCGGGGGTGCCGGGCAGGCTGTCGTCGGGGGTGAAGAGCCACTCAAGCATCTCTTCGTCGGTGAAGCCGTCGTCCCGCAGGAGCGTCAGGGTGCCGGTCAGGCCCTTGACGACCTTCTGCTCGGCCTCGTCGATGAAAGCGGCGGGGACGTGCAGCGCCCGGTTCTCACCACGGCGTACGGCGATGAGCTGGCCCTCCTTGACCAGCTGCCGCACACGCGTCACCTCGACATCGAGCATCTCGGCGATGTCGGGGAGGGTGAGCCAGGCGGGGACGAGAGCATCGGTTTTTGCGTCAATCTCGGTCACGGTTACAAGCCTGCCATCCCGCACTGACAGTCGGAAGCCAGGCCCGTCCGACCAGGGACGGCACAGGGACGGCAGAGGGACGTCGGCCCGCTACGCCACCGCCGCCTTCAGCGGGCGAGCCGGGTCCACCAATACCTCCGGATCCATCCGCGCCCCCGCCTCGATCAGCCGCCGCCCCTGTGCCAGGTCCCGGGGCCGGCCCACCGCCAGCAGGGCCACCAGGCGGCCCTCGCGCAGCCAGCAGACCGTCCAGGCCGGGCCGGACGGGTCGCCGCGCCACAGCGTGCTGTCGGCCGACGCGTGATGGCCGGCGTACTGGACGAAGCGGCCGAACTGCTCCGACCAGAAGTACGGCACCGGGTCGTAGACGGCCGGGGTCTCGCCGATGATGTTCGCGGCGACCGTGCGCGGGCCCTGGAGGGCGTTGTCCCAGTGGTGGACGAGGAGGCGCTCGCCGTACCTGGCCGAGGGGAAGGAGGCGCAGTCGCCGACCGCGTAGACGTCCGGCACGGAGGTGCGCAGGTGGTCGTCGGCCACGACCTCGCCGTGGCGGCCGAGCTCGATGCCGGAGCCGGCGAGCCAGACGGTGGCGGGGCGCGCCCCGATGCCGACGACGACGGCGCCCGCGGGCAGCCGCGAGCCGTCGTCGAGGACGACCGCGCCGGGCTCGACGTGCGCCACGCGCGCGTGGGTGCGCAGCTGCGCTCCACTGTCGGCGTACCAGCCGGTCATCGGCGCGGCCACCTCGGCGGGCAGCGCACCCGCGAGCGGCCGGTCCGCGGCCTCGACGACGGTCACCGCACAGCCCGCCTCGCGCGCGGCGGTGGCGAACTCGGCGCCGATCCAGCCCGCGCCGACGACCACGATGTCGTGCTGTCGGGCGAGCACGGGCCGCAGCCGTTCGGCGTCGTCCAGGGTGCGCAGCAGATGCACCCCGGCGACGCCCTCGGCGCCCGGCAGCCGGATCGGTTCGGCACCAGTGGCCAGCACCAGCACGTCGTACGGCACCGGGCCCTCGGCGGTGTCCAGCTCGTGCTCGGCGGGCCGTACGCCCAGCACCTCGCGGCCCAGCCCGAGTTCGATGTCGAGCGCCTCGAAGTCCACGTCGAAGGCGGAGCCCTCGGCCTTGCCGAGCAGCACGGCCTTGGACAGCGGGGGCCGGTCGTACGGCTGGTGCGGTTCGGCGCCGATCAGCGTCACCGGGCCGGCGAAGCCCTGTTCCCGCAGGGCGACCGCGGTCTGTACGCCGGCCATGCCCGCGCCGACCACGACCACCCGCCGCTGCGACTGCCTCTGCTCGCTCACCTGATCACCATAGACAACTGACAATTTGTCAGTCAGCCGTCGTGCTCCGTGACCTGCTCCACAACGCTGGTCCCACTGCCCGGCTGCGACTCCCACTCCCAGCTCTCCTCAAGCCGCAGCCGCCCGTCGGGGAGTTCCACGACCGTGGACACACAGTGCCCGGACGAGGTCGTCCCATCATGCTTGAGCTGCACGTACCGGAAATCCAGCCGGTCACCTTCTCGTCTACCCACGAGATGACCGCGTACGACATCGCCGCCCACGTACTCGGCCCAGATCTCGCCGTCCTTCTCGTGGTAGGTGAAGCGGGTCCGGGTGCCCACCTGACCTGGGGCCTGGTCGGCCACCGGGGCGAGGACGAGGCCGTCGAGCGAGCGGGGCATGGACAGAGGCTCCCTTACTGAGACATGAGGCATCGGGCTAGGGTGGCCAACGTAAAGCACTCGCGGGAGCCCGGACGCACCGGGCTGAGAGGGAGGCTGGCGGCCTCCGACCGTACGAACCTGATCCGGGTCATGCCGGCGAAGGGAGGGGCTGGACGCCCATGTCGCCTACGCGTACGTCAGACGTCCTCGTCTTGGGGGGCGGAATCATCGGGCTGGTCACGGCCTGGCGGGCCGCCCAGCGCGGGTTCGCCACGGCCGTGGTGGACCCCGAGCCGGGCGGCGGCGCCGCCCAGGTGGCCGCCGGGATGCTGGCCGCCGTCACGGAGCTGCACTACGGCGAGCAGACCCTGCTCGGCCTGAACCTCGCCTCGGCCCGCCGCTACCCCGACTTCGCGGCCGAGCTCGGCGACCTCACCGGCCACGACCTCGGCTACCGCCGGTGCGGCACGCTCGCGGTCGCGCTGGACGCCGACGACCGTGCCCACCTGCGCGAACTGCACGCCCTGCAACAGCAGTCGGGGCTGGAGTCCGAGTGGCTGTCCGGACGGGAGTGCCGGCGCCTGGAGCCGATGCTCGCGCCGGGCGTGCGCGGCGGGCTGCGGGCGGACGGCGACCACCAGATCGACCCGCGGCGCCTGGCCCGGGCGCTGGTGGCCGCCTGTGAGCGGGCCGGTGTGGTGTTCCACCGGGTCTGGGCCGAACGGCTGTCCGTCCTGCGGGGGCGGGCGGCGGGGTGCGTGACGCGGGACGGTACCGCGCTGGGCGCCGGTCAGGTGGTCCTTGCGGCCGGCAGCCTCAGCGGGCGGCTGGCGGGCGTCCCGGACGACGTGCTGCCGCCCGTACGGCCGGTGAAGGGGCAGGTGCTGCGGCTCACTGTGCCGAAGCGCCACGCGCCGTTCCTGAGCCGCACCGTACGGGCCGTGGTGCGCGGCAGCCAGGTCTACCTGGTGCCGCGGGAGAACGGCGAGCTGATCGTCGGCGCGACGAGCGAGGAGCTGGGCTGGGACACGACGGTGACCGCCGGAGGCGTCTACGAGCTGCTGCGCGACGCGCACGAGCTGGTCCCCGGCATCACGGAACTGCCGCTCACGGAGACGCGCGCGGGGCTGCGCCCCGGCTCCCCCGACAACGCGCCGCTGCTCGGTCCGACCGAGCTGGACGGGCTGCTGCTGGCCACCGGGCACTACCGCAACGGCGTGCTGCTCACGCCGGTCACCGGCGACGCCCTGGCCCACGCCCTGGCCTCCGGCGAACTCCCGGACGAGGCCCGCCCGTTCACCCCGAAGCGCTTCAGCACCACGGCACTCACGGAGCAGCCCGCATGAACATCTCGGTCAACGGCGAGCGTCGTCGGATCGCGCCGGGCACGGCCCTCGACACGCTCGTGAAGTCCCTCACCGCGGCGCCCTCCGGAGTGGCCGCCGCCCTCAACGAAACCGTCGTCCCGCGCGCGCAGTGGCCGTCGACCGCCCTCTCCGAGGGAGACCGTGTCGAGGTCCTCACCGCCGTCCAAGGAGGCTGAACCATGGCCGACGATCCCTTTGTCCTCGGCGGTACGTCCTTCACGTCCCGGCTGATCATGGGTACGGGCGGGGCGCCCAGCCTGGAGGTCCTGGAGCGCTCGCTGGTGGCCTCCGGGACGGAGCTGACCACGGTCGCGATGCGGCGGGTGGACCCCTCGGTGCACGGCTCGGTGCTGTCGGTGCTGGAGAAGCTGGGCATCCGGGTGCTGCCGAACACGGCGGGGTGCTTCACGGCCGGTGAGGCCGTCCTGACGGCCCGCCTCGCGCGCGAGGCGCTCGGCACCGATCTGATCAAGCTGGAGGTCATCGCCGACGAGCGGACGCTGCTGCCGGACCCGATCGAACTGCTGGACGCGGCGGAGACGCTGGTGGACGACGGGTTCACGGTGCTGCCGTACACGAACGACGACCCGGTGCTCGCGCGGAAGCTGGAGGACGTGGGCTGCGCGGCGATCATGCCGCTGGGCTCCCCGATCGGGTCCGGGCTCGGCATCCGCAACCCGCACAACTTCCAGCTGATCGTCGAGCACGCGCGCGTGCCGGTGATTCTGGACGCGGGGGCCGGTACGGCGTCGGATGCGGCGCTGGCCATGGAGCTGGGGTGCGCGGGTGTGATGCTCGCTTCGGCGGTGACGCGGGCGAAGGAGCCGGTGCTGATGGCTTCCGCCATGCGGAACGCCGTGGAAGCGGGGCGGTTGGCGTATCGGGCCGGGCGGATTCCCCGGCGGCACTTCGCCGAGGCCTCGTCGCCGGTGGACGGCATCGCGGCACTGGATCCGGAACGGCCCGCCTTCCAGTAGGAGACACGTCACAGCTCGGCTGCAGTCCCGCCCCGATCCTGCCCGAACCGGCGGGAGTGTCAGCCTCGGCTCGTACACTCACCTGCGTGGATACGACCCTTCAGGACCCTCTGGTCGGGCAGCTGCTCGACGGCCGTTATCGCGTCGAGGCGCGGATCGCGGTCGGCGGGATGGCCACGGTCTACCGGGCCGTGGACACCCGCCTCGACCGTGTCCTCGCGCTGAAGGTGATGCACCCCGCCCTCGCGGCCGACGGCACGTTCGTCGAGCGGTTCATCCGGGAGGCCAAGTCGGTCGCCCGCCTCGCGCACCCCAACGTCGTGCAGGTCTTCGACCAGGGCAACGACGGGTCGTACGTCTACCTGGCCATGGAGTACGTCGCCGGCTGCACCCTGCGTGACGTGCTGCGCGACCGCGGGGCGCTGCAGCCGCGGGCCGCGCTGGACATCCTGGAGCCGGTGCTCGCCGCGCTCGGTGCCGCGCACCGCGCCGGTTTCGTGCACCGGGACATGAAGCCCGAGAACGTGCTGATAGGGGACGACGGCCGGGTCAAGGTCGCCGACTTCGGGCTCGTGCGGTCCGTGGACACCGTGACCAGCACCACCGGTGCCGTGCTCGGCACCGTCTCCTACCTCGCGCCCGAGCAGATCGAGCAGCCCGGCGCCGCGGACGCCCGCGTCGACGTGTACGCGTGCGGTGTCGTCCTGTACGAGATGCTCACCGGCGAGAAGCCGCACGACGGGGACTCCCCGGCGGTGGTGCTCTACAAGCATCTGCACGAGGACGTCCCGCCGCCCTCGGCGCTCGTGCCGGGGCTGCCGTACGAGCTCGACGAGCTGGTCGCGTCGGCCACCGCGCGCACCCCGGAGGTCCGCCCGCACGACGCGGTCGCGCTGCTGGCCGAGACCCGGCGGGCGCGCGGTGCGCTGAGCGCGGACCAGCTGGACGCCGTGCCGCCGCAGGCGCTCTCCACGGAGCACGACAACGCCGACGACCGCACGAGCGTGATCCCGCGTTCGCTGACCGTGCCCCGCCCGCTGCCGGTCAACGAGGACGAGGAGCAGGAGCGGTTCCACCGCACCAGCCGCCTGGAGACCCCGCCGCCGCTGCCGCCGCAGCGCCGCCGTGTCCCGGCGCCCCGGCGCGGTCCCCTCGCGATCGTCGTCGCCATTTTGCTGGTCCTCGGCGTGGGCGCGGGCATCTGGTACATCAACTCCGGCCAGTTCACCCAGGTCCCGGCGCTGCTGACGAAGACGGAGGCGCAGGCCGAGGACCGGCTGGCGGAGGCCGGCCTGGAGGTCGGCAAGGTCGAGCGCAGCTACAGCGACACCGTCAAGCGCGGCCAGGTCATCAGCACCGACCCCGCGGCGGGCGAGCGCATCCGGCACAACGACTCGGTGAACCTGGTCATCTCCAAGGGCCCCGAGGTCGTGAAGGTCCCCGACCTGGAGGGCTACCGCCTGGACAAGGCGAAGGCCGTGCTGAAGAGCGAGGGCCTGGAGCCGGGCATGGTGACCCGGGAGTTCAGCGACAGCGTCGCCAAGGGCTCCGTGATCTCCACCGAGCCCGGGGCCGGCACCGAGCGCCGTTCGGGGACCGCGGTCGCGCTCGTCGTCAGCAAGGGCATCCCCGTCGACGTGCCGGACGTCACCGGCGAGAGTCTCGCGGACGCCCGGGCCGAGCTGGCGGAGGCCGGTCTGAAGGTGCGGGTCGCCACCGAGGAGGTCAACTCCTCCGAGTACGACAAGGGCCAGGTCGCCCAGCAGACCCCGGAGGCCGACAGCCAGGCGGTCAGGGGCGACACGGTGACGCTGACGCTGTCCAAGGGCCCGGAGATGGTCGAGGTGCCGGACGTGGTCGGCGACAACGTCGACGACGCGAAGGCGGAGCTGGAGGCCGCCGGCTTCGAGGTCGACGAGGACCGCGGTCTGCTGGGGCTGTTCGGGGACACCGTCGAGGGCCAGTCGGTGGAGGGCGGCGAGACGGCCCCCAAGGGCTCGACGATCACCATCGAGATCGGCTGAGAGATCATCCGACAGGTCCGCTGACGGGGCACCCCCGCCGCCATGACACCCTGAACGGGTGAGCATCGAGCAACTCCGCAACCCCGTCGGCGGCCATGTCCCGGTGGCCGGCGGCCTGAACTCCGTGGGTCTGGCCTACGCCCGTGACCTCAAGGCCGAGACCGTGCAGGTCTTCGTCGCCAACCCGCGCGGCTGGGCGACACCCGTCGGCAATCCGCGGCAGGACGAGGAGTTCCGTGCGGCCTGCGCCGCCGAGTCGATCCCGGCGTACGTCCATGCCCCGTATCTGATCAACTTCGGCTCGCACACCGAGGCGACGGTCGAGAAGTCGGTGGAGTCGCTGCGCCACTCGCTGCGGCGCGGGCGGGAGATCGGGGCGCGCGGCGTGGTCGTGCACACGGGCAGCGCGACCGGCGGGCGGGACCGGTCCGTGGCCCTGAAGCAGGTGCGGGAGTATCTGCTGCCGCTGCTCGACGAGCTCACCCACGACGACGATCCGTATCTGCTGCTGGAGTCCACCGCCGGCCAGGGTGCCTCGCTGTGCTCGCGCACCTGGGACTTCGGTCCCTACTTCGAGGCGCTGGACGCCCATCCGAAGCTGGGCGTGTGCCTGGACACCTGCCACATCTTCGCGGCGGGCCACGACCTGACCGGGCCGAGCGGGATGCATCAGACGCTGGACCTGCTGGTGGAGACGGTCGGCGAGGGCAGGCTGAAGCTGATCCACGCCAACGACTCCAAGGATGTGGTGGGCGCACACAAGGACCGCCACGAGAACATTGGCTCGGGCCATATCGGCGAGGACCCGTTCCGGGCCCTGATGACCCACCCCGCCACCGAGGGTGTACCGCTGATCATCGAGACGCCCGGCGGCAAGGAGGGGCACGCGGCGGACGTGGAGCGGCTGAAGAAGCTCCGGGACGCCTAGGTCACAGCTCCGGCCCGTCCCCGGGCTCCTCCTGGTACGAGTACCGCTGTTCCTTCCAGGGATCGCCGATGTTGTGATAGCCGCGCTCCTCCCAGAAGCCGCGGCGGTCGGCGGTCATGTACTCGACGCCGCGGACCCACTTGGGGCCCTTCCAGGCGTACAGGTGGGGGACGACGAGGCGGAGCGGGAAGCCGTGCTCGGCGGTGAGCAGTTCGCCGTCCTTGTGGGTGGCGAAGATGGTTTCCTCGGCGGCGAAGTCCGCGAGGCGTAGGTTCGAGCTGAAGCCGTACTCGGCCCACACCATCACATGGGTGACAGCGGGCGCGGGCGGGGCGATCTCCAGGATCGTCCGCGCCGGAATGCCGCCCCACTCGGATCCGAGCATGCTGAACTTCGTGACGCAGTGCAGATCGGCCACGACGGTCTTGTACGGCAGGGCCGCGAACTCCTCGTGGTTCCAGCAGTGCTTCTCGCCGTCGGCGGTGGCGCCGAAGACCCTGAACTCCCAGCGCTCGGGGCGGAACTTGGGGACCGGCCCGTAGTGGGTGACCGGCCAGCCGCGTTGCAGTCGCTGCCCCGGCGGGAGCTCCGGCTGTACCGCTCCTCCAGATTCGCTCTCCACCGGCTGACCCATGTCTCCATCCTGACAGACCCGGAGCAGTGCACAGGACCAGCCCGATCCCAAACCGCCCAAATTGGACTAAGCATGCACTTACTTACTAAGTGAAGACTTACTGGACGATCTTCGTTACCGGTGCAAGGATGCGGCGCAACCTGCCAGTTCCCCCCGCTTGGAAGGAGCCTCTGCGATGCAGGGCGACCCCGAGGTCATCGAATTCCTGAACGAGCAGCTGACCGGCGAGCTCACCGCGATCAACCAGTACTTCCTGCACGCGAAGATGCAGGAGAACTTCGGCTGGACGAAGCTCGCCAAGTACACGCGGCACGAGTCGTTCGACGAGATGAAGCACGCGGAGGTGCTCACCGACCGGATCCTGTTCCTGGAGGGGCTGCCCAACTACCAGCGGCTGTTCCACGTCCGGATCGGGCAGACGGTCAAGGAGATGTTCGAGGCCGACCGGATGATCGAGGTCGAGGCGATCGACCGCCTCAAGCGCGGCATCGAGGTGATGCGCAACAAGGGCGACATCACGTCCGCGAACATCTTCGAGTCGATCCTTGAGGACGAGGAGCACCACATCGACTACCTCGACACCCAGCTGGAACTGCTGGAGAAGCTCGGTGAGGCGCTCTACATCGCCCAGCTGATCGAGCAGCCGGAGAGCTAGGCGGCTTCGTCGAGCTCGGCGAGGACCGGCTGACCCTGATCGGCCAGCTCACGGCGAGGGCACGCCCCCCGGCCGAGGATCGCCTGGATGCGCCGTACGCACGACCCGCAGTCCGTGCCCGCCTTGCAGGCGGACGCTATCTGGCGAGGGGTGCAGGCGCCGTCCGCCGCGTGCTTCTTGACCTGCTGCTCGGTGATGCCGAAGCAACTGCAGACGTACACGCGGTTCACCTCCCGGCGGGATTGAAAGGTCGTGCCATCCCGATTGATCGGTGAGGCTAACCTAACCTTACCCGTCACACAGGAGCCTTAAAAGTGGCACGGGGCGCGGATCGTATGTGATCCGCGCCCCAATGTGCTGTTGTGTAACAACCGAACCGGCTACTGGTCCCTGTACATCTCCGCGACCAGGAAGGCCAGGTCAAGGGACTGGCTGCGGTTCAGGCGGGGGTCGCAGGCCGTCTCGTAGCGCTGGTGCAGGTCGTCGACGAAGATCTCGTCGCCGCCGCCCACGCACTCGGTGACATCGTCACCGGTGAGCTCGACATGGATGCCGCCCGGGTGGGTGCCGAGGGCCTTGTGGACCTCGAAGAAGCCCTTGACCTCGTCGAGCACGTCGTCGAAGCGGCGGGTCTTGTGGCCGGAGGCCGCCTCGAAGGTGTTGCCGTGCATCGGGTCGGTCACCCAGGCCACCGTGGCCCCGGACGCCGTGACCTTCTCGACCAGCTCGGGCAGCTTGTCGCGGACCTTGTCGGCGCCCATGCGGACGATGAAGGTCAGCCGGCCCGGCTCACGGTCGGGGTCCAGACGCTCGATGTACTGCAGCGCCTCCTCGGCCGTCGTCGTCGGGCCGAGCTTGATGCCGATCGGGTTGCGGATCTTCGACGCGAACTCGATGTGCGCGTGGTCCAGCTGCCGGGTGCGCTCACCGATCCACACCATGTGCGCGGAGACGTCGTAGAGCTGTCCGGTGCGGGAGTCGACGCGGGTGAGCGCGGACTCGTAGTCGAGCAGCAGCGCCTCGTGCGAGGAGTAGAACTCGACGGTCTTGAACTCCTCCGGGTCGGCCCCGCAGGCGTGCATGAAGTTCAGCGCGTTGTCGATCTCGCGGGCGAGCTGCTCGTAGCGCTGACCGGACGGGGACGACTTCACGAAGTCCTGGTTCCAGGCGTGCACCTGGCGCAGGTCGGCGTAGCCGCCGGTGGTGAAGGCGCGCACCAGGTTGAGCGTGGAGGCGGAGGCGTTGTACATCCGCTTCAGGCGCTCGGGGTCCGGAACGCGGGCGGCCTCGTTGAAGTCGAAGCCGTTGACCGAGTCGCCGCGGTAGGTCGGCAGGGTCACGCCGTCCCGGGTCTCGGTGCCCTTGGAGCGGGGCTTGGAGTACTGGCCGGCGATACGGCCGACCTTCACGACCGGCACCGAGGCGGCGTACGTGAGCACGGCGCCCATCTGGAGCAGGGTCTTGAGCTTGTTGCGGATGTGGTCGGCGGACACCGCGTCGAACGCCTCGGCGCAGTCGCCGCCCTGGAGGAGGAACGCCTCTCCCTTGGCGACGGCCGCCATCCGGGCGCGCAGCTGGTCGCACTCGCCCGCGAAGACGAGCGGCGGATACGACTCAAGGTCCGCGATCACTGCGCGCAGAGCCTCGGTGTCGGGGTACTCGGGCTGCTGCGCCGCGGGCAGGTTTCGCCAGGTGTTGCCAGCGCTCGCGCTGGTCTTAGCGTTCACGGTCACGGCGTCAACATTACGGGGTTGTGTCCGTCGTCCATTCCCTGGCTCACCAAGTGAGACGCAGCGCGCTCACTCGCGGCGGCCAGCGCGAGCCGCCGGTGGGTGCGCCGGAGCATCAGCCGGGCCATGAAGGGGTGGGCGTGGCGGACGACGGACCAGTACAGACGACCGCGCCAGTTGTGGATCCGGACCACCGAGCCGAGGGTGACCCTCCCGGCCGCCACGTCCACCAGGACCGAGGCGCGGTAGTCGAGATGGCCGGCGTCCTCGCCGAGCAGGACCTCGTCGTCCGTACGGCCGACCACCGGGGTACCCCGGAGCGTGCCCTCCCAGGCCGCCGGGTCGGTCGGCATCCCCGGGCGCAGCTCCAGGGCGTAGGCGTCGGCGTAGTCGGGCGCGCGGAAGGCGGCGCGCAGCAGGGCGGCCCCTTCGGGCACCTCGACGGTCTCCGGGCGGTCCCAGCTGAGCCGCTGGAGCAGGCGGACGTACCGGCCGCGGCGCACGGGCCGGGCGACGGAGCCGGTGGCGGCCAGCTCGGCGTTGTCGAACAGCTCCTCGATGACCGAGCCGTGCATCGCGCGCACCGCGAGCAACCAGCCCAGGCGCTCGCCGAGCGGCTGGGGCTGTTCCAGGAGGTGGCGGATGCGGCAGCGGCCGGCACCGAGCGGCTCGACCGACAGCTCGTGGAAGCCGGTGCCGGGCGGGTCGAAGGCGAAGCGGATACGGCGGCCCGGTTCGTACTCGGCGACCGAGTAGCGCACCGGGCCGTGACCGCCGACGGCGCCGACGGAGAGCGGCCGGTCGAAACGGGCGGGGGGCCAGGCGGGGCTCGGGAAGAGCGGGTCGTCGGGGGCGGCGAGCCGGTCCAGGAGGGGGCCGACACGCTCGGCGGGTGCGGCCAGAACACGGTCGTGAACGTTGCGTACAGTGCCCATCGGAGCACCTCCATACGGTGGCGTATGGTCAACCGTACGGTACCGTACGGTCATGGTGCAACGCCTCCCCCGCAAGACCTCCGGCAAAGCCCGGCTGAGCGCCGCCGACTGGGCCGACGCCGCGCTCGTCGCGATGAGCGAGGGCGGGCTCGCCGCCGTCGCCGTGGAACCGCTCGCCACCCGGCTCGGCACCACCAAGGGCAGCTTCTACTGGCACTTCGCCAACCGGGACGCGCTGATCGAGGCGGCGCTGGAGCGCTGGGCCGAGACCGAGACCGAGGCGCTCATCACCGAGCTGGAGGCGGAGCCAGATCCGGAGCAGCGGCTGCGCCTGCTGTTCGCCGAGGCGATCCGGTCGGCGGCGGACGATCCGCTGGAGGTCACGCTGCTGGCGACCGCCGACGACCCCCGTGTCGCGTCTGTGCTCGGCCGCGTCACCGAACGCCGGGTCGCCTATGTGGCACAGCTCTTCGCCGAGGCCGGCTTCCCCGAGCCGGAGGCGCGGCGGCGCGGGCTGCTCGCCTACAGCGTCTATCTGGGCCACGCCCAGCTCGCCCACGCCGTCCCCGCCACCCTCCCGGAGGGCGACGCGCTGACGGGCTATCTCGACCGCGCCCTCGATCTGCTGCTGATGCGCTAGGGTCGGGGCATGTTCGCGCACTCGACCCAGATCCAGAACTGGTGGTGGACCGCTTCTCCGGCGGCCCACTGACTGCGCGTACGCAAGACTTCGCGAAGGCCGCCCGAGGGGCGGCCTTCGGTGTTTCCGGCGGCCCGCTCCTCTCCCCCTGAGAAGGAGCACGGACCATGAACCTGCTCGGTCTGCTGAACGATCCCCGCCCGTTCGCCCTGCTGCGCCGCCGCACCCCCGGCCACGACCACGACGTGGTCGAAGTGCTGATCGGCGAGGTCACCGCCCACGACCGCCTCGCCGACCTCCCCGAAGAGGGCCTCGCGCTCGTCCCGTTCCGCCAGATCCGCGAGCGCGGCTTCGACGTCCGCGACGACGGGACGCCGCTGTCGGTGCTGATCCCCGAGGAGACGTACGAGATCCCGCTCGCCCGGGCCCTCGATCAGCTTCCCGCCCATGACGTGCGCGTCGAGCGGGGCGGCTTCGACGTGGCCGACGAGGAGTACGCGGAGATCGTCGGCCGGGTGCTGCGGGAGGAGATCGGGCGGGGCGAGGGCGCCAACTTCGTGATCCGGCGGACGTACGAGGGGGAGATCCCGGGCTTCTCCCGCAAGGACGCCCTCGCCCTGTTCCGGCGGCTCCTCGAAGGCGAGCGGGGCGCGTACTGGACGTTCGTCGTGCACACCGGAAATCAAAAGGGGCCCGAAGGGCCTTCCTTGGAAGGGCGGGGGTGGGAGACGGGTGGGCGGACCCTGGTCGGGGCGAGTCCCGAGGTGCATGTGCGGATGTCCGGCGGCACGGTCGTCATGAACCCGATCAGCGGAACGTACCGCTATCCCGCCGAGGGCCCCACCCCCGAGCACCTGCTCGACTTCCTCGCCGACGGCAAGGAGATCGAGGAGCTGTCGATGGTCGTCGACGAGGAGCTCAAGATGATGTGCACCGTCGGCGACATGGGCGGCGTCGTCATCGGGCCTCGGCTCAAGGAGATGGCCCATCTCGCGCACACCGAGTACGAGTTGCGCGGGAAGTCCTCGCTGGACGTCCGGGAGGTCCTGAAGGAGACCATGTTCGCGGCCACCGTCACCGGCTCCCCCGTGCAGAACGCCTGCCGGGTGATCGAGCGTCACGAGGTGGGCGGGCGCGGCTACTACGCGGGGGCGCTCGCCCTCCTGGGCCGGGATTCCGGCGGCGCGCAGACCCTCGACTCCCCCATCCTCATCCGCACCGCCGACATCTCCGCCGACGGCCGGCTGCGCGTGCCGGTCGGCGCGACCCTCGTCCGGGGCTCGGACCCGGCGAGCGAGGTCGCCGAGACCCACGCGAAGGCGGCGGGCGTGCTGGCGGCTCTGGGCGTACGTCCGTCCCGGCCGCGTACGGAGGGCACCCGCCCCCGGCTGTCCGACGACCCCCGCGTGCGTGCCGCGCTCGACGGGCGCCGCGCCTCGCTCGCCCCCTTCTGGCTGCGGATGCAGGACCGGTCCGACGAGCTGACCGGGCATGCCCTGGTGGTCGACGGCGAGGACACCTTCACGGCGATGCTCGCGCATGTCCTGCGGTCGAGCGGCCTCGACGTCACCGTCCGCCGGTACGACGAGCCGGGGCTGCGGGAGGCCGTGCTCGCGCACGAGGGGCCGCTCGTCCTCGGCCCCGGACCGGGCGACCCGTCCGACACCGCCGACCCCAAGATGCGGTTCCTGCGCGGCCTGACCGCCGAGGTGATCCGGAGCCACCGGCACGGCGTCCTCGGCGTCTGTCTCGGCCACGAGCTGATCGCGGCCGAGCTGGGGCTGGAGATCGTACGCAAGGAAGTGCCGTACCAGGGGGCCCAGACGGAGATCGACCTGTTCGGGCGGACCGAGACCGTCGGCTTCTACAACAGCTTCGTGGCGCACTGCGACGACGAGGCGGCAGCGGAGCTGGCCGCGCACGGTGTCGAGGTCAGCCGCAGCGCCTCGTACGAGGTCCACGCGCTGCGCGGAGAGGGGTTCGCCGGGGTGCAGTTCCACCCCGAGTCGGTCCTGACGCTGGACGGCGCCGCGGTCGTCCGGGAGCTGGTCGGTCAGCTGCGCGGCACCAGTACGTTCTCCGAGCGGCGGCCCTCCTTGTAGTCGAGGACGTTCTTGACCGTGGTGTCGATGATCTGGCCGACGGCGTCCGCGGTGTAGTACGCCTGGTGCGAGGTGACCAGGACGTTCGGGAAGGTGACCAGGCGGGCCAGGGTGTCGTCCTCGACGGCCTCCAGGGACTTGTCGAGGAAGAACAGGCCCGCCTCCGCCTCGTACACGTCGAGGCCGACGCCGGTGAACCGGCCGGCGCGCAGTTCGGTGACGAGGGCCGCGGTGTCGATCAGGCCGCCGCGGCTGGAGTTCACCAGGATCGCGTCGTTCCGCATCGACTTCAGCGCGGCCGCGTCGATCAGGTTCCGGGTCTCCGGCATCAGCGGGACGTGCAGGCTGATCAGGTCGGACTCGGCCAGCAGCTGGTCCTTGGGCACGTACTTCATGCCGAGTTCCATGCAGGCCGGGTTCTCGGCGACGTCCCAGCCGAGCAGCTTCATGCCGAAGCCGTGGGCGATCCGGGCGAACGCCTCGCCGATCTTTCCGGTGCCGAGGACGCCCGCGGTGCGGCCGTGCATGTCACGGCCCATCAGCCCGTCGAGCCGGAAGTCGAAGTCGCGGGTGCGGATGGAGGCCCGGACGATACGGCGGTTGACCGCCATGGCGAGGGTCCAGGCGAACTCGGCGACGGAGTACGGCGAGTAGTACGAGACCCGGGCGACCGTCATGCCGACGCGTTCGGCGACGTCGAGGTCGATGTTGTTGAAGCCGGTGGAGCGCTGGGCGATCATCTGCGTGCCGCCGGCCGCGAGGATCCGCAGGACACGTGGGCCGAGGTCGGCGTTGACGCTGGTGGAGACGATCTCGTAGCCGGCCGCGATCGGTGCGGTGTCCTCGTTGAGGAAGACATCCAGACAGCGCACCTC
Source organism: Streptomyces sp. NPDC079141 (assembly GCF_040686775.1). Classification (NCBI taxonomy): domain Bacteria; kingdom Bacillati; phylum Actinomycetota; class Actinomycetes; order Kitasatosporales; family Streptomycetaceae; genus Streptomyces; species Streptomyces sp. NPDC079141. The sequence continues at coordinate 522,049 of NZ_JBFBLP010000002.1, read as the reverse complement.
GTGGTGGCCCCGGAAGGCCTGCTCGATCAGGGGCTTCTCGTCCGCCTGGACACCGAAGGCAAGGATCTCCAAGACTGCTCCCGTTTCATTGGGTTATGGGCCGAATATACGGCCCATAACCCACGGGTGCCGCGTCAGCCGAAGAACACCCCGACCTCGTCGTACAGCTTCGGATCCACCGTCTTCAGCTTCGCCGTCGCCTCCGCGATGGGCACGCGCACGATGTCCGTGCCGCGCAGGGCGACCATCTTGCCGAAGTCGCCGTCGCGGACCGCCTCGATGGCGTGCAGTCCGAACCGGGTGGCCAGCCAGCGGTCGAAGGCGCTGGGCGTGCCGCCCCGCTGGACGTGGCCGAGGACCGTCGTACGGGCCTCCTTGCCCGTCCGCTTCTCGATCTCCTTGGCCAGCCACTCGCCGACGCCGGAGAGCCGCACATGCCCGAAGGAGTCCAGCGACTCGTCCTTGAGGACCATGTCGCCGTCCTTCGGCATCGCACCCTCGGCGACGACCACGATCGGCGCGTACGACGCCTTGAACCGGGAGGTCACCCAGGCGCACACCTGCTCGGTGTCGAAGCGCTGCTCGGGGATGAGGATGACGTTGGCGCCGCCCGCGAGGCCGGAGTGGATGGCGATCCAGCCTGCGTGACGGCCCATCACCTCCACCACCAGGACGCGCATATGGGACTCGGCGGTGGTGTGCAGCCGGTCGATGGCCTCGGTCGCGATGCCTACGGCGGTGTCGAAGCCGAAGGTGTAGTCGGTGGCGGACAGGTCGTTGTCGATCGTCTTCGGCACCCCGACACAGGGCACCCCGTAGTCGTCCGACAACTGCGCGGCCACGCCCAGCGTGTCCTCGCCGCCGATCGTGATGAGCGCGTCGACCTCCTGTTTGGCGAGGTTCTCCTTGATCCGGCGGATGCCGTTCTCGTGCTTGAGCGGATTGGTGCGCGAGGAACCGAGGATGGTGCCGCCGCGGGGCAGGATGCCACGCACGGCGGGGATGTCGAGACGCACGCTGTCACCGTCGAGCGGACCGCGCCAGCCGTCCCGGAAGCCGACGAAGTCGTATCCGTACTCCTGCACGCCCTTGCGGACGATGGCCCGGATGACGGCGTTGAGACCGGGGCAGTCGCCGCCTCCGGTCAGTACTCCGACCCGCATGGAAATGTCCCTTCGCCGCGGTTGCCTGATACGGCTCACGCTAATGGTGATCCAGGTCACAGAGGGATGGGCGGGAAGGGCAATTCCGGTGAAACGTCGGGCGGTTGGTTTACCCGCCGTCAAGCTCGTGGGTCACTCGTCGTCGAGGCCGCGCTCTATCGCGTAGCGCACCAGCTCGACCCTGTTGTGCAGTTGCAGCTTGCCGAGGGTGTTCTGGACGTGGTTCTGCACCGTGCGGTGGGAGATGACCAGGCGTTCGGCGATCTGTTTGTAGCTCAGGCCCTTGGCGACCAGCCGCAGCACCTCGGTCTCCCGGTCGGTGAGCCGCGGGGCGCCGGGCTGGTCGGCGTCCTGCGCGGCGGGCGCGGGCTCGGAGGCCAGACGGCGGTACTCGCCGAGGACCAGGCCGGCCAGTCCCGGGGTGAACACCGGGTCGCCCACGGCCGTACGGCGCACCGCGTCCAGCAGCTCCTCCGTCGAGGCCGACTTCAGCAGATAGCCGGTGGCGCCCGACTTCACCGCCTCCAGGACGTCGGCGTGCTCGCCGCTGGCCGACAGGACGAGGACACGCAGGGCGGGATTGTGGCCGACCAGCTCCTTGCAGACCTGGACGCCCGGCTTGGCGGGCAGGTTCAGGTCGAGGACGAGGACGTCGGGGGCGGCGGCCTTGGCGCGGCGCACCGCCTGGTCGCCGTCGCCCGCGGTGGCGACCACGTCGAAGCCGGACTCGGCCAGGTCGCGGGCGACGGCGTCGCGCCACATGGGGTGGTCGTCGACCACCATCACCTTGATCGGGCCGCTCGGTCGCTCGCTCATCGCATCCCCCGTGACATCTGCTTCGGTACCTTCAGTTCCACTTCGGTGCCCTGCCCGGGCACCGAGATGAGGTCGGCGCTGCCGCCGATGTCCCGCAGCCGCCCCCGGATCGACAGGGCGACCCCGAGCCGCCCCTCCCCCTCGGCCTGCGCGAGCCGCCCCTCGGGGATGCCGGGGCCGTCGTCGCGGACGGTCACGATCACCTCGTCGGGCTCGTCCTCCACGAGGATCCACGCGCGCGCGTGCTCCCCGGCGTGCCTGCGCACATTGTCCAGGGCGGCCCCGACGGCCGCGGCCAGCTCGCGCGCGGCGGCCGGGGGCAGGACGACGGGCGCGCCGGGCTCGGCGAGGTTGACCCGCGATCCGGCGTACGGGGCGAGCAGCGCCCGCAGATCGACGGGACCGTCGGAGTCGTCCGGCTCCTCCACGGCCCGTACGAGCGCCCCCTGGGCCGCGTCCTCCGACACCCGGGAGACGGGCGTCAGGCCGCCGGAGACCAGGGTGCGCAGCGCCACCTCCTGCTCGCCGGCCAGCCGGCCCAGCTCGGCCGCCTCACCGCCGATGACGGCGCCGCGCCGCTGCACCATGGCGAGCACCTGGAGCACGCTGTCGTGGATGTCCCGGGCGAGCCGTTCACGCTCACGGGTGGCGGCCTCGATCTCCAGGGCGCGGGCCAGGGTGCGCTCGGAGGCGCGGGCGACCTCGACGACGTAGCCGATGGCGATGGAGGCGACCCAGACGAGGATCACGGCGTGCACGGTGTCGCGGGCCGGGGTGCCGCGGTGCAGGAGGTTGGCGACGGCGACGAGCGTGGAGGCGAAGGCGGCCCAGCGCCAGCCGCCCTTGATGGCGAACGCCAGCACCGAACCGGCCGTCCATATCGACGGCAGTGTCGGGCTGCCCGACTCTATATGCGCGGTCGAGTCGGCGAAGCGGGTGAGCAGGATGCCGACGAGCGCGATGGTCAGGTCCGCCGCGAGGAACCGCTTGGTGCAGGCCGCGGCGCCCGAGACCTTGGGCAACGTCGCGAACGTCCACACCGCCAGGACGGCGAAGTAGGCGATCGCGACCCAGGGCCGGGCGAACTCGTCGTAGGCGCTGACGAACAGGCCGATCGCGTACAGCAGCGTCAGGACCCGGTACCCCCTGAGCGCACCCCACAGCGGCTGCTCGACCGACATCCTCATGACTTTCTCGCGCTTGGCCATGGCTTCCCCCCACCCGACCCCCAGACTGCCCCGCCTAGGAGTCGGACTTCTCCTTTTCCGCCTGATCCTTCTCGGCCTTCGCGAGCGCGGCCTTCGCCGCCTTCTCCGCTTCCTTCTCGGCCTTCGCCGCGTCCGCGATCTGCCGCTTGGCGGCGGTCGCGTACATGTCGACGTACTCCTGGCCGGAGAGCTTCATGATCTCGTACATGACCTCGTCGGTCACCGCGCGGAGCACGAAGCGGTCGTGCTCCATGCCCTGGTAGCGGCCGAAGTCCAGGGGCTTGCCGATGCGGATGCCCGGCCGCATCAGCTTGGGCATCACCTTGCCCGGCGGCTGGATCTTCTCGGTGTCGATCATGGCGACGGGGATGACCGGCGCGCCGGTGGCGAGCGCCACGCGCGCGAGGCCGCCGGGCTTGCCCCGGTACAGCCGGCCGTCCGGCGAACGGGTGCCCTCCGGGTAGATCCCGAACAGCTCACCGCGCTCGATGACCTCGATGCCGCTCTTGATGGCGGCCTCGCCCGCACCGCGCGCCCCGGAGCGGTCCACCGGGAGCTGGCCGACGCCCTTGAAGAAGGCCGCGGTCATCCGGCCCTTGAGGCCGGGCGTGGTGAAGTACTCGGCCTTCGCGATGAAGGTGACCTTGCGGTCCAGGACCGCGGGCAGGAAGAACGAGTCGGAGAACGAGAGGTGGTTGCTCGCCAGGATCGCGGGGCCCTCGGCGGGAATGTTCTCCAGGCCTTCCACCCAGGGCCTGAAGGCGAGCTTCAGCGGCCCCCCGATGGATACCTTCATCGCGCCGTACAACAACCGTGTGCCTCCTGTGTCTGTCGATCAGACCTTAACCCGGAGCGCTGTCAAAGACCCCGACGACCCTGGTCGGTGTCAGTGCGGTCGCGTACGGTGAAGTACCTGCAATCGACCTCATGAACAGGAGACCGAAGGTGCCGGTCCTTCCTGGAGCCGAGCCGTACCGCCATGAGGGCGGGGAGGTCGGAGTCCTCCTCTGCCACGGCTTCACCGGTTCCCCGCAGTCGCTGCGCCCCTGGGCGGAGTATCTCGCCGAGCGCGGCCTGACCGTCTCGCTGCCCCTGCTGCCCGGGCACGGCACGCGCTGGGAGGACATGCAGCTCACCGGCTGGCAGGACTGGTACGCGGAGGTGGACCGCGAGCTGCGCGCCCTGCGCGAGCGCTGCACGCGCGTGTTCGTCGCCGGGCTGTCCATGGGCGGCGCGCTGGCCCTGCGGCTGGCCGCCAAGCACGGCGGCGCGGTCGACGGCGTGGTGGTCGTCAACCCGGCCAACAAGGTGCACGGCCTGTCGGCGTACGCCCTTCCGGTGGCCCGTCACCTCGTCCGGTCGACGAACGGCATCGCCAGCGACATCGCCAAGGAGGGCAGCGAGGAACTCGGCTACACGCGTGTGCCGCTGCACGCCGCGCACTCCCTGCGGCTCTTCTTCCGGCTGGTCGACGGGGAACTGCCGCAGGTCACCCAGCCGCTGCTGCTCCTGCACAGCGTGCAGGACCATGTGGTGCCGCCGGCCGACTCGGCCCGCGTCCTCAGCCGGGTGTCGTCGACGGACGTGACGGAGATCGTGCTGGAACAGAGCTACCACGTGGCGACGTTGGACCATGACGCGGACCGGATCTTCGAGGAGAGCTACGCGTTCATGAACCGGATCGCCCCCAGTCTCGGCAAGGAAGGGACGGCCGTAGGTGGCTGAGCACGACTCCGACCGCGAGGACCGCGAGCCGGACGATCAGGGTGCCCGGTTCGACGAGGATGCCGCCTGGGCCGCGATCGTCGCCGGGTACGGCGAGGAGCCGCCGGACCCGCCGGGTGCCAAGCCGTTCAAGTCCGTCGAGGACCTGGCGCTGCTTGAGGCCGAGACGAACGACGACGAGGGCGACAAGGGCGACGAGAAGGCCACGGACGAGAAGGCGGAGCCGGCCAAGCCGCTGGGCAGCTCGATCGCCTTCGCGCCCGGCGTCGGCCCGCGCGACTACACCGCGCCCGAGCCGAAGGACGAGGACCTGGGCGAGGACGACGAGGGCCACTTCGTCCCGCCGGAGCCGCCGCCGTTGCCCGCGGCCGACGCGACGGCGAAGTTCGCGTGGCTGGCGGTGATCGGCGGGCCGATCCTGCTGCTGCTCGCCGTCCTGCTGAGCTGGGACATGACCTGGTGGCTCACGACACTCGGCGTCGGCGGCTTCCTGGGCGGCTTCGCCACCCTGGTCATGCGCATGCGCCCGGACGACGAGGACGACGACGATCCGGGGCGCGGGGCCGTCGTCTAGCTAACTCGCCGGAATTCTGAGGGCGGCCAGCACCGGAAGGTGGTCCGTGGCCGCCCTCAGGTCTGTCCCGGTGATGCCGGGCAGCCCCAGCGGCACCCCGCAGCCGAGCACCTCGACGCCCTTCGTGGCGAAGATCGCGTCGATGCGCTGGTGGGGCTCCGTACGCGTCCAGGTGTGCTCGGCGCCGTGGGGGGCAGTGGCCCAGCAGTCCTGGAGGTTGCCGGCGATACGGGCGAAGGCGCGGCCGCCCGGCCGGTCGTTGAGGTCGCCGCCCGCGATCGCGTGGTCCACGTCCATTCCGGCGAGGCGGTCAAGGAGCATGCCCGCCTGGTCGTGGCGCTCGCCCTGGTCCAGCGAGAGATGGCAGCTCAGCACACCGAGACGGGTGCCGCCGTACCGTACGACGGCGGTGGCGAAGCCGCGGCGGTGCCGGCCCGGGGTGAGCGGGAGCAGCACGTCCTCGGTGCGTTCGACGGTCGTCCGCAGCGAACAGAGGACGGCCGGGCCCGCGGCGGTGGCGCCGCCGGTGAGGATCACCAGGTCGGCGGCGCGGGCCAGGCGGGCCAGTTTCTTGCGCCAGCGGAAGAAGCGGGGCGCTTCCTGGACGAGGACGAGGTCGGGCGCACAGGCGCGGATCACCCGGGCGAGGGCCGCGGTGTCGTCGCGCATCGAGCGGATGTTGTAGCTGAGCACCCGGATCACGGCGGAACCATCGGCTTCGGTACGGGAGGTGGGCAGTTCCTTGCTCGTCTCCATGCGCTCAACATACGACGAGGCCCGCCGCCCCGGAGGGGGGCACGGCGGGCTCATCACGTACGGTCGGCCACCGGCTACATGATCGGGTCCGGCTCCCGGGCCAGGTCGGCGGCGCCCACCATGCCCGCCTTGTTGCCCAGCTGGGCGGCGATCACATCGGCGACCGGGCGCCAGTTGCCGCCCACCAGCCAGCGCTTGTAGGACTTGCGGATCGGGTCGAGGACCAGCTCGCCCTCGTCGGAGAGACCGCCGCCGACGATGAACGCGGACGGGTCGAAGAGCGAGGCGAGGTCGGCGAGACCGGCGCCGGCCCAGCGGGCGAGCTCACGGTAGGAGTCGACGGCCACCGGGTCGCCCTGGCGGGCGGCCATGGAGATGTGCTTGCCCTCGATGCCCTCGGGGGAGCCGTCGCCCAGGCCGAGCAGGACCTCGGCGCTCTCGGGGGTGGCGTTGGCGCGCTGCTTGGCGTACCTCACCAGCGCACGGCCCGACGCGTACTGCTCCCAGCAGCCCTGCGAGCCGCAGCCGCACAGCAGGCCGTCGGGGACCATCCGGATGTGGCCGAACTCGGCGGCGACGCCGAAGTGACCGCGGCGCAGCTTGTTGCCGATGATGATGCCGCCGCCGAGGCCGGTGCCGAGCGTGATGCAGATGACGTTGCGGTGGCCCTTGCCGGCGCCGAACTTGTACTCGCCCCAGGCCGCGGCGTTGGCGTCGTTCTCGACGACGACGGGGAGGCCCACGCGGGCCTCGACCTTCTCCTTCAGCGGCTCCTGGCGCCAGTCGATGTTCGGCGCGAAGTAGACGGTGGAGCGCTGCCGGTTGACGTAACCGGCCGCTCCGATGCCCACGCCGACGATCTCGTGGCCGGCGCGCGCACCCTCTACGGCGGAAGCAATGGCGTCCACGATGCCCTCGGGCGTGCCCGGGGTCGGCACCTTGTGGGTCGAGAGGATGTTGCCTTCCTCATCGACCACGCCGGCCGCGATCTTCGTGCCGCCGATGTCGACGCCGATGGTGAGTCCCATGAATCCCTCAGTTTCGGTCGAGCCCCGCTACGGCCAACCGTACCCGAGCGGACTTCAGTCCAAGTCGATGCGTTCGCTCGGACCGGCATCGTCGCCGCGGTCGCGGCGCTCCTCCAGGTCGTGGTCGTCGCGGCTCGTCCAGCGGCGCTCCTGGGCCTGGACGGCGGAGCGGTAGGCGGCGAGCAGTTCGTTGCCGGCGGCCGCGAGGTGGTCGAAGACGTCCGGGTTGCGCTCGATGACAGGCTCCACGGCCGCCTTCGCCTGCTGCACGACCTGCTTGACCACCTGCTGGGCGGCCGGTCCGGCGACCGCGCCGAGCAGCGGGGACTGCAGGGAGGACAGCTTGTCGGCGACGGCGTCGGCGAGCTTGCGCAGCTCCTCGGCGGCCGAGCCCGGGGGCGGGCCGTGCTGGGCGCGACGGCGGGCCTTCTCCGCCGCGAGGTCCTCGGCGCACGCCGTCGCCCACGCGTCGGCGTCGGACGCCCGCACCTCGTCGAGCGCCTCCTCGTCGGCGGCGTCGGACGGGGGGAGCTCTTCGCTCATGACGGACTCCTGACTACGGTTCGTCCCTACGACGTTACCCGAACGGAGGTATCCGGTTCACCGGGTCACGGGCCACAGATCCGGGTCGGGCGCGAACCGTATGCGCAGCTCCCCCTCGCGCAGCGCGGCACCGTCGACGGTGCACCGGCGCAGGGCGGAGGGCAGGGGCACGATCCGGCGGAACGGACCGGCGGTGAGGACGAGTTCGTCGCCGCGGCGGACGAGGTCGAGTGTGTCGCGTATCGCGCCGGGCAGCGGGATGTGCCACACCAGCACACCGTCGTCGGCGAGGCGGTCGGCGACCGGCCACTCGACGGCGGAGGCCGCCTCGGCGGCGTCCGGGACGGCGAGGGCGGCGAGGTCGTCGGCGCCGCGCGGGTCCTGTCCGAGGTGCGCCACGGTCCGCACGTCGTACGTCTCCCGCCACTCCTCCAGGGTCTTGCGCTGCTGGGCCACGAGCCCGGCGGGCCAGGTCTCCGGTACGACCCGGTTGGCGACCAGCATCTCGGGGCGCAGACCGCGCAGGGCCAGGGCGAGGGTCGCGGTGCGTACGGCGTCGTCGCCGGCCGGACCGGGTTCGGCGACCAGGCGTACGGCGGTGTCTCGGTCGGCCACGACGGCCTCGACGGCGGCGAGATCGACGTCCCAGCGGGCGGCGGTCTCGTACAGCCACTCCGCGGGCATCGGAACGCCGGCCAGCCGCCCCAGGACGGGGCGCAGGGCGCGGGCCGCCTGGCGCTCCGGGGGGAGCAGGCGGCGGAGGTAACGGCGCAGCTCCTCCGGGAGGGCGAGGAGGGCAAGGGCCTGCGGGGTGGCCGGGAGGTCGACGACGAGGAGGTCGTGGCGCTCGGACAGCGCGGCGTCGCGCAGGGCGCGCAGGAAGGTGAGCTCCTCGGCGCCGGGCAGGGGGGTGACTTCCTCGGGGTCGAGGCGGGAGGCGCCGAGGAGGTCGAGGGCGGAGGTCGCGCGTTCCTGGAAGGCGGCGAGGTCGTCCCGGAAGCCGGCGGTGGCGTCGGGGCGCCAGACGGTGAGGTTCTCGGCGGCTTCCACCGGCGCCGGGCCCGTCTCGGTGGCCAGGGCCGCGCCGAGGGTGTCGGTGCGGTCGGCGCTGAGGAGGAGGGTGCGGGTGCCGTTGCCTGCGGCGCGCAGGGCGGTGGCGGCGGCGACGGTCGTACGACCACTGCCGCCGGGGCCGGTGATCAGGATGGTGCGCATGAGGGTGAACGGTAACGGACGTCCGGGTTCAGCCCTGTTGGGTTCGTGCGCGGGGTGGGGCCGGCGTGGGGGGTTGGTCGCGCAGCCCGTCGCCAACGGGGTGCTACTTGGCCGTGCCCGACTCCACCCGCTTCTTCAGGCCCGCCAGCGCCCGGTCGATGATGACCTTCTCCGCCTTGCGCTTGATCATGCCGAGCATGGGGATCTTGACGTCGACCGTCAGCTGGTAGGTGACCTCGGTCGCGCCCGCGCCCGCCGGCTTCAGGATGTAGGAGCCGTCGAGCGAGCGGAGCATCTGCGACTTCACCAGGGTCCAGGAGACCTCATGGTCGCCGGTCCAGGTGTAGCCCAGGACCTGGTCGTCCTTGATGGCGCCCGCGTCCATCACGAGCCGTACCTGTTCGGCGCGGCCCTGGGGGTCGGTCGCCAGGACCTCCGCCTCCTTCACCTCGCCGGTCCAGTCCGGGTAACGGGAGAAGTCGGCGATCACCGCCATGACATCAGTCGGTGCCGCCTCGATCGTGATGCTCGAACTGGTGTGTTCCGCCATCGCCGTGGCTCCTCCAGATGCGGGCCGGTAAGTCGTGCGTGCGCACGTGTGTGCAGCGTGAAGGCTACCGCGCACCCGACCGGCCGACTTCACCCCCCGTCCACGAATGGTCACCACTCCAGCGCCCACGGCTTCCCGGTGCCCGCGAAGTGGCCCACGTTCACGCATTCCGTCGACCCGATCCGCATCCGCCGGGCCAGCGGCTGGTGGACATGGCCGAAGAGCGAGTAGCGCGGCCGGGTGCGGCGGATCGCGTCCAGCAGCGCCCGGCTCCCCCGCTCGAAGCGGCGCGCGACGGTGTCGTAGACGAGTTCCGGCACCTCCGGCGGGATGTGGGTGCACAGCACGTCCACCTCACCCACCGCCTCGATCTTCGCCGCGTACTCCTCGTCGCTGATCTCGTACGGGGTGCGCATGGGCGTGCGCAGTCCGCCGCCGACGAAGCCGAAGACCCAGCCGCCGATCTCCACCCGCTCCCCGTCGAGCACGGTCGTGCCCGGTCCGGCGTACTCGGGCCACAGTGGCGGCATGTCGACATTGCCGTAGGTGGCGTACGTCGGGGCGGGGAACACCGCGAACATCTCGGCGTACTGCTTGCGTACCGCCTTCTCGATCACCGCGCCCCGGTCCGCGCCGATGCCGGCCCACAGCCGGGCGCCGAACTCGCGGGCCTCCTCGAAACGGCGGGCGTTGCGCAGTTCGACGATGCGGTCGGCGTTCTCGACGCCGAAGAGGTCGGGGAAGATGCCGCGTGAGTGATCGGCGTAGTCCAGGAAGAGGACCAGGTCACCCAGGCAGATCAGGGCGTCCGCGCCGTCACCGGCTCTGGCCAGGTCACGGACGTTTCCGTGTACGTCGCTGACCACGTGAACGCGCGTCCTGCTGTTACCGGCTGGTGTGGATGCCATGGCGATCAAGCGTAGGCCTGTGCGGCATGCGTGAACAGTGGCGGCCGGACCTGCGGTTACTGGCTAGTCATCAAAGTGGTCGACTACTGTGCGCGAAGAAGCATCAATCCGTGTGACGCAGCGAACATCTCGCCGGAACCCCCTGTCGAAGAAGCCATACCGGCGGGTAACGTCCGGGCAGTCCAGTCGTGCTCAGGGTTTCAACCACTGAATGCCTGAGTACCTGCCCGAGCCTTGGACCGCACCGTCGCAGCACACAACGTCGTGGCGCCGGCGCCCTATGAGGAGCAGCAGTCTTGCGCGAGTTCAGCCTTCCGGCCATGTACGAGGTCCCTGCCGACGGCAATCTGACCGACATCGTCCGCAGAAACGCCGCGCAGCATCCCGACGTCGCCGTCATCGCCCGCAAGGTCGGCGGCACCTGGCAGGACGTGACCGCGACGACCTTCCTCGCCGAGGTGCGTGCCGCCGCGAAGGGGCTCGTCGCGGCCGGCATCCAGCCGGGCGACCGGGTCGGCCTGATGTCCCGCACCCGCTACGAGTGGACCCTGCTGGACTTCGCGATCTGGTCGGCGGGCGCGGTCACCGTGCCGGTGTACGAGACCAGCTCGCCGGAGCAGGTGCAGTGGATCCTCGGCGACTCGGGCACGACCGCCGTCATCACGGAGCTGGACAACCACACGGCCGCCGTGGAGTCGGTGCGCGACCGGCTGCCCGCCCTCAAGCACGTCTGGCAGATCGAGGCCGGCGCCATCGAGGAGCTGGGCCGCCTCGGGCAGGACGTCAGCGACGAGACGGTCGAGGAGCGCAGCTCGCTGGCGAAGGCCGACGACCCCGCGACGATCGTCTACACCTCCGGCACGACCGGCCGCCCCAAGGGTTGTGTGCTCACCCACCGGAACTTCTTCGCCGAGTGCGGCAACATCGTCGAGCGGCTGCGCCCGCTGTTCCGTACCGGCGAGTGCTCGGTGCTGCTGTTCCTGCCGCTCGCGCACGTCTTCGGCCGGCTGGTGCAGATCGCCCCGATGATCGCGCCGATCAAGCTGGGCTGTCTGCCGGACATCAAGAACCTCACCGACGAACTGGCCGAGTTCCGGCCGACGCTGATCCTCGGTGTGCCGCGCGTCTTCGAGAAGGTGTACAACTCGGCGCGCGCCAAGGCGCAGGCGGACGGCAAGGGCAAGATCTTCGACAAGGCGGCGGACACGGCGATCGCCTACAGCCGCGCGCTGGACAACCCCTCGGGCCCGTCGCTCGGCCTGAAGATCAAGCACAAGGTCTTCGACAAGCTCGTCTTCAGCAAGCTGCGCGCGGTCCTCGGCGGCCGGGGCGAGTTCGCCATCTCCGGCGGCGCCCCGCTGGGCGAGCGCCTGGGTCACTTCTTCCGCGGCATCGGCTTCACGGTCCTGGAGGGCTACGGCCTGACCGAGACGTGTGCCGCCACCGCCTTCAACCCGTGGGACCGCCAGAAGATCGGCACGGTCGGCCAGCCGCTGCCCGGCTCGGTGGTGCGGATCGCCGACGACGGCGAGGTGCTGCTGCACGGCGAGCACATCTTCAAGGAGTACTGGAACAACCCCGGGGCGACCGAAGAGGCCCTGGCCGACGGCTGGTTCCACTCCGGTGACATCGGCACCCTCGACGAGGACGGCTACCTCAGGATCACCGGCCGCAAGAAGGAGATCATCGTCACCGCGGGCGGCAAGAACGTCGCCCCGGCCGTGATCGAGGACCGGATCCGCGCGCACGCGCTGGTCGCGGAGTGCATGGTGGTGGGCGACGGGCGGCCGTTCGTGGGCGCGCTGGTCACCGTCGACGAGGAGTTCCTGGGCCGTTGGGCCGCCGAGCACGGCAAGCCGTCGGGTGCCACCGCGGCGTCGCTGCGCGAGGACGCGGACCTGATGGCCGCGATCCAGTCGGCGATCGACGACGGCAACGCCGCGGTGTCCAAGGCGGAATCGGTGCGGAAGTTCCGCATTCTGTCCTCCCAGTTCACGGAGGAGTCGGGCCACCTGACGCCGTCGCTGAAGCTCAAGCGGAACGTGGTGGCGAAGGACTTCGCGGACGAGATCGAGGCGATCTACGCGAAGTGACCGACCGGGTCGCTCATGGCGCGGTGTCCTCGGCGAGGACCCGCGCCATCGTGCGTTCGGCGAGCGCGGTGATCGTCACGAACGGGTTCACTCCGATCGACCCGGGCACGAGCGAGCCGTCGGTGACGTAGAGCTTGGCGTATCCCTTCACCCGGCCGTAGTCGTCGGTCGCCCGACCCAGCACACAGCCGCCCAGCGGGTGGTAGGTGAAGTCGTCGGCGAAGGCCTTGTTGGACGAGCCGAACAGGTCGTACCGGTAGATCGTGGCGTTCGCCGCGTTGATCCGGTCGAACAGCTTCTTGGCCATGGCGACGGAGACCGCGCTCTGGGCGGCCGTCCAGCCGAGCCGCATCGCCCCGTTCGCGTACGTCAGCGCCGCCCGCTCGGGGTTCTTGGTGATCGCCAAGTAGAGGCTGACCCAGTGTTCGAGTCCCGTGGGCAGCGGGGCTATCTCGGCGAAGACGGGGTTGGCGGTGTTGGCCCAGTCGTCGATCCCCATCACCGGCATCGTCGACTGGTTCGCCCCGACCGTGTCCCACAGATGGTTGGCCCGCCCGAGCATCACATTGCCGTTGGTGCCCCAGCCGGTGCCGACGCTCGCGTCGAGGGCGGGCAGGGTGCCCGTCTCCCGTGCGCGCAGCAGGAGTTCGGTGGTGCCGAGGCTGCCGCCGCCGAGGAAGAGGTACGTGCAGCTGTACTCCTTGGTCTCCACGACCGTGCCGGCGTTGTCGATCCGCTCGGCGGACAGCAGGTAACTGCCGTCGGCGGCCCGGCTGATGGCGGTCACCCGTTCCATGGAGTGGATCGTGACGTTCCCGGTGCCCAGGGCCGAGGCGAGGTAGGTCTTGTCGAGGGTGCGCTTGCCGTGGTTGTTGCCGTAGACCACCTCTCCGGCGAGCGCCGACTTCGTCGCCGTACCGGCCGCCTCGCGCTGCATGTACCCGAAGTCGTAGACGTTGGGCACGAAGGTGGTCCTCAGGCCGGTGTTGGCCGCGTGCTTGCGGGAGATCCGGGTGTAGCGGTACCACTCGGTCGACTCGAACCAGCTCGGGTCGACGGTGTTGACACCGAGCATGGAACGGGCGCGCGGGAAGTACGTGCCGTACATCTCGTTCGCGTCGACGGTCGGGAACTGCTCGGCGAAGTACGACTTCAGGGGTGTCACCGCCATACCGCCGTTGACCAGGGAGCCTCCGCCGACGCCGCGGCCGACGTAGACGGACATGTTCGCGAAGTGCACGCGGTCCAGGACGCCGGGGTAGGGGCTGATGTCCTTGTTGACGACGTCCAGCCACAGGAAGGTGGCGAGCGGGGCCTCGGTGCGGGTCCGGAACCACATGGAGCGGTGGTCGGGGGCGGCGGTGGAGCAGAAGGTCTTGCCGTCGGGGCCGGGGGTGTTCCAGAGGCGGCCCATCTCGATGACGATCGTGCGGATGCCGGCCTGGCCGAGGCGGAGAGCGGCGACTGCGCCGCCGTATCCCGAACCGACCACGATGGCGGGGGCGTTGTCCACGGCGGCGGGTTCTACGGCCGACGCCGACTGGAGACCGATGCGGGTGAGACCCGAGGCGGCGGCGGTCTGCAGGGCCACCATGCCTAGGATTTGACGTCTCGTCAGCTGACGTTGCATCAGTTTTGCTGTCATGTGCGGAGCATGCGCGGATTTTCCGGTTCCGCCTAGTGGGGTGCCACATACTCATGGCTGGCGGGTGCGGGTTTGTCCGTGGTTGGTCGCGCCCACGCGGCGGAGCCGCATATCGATACAGCCCCGCGCCCCTAAAGGGGCGCTTCTACAGCAGCGTCTTCAGACGCTCCGCCAGGAGGTCCCAGCGCCACCTCTCCTCCACCCACTCCCTGCCCCGCTCCCCCATCCTGCGGCGCAGTTCGGCGTCGCCCAGGAGAGCCACGATGCGGTCCGCCGCCTGTTCCGGTGAGCCGCCCCGCACCACCCACCCCGTCTCGCCGTCCAGTACCGCGTCGGGTGCCCCGCCCGAGTCGCCCGCGACCACCGGCAAGCCCGTTGCCGAGGCCTCCAGGTAGACGATGCCCAGGCCCTCCACGTCCAGCCCCCGCCTCCGCGTCCGGCACGGCATCGCGAAGACGTCGCCGGCGCCGTAGTGGGCGGGGAGTTCGGACCAGGGGACCGCTCCGGTGAAGCGGACCGAGCCGGCGACGCCGGTCTCGTGGGCGAGGCGGCGCAGCTCCTTCTCGTACGGGCCGCCGCCGACGATGAGCAGGACGGCGTCCGGCTCCTTGGCCAGGATCCGGGGCATGGCCAGGATCAGCGTGTCCTGGCCCTTGCGCGGCACGAGACGGGAGACGCAGACGACCACGGGCCGGTCGGTCAGGCCGAGGCGGGCGCGGACCAGGTCGCCGCCCGAGCCGGGGTGGAAGGTCTTCTCGTCGACCCCCGGCGGGAGCTGCACCATCCGCGCGGCCGCGTCCGGCGTCAGCGCGCCGGCGATCCGCGAGCGCGTGTACTCGCCGAGGTAGGTGATCGTGTCGGTGGTGTCCCCGATCCGGCTCAGCAGCTGCCGGGACGCGGGCAGCTGCGCCCACCCGGCCTCGTGCCCGTGGGTGGTGGCCACCAGCCGCTCGGCCCCGGCCCTGCGCAGCGCCGGAGCCATCAGCCCGAGCGGTGCCGCGGCCCCGAACCACACCGAGCGGCACCCGTGTTCCCGCAGCAGCCCGACGGCCCGCCGGGTCGCCTGCGGCGTCGGCAGCAGCATGGTCGTGGAGTCGCGTACGACGGTGAAGGGCTGCTCGGCGTCGAAGGCGGCCGTGGCCTCGACGCCCTCCCGGCTGCGCTTCCAGGTCGAGGCGTAGACGACCAGCCGCTCCGGGTCGAGCCGCAGGGCCATGTTGTGCAGGAAGGCCTGGATGCCGCCGGGCCGCGGCGGGAAGTCGTTCGTCACGATGAGCGTCTTGTGCATCGCCGCCGACCCTACCGAAGGCGCCGGCCACAGCGCGTCACGGCCGCGCTTGTGGCCCGCGCACAGCTTCCCGGGACATCATGTTCCCCTCAAGACGATTCGAACGGCAGGGG
Source organism: Streptomyces sp. NPDC079141 (assembly GCF_040686775.1). Classification (NCBI taxonomy): domain Bacteria; kingdom Bacillati; phylum Actinomycetota; class Actinomycetes; order Kitasatosporales; family Streptomycetaceae; genus Streptomyces; species Streptomyces sp. NPDC079141. The sequence goes on along the minus strand of NZ_JBFBLP010000002.1, from coordinate 506,424 downwards.
ACCAGGTGGAGACGACGGGCGCGCGGCGGTCCCTGGCGTGGCTTCTGGGCACCTGGTCCCTGACCAGGCTGATCCTGCTGCTCTTCGTGTTCAAGGTGTACGTCTTCCCCGGCCCGGACGTCACCAGCGACGTGTCGGTCATCTACCAGGGCTGGTACGGGGTGCTGAGCACCGGAACGTTCCCGCTGGACGACGTGACCTGGCAGTACCCGCCCGCCGCCGCCCTCGCGATCCTCTCCCCCGGGCTGCTGTTCTACCTGGACTACGCCTCCGCCTTCTTCGTCCTCGCCTTCACCGCCGACCTGGCCGTCCTCGCCCTGCTGCTGTACGCCGGTGTGCGCCCCGGGCGGACCCTGCGCGGTGCCTGGGTGTGGGCGGTGGGCGTACCGCTGCTCGGCCCGACCGTCTACGCCCGCTACGACGTGATGGTGACCGCGGTGGCGGTGGCGGCGCTGCTCGCCGGTGCCCGGCACCCGCGGCTGATGGGCGCGCTGACCGGCGTCGCCGCGATGCTGAAGGTGTGGCCGGTGCTGCTGCTGGTCGCGGCCCGCCGGCGGTCCGCCTGGGTGTCGGCGGCGGTGACGGCCGGTGTGCTGGCAGCGCTGTTCGCGGTGGCCATGCCCGGCGCGTTCGCCTTCCTGACCTTCCAGCGCGACCGCGGCACCGAGGTCGAGTCGCTGGGCTCCCTGGTCTTCCACGTGGCCCGGCACCACGGCTGGGACGGCAAGGTGCTGCTGAACTACGGCTCGGTGGAGTTCCTCGGCCCGTACGTGGAGGTCGTGAGCAGGGTCGCCCTGGCCCTGACCGCCCTCGCCTTCGGCTGGCTGCTGCTGTGGCGGCTCAGGGCCACCCGGTTCCTGCCGCACACGCTCGCGGACGCGGCGTTCGTCGCGGTGCTGATGTTCACCACCACCAGCCGGGTGATCAGCCCGCAGTACATGGTGTGGCTGGTCGGTGTGGCGGCGGTCTGCCTGTGCTTCCGCGGCAGCCGGATGGGGCTGCCCGTCGGCCTGGTCCTGGTGGCGTGCCTGGTGACGGTGCTGGAGTTCCCGGTCTGGTTCGCGCACGTCGTGGCGAGCGACTCGCTCGGCATCACCCTGCTGTCCGTCCGCAACGGGCTGCTGGTCCTGGCCACGGTCCTCGCCGCCCGGGAGCTGTGGCGCGCCACGGTGACCAGCTCCGTCCCGACGCCGTTCCCGGCTCAGGCCACCCGCACCAAGGAGACCTCGCTCCCCTCCTGACGCGGAACGCGCCGGAACAGCACCAGCACCGCCGCGCACTGCCCGGCCATCGCGAGCGCCAGCGCCAGGCACACCCCCGGCAGGCCAAGACCGGCCAGGCCGTACGCCAGCGCGAGCTGGACGGCCGTACCGAGGACGGTCACCCGCAGCAGCACGGCCGCGCCGCCACTGCCCTCGAAGACCCCGCCGAGCGCGATGAAGCAGGCCATGAGCAGCAGGTAGGGCCCGATGCAGCGCAGGAACAGCGTGCCCTGGCGGGCGACCTCGGGGCCGGCGCCGAAGGCGGCCATGAGCCAGGGGGCGGCCGCGGCCAGCAGGACGGCCGCCGCGAGGCCCGCCGTGCCGGACACCAGCACCGCCTGCCGTCCGATCGCCCGCCGGGCCTCCCGGCCGGCACCGCGGGTGTGCGCCGTGTGGATGGAGGCGGCCTGACGCACGGCGTAGAAGGCCATGGTGGCGACGTAGAGGATCTTGTAGGCGATCGCGTAGGCGGCCACCGCGGTCACGCCGAGGTGCGCGACGATCGCGACCATGGCGAGGGCGCCGGTCTGCCGCACGGTGAAGTCGGCGGACATCGGCAGCCCGGTGGTGAGTGTCCGGCGCGGTGAGAGCGCGGCGCGTGTCCGGGCCGCCTCCCGCAGGAGCGCGTTGCGGCGCAGGGCGAGCAGGCCCGCCCCGAGGGCCACGCACCGGCACAGCACGGTCGCGGCGGCGGCGCCCCGGACGCCGTAGAGGTGGATCAGGAACGGGTCGCAGACCAGGATCAGGCCGCCGGCGAGGAGCGCGAGGCGCATCGGGGTCCGGGTGTCGCCGGCGCCCTTGAGGATGCCGTCGACGAGGGTCTGGGCGTAGAAGACGGCGATGCCCGGCAGGGAGATCGCGAAGTAGTCGACGGCGAGCGGCACCGCCTCGCCCCCGCCGCCCAGCACCAGCCGGGCGAGGGGCTCGCGCAGCAGGAACCCGCCGACCCCGACGACCGGCGTGATTAGCGCCCACAGCGCCCAGCCCCCGCGCACGGCCGCCCGTACGGCTGCGGGGTCGCGCGCACCTCTGGCGTGCGCGACCAGCACGGTCGTACCGGAGCCGAAGACCAGGGCCACGCCGAGCAGCACGTTCTCGGTGTTGGTCGCGACGGCCACGGCGGCGACGGCGGGGCCGCCGAGTGCGGAGACCCAGACGGTGTTGACGATCCCGGCGGTGACGGAGGCCAGGAGCGAGAGGTACACGGGGTGGGCGAGCGAGACGAGCTGCTTGCGGTGGGCGTTGATGGCGATCCCCCCTCGATACGAGCCACATCGATACCGACTGCATCGATCCGAGCTATCTCGATTCGAGGTAGCTCGGTTAGAGGTACCATGTCGGCACGACACCCGCAAGGAGGAACCGGTGCTGGAGCTGTCGATCCTGGGCTTCCTGGCCGAAGAGCCGCTGCACGGCTACGAGCTGAAGGAACGCATCAAGGCCCTCAGCGGCCATGTCCGCCCGGTCAGCGACGGCGCGCTGTATCCGGCGATCACCCGGCTCACCGAGGCGGGCCGCATCGACCAGCACACGGAACCGGGCGCAAGCGCCGCGCCGCGCCGCGTGCTCTCCCTCACCGAGGCCGGTCGCGAGGAGCTGCTGGAGCGTCTGCGCCGGCCTAAGGACGTGGAGATCACCGACCAGGTCCGGTTCAACACCGTCCTGTCGTTCCTGCACCACCTGCCGGACCGCCGGGAGCAGGCCGCGGTGCTCCGGCGCCGCCTGGACTTCCTTGAGACCCCGGCGAGCTTCTTCTACCGCGACGGAGAACCCGTACGGTCGGAGGAGGCCGGCGATCTGTTCCGGCAGGGCATGCTGCGCGTGGCGCGGGCGACCGGCCGGGCGGAGCGGGCCTGGCTCAAGGAGGCCATCGACCTCCTCGATCAGCCCAGCTGAACCCGCAGATACTCCCGCCACTGCCAGGTGAAGTCCTCCAGGGTCGTCCCGAGCACCTTCTCCATGGCGTCCTCGACCGCGCCCGCCCGCTTCTCGTGCGCGCCGACGGCCCGGTAGAACTCCCGGAGCTTGTCCTCGCCCCACTGGTCGGCGACGAGCCGGCAGGCCAGCCAACCGGCCTCGTAGGCCTGCGCCAGCTCGGACGCGCTCCCGGTGAACCCGAAGTCCTCGTCGGTGGGCAGCGCCGCAGGCACCCGCCCGTCGGTCACCGCCCGCCACAGCTCCGGCGCGGCCTGGGAGGGCGTACGCCCGGCGGCGAGATAGCCGACCCAGTCCGCGTATCCCTCGGACAGCCACAGCGGGGTGGCGGCGCCGGTGTGGGCGCGGGTGGCGACATGCGCGGTCTCGTGGGTGAGCACGATCTGCTTGCCGGTCGCGCCGAGGACGCCGTACGCCACGGGATTGACGATGATCCGGTCCGCGGGCGACTCGCCCTTGGTGCCCGTCTCGCCCGTGGTGACGGCGGCGATGCCCCGGTACGAGGAGGCGGGCGAGCCGAGCAGCCCCGCCATCCCCTCCAGCGACTCCGGAACGAGCACCACCGTGCGCCGGGGCCACTCGGTGCCCCAGGCACGTGTCACCTCCGGCACCGCGCGGTCCGCCAGCTCGGCGTAGGAGGCCAGTTTCTCGGCGGACTGCCCGACGCCCAGCACCATGCTGCGCTCGCCCCGGGCCACCATCACCTCGCCCTGGTCCCACAGTTGCTCGGCGGCCTTCTTCGCGGGGCGCTCGGAGTCGACGTACCACTCGCCCCCGGCGTCCAGGCCGAGCCGCAGGGTCCGGCCGGCGACGACGGGGGCCGTGTCGTGGCCCTCGACGCGGTACCGCAGGTCGGCCTCGACGGTGGCCGTGTCCCCGGTGCGGTGCAGGCCGGTCACTCGGTAGGACCACTCGGCGAAGGGCACCGCGCGCAGTCTGTCGAACCCCTCGCGCGCTCCCGTCCGGGCGAAGGCCGACGCGTCACGGTCGAGGACCGCGGCCGACCGCCGGTCGAGCACCCGCTGCACCGCGTCCGTGGCCGCGTCCGCGGCGGGCCGGCCGCCGCACGCCACGAGCGAGACGAGCAGCAGACACAGCGCCACAACCGAGCACCCCGACGCACGCCGTCGACCAGCCATGCCGCGATCGTACGGCGGCCGGAGCCCGTAGGTCAGACCCCCGTCAGACCCTCGTGACCGTCGCGCCCGGCATCATGCCGACCGGGTCGTAGCGCACGGGCGCGCCGGGATAGGGCGCGTGGACGACCTGGCCGTTGCCCATGTACATCCCGACATGGCTCGCGTCCCCGCGGTAGGTGACCAGGTCGCCGGGCTGGGCCTGGGCGAGCGGGACCTGCCGGCCGGCGTACCGCTGGCCCTGCGAGGTGCGCGGCAGGGAGACCCCGGCCTGCGCGTACGACCACTGCATCAGGCCCGAACAGTCGAAGCCGTTGGGCCCGTTGGCGCCCCACACGTACGGCTTGCCGACGGCGGAGCGGGCGGCGGCGACCGCGGCGGCGGCGCGGCCCGAGGCCGGGACGGCGCCCCCGAGGTTGGGCATGCCGGAGCGGCCGGAACGGGAGGCGCGGTCGTAGGCGGCGCGCTCGGCGGAGGGCAGGGAGTTGAGCAGTTGCCGGGCCTTGGCGAGCTTGTTCTCCACGGTCCGTTTGTGGGAGGCGACGGCCTTGCGGCTCTTCTCCAGCTCGCCGAGCTTGCGGGAGGCCTCCGCGCGCTCCTGGGCGAGTTCGCGCATAGCGCCCTGAAGGTCCTTCAGCTCGCCGGCCTGGTGCGCGGTGATCCGGTCGAGGACGGCCGCCTTGTCGAGGTAGTCGTCCGGGTCGTCGGAGAACAGCAGGGCCAGGGACGGGTCGAGGCCGCCGGAGCGGTACTGGGCGCCGGCCAGCGAACCGAGCGCCTCCCGCATGGCGTTGATGCGCTCCTGCTGCCGGGCGATCCGGTCCTGCGCGTTGCCGACCTGCTTGCGCAGCGCGTCGGCGCGTTCGTCCGCCTTGTTGTACGCCTCGGTGGCCTTCTCGGCCTCCTCGTAGAGGCGGTCCACCTCGGCCCGGGTGTCGTCGTGCGGCGCGGCCATCGCGGAGGTGGCCGGTACGGCCCCGAGGGCGGCTGCCGCGGCTGACATGACGCAGAGCGCGGCACTGGCGCCCCGGTCGAACCCGGACGGTACAAGGCGACGATGTGACCTCACGAGAAGCCGCACCCCATCTCACTGGCGGACAGGAAACGCGGCAGACAGTAACCCCGGGACGGGGCACCGACCAACGACCGCCGTGGGCACACACCGTGACGCCCCGCCTATGACGCAGGTCATGGGCGGGGCGCGGGGTCAGTTCAGGTCGGCGGGATTCGCCCGAACGGGCGGTGCCGTGTCCTGATCTTGGAGGGTGAGGGCGATCAGATCCGGACGCCGAACTGGAACGGCATGTTGTTGATCGACTCGTAGCGGACGACCGTGCCGGTGCGCGGGGCGTGCAGGATCTGGCCGTTGCCCGCGTAGAAGCCGACGTGGTGCTGGTCGCTGTAGAAGATGACCAGGTCGCCGACCTTGAGGTCGGACTGGCTGTAGATCCGCGTGCCGGCACTGGCCTGGGCCTGCGAGGTGCGCGGGATGGAGACGCCGGCCTGGGCGAAGGCCCAGGAGGTCAGGCCCGAGCAGTCGAAGGAGGAGGGGCCGGAGGCGCCGTAGACGTAAGGCGAGCCGATCTTGCTCTGGGCAGCCTGGTAGGCGGCCATCGCGCGGCCGGAGCCGGCGGGGGCATCGCCGAGCTCGACGCGGTCGGAGGCGGAACGGCTGGCCCGCTCCTCCTCGGCGGCGAGGGCGGCCTTCTCGGCGGCGGTCAGGGTGTTGAGCAGCTTCTGCGCCTCGGCCAGCTTCGCCTGGACTTCCGTCTTGTTCTTGCCCAGTTCGGTCCGGGTGGAGGCGAGGTCCTTGAGCTTCTCGGTGGCCTCGGCCCGGTCCTGGGCGAGTTCGCGCTGCTTGTCCTGGATCTTCTTCAGCGCCTCGACCTGCTGGCTGCTCAACTGGTCGAGCGTGGAGGCCTTGTCGAGGTAGTCGTCCGGGTCGGAGGAGAGGAAGAGCTGGACGGAGGAGTCGATGGACCCCGTGCGGTACTGGGCGGCGGCCGCCAGACCTATGGAGTCACGCATCTCGTTCAGGTCTTCCTGACCGCGCGCGACGTTGTCCTGGATGGTGGAGATCTCCTTCTGGAGCTTCTCCTGCTTCTCCTTGGCGCCGTTGTACTTCTCGGTCGCGTGCTCGGCCTCTTCGTAGAGCTTGTCGACCTTGGCCTTGACCTCGTCCTTGCTCGGCTTCTCACTGGGAGCGGCGTTGGCCGCCTGCGAGCTGATGGCCACGGCGGCAGCGGCGGCGGTGGTCAGCACGGTGACACGCGCGCGGCTCGGCTGCTTGGGTCGACGGTGGGACGCCACGGAGGCGAGCTCCTTCTTCTCAGTGACCTTCCGAGCGAAGGTTCGAAGGTTCGAAGGCAGACCCTAGTGACACAGCTGTGATCAGTTCAAACCCATGGGCGATTTATCCCGGTTACCGTCCGCATTCTTTGCCATCAACCCACGTGCAGTGATGTCCACTTGACGCTACGTTGCGTGACGCTTCCGTCAATTCGGGCAATGCGTCTGTACGTTGACCTTCAGGACAGGCGCTTGAGAAGCACCGCAGAAGCCACCGGCCGGGCGCCCGCCTTGGCGACCCCGTCGGCCACCTCGCGGTCGGTCGAGGCGACGATGACCGGCCGGCCGGGCGGCTCGGCGCGCACCAGCTGACGGATCAGTTCGTCCGCCGTGACACCGGGCTTGGAGAACAGCACACGGACCCCGCGCGGCGGCGCGAGCAGCACCGGCGCGGCCAGTTCGGCGCCGTCGAAGACACACGTCACCTCGGCGCCGGTCTGCGCGGCCAGCTGCGAGAGCTGCCCGAGCAGCCTGAGGCGCTGCTTCTCCAACGGCATCTGCGGATAGCCGGTCTTGGTGACGTTGTAGCCGTCGACGACCAGATGCGCCTGGGGCAGGGCGAGCAACTGGTCGAGAATCGCGGGGTCGTTCTCGGACAGCGCCCGCGCGGCGATGTCCTTCGGCGTCATACGTCCCGGTTCGACCGCATCCACGGTCTCCGCCGGACGCACCGACACCGGCGGCAACGCCAGCTCCCGGCGCAGCCCTTGGGCGGCGTCCAGCAGGGTGTCCAGCAGCAGCCGGACCCGCATGTCCTCGACGCTGCGGCCCTCGCGCGCGGCCCGGCGGGTGGCCTCCAGAGCGGCCTCGGCCTCGCCGAGCCGCCCCTTCAGCCGCCGGGTCTCGCTCTCGGCGGCGGACACCTGCGCATGCGCCTCGGCACGCAGGGCCTCGGTCTCGACGTGCACCTTGCGCAGCGCCGCCTCACCACGCTTGACATCGCTGAGAGCGGCGCGCAGCTTGCGGTGAAGCGATTCGGCTTCCTTCTTGGCCGTCTCCAGTTCGGCGCGCAGCCGCTCGGTCTCCGCCCGGGTCAGCTCCCGGGCCAGGGCGAGTTCGCCGCGCAGCCGCTCCAGCTCGGCCCGGCTCTCCTCGTCGGCGCGCTCGGCGTCGACCCGCTGGGCCTCCTCGCCGGCCGCGGTCACGAGCTTCACCCAGCCGGTGGGCCGCAGTACGTAGGCCGCGGCCGCGACGTCCAGCGGATCCGCGGCCGGGGGCGGCGAGCCCGAGTCGAGGGCGCCGGTGAGTTCCGGCTGGGCCTCTCTCAGCTTCTCCCCGATGCGCTGCCGGAACAGCGGATCGGTCTCCAGCGCGGCAGCCATCGCGTTACCGGCGAACTTGGCCCGCCGGTTCGGAGCAAAACGGGCGTACTGCCGTAGCTGGGCCGGGAGTTCACCGACGGTCAGCCCACCGAAGCCGTCGGAGACGATCTGTACGACCCGGCGGCGCACTCCATCGGGCAGCGGACGGTCGAGCACCTCGGCGGCGCCGTCGCCCGGCCCCCCGCCTGCGGTCTCCACCATCCGTCGTCACCCCAATACCTGTGCGGATCCCCCGGCAGGGGGGATCGCCTGTGCGGGGCCCGCTCCCGATCAGGAGCCGGCGCCCGGCCTGTCCACGAGTTCCACCTGGTCCACGGCATTGCACCAGCGGCAGCGGACCGACTCGATGGTCTCACTGACCACCTCGCGCTCCTCCACGTTCGGCTCGCCGGCCAGGTCGAGGTGGACGTACTCGACGACCTTCGACGAACGCGTCACGTCGAAGCGGGTGAGGTTGCCGCAGAGGGTGCAGCGCCACCGCGTGGTGGCGGTCGGCAGGGGAACCGTCATCGCGACTGTTCTTTCCTTCCAGTGTCGGTGACTCACCGGTGTCCCCGGTGCGTGTGGCTCGTAACCCTACGGCCTGGCGGGGACTCGCCGCTCGGGCGTCCACGGCGGCGAGGCAGTCTGTTCTATTCCATCCTGTTACGTCATGCTCTGTGTTCATGATCAGCAACTGGAGCACAACGGTCGGCAGAGCGGTCCGGACGCCTTCGCCGGTGACATACGGACTGATCGCCCTGTGCTCGCTGATCTTCCTGATCGGCCCCGCCTCGGGCCTCAATCCGGTGTACGGCACCGGCGACGAACTGCTCGCCGCGCAGCGCGCCTATTTCCGCCGCTGGGGCGTGGTCCCGGCCGAACTGTTCGAAGGCTCGGCCCGCGCCGCCCTGACCCCGGCCACGGCCCTCTTCGTCCACGGCAGCTGGGTGCACCTGCTGGGCAACATGCTGTTTCTCTACGTCTTCGGCGTGCTCACCGAGGAACGGATGGGCCGCGTCCAGTTCACCCTGTTCTATCTGGGCTGCGGCTATCTCGCCCTGCTGGGCTACGCGGCCGCCAACGCCGACTCCGAGCAGTCCCTGGTCGGCGCGTCCGGCGCGATCTCCGCGGTCCTCGGGGCGTTCCTGGCGCTGTTCCCACGGGCCCGGGTGACCAGCCTGCTGCCGTTCCTGTTCTTCCTGCCGCTGCGCTTCCCGGCGTGGATCGTGCTGCCGTTCTGGGCGGCCCTGCAGTGGCTGGCGGCGGGGCGGGCGGCGAGCGGGCCGGGGGTGGCCTATCTGGCGCACCTCGTGGGCTTCGGCCTGGGCCTCTGCTTCGCCTGGGTGCGGTTCGGCCGTACGACTAGAGTGAAGGCCACCCCAGCGACGCCGGCCCCCGAGGGAGAGAACCAGCCGTGATCACCGCGATCGTCCTCATCAAGACCAGCGTGGACCGGATCCCCGAGATCGCGGAGCAGATCGCTTCGCTGGACAGCGTGAGCGAGGTCTTCTCCGTCACCGGTACCTACGACCTGATCGCGATGGTCCGGGTGAAGCAGCACGAGGACCTCGCCGAGGTCATCCCCGGCCGGATCAGCAAGATCCCCGGCGTGGAGGGCACGGACACGCACGTGGCGTTCCGGACGTACTCGCAGCACGACCTGGAGGCGGCGTTCGCGCTCGGCCTGGACAGCTAGGACACGGGATCGGGGGTGTGCGGCGACCGCCGCACACCCCCGATCCGCTTCAGACCGCCGGGACGCAACGCCCGTCCTCCGTGCGGTAGTTCCACTTCGCGCCGTCGGTGACGAGTTCGCGCACGGCGTTCACGAACCGCTCGACGTGCTCGTCCGGCGTACCCGCGCCGAAGCTGACCCGGATCGCGTTGAGGGACTTCTCGCCGGGCGCCGCCTCGGGGGCACCGCACTCACCCTGCGTCTGCGGGTCGCTGCCCAGCAGGGTGCGGACCAGCGGGTGGGCGCAGAACAGACCGTCGCGGACGCCGATGCCGTACTCGGCGGAGAGCGCGGCGGCGAAGTGGGAGCTGTTCCAGCCCTCGACGACGAAGGAGATCACGCCGACCCGCGGGGCGTCGTCGCCGAACAGGGAGAGGACACGCACCTCCGGGACCTCGGCGAGGCCCGCCCGGACCTTCTCGATCAGGTGCTGCTCACGGGCGACCAGGGTGTCGAAGCCCGCCTCCGTCAGCGCCTTGCAGGCCGACGCGATGGAGTAGACACCGATGACGTTCGGCGACCCGGCCTCGTGCCGCGCCGCGCTCTCGTGCCACTCCACGGCCACTCCCCCGTCCTCGCGCCGGGTGACCTTGCGGCTGGCGCCGCCGCCCGCGAGGTAGGGGTCGGCCGCGCGCAGCCAGTCGGCGCGGCCGGCCAGTACGCCAGAGCCGAAGGGGGCGTAGAGCTTGTGGCCGGAGAAGGCGACCCAGTCGACGTCGAGATCCTGGACGGACACCGGGTGGTGCGGGGCGAGCTGGGCGGCGTCGAGGACGATCCGGGCGCCGTGCGCATGGGCGGCGGCGGCGAGTTCCCGTACGGGCCACAGCTCGCCGGTGACGTTCGAGGCGCCGGTGACGCAGACCAGGGCCGGGCCGTAGGGGTCGCGGTCGGCGAGGGCGCGCTCCAGGGTGGCCACGGCCTGCTGCGGGGTGCGCGGGGCGTTGAGGTAGGTGACCTTCGCGTCCTGCCAGGGCAGCAGCGAGGCGTGGTGCTCGGTCTCGAAGACGAAGACCTGGCAGTCGGCAGGGAGGGCCGCGGCCAGCAGGTTCAGCGAGTCGGTGGTGGAGCGCGTGAAGATCAGCTGGTCGTCGGCGCGGCAGTCGAGAAACTCGGCGACGGTCCTGCGGGCGTTCTCGAAGAGGTCCGTGGACAGCTGGGAGAGGTATCCGGCGCCCCGGTGGACGCTGCCGTAGTACGGCGCGTAGGCCGCCACGTCGTCCCAGACCCGCTGGAGGGCGGGGGCGCTGGCGGCGTAGTCGAGGGCCGCGTAGGTGACCTCGCCGCCGGTGACGAGCGGGACCGTGACATCCCGGCCCAGAACGGCCAGGGGGGCACAAACGGACTGGTCGGCGGCAACGCTGGAGACAGACATGACGGAACTCCCGTGAGAGGGCATGCCGGCAGCAGGCAACGGCATGCGGGAAAAGCGGAGAAAAGGGGATGCGGAGGCGGGGCTCTGCGGCCCTATCGCATTCGCTTGCTCACGGAAGACTCCTCGACGACCAGGACCCCTGGTGACGCGAGGGGTCCGCGCTTGCCGTAAGCCTTTGTGGCTACGGCCTGGTCTTCACCCGGGGCACCCCGCCACGGACGGAGGGTTGCCGGACAGTCGGCCGGGGCCTCATGACTGTCACTCATGACCTGGTACAGGAACGTACGTGAAGTGATCGATGTCCCGCAACCCGTGTCCGGATCGCGGGACATCCCGGCACGGAACCTACGCGTTGCTGGCCGCCACCCAGCGCTCCAGCGTCCGCTTCGCCGCCCCCGAGTCGATGGACTCCGCGGCCCTCGCCATCCCGGCGCGGATCTGGTCCGTCAGGGGGGCCTCGGTCGGGTTCAGGGCCACCAGCGCCGCCGCCGAGTTCAGCAGCACCGCCTCGCGCACGGGGCCGGTCTCGCCGTCCAGGAGCCGCCGGGCGACCTCCGCGTTGTACGACGCGTCCGCGCCCCGCAGAGCCTCGACCGGGACCAGCTCGATGCCGACCTCCCGCGGGTCGAAGGCCTCCTCGGTGACCTTGCCGTCGCGGACGATCCACACCCGGGAGGTGGCCGTGGTCGTCAGCTCGTCGAGCCCGTCGTCGCCGCGGAACACCAGTGCGGACGAGCCGCGCTCGGCCAGCACACCGGCCATCAGCCCGGCCATACGGGTGTCGAAGCAGCCGATCGCCGAGGAGGTGACCCGGGCGGGGTTGGTCAGCGGGCCGAGGAGGTTGAACGAGGTCGGAATCCCCAGGTCCCGGCGGACCGCGCCGACGAACCGCATCGAGGGGTGGAACTTGGCCGCGAAGCAGAAGGTGATCCCGGCCTGGTCCACCACCTGCGCCACCCGCTCGGGCGACAGGTCCAGGTTGATGCCGAGCTTCTCCAGCACGTCCGACGAGCCGCTCGCCGAGGACGACGCCCGGTTGCCGTGCTTGACGACCTTCGCCCCGGTGCCCGCGATCACGATGGCCGACATGGTCGAGATGTTGACCGTCCTGGCCCGGTCGCCGCCCGTGCCGACGATGTCGACGGCCGGCCCCGGGATGTCCAGCGGCTGCGCGTGCGCGTACATCGCCTCGACGAGACCGTTGATCTCCTCGACGGTCTCTCCCTTGGCCCGCAGCGCCACCATGAAGCCGGCGATCTGGGCGTCCGTCGCCTCGCCGCTCATGAAGCGGTTCATGGCCCACGCCGTGTCGCCGGCGCTCAGGTCCCGTCCGGCGAGCAGGGCGCTGAGGACGTCGGGCCAGGAACGGCCCGCCGCGGTGTCGCCTCCAGCGGGGGTCACAGCGCTCATAAGGCCGCTCCTGGGTGTCGTAGATGACTGTGGACCCCACCCTATCCAGCCGGAAGGCATGGCAAAGGGCCCCGTCCGAAGACCGGACGGGGCCCTTTGGCCGGCGTGGCGACGCCGCAGCGATCAGTGGTGGCCGTGGCCGCTCGTGATCTCCTTGTACTCCTCGACGGTCGGCTTCGGAATCTGGGACTCCTCGCCGTAGTACGCCTCGCTGAGCTTGGCGCGCAGCTTCTGGGAGCCCTTCACCTTGCGCTCGACACCGTTCTCGTCGACCGTCGGGCCGATCTCGGCCGGCTTGTACTGCTCGTGCGCGGTGAGCGTGTGCAGCTGCTCCTGGCTGAGCGGCTCGTGCACCTCGATGAACTCACCGTGCGGCAGGCGCTTGATGATGCCCGACTCGCGGCCGTGCAGCACCTTGTCCTTGTCGCGGCGCTGGAGGCCGAGGCAGATCCGCTTGGTGACGATGAACGCGATGACGGGCGCGACGAAGAACGCGATCCGGACGAACCAGGTGATGGCGTTGATCGACAGGTGGAAGTGGGTGGCCCAGAGGTCGTTTCCACCACCGATCAGCAGCACCATGTACCAGGTGATCCAGGCGACACCGAAGGCCGTACGGGTCGGCGCGTTGCGCGGGCGGTCCAGGATGTGGTGCTCGCGCTTGTCGCCGGTGACCCAGGACTCGATGAACGGGTAGACCGCGATCGCGACCAGGACCAGCGGGAAGATCATCAGCGGGATGAACACACCCAGGACGAGCGTGTGACCCCAGAAGTTGACCTCCCAGCCCGGCATGACACGGATCAGGCCCTCGGAGAAGCCCATGTACCAGTCGGGCTGGGCGCCGGTCGACACCTGGTCCGGACGGTAGGGGCCCATGGACCAGATCGGGTTGATCGTGGCGATCGCGGAGATGACCGCGATGACACCGAAGACCAGGAAGAAGAAGCCGCCGGCCTTGGCCATGTACACCGGCAGCAGCGGCATGCCGACGACGTTGTTGTTCGTCTTGCCGGGGCCCGCGTACTGCGTGTGCTTGTGGTAGAAGACCAGGATCAGGTGGGCGACCACCAGACCGAGCATGATGCCCGGCAGCAGCAGGACGTGGACCGAGTAGAAGCGGGCCACGAAGTCGCCGCCCGGGAACTCTCCGCCGAAGAGGAAGAACGACAGGTACGTGCCGACGATCGGCACGGACAGGACCGCGCCCTCCATGAAGCGGACACCGGTGCCGGAGAGCAGGTCGTCCGGGAGCGAGTAACCGGTGAAGCCGGTGAACATGCCCAGGACGAACAGCAGGAAGCCGAACAGCCAGTTGACCTCACGCGGCTTGCGGAACGCACCCGTGAAGAACACGCGCATCATGTGCACGAACATGCCGGCGAGGAAGATCAGCGCCGCCCAGTGGTGGATCTGCCGGATCAGCAGACCACCGCGCACATCGAAGGAGATGTGCATGGTCGAGTTGAACGCCTCGGACATCAGCTGGCCCTGCAGCGGGACGTAGCTGCCGTGGTACTCCACCTCGTTCATCGACGGGTGGAAGAACAGCGTCAGGTACACACCCGTGAGGATGATGATGATGAAGCTGTAGAGGCAGACCTCGCCCAGCATGAACGACCAGTGGTCGGGGAAGATCTTGCGCATGTTGGCCTTGGCCAGGGAGTAGATCCCCAGCCGGCCGTCGGCCCAGTCGGCGACGCGCTCGCCGGCCGGTGCCTTCCCGCGAGAGCGGGACTCGGGGGTCGTCGTAGTGCTCATCCGCGCTCCCAGAAAGCAGGACCAACGGGCTCGTCGAAGTCGCCGAGCGCCTCAAGGTAGCCCTCGTCGTTCACGCCGATGCGCAGCTGCGGCAGGGCGTGACCGGCCGGGCCGAAGATCACTCGGGCACCGTCGGCGAGGTCGAAGGTGGACTGGTGGCAGGGGCAGAGCGCGTGGTGCGTCTGCTGCTCGTACAGCGAGATCGGGCAACCGACGTGGGTGCAGATCTTCGAGTACGCCACGATGCCCTCGTGCGACCACTCAAGCTCTTGCTTGTCCTTGATGTTGTCCGGCTGGATCCGGACGATCATCAGGGCCGCCTTGGCGATTTCCTTCTGGAAGTCGTGGTCGTGCTCCTCCAGGCCCTCCGGCTTGGCGAAGGTGAGGGAGCCGACCGCGACGTCCGAAGGACGCAGCGGCTCGTTGGTGTTCATGTTGACGAGCAACTTGCCCTTGGCCCACAGGGTGTGGCGCAGCTTGTCCTCGGGCAGCGGGCCGAGGTCGCGCAGCAGGACGACACCGGAGAGCGGGAACAGGGCCAGCGCGCCGAACATCGTGTTGCGGATCAGCTTGCGGCGGCCGAGCGCGGACTCCTTGGCGCCGTCCGCGAAGTCGGCCAGAACCTTGGCCTTGACCTCGGGCGGAGCCTCGATCGGGTGCCGCTCGTCGGCGATCTCCACGTCCGACATCAGGGTGCGGGCCCAGTGGACCGCGCCCGCGCCGATGCAGAACAGCGAGATGCCCAGCGTCATGCCCAGCGCGAAGTTCAGCGCGCTGATGTGACCCAGCGGGAAGATGTAGACCGACTTGTCGGCGTCGATCCCCACGTAGGAGGCGATGAAGCCGACGGTGGCCAGCATCGAGACCGTGAACAGGAAGGCGACCGAGCGCTCGGACCGCTTGGCGGCCCGCTCGTCGATGTCCTGGATCCGGTGCTCGTGGGGCGGCAGGCCGGGGTCCGCGAACGGGTCCTTGTCGTCCGCGACGCTCACCGCGCCGTGTGCGTCCTGCTCTGCGGGCAGGTTCTCTTCTGGAATGTCTTGGCTACTCATGACTTCTTGGCCTTTGCGGTCCGAGCGGCAACCCAGACGGCGACCGCGATCAGCGCGCCGAGTCCGAAGACCCACGCGAACAGGCCCTCACTGACCGGACCGAGTCCGCCCAGCTCAAGACCACCGGGGCTCTCGGTGTCGTCGCTGTTGACCGCGTCGAGGTACGCGATGATGTCCTTCTTGTTCTGCTCCGACAGCGTGGTGTCGGGGAAGGAAGGCATGTTCTGCGGGCCGGTCTGCATGGCCTCGTAGATGTGCTTCGGGTCCACGCCCTCAAGGGTCGGCGCGAACTTGCCGTGCGTCAGCGCACCACCCTTGCCGGTGAAGTTGTGGCACTGCGCGCAGTTCGTGCGGAACAGCTCGCCACCCTTGGCGATGTCGGCACCCTCGGGGGCGTACTCGGCCTCGGTCGGGATGGACGGACCGGCGCCCAGCGAGGCGATGTACGCCGCGAGCTGGTCGATCTCGGCCTGGGTGTAGACGACCTTCTTCCGCGGCGCCTGGGCGCCCTGGGAGGTCGCGGCCGGCATGCGGCCGGTGCCCACCTGGAAGTCGACGGCCGCGGCGCCGACGCCCACCAGGCTCGGACCGTCGGAGGAGCCCTGACCGCCGGTTCCGTGGCAGCTGGCGCAGCCTACGGCGTAGAGCTTCTTACCCTCGTCGATGGCGAGAGACTGGGCGGTTTCGTCTGCCTGCGCCTTGCCCGTGGGCGCGACAAAGGCGTACAGCCCCCCAGTGGCCGCCAGCGCGAGGAGTAGGACGACGACCGCCGCCAGCGGATGGCGTCGTCGTGCGGAGAGCTTTTTCACGGATTACCCCGGTGTCAGGATCTTCTGCGTCGATGCTTCTGGGATGTGCGCTTGCTTGCTCGTGTGCTCGCAGCGCGCGGGAGCGGGCCCGGCTACTTGATCATGTAGATCGTGGCAAAGAGGCCGATCCAGACGACATCGACGAAGTGCCAGTAGTAGGACACGACGATCGCGGCGGTCGCCTGCTCGTGAGTGAACCTCTTGGCCGCGTAGGTGCGGCCAAGAACGAACAGGAAGGCGATGAGGCCACCCGTCACGTGCAGGCCGTGGAAGCCGGTGGTCAGGTAGAAGACCGAGCCGTACGGGTCGGAGGAGAGCGAGAGGCCCTCGTGCTTCACCAGCTCGGTGTACTCGTAGACCTGGCCGCCGATGAAGATCGCACCCATCACGAAGGTGACGATGAACCACATCCGGAGCTTCTTCACGTCACCGCGCTCGGCGGCGAAGACGCCGAGCTGGCAGGTCAGGGAGGAGAGCACCAGGATCGTGGTGTTGGTCGCGGAGAAGGGGAAGTTCAGGAAGTCCGCCTTCTCCTTCCAGAAGTCTGGACCGGTCACCGATCGGAGGGTGAAGTACATCGCGAAGAGGGCCGCGAAGAACATCAGCTCGGAACTCAGCCAAATGATGGTTCCGACGCTGGTGAGGTTCGGTCGGTTGACCGACGGGTGCGCGTGCCCGGTTTCTACTGTCGTTGCTGTCGCCACGACCGACATTATGTCGGTCGCTTATCCCGCCCTCACTCCGGGGGGTGCCGTTCGGAGTGTCTCCCTGCTCCATACCGGTGTTGACGTGGTGTTCATGGGAGTAGCATCCGCCCCAACGGGCCTGTCCTTAACGACGCTGACGTCACGGAGGAACAATGCAGCCGACCGCCACGGTGCTGGTCTACAGCGACGACTCCAACACCCGCGAGCAGGTGCGGCTTGCCTCCGGCAGGCGGCCGGCTCCTGATGTGCCGCTGGTCGAGTTCGTGGAGTGCGCGACGCCTGCGGCGGTGCTGAAGGAGCTGGACAAGGGCGGGATCGACGTCTGTGTGCTGGACGGCGAGGCCGTGCCCATGGGGGGCATGGGGGTGTGCCGGCAGATCAAGGACGAGGTGTTCAACTGTCCGCCGGTGCTGCTGCTGATCGGGCGGCCGCAGGACGCGTGGCTGGCCACGTGGAGCCGGGCGGAGGCGGCGGTGACGTTGCCTGTGGATCCGGTGGAGTTCGCGGCGGCGCTGGCGGCTCTGCTGCGGACGAAGAGGCTGCAGAGCGCCTAGGAGTTAGGAGTTCGGGGGCTGCTGTGTGCGGGCGGCTGCGGGCCGTTTGTGGCCGTTCGCGCCCACGCGGCGGAGCCGCATGTCGATACAGCCCCGCGCCCCTGGGCGCGCTGTCCCTGACGCCTGTCACACGCTCTCCGGACGCAGTCGGGCCCTTTCCTCCGGGCGGGGGCCCTCCGGTGTGCCGCCCACCAGGGCGCTGCCCTTGCGCCACTTCTTCCAGGCGAGGTTCCAGTCGCCGAAGCCGTTGCCGAACGGTTCCATCGTGTCGCCGTAGGAGTTGACGACCTTGACGAGGTCGCCCTCGCGGACGTTGTCGAAGAACCACTCGGCGTTGCCGGTGCTCATGCCGGTGCAGCCGTGGCTGACGTTGGCGGAGCCCTGGGAGCCGACGGACCAGGGGGCGGCGTGCACGTACTCGCCGCTCCAGGTGACCCGGGTCGCGTAGTAGACGGGCAGGTCGTACGACTCCGAGGAGCCCTCGGCGATGCCGATGCTGGTGCCGCGCATCCGTACGAAGTACTCCTTGCCCAGCACCACCTTGACGCCGTTGCGGGTCTCGAAGCCGGGCTTGCCGGTGGTGACCGGCATGGAGTTGATCTCCTCGCCGTTCTTGTAGACGGTCATCCAATGGGACGACGCGTCGGTCACGGCGATGACGCGGTCGCCCGTCGTGATCTTCAGGGGCTTGGCCCTGCCGCCCCACAGCCGGTCGCTGATCTTGATGCCCTGCAGGTTGCTGCGGACCTGGATGGTGGCCTTGGTGGGCCAGTACTCCTTGGGCCGGTAGTGGAGTTTCTTGTCGTCCACCCAGTGCCAGGCGCCGTCCACGGCGGGCATGGAGTCGACCTTGAGGGCGCGCTCCACGACGGCCCGCTGTGCCCTGTCCTTGACGGGCCTGCTCAGTTCGGCGGTGATGGGCTGGCCGACGCCGTACTTGCCCGCCTTGGGGCTGAAGGTGACGTTCAGTCGCTTCTTGGTGAGCGGCTTGCCGGTGTCGAGGGTGAGGACCTTGCGGCCGGGGGCGCCGTCCTCGTCCTCCGTGGACACACGGACCGTGTAGCGGGCGTTGGCGGCCAGCGGAGAGGTGCTGTGCCAGCGACCCCCGTCGGCGTCGAGTTCGCCCGCCACGTAGCGGCCTGTGGCGTCCACGGCCGTGACGTCCGTGATGCGTCCGTCGGAGCTGTCGGCGGTGACCTCCAGGGGCTTGTCCGGGTCGGCCTTCTTCCCGTCGCCCGTGGGGCCGTTGAAGGAGATCTGGTCCGCCGCGTCGAACGGCGCGGCGGACAGCGGGTGGCCGTCGCTGCCGCATGCGGTGACGCTCGCGCTGAGCGCGATCACCAGCAGCGTGCAGCTGAGGACGGTGCGGGTGCGCGGAGTGTGGCTCATGCGTTTCACGCTAGGGAGCTTCGTCAGCACCGGCGCGGTGGGTCACTCCTGCGGGGGACCGCGACTGCGGCAAAAGGGGGAGCCCGGACGCTCCTGACGGAGTGTCCGGGCTCCAGAACGCTGTTCGCGTGTTACTGGGTGCGGTTCTCACCGCGGTAGTACTCGAAGACCCAGCCCCAGAGGCCGACGAGGATCAGCGGGGCGCCGAAGTACATCAGCCACCAGCCGATCGCGACCGACAGGAACGCGAGCGCACCACCGAGAGCCAGCGACAGCGGCTGCCAGCTGTGCGGGCTGAAGAACCCGACCTCGCCGGCGTCGTCCGCGACGTCCGCGTTCTTGTCGTCCTGCGCACCGGCGTCCACCCGCCGGGCCGTGAAGCCCAGGTAGAAGCCGATCATGATGGACAGACCGAACGCCAGGAAGAGAGCCGTGGTACCGGCCGGCTCCTTCGACCACACGCCATAGACGATCGCCATGGCGAGGATGAAGACGCTCAGCCAGATGAACATCCTGCCCTGGACCTTCACTTGCCGGCCTCCTTGCCACCGGCCAGAGCCTTCTCGCCGTGAGGCGCGTTCTCCAGCTGGTCGAGCGCTGCGATCTCAGGGTGGTGCAGGTCGAACGCCGGGGATTCACTGCGAATCCGCGGCAGGGTGAGGAAGTTGTGCCGGGGCGGCGGGCAGGACGTGGCCCACTCCAGCGAGCGGCCGTAGCCCCACGGGTCGTCGAC
The DNA here is from genome assembly GCF_040686775.1 of Streptomyces sp. NPDC079141. Taxonomy (NCBI): domain Bacteria; kingdom Bacillati; phylum Actinomycetota; class Actinomycetes; order Kitasatosporales; family Streptomycetaceae; genus Streptomyces; species Streptomyces sp. NPDC079141. The sequence goes on along the minus strand of NZ_JBFBLP010000002.1, from coordinate 486,916 downwards.
CTCGATCTTCTTGCCGTACTTGGCGGTCTTCCAGATGTTGTAGAAGAACGGCAGGATCGACGCGCCGAGCACGAACGAGCTGATCGTCGAGACCGTGTTCAGGGCGGTGAAGCCGTCGGCCGCGAGGTAGTCCGCGTAACGCCGCGGCATGCCCTCGGCACCCAGCCAGTGCTGGACCAGGAACGTGCCGTGGAAGCCGACGAACAGCGTCCAGAAGGTGATCTTGCCGAGACGCTCGTCGAGCATCTTGCCGGTGAACTTCGGCCACCAGAAGTGGAAGCCGGCGAACATCGCGAACACCACGGTGCCGAACACCACGTAGTGGAAGTGCGCCACCACGAAGTACGAGTCCGAGACGTGGAAGTCCATCGGCGGCGAGGCCAGGATGACACCGGTCAGACCACCGAAGGTGAAGGTGACCAGGAAGCCGGTCACCCAGAGCATCGGGGTCTCGAAACTCAGCGACCCCTTCCACATCGTTCCGATCCAGTTGAAGAACTTCACGCCTGTTGGCACGGCGATGAGGAACGTCATGAAGGAGAAGAACGGCAGTAGGACGCCGCCGGTGACGTACATGTGGTGGGCCCACACCGTCACGGACAGACCCGCGATCGCGATGGTCGCCGCGATCAGACCCATGTAGCCGAACATCGGCTTACGGGAGAAGACCGGGATGATCTCACTGACGATGCCGAAGAACGGCAGGGCGATGATGTACACCTCTGGGTGGCCGAAGAACCAGAAGAGGTGCTGCCACAGCAGTGCGCCGCCGTTGGACGAGTCGAAGATGTGGCTGCCGAACTTGCGGTCCGCCTCCAGCGCGAACAGCGCCGCGGCCAGGACTGGGAAGGCGAGCAGGACCAGTACACCGGTCAGCAGCACGTTCCACACGAAGATCGGCATACGGAACATCGTCATGCCGGGTGCGCGCATGCAGATGATCGTGGTGATGAAGTTGACCGAGCCGAGGATGGTGCCGAAGCCGGAGAAGGCCAGACCCATGATCCACATGTCGGCGCCGATGCCCGGGCTGCGGACCGCGTCCGACAGCGGGGAGTAGGCGAACCAGCCGAAGTCGGCCGCGCCGTCCGGCGTGAGGAAGCCGGCGACCGCGATCAGCGAGCCGAACAGGTACAGCCAGTAGGCGAACATGTTCAGCCGCGGGAAGGCGACGTCGGGGGCACCGATCTGGAGCGGCATGATCCAGTTCGCGAAGCCGGCGAACAGCGGCGTCGCGAACATCAGCAGCATGATCGTGCCGTGCATCGTGAACGCCTGGTTGAACTGCTCGTTCGACATCATCTGCAGGCCCGGACGGGCCAGCTCCGCGCGCATCAGCAGTGCCATGAGGCCACCGATGCAGAAGAACGCGAACGACGTGACGAGGTACAGCGTTCCGATCGTCTTGTGGTCGGTGGTCGTCAGCCACTTCACCACGACGTTGCCGGGCTGCTTGCGCCTGACCGGCAGCTCGTTCTCGTACGAGTCCTCAGCTGCCGCGGCACCCTGGGGTTCGTTGAGGATGCTCACAGGTTGTTCGTCTCCCGGTTCTTCTCGTGGCTCGTCTGCGCGATGCCGGCGGGAACGTAACCGGTCTGCCCCTTCTTCACGAGGTCCTTGAGGTGCTGCTCGTAGCGCTCCTGGGAGACGACCTTCACGTTGAACAGCATCCGCGAGTGGTCGACGCCGCAGAGCTCGGCGCACTTGCCCAGGAAGGTGCCCTCCTGGTTCGGGGTCACCTCGAAGGCGTTGGTGTGGCCCGGGATGACGTCCTGCTTCATCAGGAACGGCACGACCCAGAAGGAGTGGATCACGTCACGCGAGGTCAGGACGAAGCGGACCCGCTTGCCCTCGGGCAGCCACAGGGTGGGGCCCGGGTTGCCGGTCTGTTCGTTGCGCGTGCCGGGGGTGCCGCAGTCGTAGACGCCGCCGGCGTTGGCCGGGAAGTCTTCCTTGAAGCGGTCCGGGATCGCGTCCAGTTCCTTGGCCTTGGTGGCGTCACCGGTGGAACCGTCGACGCCCTCGACGTAGTTGAAGCACCAGCTCCACTGGAAGCCGACGACGTTGATGGTCACGTCGGGCTTGTCCTTGAGCTCAAGGAGCTTCGACTCGTCCCGGGCCGTGAAGTAGAAGAGCACCGAGACGATGATCAGCGGGACCACCGTGTACAGCGCCTCGATCGGCATGTTGTACCGGGTCTGCGGAGGGACCTCGACCTTGGTGCGGCTGCGCCGGTGGAAGATGGCACTCCACAGGATCAGGCCCCACACCAGCACGCCGACGGCGAGCGCGGCAGCCCAGGAGCCCTGCCACAGGGAGAGGATCCGCGGAGCCTCTTCCGTGGTCGGGGTGGGCATACCAAGGCGGGGGAAGTCCTTGTATGTGCAACCGGTGGCGGTCGCCAGGACCAGGCCCGCGGTCAGTGCCTGCAGCAGCTTCCGCCGCATCGGGCGCCGCGGCGAGCGGTCGGAGCCGTTGGGACTCACGTAGCGCCTTCCCGAGAGTCTCGCCCGCGCTGTTCGGCTGCGGCCTGGCCTTCTCGCTGGTCGGTCGCCGCCCTGCGTCGGGCAGGGGTTTGGATGTTTATGCGGACCAAACCCTAGCCGACGCGATTTGCGGTCGCGCGAGGAGGGGGGCCTAGTAACTCGGGTGGTTCGCTTGTTTGGCGGCTGCGGGTTGTTTGTGGCTTGTCGCGCCCCGCGGCGGAGCCGCAAATGGACTCAGTCCCGCGCCCCTCAGGTCCGCCGCCCTGCCGGACGTTTTAGCGTTGAGGTGTGTCCTACTTTGACGCAGCTTCCGCTGCCCCTCTTCATCCCGTTGCTCGTCAGGCGCTGTTGGCCTCCCTCGACGAAGGGTGGGCCGATCCTGCGCGGCTGTACCGGGAGGGGCGGCGGGCGCGGATGCTGCTGGATGCTGCTCGGGAAGCCGCTGCCGAGGCCGTGGGATGCCGTCCCGACGAGCTGACCTTCACCTCCTCCGGCACCCAGGCCGTACACACCGCTGTCGCCGGGGCGTTGGCCGGACGCAGGCGCGTCGGGCGTCACCTGATCGTGTCAGCGGTTGAACATTCCTCCGTGCTCCATTCGGCCGAAGTCCATGAGCGGAATGGCGGTACGGTCACCCAAGTCGCCGTCGGCCGAGCGGGAGCCGTCGAGCCCTCGGCGTACGCGGAGGGGCTCCGGCAGGACACCGCGCTGGCGTGTCTGCAGTCGGCCAACCATGAGGTGGGGACCGAGCAGCCGGTCGCGGAGGTGGCCGAGGTGTGCCGGGCGGCCGGGGTGCCGTTGCTGGTGGATGCCGCTCAGTCGCTGGGGTGGGGGCCGGTGGAGGGGAACTGGTCCCTGCTGACCGCAAGTGCGCACAAATGGGGTGGGCCCTCCGGGGTCGGTCTGCTCGCCGTGCGCAAGGGGGTGCGGTTTGCGAGCCAAGGGCCCGTGGATGAGCGGGAGTCGGGGCGGACCGCCGGGTTCGAGAACATCCCGGCGATCGTGGCGGCAGCGGCCTCGCTGCGGGCGGTGCGGGTGGAGGCGGCCCAGGAGGCGGTGCGGCTGCGGGAGCTGACGGAGCGGATCCGGACGCGGGTGCCGCGGCTGGTGCCGGATGTGGAGGTGGTCGGCGATCCGGTGCGCAGGCTGCCCGGAATCGTCACCTTCTCCTGTCTCTATGTCGACGGGGAGACACTGCTGCACGAGCTGGACCGCGCCGGTTTCTCCGTCTCGTCCGGATCGTCCTGTACGAGCAGCACGCTGACGCCCAGCCATGTGCTCAAGGCGATGGGGGTGCTGAGCGAGGGGAACGTGCGGGTGTCGCTGCCGTTCGGGACGGTGGCGGAGGACGTGGAGCGGTTCCTTCAGGTGCTGCCGGGGGCGGTGGCGGGGGTCCGGGAGAAGCTGGGAGCGCCGGTCGCCGAGACCGTCGTACAGGACGACGTCCTGGTCGTGGACTCCCTGGGCAAGCGCTGCCCGATTCCGGTCATCGAGCTGGCGAAGGTCATCGGCGATGTGCCGGTGGGCGGTCTGGTCCGGGTGCTCTCGGACGACGAGGCGGCGCGGCTGGACATCCCGGCGTGGTGCGAGATGCGGGGGCAGGAGTACGTGGGAGAGGAACCGGCGGAGCAGGGCACTGCCTACCTGGTCCGCCGGGTCTCATAGGCGTCGCCTACGCCAGGTGCTCCTGGACCTCGGCGGCGGCGTCGTCGCCGTAGGCCTTGGTGAAGCGCTCCATGAAGTGGCCGCGGCGCAGCTGGTACTCCTGTGTGCCGACCGTCTCGATGACGAGCGTGGCCAGCATGCAGCCGACCTGGGCGGCGCGCTCCAGCGGGACGCCCCAGGCCAGGCCGGACAGGAAGCCCGCGCGGAAGGCGTCGCCGACGCCGGTGGGGTCGGCCTTGCGCTCCTCCTCGGGGCAGCCGACCTCGATCGGGTCCTCGCCGACCCGCTCGATACGGACGCCGCGCGAGCCGAGGGTGGTGACGCGGTGGCCGACCTTGGCGAGGATCTCCGCGTCGCTCCAGCCGGTCTTGGTCTCGATCAGGCCCTTCTCGTACTCGTTGGAGAAGAGGTAGGTCGCGCCCTCCAGCAGTATCCGGATCTCGTCGCCGTTCATCCGGGCGATCTGCTGGGAGAAGTCGGCGGCGAAGGGGATGGACCGGGAGCGGCACTCCTCGGTGTGCCGGAGCATCGCCTCGGGGTCGTCGGCGCCGATCAGGACCAGGTCGAGGCCCCCGACGCGGTCCGCGACGGTCTTCAGCTCGATCAGCCGGGCCTCGCTCATGGCGCCGGTGTAGAACGAGCCGATCTGGTTGTGGTCGGAGTCCGTGGTGCACACGAAGCGGGCGGTGTGCAGGGTCTCGGAGATGCGCACCGAGTCGGTGTCGACGCCGTGCCGGTCCAGCCAGGCCCGGTACTCGTCGAAGTCGAAGCCCGCGGCGCCGACCAGCAGCGGTTCGGTGCCCAGCTGGCCCATGCCGAAGGCGATGTTCGCGCCGACGCCGCCCCGGCGTACGTCCAGGTTGTCGACCAGGAAGGAGAGCGAGACCGTGTGCAGCTGGTCCGCGACGAACTGGTCGGCGAAGCGGCCGGGGAAGGTCATGAGGTGGTCGGTGGCGATGGAGCCGGTGACTGCGATGCGCACGGCGAGGACTCTCCTGTGGGGAGAAACTGGATTGACAGTTCACGCTACCGGGTCTGCGGGCGCTCTGAAATGGCCAAAACTACCCGATAGTAGATCTTTCTTCGCGGGCCTCTTCGTGCATACGGTGCCGTCATGACGAACCTCAAGGTCCACAGCCCGGCCGAGCTGGACGGCGACCTGGCGTCGCTGCGCGGCGACTGCGCCCGGATGGCTCCCCACTGGGCGGCTCCCGACCGGGTGGCCCCCCTTCCGGTCCCGCCGTCGCTCATCCACGGGGTGACCGTGCCACCGAGGTCCGCCCGGCTGCTCGACGCGATGTCGGACTACGGCGACTGAAACAGCGCCTTTCCGGGAACCGCGCGCTCCCCTGCCGCGTCTCATCGCCGTCCCCCGTAGAGGGGATGCGGGATACGACCCTAGGAGCGATGCGGTGAACATCGAGCGACCCGACAACGACGATTCCGTCGGGACGGACGAGAAGAGCGCCGGTACCGGCCGGCGCCGCTCCCCCGCGGTCATCGCGTCCGTGGCGGCCGCGGTCCTGTTGGTCGGCGGTGGCGGGGCCTACCTGGCCGCCACTGCCTCCGGCGGCTCGGACGACGGTACGACGTCGGGGGCGCCCGGCGGTGACACTCCCCCGCCGCTCGCGCTCGACGGCTACTCCGAGGGCGGCACGGGCGGAATCGCGCCGGGTGAGCCGAATCCGTACGGCGCCACCTTCCGGGCCGACGGCGAGCTTCCCGAGGGGCCCGGTTCGGCTCCCGTGTACCGGACGCGGGGCGAGGTCACCGAGGCGGAGGTGGCCCGGCTGGCCGACGCGCTCGGCATCTCCGGGACGCCGGTGCTCCAGGGGCAGGCCTGGCGGATCGGGGCGAAGGACGGTTCCGGGCCGAGTCTGCAGGTGAACCGGCAGGCGCCGGGCACCTGGACCTTCCACCGCTACGCCGCCGGCCCCGACGCCTGCGAGAGCACCACCGTCTGCTCGGACAAGCCCGCCGGTCCGACCGGTGACCCGGTGAGCGAGGCCGCCGCCAAGAAGGCCGCCGCGCCGGTGCTGAAGGCGGTGGGCCAGGACGACGCGAAGCTCGACGCGACCCAGGTGATGGGCGCCCGGCGGGTGGTGAACGCCGATCCGGTGGTCGGCGGGCTGCCCACGTACGGCTGGACGACCGGGGTGAGCGTGAGCGCGCAGGGCGAGGTGGTCGGCGGCAGCGGCCAGCTGAAGGCGCCGGTGAAGGGTGACACGTATCCGGTGCTGAGCGCGGAGAAGACGCTGGGGCTGATGAACGCGGCGCCGGCGGACGATCCGCAGGCGGGCATCGGCGGTTGCGCCAGCCCCGTACCGCTGGAGGGTGAGCCCTCGTGCGGGGAGCCGGGGAAGAAGGAGACCATCACGGTCGAGAAGGCCGTGTTCGGGCTGGCCTCGCACTATGTGGACGCGCGGCAGGCGCTGGTGCCGTCCTGGCTGTTCGAGGTGCGGGCGCCGGGCGCGCAGGACGTCTTCACGGTGACGCATCCGGCCATCGACCCGAAGTACCTGGCGTCGACCACGCCGTCCGGTACCCCGAGCGGGCAGCCCAGCCCGCGGCCGACCGGTCCCGGCGACGAGCCGACCTCGGCGCCGAGCACCCGGGACGTACCGGTGGAGGGCTACACCGCCGAGGGCCGGGAGCTGACCGTCAGCTTCACCGGCGGGGTGTGCGCCGACTACGACGTGGCCGCGAGCGAGGGCAAGGACGCGGTGACGGTCACGGTGACCGAGACCCCGTACCCCGACAAGATCTGCATCATGATCGCCAAGGTCTTCCACCGCACGGTGCAGCTGGACGAGCCGCTCGGTGACCGGAAGGTCGTGGGCTCGGACGGCAAGGCGGTCCCGCTGGAGAAGGCAGGGGCACGGCTGCCGGAGACATCCTCGCCGCGTTAGCCCTTGACGCCGGGTGGTGCGGCCGGTGGGATGCAGCGGTCGGCGATCTTGGAGGCAGGCGTGCGGAAGTGGGCTCCCCTCGGGGCGGCGGTGCTGGCTCTGGGCGTCGGGGCGTGCGGGGCGTCGGCGGGTGAGGGCGATCCGGGGGATGCGCGGCCCGCGTCCCCCTCCTCGCCGGGGCCCGTCCGCCGCTCGACGCCGCCTCCCCCTGTCCGCACGCTCGTCCACGTGTCCGGCGAGCTGCCCGAAGGCCCGGAGACGGTCGCGCCCTACCAGCTCGACGTCATCAGGAGCGAGGAGACCGTCGGGCGGCTGGCGCGGGCGCTGGGACTGCCGAAGCCGCAGGACACGGGCACGCACTGGAGCCACGATCCGAACGGTGGCCGCCCGCTGTTCACCGTCTTCAAGAACGACATCGTCCCCTGGGCGTTCGAGCGCGGCTGGAAGCGCCCGGCCGACGGCCCCCGGCTCGACCCCGGCAAGGCGAAGGCTGCCGTGCTGCCCGTGCTGCGGGCACTGGGGCTGGAGGAGTCCGTGCTGACCACGGCTCCGGGGGCCGGGTCATGGACGGAGGTGACCGCGGATCCGGTGCTCGGCGGCGTGCCTACCGAGGGCTGGTCAGTCAAGGTGTCCGTCGACGGCGAGGGCCGGGTGATGGCCGCCTCCGGGCTCATGGGACGGCCCCGCCGCCTCGACCCGGTGGAGCCGGTCGGGGCGAAGGAGTCCCTGCTCCTGAACGGAGATGAGATCGCCGGGCCCGGCACGGCCTCGGAACTCCCCGGAGTGATCACCCGTCACCGCGAGGTGCCCTCCGCGCGGCTGTACCTGCGCGGCGGCCCCTGCATGGACGGCAGCGGCTTCTGGCTGGAGCCGGTCTGGGAGTTCGGCGGGGGCCCGGACGGGAAGCGGGTCGGCCGGGCCGTGCCGACCGGGACGGACTGCGCCTGAGCCCGGGCAAGCAGACGGCGGCGCCCCCGGTCGCCCCGGAGCCGCCGCCGTACCGCGTTTTCCCGCTGTCAGCTGAAGGAGTCGCCGCAGGCGCAGGAGCCCGTCGCGTTCGGGTTGTCGATCGTGAAGCCCTGCTTCTCGATGGTGTCGACGAAGTCGATCGTGGCGCCGCCCAGGTACGGGGCGCTCATGCGGTCGGTGACGACCTTCACACCGCCGAAGTCCTTCTCCACGTCGCCGTCGAGGGAACGCTCGTCGAAGAAGAGCTGGTAGCGCAGGCCGGAGCAGCCGCCGGGCTGGACGGCGACGCGCAGGGCGAGGTCGTCACGGCCTTCCTGGTCGAGCAGGGCCTTGACCTTTTCCGCGGCGGCGTCGGTCAGGACGATGCCGTCGGTGACGGTGCTGGTCTCGTCCGATACGGACATCTACATCTCTCCCGGGTTGTACGGAGACTGCTTGCCGACGGTTCCAACCGGCGGGGGCGCGGATTCATTCCGGCCCGGCGCTTGTCTTACCGGTCGTGCGGTTCCTTCTTCATGCTCGCACACGGGACGGGGAGCGGAAAACGTCCCTTTCGGGAATGAACGGCGGCTCACAGGGATTCACGTCACATAGACGCTATGGGCATCGTCAAACTGACGTGAATCGCTTATGATAGATAGCGTCATTTCGACGAAAAGCCAGATGGTGACCCCGCCGACCGGTGAACACCGGCCGGCGAGCCGCAGAACAGAAAGGGTGCGTGTCGTGACCACCGCCCAGACCCAGGAGCTCGACGTACAGCCGACGCCCCTCGCCCTGCTGCTCCTCGGCCGTGAGGCCGACCCCAAGAGCGAGCGCGGTGTGGAGTGCCCCGGCGACCTGCCCTCGCCGTCCGACCCGGACCTGGTCGAACGCGCCCGCGCGGCCAAGGAGAAGCTCGGCGACAAGGTGTTCGTGCTCGGCCACCACTACCAGCGCGACGAGGTCATCCAGTTCGCGGACGTCACCGGCGACTCCTTCAAGCTGGCCCGGGACGCGGCCGCGCGGCCCGAGGCCGAGTACATCGTGTTCTGCGGCGTGCACTTCATGGCGGAGTCCGCGGACATCCTGACGGGCGACGACCAGAAGGTGGTCCTCCCCGACCTCGCCGCCGGCTGCTCCATGGCCGACATGGCGACGGCCGAGCAGGTCGCGGAGTGCTGGGACGTGCTGACCGAGGCCGGGATAGCCGAGCAGGTCGTGCCCGTCTCGTACATGAACTCCTCCGCGGACATCAAGGCGTTCACGGGCAAGCACGGTGGCCTGATCTGTACGTCGTCCAACGCCAAGCGCGCCCTGGACTGGGCGTTCGAGCAGGGCGAGAAGGTGCTCTTCCTGCCCGACCAGCACCTCGGCCGCAACACGGCGGTGCGGGACATGGGGATGTCGCTCGAAGACTGCGTCGTCTACAACCCGCACAAGCCGAACGGCGGCCTGACCGCCGACGAGCTGCGCAACGCCAAGATGATCCTGTGGCGCGGCCACTGCTCGGTGCACGGCCGCTTCTCGCTGGACTCGGTCAACGACGTGCGCGAGCGCATCCCGGGCGTGAACGTCCTGGTCCACCCCGAGTGCAAGCACGAGGTCGTGGCCGCGGCGGACTACGTCGGCTCGACCGAGTACATCATCAAGGCGCTGGAGGCGGCCCCGGCCGGCTCCAAGTGGGCCATCGGCACGGAGCTGAACCTGGTCCGCCGCCTGGCGAACCGTTTCGCGCCGGAGGGCAAGGAGATCGTCTTCCTCGACAAGACGGTCTGCTTCTGCTCGACGATGAACCGCATCGACCTCCCCCACCTGGTCTGGACCCTGGAGTCCCTGGCCGAGGGCAACCTCGTCAACCGCATCGAGGTCGACAAGGAGACCGAGGCGTTCGCGAAGCTGGCGCTGGAGCGGATGCTGGCGCTGCCGTAACCCCCGTAGGACGTTCGCTCACCCCGATACGGGTTTCCGGTCGGGGTGAGCGGGGTCGAGGCTGAAGACGTCGCCGGCCGGGGTGGCGACGACCAGGGCGCCCCGGTGAAGCAGCACCTCGGGCAGCTCCGAGGTCCGGGCGACCCACTTGGCACGCGGCAGCGTCTCCCACAGCAGCGTGCCCTTCCTGGTCTCCAGGGCGGCGACCCGGCCGCTGGCGCTGGAGAGGTAGACCACGCGGGCGCGCGGGTCGTAGGTGACGGCGCTCGGCTGTTCCAGGCTCGTCGGCGACTGCCACAGCTGCTTGCCCGTCCGGGCCGACACGGCGGTCACCTGGCCGGAGGAGCCGGTGAACCACAGCGTGCCGCCCGCCAGCGTCACCTTGCCCTCGAAGTTCTCCGCCAGCTTCGTCGTCGTCGCGACGCCCGTCTCCGGGTGCACCAGCCGGATCCGGGAGAACGGCCCCTCGTCGCCCGCGAGTATTTTTCCGTCCTCGTTCTCGGCCGGGTCGAGATAGAGCAGGTGGCCGTCGTACATCCCGAAGAGGGATCCCCGGTCGGGGACCGTCAGGCGTCGCTCGGAGCCGTCGGACCGGTCGAGATTCAGGAGCAGTGCGCTCGGGGTGGGCGAGATGTCCGACGAGCACTCCCAGTAGAGGTCCTCGACGGTCTCCACGGCATAGCAGTACTGCTCCTTCGGGAGCGGCACCGTCCAGCGCTCGGTGCCGGTGCGCGGCGAGCGGGCGGTCACCGAAGTGCCGCTCTCGTCCGGGAGGATCACGAGGTCACCGGAGAGGTACGGGGTGGTCCAGCCGATGTTCACCGCGCGATGCCAGAGCCGCTTCCCGGTCTCGGTGTCGAAGGCGGTGACCGAGGCCGCGCCGTTCTCCCCCTCCCACCGGACCAGCATCGTGTCGTCCACGACGCCGAGGAGCTCGTAGAGGTACGACGCCTTGCCCGTTGCAGGCCGCTCCACGTCGGCGCGCCATTCGGTCCGTCCGGTGAGCCCGTCGATTCGCACGGGGAACACCCCGCCGCCCGCGCAGTAGGCGGATCCCTCGTACATCCGGCACCCCGGGCCGCTGTCCGTCCCTTCCGTCAGCAGGTCGCGCCCCTTTTTCAGGCCCCGCTCGGCGGTTGCGTTCACCGTGGTCTGCCAGGGCTGCCAGCCGCCCGGCAGCTCCTGCGTCCAGCGGGAGGCGGCGGCCTCCGTGCGGGTCGCGCCGCCCTCGCCCTCGCTGTCCGCCCATCCCGGCCCGTTCAGCAGATACGCCGTCAGCCCGAGGGCCAGCGCGCCGATCGTGCCGGTCGCGGCCCACAGCGGGCGCAGTCGGCGGCGGCCGGAGGAGGTGGCAGGGACCCCGGTCCCCGTGGGGGGAAGCGGGCGCAGGGTCACCGTCGCCGGGTCGTCCGCCGCCCCCTCCGGCAGCACCGTCGCGAACTCGCGGGCCAGCTCGTCCAGTCCGGGCCGGTCCTTGGCGTCCTTGGCCAGACAGCGCTCGAGGATCGCGCGCAGAGGCTGTCGTACGCCGTCCAGGACGGGCTCGTCGTGGACCACCCGGTACGCCGTCAGGTAGGGGCTGTCCGCGTCGAACGGCCCCCGGCCGGTGAGGGTGTACACCAGCAGCGCGCCGAGTGAGAAGACGTCGGAGGCCGGGCCCACCGAGCGGGCGTCGGTGAGCTGTTCCGGGGACATGAAGGGCGGGGTGCCGATCATCTGGCCGGTCTCGGTGAGGGTGATGTTCTCCGCGGCCCGGGAGATGCCGAAGTCGATGACGCGCGGGCCGTCGTCGGCCAGCAGGACGTTGGCGGGCTTGAGGTCGCGGTGCACGACTCCCGCCCGGTGGATGTCCCGCAGCGCCTCGACCAACCCCAGCGCCAGCCGCCGCAGTTCGGTCTCCCGCAGCGGGCCCAGCTCACGGATCCGTTCGGCGAGCGAGCGGCCCGGCACGTACTGCGTCGCCATCCACGGCCGCGCCGCCTCCGGGTCGGCGTCCACGACCGGCGCGGTGAAGGCGCCGCTCACCTTGCGGACGGCGTCGATCTCCTGGTGGAAGCGGGCGCGGAAGACCCGGTCCCCGGCGTACTGCGCGTGCACCACCTTGACGGCGACCTCGCGTCCGGAGCGCGATCTGCCCCGGTAGACGACGCCCATGCCGCCGGCTCCCAGCCGGTCGACCAGCCTGTACCCGCCCACCGACCTCGGATCGTCCTTGTGCAGCGGCACGCCCCGATCCCTCTCCCCCGTATGCCAGTTGAGGGAAAGGATACGGCCGGGTTCCGTACGCGCACGTACGGAACCCGGCCGCCCCGGTCAGACCTTCACAGGCTCCGGCTGCGCCGGTACCTCCGCCTTCTTCTCCCGCTTCGCCGCGCGCTTCTTGGCCCGGCGCTCCTTGCGGAGCTCCAGCATCGTGTAGAGCGTCGGGACGAGGAGCAGGGTGAGCAGGGTCGAGGTGATCAGGCCGCCGATCACCACCACCGCGAGCGGCTGGGCGATGAAGCCGCCCTCGCCGGTGACGCCCAGCGCCATCGGAAGGAGGGCGAAGATCGTCGCCAGGGCCGTCATGAGGATCGGGCGCAGCCGGTGGCGGCCGCCCTCGATCACGGCCTCGACGACGCCGTAGCCCTGTGCGCGGTACTGGTTGATGAGGTCGATCAGCACGATCGCGTTGGTCACCACGATGCCGATCAGCATCAGCATGCCGATCATCGCGGGGACGCCCATCGGGGTGCCGGTGGCGATCAGGAGGCCGATGGCGCCCGTGGCCGCGAACGGGATGGAGACCAGCAGGATCAGCGGCTGGGCGAGCGAGCGGAAGGTCGCGACCAGGAGCATGAAGACGATCGCGATGGCCGCCAGCATCGCCAGGCCCAGGTTGGCGAAGGCCTCGTCCTGGTCCTGGGAGACCCCGCCGATGTCGGCGGTGGCGCCCGCGGGGAGCTTCAGGCCGTCGATCTTCGCCTGGAGGTCCGCGCTCACCGCGCCGGTGTTGTCACCGGTCGGCTTCGCCGTGATCGTCGCGGCACGCCGGCCGTCGATGCGGGTCATCGACACGGGGCCGTCGACCAGCTTCACCGTCGCCACGTCGGACAGCTTCACCGGGCCCAGGCGCAGGGCCTTGAGCTCGGCCAGCGTCCGGGCGGGGTTCGCCGAGCGGATGACCACATCGCGCTCGGTGTCGTCCAGCGTCGCCTTGGCCGCCGTGGTGCCGCGGACCGCCTGGGCGACCGCCGCGCCCAGGCCGGCGTCGTCGAAACCGGCCGCCGCCGCCTTGTCGTTGGCCTTGACCGAGATGCGCGGGACGCTCTGCGACAGGTCGCTGGTGACGTCGGTGACGTCGTCCAGGCCGGCCACGGCCTTGCGGACCTCCTCCGCGGACTCGCGCAGCACCTGCGCGTCGGCCGCCTTCACGACGACGCTCAGGTCCTGGCTGCCGAAGCCGTCACCGACGGCGACGGTGGTGGTGCCGATGTTCTTGAGGTCCTTCAGCCCGGCCTCGATGCGGTCGGTGACGTCCTCGGACAAGGCCGAGTCCTCCAGCATCACCGAGTACGACGCCTGGTTGGTGTCCGTGCCGCCGCCGAAGGCCGCCATGAAGCCGGACGAGCCGATGGTGACCTGGTAGTCCTTGACGCCCTCGGTCCCCGCGAGCAGCTTCTCGACCTTCCTCGCCTGCGCGTCGGTCGCGGCCAGGCTGGTGCCGGGCTTCAACTCCTGCTTGACGGTGAGGACTTCCTGCTCGCCCTGGTCGAAGAAGTTCGTCTTCAGCAGCGGGGTCATGCCGAAGGTGCCGATCAGGATGACGATCGCGAGGGCCACGCTCGTCATGCGGCGGCGTGTGGCGAAGCGCAGGACGGGGACGTAGAGGCGCTGCAGGCGGCTCCTCGCCTCCTTCTCCTCGGCCTTGCGGCGGGCTTCGCCGGCGTCCTCCGGGGTGCCCTTCGGGGCGCGCAGGAACCAGTACGACAGCACTGGCACGACCGTCAGCGAGACGAGGAGGGAGGCCAGCAGGGCCGCCGTCACCGTCAGGCTGAAGGAGCCGAACAGCTCGCCCACCATGCCGCCGACCAGGCCGATCGGCAGGAACACGGCGACGGTGGTGAGCGTCGAGGACGTCACCGCGCCGGCCACCTCGCGGACGGCCTTCAGGATGGCCGCCTCGCGCTCCTCGCCGTAGCCGAGGTGCCGCTTGATGTTCTCCAGGACCACGATCGAGTCGTCGACGACCCGGCCGATGGCGATGGTCAGGGCGCCCAGCGTGAGCATGTTCAGGGAGAGGTCCTGGGTCCACAGCACGATCAGGGCCAGGACGACGGAGAGCGGGATGCTCACCGCCGTGACCAGCGTGGAGCGGACCGACGCCAGGAAGACCAGGATGACCAGGACCGCGAAGAGCAGACCCAGGGCGCCCTCGGTGGTCAGGCCGTCGATGGACTTGGCCACCGCCGGACCCTGGTCGCTGACGACGGTCACCTCGGCGCCGAGGTCCTCGCTCAGCCGCGGCAGCCTGTCGTTCACGGCGTCCGAGATCGCCACCGCGCTGCCGTCGCGGTCCATGGTCACCATGACCGCGAGGCTCGGCTCGCCGTTGGTGCGGGTGATCGAGTCGGCCGGGGCCTGCTCCTGCTCGACCGTGGCGACGTCACCGAGGCGGACCGGCTTGCCCTCGGTCCTGATCCGCAGGTTCTCGATCTGCGCCAGCGAGGTGAAGCCGCCGCCGACCTGGACGGTCCGGTTGGCGCCGTCCTCGTCGAAGGAGCCGGCCGGGACGGTGGCGCCGCCCGCCTGGAGGGCCTGCGCGAGGGACTGCGCGGTCAGACCGGCCTCGGCCAGCTTCGCGTCGTCCGGGGTGACACCGACCTGGAGGTCGCGTACGCCGTCGACGGTGACCTGGCCGACGCCGTCGATGTCCTTCAGGACCGGTACGACCGTCCGGTCGAGCTGGTCGGCCAGCGCCTGCTGGTCCTTGTCGGCGGTGACGGCGAGCACGACGGTCGGCATGTCGTCCGTCGAACCGGCCACGACCTGCGGGTCCACGTCGTCCGGGAGCTGGACGCGGGCCCGGTTCACGGCCTGCTGGACGTCGGCGACGAGCTGCTGGGTGTCGTTGCCGTAGTCGAAGGAGGCCATGATCAGGGCGTTGCCCTCACTGGCCGTGGAGGTGACGCCGGTGATGCCGTCCACGCCTTCGAGGCTGTCCTCGATGGGCTCGACGACCTGCTTCTCCACCACGTCGGGGGACGCGCCCTGGTACGGCGCCAGCACCGACACCATGGGCAGTTCGATGGACGGCAGCAGCTGCTGCTTGAGCTGGGGTATCGCGATCGCGCCGAAAGCGAGCGCGATGATCGACACGAGCCCGATCAGGGCTCGTTGCGCGAGGCTGAATCGTGACAGCCAGGACATGGGATCAGGGTCTCTCTTCTGTCGAGCAGAGCGGCCCCTTCACCCTCAGCCATGCGGAACCGCCGATTCGTAGCCCCGAAGTCCCGTTCCTTATCTCGCGCATACTCCGGGCGCAGTACGCCCGGCCGTCGCTCAGTCCACCCTTGGACGGACCAGCCCCGACTCGTAAGCGATCACCACGAGCTGCGCCCGGTCCCGGGCGCCCAGCTTGGACATGGCCCGGTTGACGTGCGTCTTCACGGTCAGCGGGCTGACCTCAAGGCGTTCGGCGATCTCGTCGTTGGAGTGCCCGCCGGCCACCTGGACCAGCACCTCGCGCTCCCGCACGGTGAGCGCGTCGAGGCGCTGGGCGCGGGCGGGGTCGCGTTCCTCGTCCGCCGGGCCGCCCTGGGCGAGGAAGCGGGCGATCAGGCCCTTGGTGGCGGCCGGGGAGAGCAGGGCCTCGCCGCCGGCAGCGACCCGGATGGCGTTGAGGAGTTCGTCGGGCTCACTGCCCTTGCCGAGGAAGCCGGAGGCGCCGGCCCGCAGCGACTGCACGACGTAGTCGTCGACCTCGAACGTGGTCAGGATGACGATACGGACGTGGGCGAGACCGGGGTCCTCGCTGATCATGCGGGTGGCCGCGAGGCCGTCCGTGCCGGGCATCCGGATGTCCATGAGGACGACGTCGGCCCGGTGCTCCCGGGTCAGCCGCACCGCCTCCGCGCCGTCGGACGCCTCCCCCACCACCTCCATGTCGGACTCGGAGTCGACGAGCACACGGAAGGCGCTGCGCAGCAGGGCCTGGTCGTCGGCGAGCAGGACACGGATGGTCATACGGAGTCCTCCGTGGCGCGGGATCGGGTCTTGACGGGCAGGATCGCATGGACGCGGAAGCCGCCTCCGTAGCGGGGACCGGTGGTGAGGGTGCCGCGCAGGGCGGTGACGCGCTCGCGCATGCCGAGCAGACCGTGGCCGCCGCCGGAGACGGGGGCGTCCTCGTCCCGGCTGCCGTTGTCGAGCACCGTGATCTCCACGTTCGGGCCCACGCGTACGACGCTGACCTCGGCCTTCGCCTCCGCACCGGCGTGCTTCTGCACATTGGTGAGGGCTTCCTGGATGACGCGGTAGGCGGCCAGGTCGACGGCGGCGGGCAGGGTCGTGCCCTGGTCGGTGCGGGCGACCTCGACCTGGAGTCCGGCGCTGCGGAAGGTGCCGACGAGCTCGTCGAGGCGGTCCAGGCCGGGGGCGGGCTCGGTGGGGGCCTCGGGGTCGCCGGACTGGCGCAGCAGGCCGACGGTGGCGCGCAGTTCGTTGAGCGCGGAGCGGCTGGCCTCCCGTACGTGGGCCAGGGCCTCCTTGGCCTGGTCGGGACGCTTGTCCATGACGTGCGCGGCGACTCCGGCCTGCACATTGACCAGGGCGATGTGGTGGGCGACGACGTCGTGCAGGTCGCGGGCGATGCGCAAGCGCTCCTCGGCGACCCGGCGGCGGGCCTCCTCCTCGCGGGTGCGTTCGGCGCGCTCGGCGCGTTCCCGGATCGCGTCGACGAAGGCACGACGGCTGCGGATCGCGTCGCCGGCGGTGGCCGCCATACCGGTCCAGGCGAAGATCGCCAGGTTCTCCTGGGCGTACCAGGGCAGGGGGCCGGCCAGCATGGCGACGCCGGTCAGCACGGTCATGGTGAGCAGGCCGAGACGCCAGGTGGTGGGGCGGTCGGTGGTGGAGGCGACGGTGTAGAGGGCGACGACCGCGGACATGGCGACGGGGGCGCGGGGGTCGCTGGTGACGCTCTCGATGATGGAGAAGGCGCCGGTGAGGGCGAGGACGGTACGGGGGGCTCGGCGGCGGAAGACGAGGGCTGCGGCGCCGAGGGTGATGAGGATCAGGCTGGGGGTGTCGGGGGTGCGGACGCCCCAGGTGACGCCGTTCTTGCCGTGCGGGTCCACGAAGGAGCCGGCGACCATGCAGAGCAGGACGCCTGCGGCGAGGGCCGCGTCCAGCGCCATGGGGTGCGCTTTGAGATGGGCTCTGGCGCGGTCGAGGGTGCTCACGGCTGTTTACGGTAGCTGGGGTTCATGTGTCTGCGAATGCCGCCCGGCGTTGGGCTGAGCGGGGGTGGGTGCGCAGCCCGGCGCGACGGGGTGCCGCCTCTCTTTGGCAGCGGGGCCGCCCCAGGCGGCACTCATGCCCGCAGGCTGAGCCGGTTCAGCCCGGGATCAGGCCATCGTCGCTCAGCAGCTCCCGGACCTCCTCCAGGGTTGCGTCCGGGGACGGGAGGATCAGTTCCGACGGTTCCAGGGAGTCGTCCGGAAGTGGCTCGCCCAGTTCGCGGACCTTGATGAGCAGGGCATGGAGGGTGCGGCGGAAGCCGGGCCCGTCGCCGTTCTCCATCTCCCTCAGGAGTTCGTCGTCCAGCTTGTTCAGTTCGGTGAGGTGGCTGTCGGCCAGCCTCACCTGACCCTCCCCCATGATCCTTACGATCATGTCGCCCTCCTAGGCGTGGGCCCCGGCCGGGTTACTGCTTGTCGAAGCGCGGGGTGTCCTGCGGCTGCTGCTGGCCCTGACCGGTGCCGCCCTCGATGGCCTGCTGCTGCCCCGAGGTGCCTCCGGCCAGCTCGGCCTTCATGCGCTGCAGTTCCAGCTCTACATCCGTACCACCGGAGAGCCGGTCCAGCTCGGCCTGGATGTCGTCCTTGTGCATGCCGGACTGGTCGTCCAGGGCGCCGGAGGCGAGCAGTTCGTCGATCGCCCCGGCCCTGGCCTGGAGCTGGGCGGTCTTGTCCTCGGCCCGCTGGATGGCCAGGCCGACGTCGCCCATCTCCTCGGAGATGCCGGAGAAGGCCTCGCCGATCCGGGTCTGGGCCTGGGCCGCCGTGTACGTGGCCTTGATGGTCTCCTTCTTCGTACGGAAGGCGTCGACCTTGGCCTGGAGCCGCTGGGCCGCGAGGGTGAGCTTCTCCTCCTCGCCCTGGAGGGTCGCGTGCTGCGTCTCCAGGTCGGTCACCTGCTGCTGGAGGGCGGCGCGGCGGGACAGCGCCTCGCGGGCCAGGTCCTCCCGGCCCAGCGCGAGCGCCTTGCGCCCCTGGTCCTCCAGCTTCGACGACTGCGACTGCAGCTGGTTCAGCTGGAGCTCCAGGCGCTTGCGGCTGGTGGCCACGTCGGCGACGCCGCGGCGGACCTTCTGGAGGAGTTCCAACTGCTTCTGGTACGAGTAATCGAGGGTCTCGCGCGGGTCCTCGGCCCGGTCAAGGGCCTTGTTCGCCTTCGCGCGGAAGATCATCCCCATACGCTTCATGACACCGCTCATGGGCTTCGCGCGCCCCCTTCTGACGGACTCCAGCTCCAGCTCCTGCGACAGAACCCACAGTACGGGCCCTGCATCCATTACCGCACTGTTCGGGGACGGATGCGCTCATCCCCGAGGACGACTGTGCTCGCCCGCTCTCCGGCGTAGGGAGTAGGTGCTTCCCGGGGTCCCTGCCAGGGTCCTCGGAAACGAACACAACGTCCCCTCTGTCCCCCTACATGACGACTGGTGTTGCCGGATCGTTCCCCATCGGGCTGGGGCTCATGCGTCCGCACCCCGTACCCTTGGGTTTTGTGTTCCGTAGCCGTGCCAAGGAAGAGAAGGCCGCTGCCGCCGACAAGGCGCCGCTGACCGACTCCAAGCAGCCCCGTGACCCGCAGGCCCCCAAGGGTCGGCCCACGCCCAAGCGCAGTGAGGCCCAGACCCAGCGCCGCAGCGTCGCCAATACGCCGACCTCGCGCAAGGAGGCCGCCAAGCGTCAGCGCGAGGAGCGCCGCCAGGCCCTGACCCGGCAGCGCGAGGCGCTGGCGAACGGCGACGAGCGGTACCTGCCCGCCCGTGACAAGGGCCCGGTGCGCCGCCTCGCGCGTGACTTCATCGACTCGCGCTTCAACGTCGCGGAGTTCTTCCTCCCGATGGCCGTGATCATCCTCGTGCTGAGCATGGTGCGGGTGGCCCAGCTGCAGAGCATCGCGCTGCTGCTGTGGCTCGTCGTGATCGTGCTGATCGTGCTCGACTCGATCGTCACCGGCGTCCGCCTGAAGAAGCGCCTGAACGAGCGCTTCCCCGACGAGAGCAAGCGCGGTGCCGTCGCCTACGCGCTGATGCGCTCCCTCCAGATGCGCCGGCTCCGGCTGCCCAAGCCGCAGGTCAAGCGCGGGGAACGGCCCTGAGCACGACGCCTTTCTCCGGGGGCGCGGCGCAGTCCTGGCTGACCAAGCTGGGTGGTCTGCGTGACGTCGTACGACAGGAGCTGGTGGCCCGGCAGCTCGACGAGCAGATAGCCGGGCGCTTCCCGGTGGGGCAGCGCCTTCGGGTCCTCGATGTGGGGATGGGGCAGGGCACGCAGGCCCTGCGGCTGGCCCGGGCCGGGCACCAGGTGACCGGCCTTGAGCAGGACGCCACGATGATCTCCGCGGCGCGCGAGGCGCTGGCCTCGGAGCCGGACGGGATCCGCGAGCGGATGCGGATCATCGAGGGCGACGGCCGGGACACCGGTGTGCACTTCCTGCCGGGCAGCTTCGACGTGGTGCTCTGCCACGGCGTGCTCATGTACGTCGAGGAGCCCGACGCCCTGCTCGCGGGGATGGCGCGGATGCTCGCCCCGGGCGGGCTGCTGTCGCTGCTGGTCCGCAACGCCGACGCGCTCGCCATGCGGCCCGGCCTGTCCGGCGACTGGACCGGCGCGCTGGCCGCCTTCGACACGACGGCGTACCGGAACCGGCTGGGCCTCGATGTCCGGGCGGACCGCCTGGACACCCTGACGGCGACGCTCGCCGGCATCGGTGCCCCGCTGCACGCCTGGTACGGCGTGCGGGTCTTCACGGACACGGCGGCGGACGGGGCCGAGATCCCGGCCGACGTGGAGGCGCTGCTGGCGGCCGAGGCACGGGCCGGGCGGACGGATCCGTACCGGGCTGTCGCGGCTCTGCTGCACCTGTGCGGAGTGCGGGGCTGAGACCCGTTCGGGCGTTCACCGCAAGCCGGACATACGCCTCGACACAAGACTCGGGGCATGGATGCTTCCCACACCCGCGCGCGGCGGCGTGCGCTCGTCTGCGCCGCCGCGTTCACCAGTTCCGTCGTGCTCCTCGCCGGGTGTTCCGACTCCGGGTCCGGCTCGCAGACGGAGTCCTCGACGACCCAGGCCGCCCTCCCCGCCGCCGACAGTGACCTTCAGGAGGACTACCTGAAGGTGATCAAGGACGTCCTGCCGTCGGTCGTGCAGATCCAGGCCAGCCGCGATCTGGGATCGGGTGTCGTCTACGACGGTGAGGGCCATGTCGTCACCAACGCGCACGTCGTCGGGGACGAGAAGACGTTCAGGGTGACGACCGCGAACAGCGAGGACGAGCTGTCCGCGAAGCTCGTCTACTCCTACCCCGACCAGGATCTCGCCGTCATCAAGCTGGACAAGGTGCCGGACGGGCTGAAGGCCGCCTCCTTCGGGGACTCCTCGAAGGTCGAGGTCGGCCAGATCGTGCTGGCGATGGGCTCGCCGCTCGGGCTCTCCTCCAGCGTCACCCAGGGCATCGTCTCGGCGACCGGACGGACCGTCACCGAGGGCCGCTCCGGCGGCGGGACGGGCGCCACGATCGGCAACATGGTGCAGACGTCGGCCGCGATCAACCCGGGCAACAGCGGCGGGGCCCTGGTGAACCTGGACGGCGAGGTCATCGGCATCCCGACGCTCGCGGCCACCGCCCCCGACCTCGGGGACAGTGCGGCGCCCGGCATCGGGTTCGCGATCCCGGCGTCGATGGTGAAGACGGTGGCCGACCAGATCATCGAGGAGGGCAAGGTCACCGACTCGGGGCGGGCGGCGCTCGGCATCACCGCGCGGACGGTCGTCGACGACGACTACCGGGCCGCCGGGGTCGCCGTGGTCGAGGTCAAGGACGGCGGCGCGGCCGACGAGGCGGGCATCGAGCCCGGGGACATCATCACGAAGCTGGGTGACACGGACATCACCACCGTCACCTCGCTGGCCGAGGCGCTTGCTTCGGAGCAGCCGGGGGACGAGGTGGCGGTGACGTACACGCGCGACGGCGGTGAGAAGACCGTCGACGTGACGCTGGGCGAGCAGTGAGGAGGGGGCGCCCCGGAGCGCCCCGCTCCGTCAGGCCTGTTCGGCGTGCAGGCTCATCGGCCCGTAGATCTCCGTGGTGTCCTCGAACAGCCGTACCTGGTCGACGCCGCCGGCGAGCAGGTCCTTCCACACCTCGCCGATCCAGGACTCGGCGTCCCCCTGCGTGGTGAACTCCTCGGGCTCCACGGCGGGCGCGGTCTCCGTCCCGTCGGCCTTCTCGAAGCGCCAGGTCCATGCTGCCATGCGGGCCTCCTTGGTGAACTGTCGTCACGATCAGCGTATTCGCTCCGTTGGCCCAGCCGAAGAAGATCGGGCCCCTGTCACAGCGCCCCAGCCGCGCGAGTTCTGCCGTCACCGGTGAAAATCAGTCCGTGGAACTGACTCTGCTCGGCACCGGTGCCCCTACCGGCCTCCCCCGCCCCAACTGCCCCTGTGCCGCCTGTGCGACCGCTCTGGGGGCGGATGCCCGGGCGGCGACCGCGTTGCTCGTGGACGGGGCGGTGCTGATCGATCTGACGCCCGGTGCGGCGTTTGCGGCTGCCCGGGCCGGGCGGTCGCTGGGCGGGGTGCGGCAGGTGCTGTTGTCGCATCCGCACGAGGGGCCGGCCGTCGAGGTGCCGGCGGGGCTGCCGGCTCCGGGGCGGGTGCCCGACGGGCGCGAGTTGGCGCTGCTGACGGGGCATCGGGTGCGGGCGCTGGCGATGGACGCGGGCGGTACGGGGTACGCGGTGACCGGGCCGGACGGGCAGCGGCTGCTGTACCTGCCGCCGGGAAGCGCGCCGGCCGGGCTGGAGAACGGGGACATCGAGGCGTACGACATGGTCGTCGCGGATGTCGTGGGGCGGCCGGACGCGCTGGCGCGGCTGCGGGCGGTGGGGGCGCTGCGGCCGACGACGGATGTCATCGCCGTACATCTGGACCACGATGTGCCGCCGGGGGCCGAGTTGCGGCGGCGGCTGGCCTCGGTGGGGGCGCGGGCCGTGCCGGACGGGACGACGCTGGTGGTGGGGGTGTACGAGGAGGTGCCGGACGTGCCGCGGCGGACGTTGGTGCTGGGCGGGGCCCGGTCGGGGAAGTCGGTGGAGGCGGAGCGTCGGCTGGAGGCGTTTCCGGACGTGCTGTACGTCGCGACGGGCGGGCTGCGCAACGGGGACGGCGAGTGGGCGGCGCGGGTGGCGTTGCACCGGGAGCGGCGGCCGGGGTCCTGGCGTACGACGGAGACATGTGACCTGGTGCCGCTGCTGGCGGAGGACGGGGCGCCGGTGCTGATCGACTGTCTGTCGCTGTGGCTGACGGACGCGATGGACTCCGTCGGGGCGTGGGACGACGCGGTGTGGGCGGACGGTGGGGAGCGGGCGCTGCGGGAGCGGGTGCGGGAGCTGACGGACGCGGTGCGGTCGGCCCGGCGGACCGTGGTGGCCGTGTCCAACGAGGTGGGGTCGGGGATCGTCCCGGCCACGGCGTCGGGGCGGCGGTACCGGGACGAGTTGGGGCGGTTGAACGCGGCGTTCGCCGGTGAGTGCGAGCAGGTGCTGCTGGTGGTGGCCGGCCAGGCGGTGATGCTGCGCGGGTGAGGCGGGCTAGGCGGGCTGTGTGCGGGCGATGACGCGGTAGCAGGTCAGGAACGGGCTGCGGCTCGTGGTGATGATCGTGCAGCCCCGGGACTCCAGTTCCCCGCGCAGGTCGGGCAGGGCAAGCGGGGGGATGGGGCGGGGGTGCCGCAGTGCGGCGAACAGTCCCTGTGGGTCGGGGAGTTCGAGCAGGACGTGGCCGCCGGGGCGCAGTGCCGTGAGGGCAGCCTGGATCTGTTCGCGGGGGTGCACGGTCTGCGGCAGGTGGTGCAGGACGCTGACCACGTCGTAGCGGGCGCGCAGATGGGCCATCAGATGGGGGTTCGTCAGGTCGCCCGCGTACGCCTCCTCCACGCGGTCCGCCGCCTGGGCCCGTTCCACGCGGGCCGTGGGGTCCACGCCGTCGAAGGACGTGTACGGGAAGACCTGCTTCGCCGCCGCCGGGAACGCGCCGTCGCCGGTGCCGATGTCCAGCCAGCTCTCCGGTTCGCCGAAGGGGAGCATCGCGCGGGCGGTGGCCGCCAGGTGCCGCTGTCGCAGCAGTTTCGAGCGGCACCACGGGCAGTCGTCGCGGCGCGGCCGGTGGAATCGGTCCGTTTCCGGGGCGAGTTCGGCGGGATCGGCTGCGGGGGCGGACATGGGCGACTCCGGGCGCGAGAGGGGTACGACAATCCGCTGCAAAACGGAACGTATGGGATCGCGATCTTGGACGCAACGACGTCGGGTCGATGTGGCGGCGTTCCGTTCGGTCGAGGCCGGTACTGTTCGGCGAATGAGCTCGCTTAATCTCGACGACTTCACCGATCTGATCGAGCGCCCCGACGGAGGGGTGCGCCGCGACGCCGAGGCGCGCCGGGAGCGTCAGATCGTGCCGCCCGGGTCGCTGGGCCGCCTGGACGACCTGGGTGAGTGGCTGGCCGCGGCGCAGGGCGCCGTGCCGGTGCGGCCGGTCGAACGGCCGCGAGTGGTGCTGTTCGCCGGTGACCACGGCATCGCCGAGCTGGATGTCTCGGCGCGGCCCGCGGGCAGCGCCGGTGAGCTGGTGCAGGACATCCTGGAGGGCGGCCGGCCGGTGTCGGTGCTCGCGCGGCGGCTGGGCGTGCCGGTGCGGGTGGTCGACATGGCGCTGGACTGCGACCCGGCGACGCTGCCCGAGGACGTCGTACGGCATCGGGTGCGGCGCGGCAGCGGGCGGATCGACATCGAGGACGCGCTGACCCTGGAGGAGGCGGAGGCCGCGTTCCGGGCCGGTGTCGCGGTGGCCGACGAGGAGGCCGACTCCGGTACGGATCTGGTCGTTCTCGGCGATGTGAGCGTGGGCGGAACCACGGTGGCGGGTGTGCTGGTGGCCGCGCTGTGCGGGACCGACGCGTCGGTGGTGACCGGGCGGGGCGGTCTGGCGATCGACGACCTGGCCTGGATGCGCAAGTGCGCGGCGATCCGGGATGCGCTGCGGCGGGCCCGGCCGGTGCTCGGCGACCAGTTGCAGCTGCTGGCGACGGTGGGCGGGGCCGACCTCGCCGCGATCACCGGGTTCCTGCTGCAGAGCGCGGTGCGCAAGCTGCCGGTGATCCTCGACGGCGTCGTGGTCGCCGCGTGTGCGCTGGTGGGCCAGCGGATCGCCTTCCGGGCGCCGGACTGGTGGCTGGCCGCCCACGACAGCGGGGAGCCGGGCCAGGCGAAGGCGCTGGACCGGATGGCCCTGGAGCCGCTGCTCACGCAGGGCGTGCGGGTCGGCGAGGGCGCGGGTGCCCTGCTGGCGCTCCCGATGGTCCAGGCCGCGGCGGCGCTGGCGGCGGAGCTGCCGGAGAGGCCGGAGAAGCCTGTGGAGCCCGTGGAGCCCGTGGAGCCTGCGGAGGAGAAGGCTGAGGAGCAGGCCGAGGAGTAGCAGCCGGGATTTCCAGCTCGCGCCGGTTCCGCTCAGCGGCGTTCCAGGGAGCGGGTCGGCTCGGGGTCCGGCTTGCCGCCGATCCAGTCCTGGAGCCGGCGGGCGGGGCCGGACCAGCGGCGGTCGTGGCGGTAGGCGCGCAGGGTGGCCCTGGCCCGGGCGCGGGGGCGGCGACCGTAGAAGCGTCTGGCCCATGGGGAGGCGGGGCGGGCCAGGCGTACGGCGCCGACGAGGGCGATGACGGGGACGATCACGCCGAAGAGCGCGGTGCGGGTCTTGCCCTTGCCGAGGGCGATCAGGGCGAAGACGAAGTTCGTCAGGACGGTCGTGATGACCGTGCCGCGGTCCTGGAGCTCGTCCTCGCTGAGGTCGTTGACGCCGAACGGCGCGAAGCCGCACAGGACCAGACCGACTAGCGCGGCCGTGAGGACGACGACCTCGACGCTGCGCCGGCCCTCCTCGGTCCAGTAGACGTCGTCGAGGTGGAGGATCAGCGCGAACTCGTCCAGGACGAGGCCCGCGCCGATGCCGAAGACCACGGCGGTCAGGGCCGAGCCGAAGCCGTGGTGACCGCCGGCGACCGCGCCGAAGCCGCCGACCACGGTGAGGACGACGCCGGGGACGACGTGGTGGATGTGCACACCGCCGGCGCTGATGTTGCCGAAGGGGCCTTTGCCCGCGCGGATCAGGCGGGTGACGATCCGGGTGATCAGGAAGGTGAGCACGAACGCGGTCAGGGCCAGGAGCAGGGGGAGCTTGCCCGGTTCGACGATGTTGCGGTGCAGCCATTGGCCCATGTGCCCCAGCTTCCCGAGGCGAGGGGTGGGCCGCCTCGTGGGTGCGGCGTCCGGGCTAGTCTGCCGACGTGTCCATGACCCCGCCGCTCGACGGTCTCCGTTTCGCCTTCGGCACCCTCAGTGTCATACCCGTCGAGGTGCGGCGCTGGGACCGGGAGGCCGCCCGGGGCGGAATGCTCTGCGCCCCCCTGGTCGGTGTGGCGCTCGGTGCCCTCTCCGCCGCCGTCGGCCTCTTCCTGCTCTTCCTCGGTGCCTCGTCGCTGCTCTCCGCCGTCGCCACCGTCGCCGTACCCGCCGTGCTCACTCGTGGGCTGCATCTGGACGGGCTGGCGGACACGGCCGACGGGCTCGGGAGCGGCAAGCCCGCCGAGGACGCGTTGCGGATCATGAAGCAGTCGGACATCGGGCCGTTCGGTGTGATCACGCTGCTGTTCGTGCTGCTCGGGCAGGTCGCCGCGGTCGCGCGGCTCTACGACGACTCCTGGGCCCGGGGTGCGCTCGGTGCCGTCGTGGCCGCGGTGGCCGCGCGGCTCGCGCTCACCCTGGCCGCGCGTGCCGGGGTGCCGGCGGCGCGGCCCGAGGGGCTCGGTGCGGCCGTCGCGGGGGTGGTGCCGGTGCGCGGGGCGGCCGGCGCGGCCGTGGCCGTCACCGTGGGGGCCGCCGCAGCGGGGGCGCTCTTCGGCGCGGACGACGTCGTACGGACCGCCGTAGCCGTTCTCCTCGCCCTCGGTGTCGCCGAACTCCTGCTGCGCCGCTGTGTCCGCCGCTTCGGCGGGGTCACCGGTGATGTCTTCGGCGGGGTCGCGGAGACGGCGGCCACCGCCGCCCTGGTGGTGCTGAGCCTCGGGCTCTAGCAGGCCCGGCGCCACGCTCCCAGTTCGTACTTCTTCAGCAGGGAACTCAGCCCCAGCCGACGGGAGTCCGCGCAGAAGCGGTCGGTGGGCAGCTCGTACTCGACGTGGAAGACGGCCTTGTCCGCGTCCACGAACGGCTTCAGGGCGGAGCACTCCTGGTACTGGGCGCACTGCTCGTTGACCGCGAAGTCGAAGTCGTCGACCAGGTCCGGGATCTGGTCGAGGTCGTTCTTCAGGCCGACGGCGAGGCCGCGGTCGTGGGCCAGCTTGGCGATGAGGCGGTTGTAGCGGAGCTGGTCGCGGGCGGTGAGCGGGAAGCCGGTGCGGTTGCGGTAGCCGTCCATGTTGTCCGGCTCGACGGCGTCGAAGCCCTTCTCGCGGCACATGTCGAGGCGGGCCGCCATGAGGGGTTCGAGGACGTCCGTGCGGCGGATGTCGAGCCAGCGTTCGCCCTTCCAGCCGTTGCCCCGGCCCAGCACCGACCTGGGGAAGTCCGCGGCGTCGGGTCGGAACTCCTCCCAGGCGCCGGTGGAGAGGTAGCAGATGACCTTGCGGCCGTCGTCGTGGAGCGCGGCGACCGTGTCGGCATCGTGGTCGAAGCCGTCGATGTCGTAGACGGGCACGTCGACGGAGGTGTCGAGGCGGCCGCTGAGCTGCCACTGCCAGTCGGTGCCGGGCCGCGGCTGCCAGCGCGGGCCGGGCGGTTTGCCGTCGGAGGCGGTCGTGCAGCCCGCGAGCAGCAGCACGAGCAGGGCGGTCAGGACAGCGGGGCGTCTCACCGGGTGGGCTCCAAGGAGTGCGGCAGCGTACCCCACGGATGATCTCCCACGCCGGGCACCGCGCAGTGCACCGCGGCCCCCCGTGCGCGGGCCAGCCGCTCGGCGTCCACGCCGGCCGGGACGCCGTACACCAGATGGCACAGGCGCATCCCGGGGCCGCCGGGCCGGGGCTGCGGGGGGAGGTCGCGGTACGCGGTCCAGGGTCCCTCGAAGGTGACGAGGACGTCGGCGATGCGGGCGTAGGAGGGGTGGGGTGAGGTGCCGTGGTTGAGGGTGAGCGTGCGGCAGCCGAGGCCCCAGGCCGCCGCGGCCAGCCGTTGGTAGTGGGCGAACTCCTCGCGGCCGGAGGCGACCTGGTCCAGGAAGGCGCCGTCGGTGCCGTACCAGTCGCGGTGCCGGGAGAGGTCGCGTACGACATCGGCGTGCGGTCTGCGGCCGTAGCCGGTGTCGGCGTAGCCGAGGACGCGGACGTCCGCCGCGCGCAGCCGGGCGGCGACCTCGGCGAAGGCGGCGTCGGGGCGGTCGCCGGGGCCGCTGGCCGGGTTGAGGACGACGCTGTGGAGGCGGGGGGCGGCGGCGAGGATCGCGTCCCATTCGGCGGGGCGGATCGAGGGGTGTTCGTAGTACGGGACGAGCAGGGTCTTCATCGGTGGGCGGTCGCCCTTCCGAGCAGGGAGCACACGAGCGCGGACTGGGCCACGGCCGCCGCGCCGTACACGGCCGGGCCGACGGTGTGCGGGGCGCCGGTGTGGGTGGCGAGGGCGAGGGTCTGGGCGAGGGCGGCGAGGACGCAGACGGTGGCGGCGCCGGTGATCGCGCCGAACGACTGGAGCAGCAGGCCTGTCCACATCACTACGCCGAGCAGGAGGAGGGCCGTGAGGCGGGTGGCATCCGTGCCGGGTGCGTGCGGCCACAGGGCGGTGGTGGCGAGGCCGAGGGCGAGCAGGGCGGTGAGGTAGGCGGCGAGGCACGCGATGAGTGTGCGGGCGGTTGTGCGTCGGAAGGCGCTCGGTGTGCTGGTGGAGCGCAGGCCGGCGAGGCTGCCGCTGCGGAAGCGGTGCAGCAGCCATTCGGCGGGGCCCATGCTGAGGGTGAGCGCGACGGCCGCGGGGGCGGCTACGGCGGTGGTGTCGTCGCCCGCGAGGACGTCCCCGAGGGCCGCGTATACGACGAGGACGCCGCTGCCGAGGCCGAAGAGGGCGTACGGGAGGGATGCGGTGAGCGTGGGTCCGGGGGTGCGGGGGGTGGGGGCGGGCGTGGGGTGGGTCGCGCTGCCCGGCGCTTGCGGGGTGCCGTCCGCGCCCACCCGTGCCGCCCCAGCGGCACGACTGCCCGCGGATCGACGGCTCATGCCCCCGCCAGCATTGCCGCTCGCGGGTTGACGGCTCACGACCCCGTCGGCTTGACCGCCCGCGGGTCGACGGCTCGTCTGTGCCCCGCGGAGCGCCCCGAAGGGGAGCAGTGCGGTCAGGGCGGGCGTCCAGTTTCCCGCGCCCAACTCCCTTACCCGCGGGGCTACTTCCAGCAGCGCCAGGATTCCCACCGCGACCAGGGAGCCCAGCAGCAGCGCAAGTCTTGCCGTGTTGGGGAGGGGATGTACCAGGGCCAGGAGGGCGCCCGCTGTCATCGGTGTCAGTGCCGCCAGTAGGGCTCGTTCGCGGCCCAGCACCAGGAGGGCCGTGGCCGCGGCCAGGTAGCAGGACTGGCCCGCGGCGAAGAGCACCGCCGTCGGGGCTGCCGTGCCCGCGACGGACAACGCGACCAGGGCTCCGAGGAGCGCGCCCGCCTGGCCGCCGATCAGCAGGGAGCGGCGGGCTGCCGCTCGGTCGCCCAGGCCGAGCCAGGTGTAGGCCCGGTGGGCCAGGCCCTGGTTCCAGGTCCAGCCGCACAGGGCGCCGGCCAGCAGTGGGACCGTGCCCGCGGGGAGGCCGAAGTCGCCCTTGGGGCCGGCGAGGAGGGGGGCGCCGAGGACGTAGCCGAAGCCAGGGAGGGCGAAGACCACGCCGCGCAGCAGGCAGGCCAGGAGGCCCGCAGACTGCCAGGGGTCGTGAGGTGGGGCTTCCGGCTCGGGGTAGCGGCGGGGGACGCGTTCGTAGAGCTCCTCGGCCAGCGCGAAGGAGTTCCTGACGCCGTAGCGTTCGCGGATCTGGTCGTCGGAGAGTCCGTCGGACTCCAGCAGTGCGGCGATCTCGTCGGGGTGAACGGCGGCGGCGACGAACTCCTCCAGGCGTTCGGCGAGTTCGTCGACGGGGTCCGGCTGGGCCCAGCCCGGCGTGCGCTGTCTGGGGATCGAGGGCAGGGCGTCGGCGCGGGTGCCCGGGGGCATCCAGAGTCCGCCGCTCACCAGTCGGTCCCGTCCGTGGCGACCTTCTCGTACCAGGGGTCGCGCAGTTCCAGGGTCCAGTCGGCGACGGTCTCGACGGTGGGCTCGTACACCTCGGGCAGGCCCGCGAGTTCCTGGTAGATGGTCCGGAAGGCGTCCACGGAGCGGCGCAGGGTGAACCGGTCGATCACCCGCTGGCGGGACAACTCGCCCAGTTTCAGGCGACGTTCGTCGTCACGCAGCAATGTCAGCGCGGCCGCGGCCATCTTCTCCGGTTCCCGCGGCGGGACGACCAGGCCTGTGTCGCCGACGGCCTCCCGCACTCCCCCGACGTCCGTCGAGACCGTCGTACGGCCGCAGGACATGGCCTCGATGATGGAGAACGGGAAGCCCTCGGAGATCGAGGACAGCATGACGACGTGTCCGGCGGCGTAGGCGCGCCAGACCTCGCTGATGCGGCCCTCGAAGGTCAGGCCGTCCGTCACGCCCAGCTCGGCGGCGAGCTTCTCCAGCCGTGTCCGGTAGGCCTCGCCGCCGGGCGGGACCGGGCCGAACAACCGCAGCCTGGTCTCCGGGAGTTCGGCGCGGACCATGGCGTAGGAGCGGAGGAGAGTCTCCAGGTCCTTGATGGGGTCCACCCGGCCGCACCAGGTGAGGGTGGGGACCTCCGGCTCGGGGCCCGCGTGCGGGAAGGCGTGCGGGTCGACGCCGTTGTAGACCGTGCGGATCCGGTCGGCGTCGGCGCCGCCGCGCTCCTCCCAGCGGCGGTTGTACTGGTTGCACGGTGTGATCAGGTCGGCGGCGCGATAGCCGAGTGAATTGAGTTCACGGTAGAAGCCGAGCATGAACGCCTTCACGGGCCAGCGCTGTTCGGCGCTGCGGTAGCCGAGATAGCGCTCGCGCAGATAGATGCCGTGCTCGGTGAGCAGGAACGGTACGCCGTCCAGCTTGCGCGCGGCGAGCGCGGGCAGCGTGGCCAGACCGCTGCTCACCGCGTGCGCGACCGAGTCCTCGGGGATCCGCACGGCCAGCGGGCGCAGGGCGTGCTCCAGCAGGTCGGTGGCGGTGAGCGCGTCATGGACGCTGGGGCGGGCGGCGGCCGTCGGCAGATGCGGCATCGTCCAGATCCACATCAGCGAGCGCAGCGCGGACTCGGTCCGCAGCGCCGCCGACAGACGTCCGTCGCGGGCGAGTTCGGCCAGCTCGTAGAGGGCCTCGCCGAAGTCGCAGCGGGCCTCGGGGTCGAGGAAGGAGAGCAGGAACCGCTCGTAGGAGTGGAGGAAGCGGCGGCGGGCCCGGCCGTACGGGGCGCGTCCGCGAGGTCTGGGGCCCCAGGTGGGTACCGAGCTGTGCCGGCGGACATTGGACGGCAGCTCCCAGGTCACCGGTTCGCGGCCGGTCCCGGTGAGCGAGACGATGTGGAAGTCGACCTCCGGCATGCCCTTGACGAGCTGGTCGCACCAGGTGCTGACCCCGCCGTGGACATGCGGATAGGTGCCTTCGGTGAGCATGGTGACATGACGGCCCGTTCGCCTCATGCGTGAGTTCCCCCCTGCGGAACAGGTACGACGGCCCGAAGCGCACCCCGGCCGGTCGGTCCGGGGTGCGCGTGCGGTGCCGGGTGCTACGACGGCAGCTTCAGCGTGAGCGCGGACTGGAGCGCGGCCGGCGTGGTCCAGGCCGAGCGCGCTCCCGCGTACGGGGTGCCGAACGCGGTGGTGCCGAGCAGCAGTTGCTTCTTCGTGCCCTCCGGCGCGGTCACCGGGATCTGGGTCCCGGACGGTGCCGTGACGGTGACGGTCGTGCCGATGCGGTACGCCGTGACCCGGTTGTTCGCCACGGCCGTCTGCCAGGCGGCGCGGCGCTGGAGCTCGATGCCGATGGGCTTCTGCGCGAGGTTCTCCACCGGGGTGTTGTCGGCGAACAGGGCCCGGTAGTCGGCCAGGACCTTCTCCATCACCGGGTAGAGGATCCGGTCCTCGGCCAGGTTGGACTGGTGGGCGTAGTGCGGGCGCGGGTCGTTGCTGACTACGTGCCCCAGGGCGATGCGGGCCTCCTGCGGGACGATGTACTCGTCGTAGCCGGTGGCCGCGTCCAGCGGGGCGTCGAGGCAGGTGGAGGCCGGGTTGGTGGTGCAGACGCCGCTGCCGCCGTCCTCGGCCGAGGTGTAGATCCAGTTGTACTCGTCGGCCATCTCGGCCTCGGTGCCGGTGTTGTAGTACACGTTCATCGGGTGCCGGGGCACGGTCAGGGCGGCGCCCACCGCGCGCTGCTCGGGCTCGCGGGAGTTGTCGGAGGCGACCCACTTGACGCCGCTGTCGGCGAGGGCGCCGGCCAGGTTCGGGTTGTCGTCCGGCTGCTGCGGCAGCGTCCTCAGGCCCGAGTGCTCGCCGGTGACGAGTTCGGTGCGGTCGAGCGGGAGGCCCTTGGCGACGCCCCAGTTGTGGTTGTCGCGGATCTGCGCGGCGATCTCGGCGCGGCTCATGTACTTCGTCGAGCCGTCGGCGTTCTTCGCGCAGCTCCACGGCACGGTCGAGGTGTCCTGGACGCAGCCGAGGAAGGGGTGCGTGTAGGTGTGGTTGATCCAGCGGTACTGCGCCCGGTCCGCGAGCAGCCGGTCGGTGAGCGCGTCGGTGCCGCCGTGCTCGCTCTTCCACTCCTCGCCGGAACCGGCGTTGTAGACCATGTCGAGGGTGAAGCCGTGCTCGCGCTGCCACTGGGCGGCGTGGACGGCGTCCTCGGCCGTCATCCGGATCGGGTTGATCTCCTCGCCGCCTCCGACGCAGTCGATGTCGCCGGGGGTGCAGTTGCGTTCGCTGTCCCAGCGGGCGTCGGGGGCGAAGACGTCGTCGATGTGCACGGCGAAGTGGTTGCGGTCGCGGCCCAGATGGACGCCCTGGGTCAGCCATTCGACGATGCCGCGGGCGAGCAGCCGGAACTGCTGCTGGTGCTGGTTGTAGGCGAAGGTGACCACCAGCTCGCGCCGCCCGTCGTGCGCGTACTCGCCGACCAGGCTGCCGCTGCCGGAGCCCTCGGGCACGGGGATGTCCACATAGCTGGTGAAGCCGGCCCGGGGACGGGCGACGTAGCCGTAGCTCTCCTGGATCGTGGGGGCGTTGTCCTCGAAGGCGAAGGCGCCGTCGAGGTAGCCGAACCACTTCGTCTTCCCGGCGTCGGTGACGGACGCCCGGCGCCCGTCGAGGCTGCCGGACCAGCCGCCCTCGCTGGTGTAGTCGAGGCCGACCCCGGGGTGCGCCCAGGTGTAGGCGTCAACCTGCGGGATGCCGTACGTCCGCTCGTAGGTCTCCAGCGCGGTCTGTTCGGCGGAGCCGGCGCCGAAGGGGGCCTCGTTCGGCAGGACGACGCCCTGGAACTTCGCCCGCGGCCGGCCGCTCACCGTGTCACTCAGGAACGCCTCGGTGAGGACCGGACGGCCGGAGTCGTTCAGGTCGACGGTCGTGTACGGGATGCCGGTGCTCTTCAGCTGGGCGGCGATGGCACGTACGGCGCTGCCGCCGTCGTCCACCACCAGCACCCTGAGATCGATGCGCGGATCCTCCGCGGCCGTCGCGCCGGGCACCCCCGGGCCCAGCGTCAGCACGCCCGCCGTGGTCAGGGCGGCGGCCGTGTTTCTCCATCTGCGCGCACTCTGCGCCATGTGTCGTCCCTCCCCCAGAAGATCCCCCTGTGGTAAATCCGGGGAGGATCAATGGAAATCATGCGAAGCGGTGAGCTACCGGCTCACCGGAACGCGATGAGTGTGGCTCAGGTCACCCGCAGTGAGGGTTGGGAAGTGGCGATGACGCCACCGACAGGTGAACGGCCGTAGGAATGAGCGAACGACACACACGCGCGTAGGCTCATCCCGAGTGTCAGCCGCACCGGGGAAGGCCCCGCTGAGGCCGCACCCTGAGCTCGGATCTAGGGTCGGTCGACGGGCCCGGTCGACCCACACCTTTCGGCCACAGCAACTTCACATCGGAAGCGAGATTTCACCACCGTGACTGCTCTCACTCTCAGCACCGCCGCGGCGCACGGCCTGCGGGCCGACGCGATCGTGATCGGTGTCGCCAAGGGCGCCAAGGGCCCGGTCGTAGCCCCCGGCGCGGAAGCCGTGGACAAGGGGTACGACGGCAGGCTCGCCGCCGTCCTGGAGACCCTCGGCGCCTCCGGCGGCGAGGGCGAGGTGACCAAGCTCCCCGCGCCGTCCGGCTTCAAGGCACCGCTCGTGGTGGCCGTGGGCCTCGGCGCCGAGCCCGAGAAGGACGCCCAGTACGACGCCGAGGCGCTGCGCCGGGCCGCCGGTGCGGCCGCCCGCGCCCTGGCCGGCACCAAGAAGGCCGCCTTCGCCCTGCCGCTCGCCGACGCCGCCGACGCCGGTGCCGTCGCGGAGGGCGCGCTGCTCGGCGCCTACACGTTCGACGCCTACAAGGAGAACGGCAAGGACCCGAAGGCCAAGAACAGCAAGGCGCCGCTCGCCGAGGTCGCCCTGCTCGGCGGCAAGCCCCGCGACAAGGCGTACAAGGCGGCGCTGGAGCGCGCCACCGCCGTCTCCGAGGAGCTCAACCGCGCCCGCGACCTGATCAACACCCCGCCGAACGACCTCAACCCCGAGTCGTTCGCCGCGGTCGCCCAGACCGCGGCCAAGGAGCACGGCATCAAGGTGCAGGTGCTCGACGTCAAGGCGCTGGAGAAGGGCGGCTACGGCGGCATCCTCGGCGTCGGCTCCGGTTCCGCGGCGGGCCCGCGCCTGGTGAAGCTGTCGTACACCTCCGCCAAGGCCAAGAAGCACCTCGCCTTCGTCGGCAAGGGCATCACCTACGACTCGGGCGGCATCTCGCTCAAGCCGGCCGGCCACAACGAGACCATGAAGTGCGACATGAGCGGTGCGGCGGCGGTCTTCGCGGCCGTGGTCGCCGCCGCGCGCCTCGGCCTTGAGGTCAACGTCACCGGCTGGCTGGCGCTCGCCGAGAACATGCCGTCGGGCTCCGCCACCCGCCCGGGTGACGTGCTGCGCATGTACAGCGGCAAGACGGTGGAGGTGCTCAACACCGACGCCGAGGGCCGGCTGGTCCTGGCGGACGCCC
Source organism: Streptomyces sp. NPDC079141 (assembly GCF_040686775.1). Lineage (NCBI taxonomy): Bacteria > Bacillati > Actinomycetota > Actinomycetes > Kitasatosporales > Streptomycetaceae > Streptomyces > Streptomyces sp. NPDC079141. The sequence continues at coordinate 452,170 of NZ_JBFBLP010000002.1, read as the reverse complement.
TGTGGGCCGCGTCCGCGGAGAAGCCGGACGCCATCGTGGACGTCGCGACGCTGACCGGCGCGATGATGCTGGCGCTGGGCAACCGGACGTTCGGGATCATGGCGAACGACGACGCGTTCCGCTCCGCGCTGTACGAGGCCGCCGAGGAGGTGGGCGAGCCGGCGTGGCCGATGCCGCTGCCGGAGCACCTGCGCAAGGGCATGGAAACGCAGGTCGCCGACCTCGCGAACATGGGCGAGCGGATGGGCGGCGGGCTGGTCGCCGGTCTGTTCCTGCGGGAGTTCGTGGGCGAGGGCATCACCTGGGCGCACCTGGACATCGCGGGTCCGGCCTTCAACGAGGGCGGGCCGTTCGGCTACACGCCCAAGGGCGGCACGGGGTCCGCGGTGCGGACGCTGGTGCGGGTCGCTGAGCTGACCGCTGCGGGGGACTTGGGGTGACGTTCGCCCAATAGCTCGGTGCCTGAGGGGGCGCGGGCGGCTGCGGGCCGGTTGTGGCCGGTCGCGCCCCGCGGCGGAGCCGCTGATGGATGCAGCCCCGCGCCCCTGGCGTATGTCCATCCACTGTTACTTGTGAGCGTGTGGTGTCTCACACGTCGGCCCCGCGTCTCGTACCGCCCCGACAAGTGCGAAGATGGGGCTCGGCAGGACAGGGCCCCCACCACAGGGCCGAAGAAAGAGCGGCCGGACACCAGCCGCCGCCCGGTCACTGGAGACCGGCGTACGGCGCACATGCATGGAGGACGTGACGTGGCGAACGACGCCAGCACCGTTTTCGACCTAGTGATCCTCGGCGGTGGTAGTGGCGGTTACGCCGCGGCCCTGCGCGGGGCGCAGCTGGGCCTGGACGTCGCCCTGATCGAGAAGGACAAGGTCGGCGGCACCTGCCTGCACCGGGGTTGCATCCCCACGAAGGCCCTGCTGCACGCGGGCGAGGTCGCCGACCAGGCCCGCGAGAGCGAGCAGTTCGGCGTGAAGGCCACCTTCGAGGGCATCGACATCGCCGGGGTCCACAAGTACAAGGACGGCGTGATCGCCGGCCTGTACAAGGGCCTCCAGGGTCTTGTCGCCTCCCGCAAGGTGACCTACATCGAGGGTGAGGGCCGTCTGTCCTCCCCGACCTCCGTCGACGTGAACGGCAAGCGCGTCCAGGGCCGCCACGTGCTCCTCGCGACCGGCTCCGTGCCGAAGTCGCTGCCGGGCCTGGAGATCGACGGCAACCGCATCATCTCCTCGGACCACGCCCTCGTCCTGGACCGCGTGCCGAAGTCCGCGATCATCCTGGGCGGCGGCGTCATCGGCGTCGAGTTCGCCTCGGCGTGGAAGTCCTTCGGCTCCGAGGTCACCGTCATCGAGGGCCTGAAGCACCTCGTCCCGGTCGAGGACGAGAACTCCTCCAAGCTTCTTGAGCGCGCGTTCCGCAAGCGCGGCATCAAGTTCAACCTGGGCACCTTCTTCCAGAAGGCCGAGTACACCGCCGACGGCGTCAAGGTCACCCTGGCCGACGGCAAGGAGTTCGAGGCCGAGGTCCTGCTGGTCGCCGTCGGCCGCGGCCCGGTCTCCGCCGGTCTCGGCTACGAGGAGCAGGGCGTCGCGATGGACCGCGGCTACGTCCTGGTCGACGAGTACATGCGCACCAACGTGCCCACCATCTCCGCCGTCGGTGACCTCGTCCCGACCCTCCAGCTCGCGCACGTCGGCTTCGCCGAGGGCATCCTGGTGGCGGAGCGTCTGGCCGGTCTGAAGACCGTCCCGATCGACTACGACGGTGTCCCCCGCGTGACCTACTGCCACCCGGAGGTCGCCTCCGTCGGTATCACCGAGGCCAAGGCCAAGGAGATCTACGGTGCGGACAAGGTCGTCGCTCTGAAGTACAACCTGGCGGGCAACGGCAAGAGCAAGATCCTCAACACCGCGGGCGAGATCAAGCTCGTCCAGGTGAAGGACGGTGCCGTGGTCGGCGTCCACATGGTCGGCGACCGCATGGGCGAGCAGGTCGGCGAGGCCCAGCTGATCTACAACTGGGAAGCGCTGCCGGCCGAGGTCGCCCAGCTCATCCACGCCCACCCGACGCAGAACGAGGCGCTCGGCGAGGCCCACCTTGCCCTGGCCGGCAAGCCCCTTCACGCGCACGACTGACCCTCGGTCGACGAACGCGACGACACAGACTTCCGCAATCCGTTAGGAGCAACCGAAACCATGGCGGTTTCCGTAACCCTTCCGGCGCTCGGCGAGAGCGTCACCGAGGGCACTGTCACCCGCTGGCTGAAGGCCGAGGGCGAGCGCGTCGAGGCCGACGAGCCGCTGCTTGAGGTGTCGACCGACAAGGTCGACACCGAGATCCCGGCCCCCGCCGCGGGCATTCTTGCCTCCATCAAGGTCGCCGAGGACGAGACCGTCGAGGTCGGCGCCGAGCTGGCCATCATCGACGACGGCACGGGCGCGCCCGCTGCCGCCCCCGCCCCGGCCGCCGAGCCGGCCCCGGCTCCGGCCCCGGCCCCCGTGGCCGAGGCCCCCGCCGCCCCGGCCCCGGCCCCCGAGGCCCCGGCCACCCCCGCCGCTCCGGCCGGTGGCGCCGCCGAGGGCACCGACGTGGTCCTGCCCGCCCTGGGCGAGTCCGTCACCGAGGGCACCGTCACCCGCTGGCTGAAGTCGGTCGGTGACAGCGTCGAGGCCGACGAGCCCCTGCTTGAGGTCTCCACCGACAAGGTCGACACCGAGATCCCGGCGCCCGCCTCCGGCGTGCTCCTGGAGATCGTGGTCGGCGAGGACGAGACGGCCGAGGTCGGCGCCAAGCTGGCCGTCATCGGCGCCCCGGGTGCCGCTGCCGCTCCGGTTGCCGCCCCGGCCACCCCGGCTCCGGTTGCCGCCCCGGCCCCCGTGGCTCCGGCCGCCCCGGCCGCTCCGGCTCCGGCTCCGGCTCCGGTCCAGCCCGTGGCCCCGGCTCCCGCGCCGGTCGCTCCGGCTCCGGTCACCCCGGCCCCCGTTGCCCCGGCTGCTCCGGCTCCGGCCGCGCCCGCCGGTGACGACGGCGCCTACGTCACCCCGCTGGTGCGCAAGCTCGCCGCCGAGAACGGCGTCGACATGGCCACCGTCAAGGGCACCGGCGTCGGCGGCCGTATCCGCAAGCAGGACGTCCTCGCCGCCGCCGAGGCCGCGAAGGCCGCCGCCGCTGCTCCGGCTCCGGCCGCTGCCGCCGCCCCGGCCGCCAAGAAGGCGCCGACCCTGGAGGCCTCCCCCCTCCGTGGCCAGACCGTCAAGATGCCGCGCATCCGCAAGGTCATCGGCGACAACATGGTCAAGGCGCTGCACGAGCAGGCCCAGCTGTCGTCGGTCGTCGAGGTCGACGTCACGCGTCTGATGAAGCTGCGCGCCCGTGCCAAGGACGCGTTCGCGGCTCGTGAGGGCGTCAAGCTCTCCCCGATGCCGTTCTTCGTCAAGGCCGCGGCCCAGGCGCTGAAGGCGCACGCGCCCGTCAACGCCAAGATCAACGAGGCCGAGGGGACCATCACCTACTTCGACACCGAGAACATCGGTATCGCGGTGGACTCCGAGAAGGGCCTGATGACCCCGGTCATCAAGAACGCCGGTGACCTCAACCTCGCCGGTATCGCCAAGGCCACCGCCGACCTGGCGGGCAAGGTCCGGGCCAGCAAGATCACGCCGGACGAGCTGTCGGGCGCGACCTTCACCATCTCCAACACCGGTTCGCGCGGTGCGCTCTTCGACACGATCATCGTGCCGCCGGGCCAGGTCGCGATCCTCGGCATCGGCGCCACCGTCAAGCGCCCGGCCGTCATCGAGACGGAGGAGGGCACGGTCATCGGCGTCCGCGACATGACGTACCTGACCCTGTCCTACGACCACCGTCTGGTGGACGGCGCCGACGCGGCCCGTTACCTGACCGCGGTCAAGGCGATCCTGGAGGCGGGCGAGTTCGAGGTCGAGCTCGGCCTCTGACGCCTCCCGGCACAACGCGTCGGTGCCCCCGTTCGGAGCTGCTCCGGGCGGGGGCACCGCCGTATCCGCGTGTAAGTCTCGTCTCACCTGCATGAAAGCGCCCCTGTGCGCCCCGCCGGGACGCCCCTGCGGCCTTATTGTCTAAACGTCAAACGCCTCCGGGGCCGATGCGCCGCCCCTCCTTAAGGAGCCCTCATGACCGCGCCCGTCGTCCACTCGCTGCGCGAACAGATCCGCGAGCACATCCTGGAAGGGATCATCAGCGGACGCTGGCAGCCGGGCGAGCGGATCGTCGAGCGGCGGATCGCGACCGAGCTGGAGGTCTCGCAGACGCCGGTGCGGGAGGCGCTGCGCGAGCTGGAGTCGCTGCGGCTGATCGAGTCGGCGCCCAACAAGGGCGTACGAGTGCGGAATCTGACCGCCGCCGACCTGGAGGAGAGCTACCCCGTCCGGGCCGGTCTGGAGGCCATCGCGGCGGAGCTGGCGGCCGAGCGGCTGGCGGAGGACTGCTCGGCGCTGGAGCCGCATGTCGCCGCGCTGTACGAGGCCGACCGCAAGGCGGACGGAACGGCGCAGGTGCGGCACACGGTGGGCTTCCACCGGGAGCTGGTGCGGGCGGCCGGGAACTCGGTGCTGCTGCACACCTGGGAGGGGCTGGGGATCGAGGTGTTCACCGCGCTGTCGATCCGGTGGCTGGGGACGGTGCAGCAGTCGTACGCGGAGGAGCACGAGGAGTTGGTGCAGGCGTTCCGGCGCCGTGACCCTCGTATTGCGGAGCTGGTCAAGGCACACGTACTGGGCTGCGCCCCGCGCCACGAAGGCGAGTAGGCGGCGGCGTCGGGGGGGCGCGCAGCCCGGCGCTAGCGGGGTGCCGCCGCGCCCACCCGTGCCGCCCCAGGCGGCACGACTGCCCGCGGATCAACGGCTCACGGCATCGCCCCCTCAGGGGCGCGGGGAACTGCGCGACCAGCCCCCACCGGCCCGCAGCCGAACGCGGCTCATCTGTGTCCCACCCCCGCTCAAACGCCGTCCCACCTGCAAAAACCGGCGTCCGCGAGGTCACCCCGTGCCACCGCCGGAGGCACCCCGTGCCGACTTTTTCGTGATCAAGAGGTTTTCACCCTCAACCCTTTGATCGATCATCGATCAGGGAGTTACAGTCGCCGACGGGCTTGCCACCCAAGCCCCATGCCCTGTCCTGCCAAAGACCAAGGGCACCCCCGAACCCTTACCGATGAGGGAACCCCCTTCGACTGAGGAAGGCGGCGACATGACCGACCCCAACGCCATCCAGCCGAGCGAGCTCGACCAGCTCCACGACCGGGACCCGGAGGAGACCGCCGAATGGCAGGCCTCCCTGGACGCGGTCGCCAAGGCTGCCGGCCCGCACCGTGCGGCTTATCTGATGCGCCGCACGCTGGAGCGCGCGGAGGGCACCGGCATCGCGCTGCCCAAGCTCCTTGAGACGGACTACGTCAACACCATCCCCACCGCCGCGGAGCCCGCCGTTCCCGGTGACGAGGAGATGGAGCACCGGATCACCGCCTGGAACCGCTGGAACGCGGCCGCCATGGTGACCCGCGGTTCGAAGTACGGCGTCGGCGGCCACATCGCCACCTTCGCCTCCGCCGCGTGGCTGTACGAGACCGGCTTCAACCACTTCTTCCGGGGCAAGGAGGCCGACGGGTCCGGCGACCAGCTCTACATCCAGGGCCACGCCTCCCCCGGCATCTACGCCCGCGCCTTCCTCGACGGCCGGCTGAACGAGTCCCACCTGGACAACTTCCGCCAGGAGTCGGGCGGCAACGGCCTCCCGTCGTACCCGCACCCGCGCCGGCTGCCCTGGCTGTGGGAGTTCCCGACCGTCTCCATGGGTCTCGGTCCGCTCTCCGCGATCTACCAGGCGCGCTTCAACCGCTACCTGACCAACCGCGGCATCAAGGACGTCTCCGCCTCCCACGTGTGGGCGTTCCTCGGCGACGGCGAGATGGACGAGCCCGAGTCGACGGCGGCCCTCGCGCTCGCCGCCCGCGAGGAGCTGGACAACCTCACCTTCGTCATCAACTGCAACCTGCAGCGCCTCGACGGTCCGGTCCGCGCCAACTTCAAGATCGTGCAGGAGCTGGAGGCCCAGTTCCGCGGCGCCGGCTGGAACGTCGTCAAGACGCTGTGGGGCTCGGCCTGGGACGAGCTGTTCCGGCTCGACACCACGGGCGCGCTGGTACGCCGACTGCGCGAGGTACCCGACGCGCAGGTCCAGACGTACCAGACCCGCGACGCCGCCTACATCCGCCAGGACTTCTTCGGCTCCGACCCAGCGCTCGTCGAGATGGCGAAGCTGCTGAGCGACGACAAGATCCTTGAGGTCTTCCACCTCTCCCGCGGCGGCCACGAGGCCCGCAAGGTCTACGCCGCGTACAAGGCGGCCCTGGACCACAAGGGCGCGCCCACCGTGATCCTGGCCCAGACGGTCAAGGGCCACACCCTCGGCGAGGGCTTCGCGTCGAAGAACGCCAACCACCAGATGAAGAAGCTGACGGTGGACGAGTTCAAGACGATGCGTGATCTTCTTGAGCTGCCCATCAAGGACAGCGACTTCGTCGACGGTCAGGTCCCCTACGGCCACCCGGGCGCCGACTCCCCCGAGGTCCGCTACCTCCAGGAGCGCCGCGCGGCCCTCGGCGGCCCCGCCCCGGCCCGTCGTACGCACGCCCTCGCGCCGCTGCCGACCCCCGCCGAGAAGGCCTTCGCCTCCTTCGACAAGGGCTCCGGCTCGCAGAACGTGGCGACCACCATGGCCTTCGTCCGGCTCGTCAAGGACCTGGTCCGCGACAAGGAGACGGGCAAGCGCTGGGTGCCGATCGTCCCCGACGAGGCGCGCACCTTCGGCATGGAGTCGCTCTTCCCGTCGCTGGGCATCTACTCGCCCAAGGGCCAGACGTACGAGCCGGTCGACCGCGACCAGCTGATGTACTACAAGGAGGCCAAGAACGGCCAGATCCTCAACGAGGGGATCACCGAGGCCGGTTCGATGGCCGACTTCATCGCCGCGTCCACCGCGTACTCCACGCACGGCGAGACGATGATCCCGTTCTACATCTTCTACTCGATGTTCGGCTGGCAGCGCACGGCCGACCAGATGTGGCAGCTCGGCGACCAGCTCGGCCGCGGCTTCCTGGTCGGCGCGACGGCCGGTCGTACGACGCTGACCGGTGAGGGCCTGCAGCACGCCGACGGCCACTCCCCCGTCATCGCCGCGACCAACCCGGCCGCGCTGACCTACGACCCGGCGTTCGCGTACGAGGTCGCCGCCATCGTCAAGGACGGTCTGCGCCGGATGTACGGCGAGGCCGCGCCGGGCGAGGACCCGAACGTCTTCTACTACCTGACGGTCTACAACGAGCCGCTGCCGCAGCCGGCCAAGCCGTCCGGTCTCGGGATCGACGAGGGCATCGTCAAGGGCCTGTACCGCTTCAACACGGCGGAGTCGGCGGGCGTGGACGTGGCCGCCGCCAACGCCCCGCGCATCCAGCTGCTGGGCTCCGGCACGGCGATCCACTGGACGCTCAAGGCGCAGCGCATGCTCGCCGAGGAGTGGGGCGTGGCCGCCGACGTGTGGTCGGCGACGTCCTGGACCGAGCTGCGGCGTGACGCCCTGGAGGCGGACGCGGCGCTGCTGCGGGGCGAGGAGCGGGTGCCGTACGTGCGTCAGGCGCTGCAGGGTGCCGACGGGCCGGTGCTGGCGGTCTCCGACTACATGCGTCAGGTCCCGGACCAGATCGCGCAGTGGGTCGAGCAGGACTGGTCGTCGCTGGGCGCCGACGGCTTCGGTCTGTCGGACACCCGCGAGGCGGCCCGCCGCCACTTCGGTGTCGACGCCGAGTCGATCGTCGTGGCGGCCCTGGCCCAGCTGGCCAGGCGCGGTGAGGTCAAGGCGACCGCGGTGAAGGAAGCGCGCGAGAAGTACGGCCTGTAAGACAGGTCGTCAGGAAGGCCCCCACTTCGGTGGGGGCCTTCCTGCATGATGGCCGTATGCGCGCTGCCCGGCTCATCAAGATGGTCCTGCTGCTCCAGTCCCGGCCCTCCATGACCGCCGCCGAACTCGCGCGGGAGCTGGAGGTGTCCGAGCGGACCGTCACCCGGGACGCGCAGGCCTTGTCCGAGGCGGGCGTTCCGGTGTACGCGGACCGGGGGCGGGCCGGCGGGTACCGGCTCATCGGCGGGTACCGGACGCGGCTGACCGGGCTGGCGCGCGGTGAGGCCGAGGCGCTGTTCCTGAGCGGTGTGCCGGGGGCGCTGCGGGAGATGGGTCTTGAGGACGTCGCCTCGGCGGCGCGGCTGAAGGTGTCCGCGGCGCTGCTGCCGTCGTTGCGGGACGCCTCGCGGACGGCGGGGCAGCGGTTCCATCTGGACGCGCCGGACTGGTTCAAGGAGCCGAAGACGCCCGAGCTGCTGTCCGCCGTGGCGGACGCCGTGTGGGACGACCGGCGGATCACCGCGGTGTACCGGCGCGGGGAGGGCGAGGTGCGGCGGGATCTGGAGCCGTACGGGCTCGTGCTGAAGGCGGGCGTCTGGTACCTGTGCGCGCGGGTCGCCGGGCACGGGACGTACCGGGTCTACCGCATCGAGCGGTTCACGGCCGTGGAGGCCGGCGAGGAACGCTTCGAGCGGGACGGGGAGTTCGCCCTGCCGGCCTTCTGGGACGAGCGGGCCGAGCAGTTCGCGCGCTCCATCCTGCACGCCGAGGTCGTCGTACGGCTGTCCGGGACCGGTGTGCGCCGGCTGCCGTACACCGTCGATCCGCAGGCCGCCCGTGAGGCGCTGGCGGCGGCGGGTGAGGCGGGCGACGACGGGTGGGTGACGGTGACGCTTCCCGTGGAGTCCGAGGAGGTCGCCCACAGTCAGCTCGCGGCGCTGGGCCCCGAGGCCGAGGTGCTGGCGCCGGAGAGCCTGCGGGCCCGTTTCGCGAGCGACGCGGCACGACTGGCGGCGCTGTACCGGCCGTGAGCGGTCCCTCCGATAACAATCCGCCTCACTCCACGTGCGCCCCACCCGTCCAGGGCCGATGCTGGACCCGTGATGGACGAGACGGAGTTCTGGGAGCTCGTGGACGCCGCCCGTGAGGCCGCCGAGGGCGATCCCGAGGAGCAGGCCGACCTGCTGGTCGAGCGGCTCCTGTCGCTGGACCCGGAGTCGGTCCTGGACTTCGCACGTCACTTCGAGGCCCGCTACAACCGCGCGTACACCTGGGATTTGTGGGGCGCCGCCTGGGTGCTGCTCGACGGGGCGAGCGACGACGCGTTCGACTTCTTCCGGTGCTGGCTGATCGGCCAGGGCCGGGAGGTGTACGAGGGCGGCGTCCACGATCCCGATTCGCTGGGCGATCTCCTGGACGAGTTCGACGAGGAGATCGACGGCGACGGCGAGGAGCTCGGGTACGCGGCCGACGAAGCGTATGAACAGCTCACCGGTGTCGTGGCTCCCGATCTCGGCATTCCGCCCGCGTCCGCGGAACCGGAGGGCACGCCGCTCGACTTCGAGAGCGAGCGGGTGCTGTCCGCGCGCTATCCCAAGCTCTGGGAGCGGTTCCGGGGCTGAGCCGGGAGGTAGGCCTGCGCCTGGTCGGCCTTCACCCCGTGGTACAGCGGTGCCTTGTTGGCCTGGTCGAGCGCGGACGCCGTGACGGCGGCCGGTCCCAGGACGACGGCCGCGACCGCACAGACCACCGTCCATGCACGAGTACTGCTGCTGCTCATGATCCCCACCTCCGGTCGGCTTGTGAGGACGACGGTAGGGCGGCGGGTTCTGAGCGGCCTGCGGGTCCGCTGTGGTGATCCTGTGAGCCTCAGGGGCGGCCCTGGAAGCGGGCCGCGCGCTCCCGGATCTGGGGCAGGCGGGCGCTGAGGGCGGCGCCGGGGCAGCTGGTCATGTAGCCCTCGTCGTGTCCGGCGAGCGCGGGCAGGGTGACGGTGGTGCCGGAGGGGTACCGGCTGAGGCTGTTGCTGGAGACCAGGGGGACCTTCGCGCGCGGGTCGGTGCCGGAAAGGCCCAGCTTCCAGGCGGCCAGCGCGGCGATCGCGTCGGTCATGGCCCGCGGCACCTCGGCGCCGGCGGTGAAGGTGCCGAGGGCGGCGATGCCGGCGGTGCGGTGGTTGAAGCCCTGGGTGTGGGCTCCGGTGACGGGCCGGTCGACGCCGCCCGCGCGGCCCTCGTAGATGGTGCCGCAGCGGTCGACGAGGAAGTTGTAGCCGATGTCGTCCCAGTCGCGGGGGCCGGTCTGGCCCGCGTACAGGTAGCGGATGATGCGGGGCGCGTCGGCGCAGTCGTAGCCGTTGGGCGAGTCGGTGTGGTGGACGAAGACGGCGACTACCTTGTCGTCGTAGCGCGGCGGTGGCTGGTCGTGCCGGGTGGCGTCGTCCAGCCAGACCGAGCGCGGCACTATGTGCGGGCGGGACGCGGAGTGGACGGCCGCGGGGCGGGCCGCGAGGGGCCGGGCGGCCGTCGCGGCGGTGCGCTCCACGCCGCTGGCGCACAGCCCCAGCGCGACGACGGCGGCGGCACCGGGCAGGCAGCCCATCAGGACCAGGGCGGCGCCCGGTATTCGGGGGGCGCCCGGTATTCGGGGGGCGCGGCGGCCTCGCGCCTCCCGCGCCCTTCGCATGACCCTTCGGAAGACACGCATGGTCCCACTGTCGGCCGGATCCGTTCCGCCCGCGATGTGTGCTGTGCCACCCGGTGGAACCATCGTCCTGTTCCGTGACGTTTTCCGGGGTGTACACGCGCGCGTGCAAGGGTGTGCCGGCTGATCACCGGGCGCGTCCCGTGCGTACTGGAGGGCCCGAGAGAAAGGCGGCCGGCGTGGACCTGCTCGACATCCTGCTCCTGCTGGCGATCGCGGCCTACGCGGCGTCCGGCTACCGGCGCGGTCTGGTCGCCGGATGCGTGTCGCTGGCGGGTTTCGTGGGCGGCGCGGTCGTCGGTGTGTGGGTCCTGCCGTGGGTGATGGGCCTGGTGACGCCGGGGACGACGACGGCGACGGTGACCGCGGTGCTGACGGTGCTGGTACCGGCGGCGGTGGGCCACGAGCTGGCGGGGCGGCTGGCGCTGCGGCTGCGCCGGGAGCTGGGCCGTGCCAGTCTCGGTCCGCTCAGGGTGGCCGACGGGGTCGGCGGGGCGGTGGCCAACTCGGTGGCGGTGCTGATCGTGGCCTGGGTGGCGGCGAGTGTGCTGGCCGCGTCCTCCTCGCCGCTGCTCACCTCCGCGATCCGGGACTCGCGGCTGCTGGGGACCGTGCAGGACGCGATGCCGGACACCACCCCGGCCTGGTTCTCGCGGGCCACCTCCGCGCTGGCCGAGGCGGGCTTCCCGCAGGTCTTCAACCCGTTCGAGAACGAGTCGACGGCCGAGGTCGCCAGACCCACCGGGGACAGCGTCACCGCGGCCGCCACGAACGCCGCCAAGCTGAGCACGGTGAAGATCGAGGGCATCGCGGGCACCCAGGGCCGCGAGGGCAGCGGCTTCGTGTACGCGCCGCGGCATGTGATGACCAACGCCCATGTGGTGGCCGGCATCGACGAGCCGAGCGTGCGGGTCGGCGGGGTCGGGCAGGCGTACGCCTCGCGGGTGGTGCTCTTCGACCCGGACAAGGACGTGGCGGTGCTGTACGTGCCCGAGCTGAGCGCGCCGGTGCTGAAGTGGGACGACGACGCGGCCCGCGGTGACGCCGCGGTCGTCGCCGGTTATCCGCAGGACGGCGCGCTGAACCTCCAGGCGGCCACCGTGGCGAGCCGGTTGCGGGCGACGGGCCAGAACATCTACAACGACGGGACCGTCACCCGCGAGATCTACTCGATCCGCTCCACCGTCCGCCCCGGCAACTCCGGCGGCCCGCTGCTGACCACCGACGGCCGGGTGTACGGCGTGGTGTTCGCCCGCTCCACCTCGGACGCCGAGACCGGCTATGTGCTGACCGCGGCCGAGGTCGCCGAGGAGGCCGAGCGGGCGGCGGGGGCGACGGCGCCGGTGGACACGGGCGAGCCGGTCACGTCGTAGCCCTACAGGCCGCGCCCCATGACGACGTCGTCGACGTAGGCCCCGTCCAGGAGGAACTCCTCCGGCAGCACCCCTTCGACCACGAAGCCCTCGGCCTCGTACAGCTTGCGGGCCGGGGTGTTGTGGCCGAGGACGCGCAGGGTGATGCGGCGGGCGCCGCGGCGGCGGGCCTCCTCGACGGCGCCGCGGACGAGCGCGCGCCCCACTCCGCGCCCCCGGGCCTCGTCGGCGACGGCGAGCCCCTGGATCTGGCGCACATGCGCGTTCGAGGCGAGGGGGGTGGGGAAGCCCAGCCGGATGTATCCGACGACGCGGCGGTCGAGCTCGGCGACGAGATAGTCGTCGGGGACGTGGCGCTCGTCGAAGAAGGAGCCGTACGGCGGCTGCGGCGGGGGCGTGACGGCGTGCAGGGTGGACCAGGTGACACGGTCCAGGAGGGCCAGCGCCTCCTCGTCGCCGGGGAGGGCGGTGCGTATGTGCGGGGGCTGGTGGTACTCAGGCACGGCGGACATGGCGGACACCTTACGGCGGCGGCAGGGGGGACTGACCAGGCATTTACGAGTCCCCGGGGCATGATGAAGTCATGGAACCTTCAAGAATCGCGGTGGCGGGCGCGTCCGGTCTGGTCGGCGGCGCGCTGGTGCGGTCCCTCCGGGCGGACGGGCACGAGATCGTGCGGCTGGTCCGGCGCGCGCCGCGGTCGAAGGACGAGGTCCGGTGGGACCCCGAGGGCAAGTACGTCGACACGGCCGGGCTCGCCGGGTGCGACGCGGTGGTCAACCTGGCGGGGGCGGGCATCGGCCTGCGGCGCTGGACCGACGCCTACAAGACGCGGATCCGGAGCAGCCGGGTGCTGGGCACGGCCGCGCTCGCCGAGGCGGTGGCGTCCCTGGACGAGCCGCCGCGCGTCTTCGTCAACGGCAGCGCGATCGGCTACTACGGCGAGACCGGCGACCGGATCGTCGACGAGGACACCCCCGCCGGGCGGGGTTTCCTGCCCGAGCTGTGCGTGGAGTGGGAGGCGGCCGCCGCGCCCGCGCAGGAGGCGGGCGTGCGGACGGTGCTGGCGCGGACCGGGCTGGTGGTGGCGCGCCGGGGCGGCGCCTGGGGCCGGCTGTTCCCGCTGTTCAAGGCGGGGCTGGGCGGGCGGCTGGGCGACGGGCGGCAGTACTGGTCGTTCGTCTCGTTGTACGACGAGGTGGCCGCCGTCCGGCATCTGCTGGAGACCGACGGTCTGTCGGGGCCGTTCAACGTCACCGCGCCGACCCCGCTGACGAACCGTGAGATCACCGCTGCGATGGGGCGGGTGCTGCACCGGCCGACGCTGTTCACCGTCCCGGCGCCGGTGCTGCGGGCGGTGCTGGGCGAGCTGGCCGGGGATGTGCTGGGCAGCCAACGGGTGGTGCCCAAGCGGCTGTTGGAGTCGGGGTTCACCTTCACGTTCCCGGACATCGAGGGGGCGGTCCGGTCCGCACTGTGATGCCGTACGGACCTCCCCTCCTGTTCGTATGCGACCGCCGTGCGACCGTGCCCTGTCGATGCGCGACTGACCTTGACCGATCACGGGCCTAACCTCGACGCGAACTCGGGTATCCCCGGAGCCAGTTGGGGGCATGACGTCTCCACCGGCCGCGCTACGTCGAGGAGGGGCACGTGCTTGAGCCCGCGTATCAGGCGGATGTCGTCGTCGTGGGAGCCGGGGTTGCCGGACTCTCCGCAGCGCATCGGTTGACCAGCGCAGGAGTGAGGACCGCAGTCCTGGAGGCCGCCCATGGGGTGGGCGGCCGGATGTCGACCGAGAAGGTCGACGGCTTCCGGCTCGACCGCATCGGGCAGTTGCTGTCCACGGCGTATCCCCAACTACGCCTGGCACCCTGGCTGGACGCGCTCGAACTGCGTACGTTCGCGCCGGGGGTGCTGCTGCACAGCGACGGCCGCCGTCACCAGGTGAGCACTCCGGCGGCCCCCAGGAGCGCAAGAGGCGCACTCCACGCGGTGCGCGCCCTGGCGAGCGCCCCCCGCTTCCCGGGGACACCCGGAGAACTCGGCACGGTCCGGCTGCGCGCCGAGCTCGCCCGGTTCGCGGGCACGCCCGTCGAACGGCTGCTGGCCCGCCCCGAGTCCTCCGCCGGCCATGCCCTCGCGGCCCGCGGCACACCCGCCCGCACGATCGACGGCTTTCTGCGCCCCCTGCTGGCGGCCCTGCTGTGCGACCCGGACCTGACGACGTCCAGCCGGTGCGCCGACCTCGCGCTGCACGCCTTCGCGAACGGGCGGCTGTGCCTGCCGGAGGGCGGCGCCGAGGTCCTGCCGGAGCTGCTCGCGCGCTCGCTGCCGCCCGGCACGGTGCACACCGGGGTGCGGGTCACCTCGGTCTCCACGACCTCGGTCACCACGGCCGAGCACGGCGAACTCCCCTGCCGTGCCGTCCTGCTGGCCACCGACGCGCGCACCGCCGCCGGGCTGCTGCCCGGACTGCGCGTGCCGGACTTCCACCCGGTGACGGTGGTGCACCACACGACGGACGAGCCGCCCGCGACCGGCGCCGCGCTGCTGCTGGACGCGGACCGGGGCGGACCGGTCGCGCACACGGCGGTGATCAGCTCCGTCGACCCGACCCGCGCCCCCGCCGGCCGCGCCCTGATCTCCTCCACGGTGCTGGGCACGCCCCCGCCCGACCTCGACACAGCCGTCCGCGCCCACCTGGCCCGCCTGTACGGCACCTCCACCGCCCGCTGGGAGACCCTCACCGTCCACCACACCGCGGAGGCCGTCCCGGCCATGCGCGCACCGCACGACCTGCACCGCCCGGTGAGGCTCATGGCGGGCCTGTACGTGTGCGGCGACCACCGGGACACGAGCACGGTCCAGGGCGCCCTGCACTCGGGACAGCGGGCGTCGGAGGCACTCCTGACGGACCTGGGAACGACGGGTTCGCTGCACAGGGCGGACCCGCTACCCCGGGCCGCATGAGAGCGCCCTTAGGGGCGCGGGGAACTGCGCGACAAGCCCCCACCGGCCCGCACACGGCAAACAACCGGTCAGCCGCTACCCCAACGCCGCGACCTTGTCGCGATACCCCCTGACCGGCGCAGCATCCTTGTACGGCTCCAGCCTCCGCTCGAAGTCCTTGACGTACTCGACCGCCCGCACCGACCGCATCTCCGCGGCAGCGCCCGCCGCCTCCGCGCCCAGCGCGCAGGCCTGGTCGAGTTCGCCGAGACCGAGTCGGGCGGAGGCCAGGACCACCCGGCAGAACAGCCGGCTGCGGGCGAACGCGGGCGCACGCAGTTGCAGCGACCGCTCCGCATGCTGCACGGCGGCCCGGAACTGCTGAAGGTCGCGATGGCAGTGCCCGAACTCGTCGGCGAGCTGCGCCTCGTCGAAGAAGCGCGCCCAGTGCGGCGCCTCGTCGCCGGGCCGGGCCGCTTCGAGCGCGCGCTCGGCGCGGACCAGGGAGGCCGTGCAGGCGCGCACCTCCCCCAGCACCCCGTGCCCGCGCGCCTCGGCCGCGTGCAGCAGCGCCTGGACGACGGGCGGGGCGTTGGTCCCGACGCCCTGCTGCGCCACCCGCGCCAGCTGTACGGCCTCCCGCCCGTGCCCGAGGTAGACCGCCTGCCGGCTCATGGTGACCAGCACGTACGAGCCGTAGGGCCGGTCCCCCGCCGCCTGCGCCAGCCGCAGCGACTGGACGTAGTACCGCTGCGCGAGCCCGTGCGCGGCGATGTCGTACGACGTCCAGCCCGCGAGCCGGGTCAGGTCGGCGGCGGCGGCGAACAGCCGGCGGCCGGTCTGTTCGCCGTAGGTGCCGCGCAGCATCGGCTCGCACTCGTGCTCCAGGTAGCGCACGAGGGCCTGCCGGGCGTGCCCGCCGCCGTACATGTTGTCGAGGGTGCGGAAGAGTTCGGCGACCGAGCGGAGTGCGGCGATGTCCCCGCCGGTGACCTTCTGGCCGGGGCCACGCTCGGCCTGGCCGCGCTGGCGGGGCACCCCCGGGCGGCCCTGGACGGGGACCCGGACGGGGGCCGCCTCGCCGCCGCGGGCGACCTTGTCGTCGGCACGGCCGATCAGCCAGTCGCGGCTGGGCACGACGAGTCCGGCCGGGGTGAACGCGATCTTGCGGAGTTCGGCATGGCTGCCGGAGTCCTTGCGCCACAGGCCGCTGATGATGTCGACGGCCTCCTCCGGGGTGGCGGCGAACTCCAGGCCCGCGTAGACGGGCGCGCAGGCGTCGAGACCGAGGTCCTGGGCGGTGAGCCGACGGCCGAGGCGGCGGGTGAAGACCTCGGCGATGAGGGCGGGGGTGGTGCCGCGGGGCTGCTGCCCGCGCAGCCACCGGGTCACGGATGTCTTGTCGTATCTGAGGTCCAGCCCGTGTTCGAGACCGAGCTGGTCCACTCGACGGGCGAGTCCCGCGTTGGAGAACCCCGCTTCTGCGATGAGCGCGGCGAGCTGGCGGTTGGGAGTGCGCTGCGCGGGTCGTTCCGTCATCTGCGGTGCGGTCTCCTGCCTTTCGGGCCCCCGAGAGGCCTTGGTGGCCTGCGGTGCCCGGATTGCCTGTGAGCAGCCCTTTTGGCCTCGTGAACGGCGCGAATGTAGCGGAGCGTAAGCACCCGATCGCACACTTCCACGTCCATTCATCCGATCGTGTGAGGATCGCCCTGCGGGGCTGACGCGGGGCTGGCCGACCTGGTCCGCGGCGGCCGGTCGTACAGTGGCGTAGGCACCATTCGTGCCTTACGACGTGCAGGGAGGCGCTTGCCGTGAGTGAGTTGCGGTTCGTCCGTATGGGTTTCGGTGCGGACGCCGTCGAGTACCAGGAGGCCTGGGACGAGCAGCGCCGGGTGCACTCGGCGCGGTTCGCCGACGAGATCCCCGACACCGTGCTGCTCCTTGAGCACCCGCCGGTCTACACCGCCGGCCGGCGCACCGCGGAGAGCGAACGGCCGCTCGACGGCACCCCGGTCATCGACGTGGACCGCGGCGGCAAGATCACCTGGCACGGGCCGGGGCAGCTGGTGGGCTACCCCATCCAGAAGCTGCCGCGTCCGGTGGACGTCGTGGCGCACGTCCGCCGCCTGGAGGAGGCCCTGATCCGCACGTGTGCGGAGTTCGGCCTGGAGGCCACCCGCGTGGAGGGCCGCAGCGGTGTGTGGGTGCTCGGCGACCCGGTCGAGCAGCGCCCCGCCATCGGTGGACTCTCCCTCGACTTCGACCCCAGGCTGCACGACGACGAGTTCGACCCGCGCCTGAACGGCCCCGAGTACGCCCCGTCCAACGCGGGCCAGCGTCGCGAGGACCGCAAGATCGCGGCGATCGGGATCCGGGTGGCCAAGGGCGTGACCATGCACGGCTTCTCGTTCAACGTGAACCCGGACAACAAGTGGTTCGACAGGATCATCCCCTGCGGCATCCGCGACGCGGGCGTCGCCTCGCTCGCCGACGAGCTCGGCCGGGACGTCACGATCGACGAGGTGCTGCCGGTGGTCGAGCGGCACCTGAGGGACGTACTGGAGAACGCGGAGCTGAAGCCCCGGGAGATCGAGAAGGCGTCGGCCTAGGCAGGGAATGGACCCTGGGGGCCACAGGTTGGCCTGACCGGGGGACCGCACAACCACGGGCGTACTCTGGTGTACGCCGAAGAATCGAAGTTACAGGGAGCCGGTCGTGTCCGCAGTCGCACCCGACGGACGCAAGATGCTGCGCCTGGAGGTCCGCAACAGCCAGACCCCCATCGAGCGCAAGCCCGAGTGGATCAAGACCCGGGCGAAAATGGGTCCCGAGTACACCGCCATGCAGAAGCTCGTGAAGAGCGAGGGCCTGCACACGGTCTGCCAGGAAGCCGGCTGTCCCAACATCTACGAGTGCTGGGAGGACCGCGAGGCGACGTTCCTCATCGGCGGCGACCAGTGCACCCGGCGCTGTGACTTCTGCCAGATCGACACCGGCAAGCCCGAGGCGCTGGACCGCGACGAGCCCCGCCGTGTCGGCGAGTCCGTGGTCACCATGGACCTGAACTACGCCACCATCACCGGCGTCGCCCGCGACGACCTGGAGGACGGCGGCGCCTGGCTGTACGCCGAGACCGTGCGCCAGATCCACCAGCAGACCGCCGAGCGCGAGGGCGGCCGCACCAAGGTCGAGCTGCTCGCCCCCGACTTCAACGCCGTCCCGGAGCTGCTCCAGGAGGTCTTCGCCTCCCGCCCCGAGGTCTTCGCGCACAACGTCGAGACGGTCCCGCGCATCTTCAAGCGCATCCGCCCCGGCTTCCGCTACGAGCGCTCCCTGAAGGTCATCACCGAGGCCCGGGACTACGGTCTGGTCACGAAGTCGAATCTGATCCTCGGCATGGGCGAGACCCGCGAGGAGGTCAGCGAGGCGCTGAAGCAGCTGCACGAGGCCGGCTGCGAGCTGATCACCATCACGCAGTACCTGCGCCCCTCCGTGCGCCACCACCCGGTGGAGCGCTGGGTCAAGCCGCAGGAGTTCGTGGAGCTGAAGGAGGAGGCCGAGCAGATCGGCTTCTCGGGCGTGATGTCCGGCCCGCTGGTGCGTTCCTCGTACCGCGCCGGGCGCCTGTACCAGATGGCGATCGAGAAGCGTGGCGCGTACGTCGCCTCGCAGGCTGTGTGAATTCGCGCACAAGCAACTACTGGCCGGTAACGGCCGATTCGACGCGGCTCTGACCGTCCTCGCTGATGAGGGCTTCGTCAGGGCCGCGTCAGCATGTGAGGGCCACGCATCAAGGCTTCATTGGCGTTTGACCGGTCGGTCACGCCCTGGTAACACCAATCAGTGACGCTGGACTTACGCCACGTACACCCATAGCCAAGGCCTTTTCGAGGGGGGACCTCACCATGCAGGCCGCGCCGGTTCGCGCCACCGCCATACCGTCCTTCACGGACGCACTCCGTGCCGTCGAGTCACTGCTCATGAGCGGCGGCCAGCGCACCGCCCGCCGCAACGCCTGGACCTCCGTCATGGAGGACCGCCGCCGGGCCAAGGACCGGGTCGAGGCCCAGCGCGTCCTGGAGCAGACCTTCACCCCGCGCTCCTGACGGCACTGCCGTCGTCGGCACTCCGGGGGACACGTAGACTTCGTGGCATGGCGAGGAAGGACACGGCAGCGGACGCTGCGAATCCCGGGCGACTGAAGCAGATCGCCCTGACCTACAAGATGACCCGCAGGGCCGACACGAAGATCGGTCTTGTACTCGCGGCTGTCGGCATCATCACCTTCGGTGTCTTCCTCGCGATCGGTTTCTTGATCGGTCACCCCATCTATCTCGGCATCCTGGGCCTCCTGCTCGCCTTCCTCGCGACGGCGATCGTGTTCGGGCGCCGGGCCGAGCGGGCGGCCTTCGGGCAGATGGAGGGCCAGCCGGGCGCCGCAGCGGCCGTGCTGGACAACATCGGCCGGGGCTGGACGACGACCCCCGCGGTCGCGATGAACCGCAGCCAGGACGTGGTGCACCGGGCCGTCGGCAAGGCCGGCATCGTCCTGGTCGCCGAGGGCAACCCGAACCGGGTCAAGAGCCTGCTGGCCGCCGAGAAGAAGAAGATGAACCGGATCGTCGCGGACGTACCGGTGCACGATCTGATCGTCGGCGTCGGCGAGGGCCAGGTGGAGCTGAAGAAGCTGCGCACGACCATGCTGAAGCTGCCGCGCGTGCTCTCCGGCCCCCAGGTGACCGCCACCAACGACCGGCTGCGCGCCCTGGGCGACCTGATGAGCAATATGCCGCTGCCGAAGGGCCCGATGCCCAAGGGCATGAAGCTGCCGAAGGGCGGGCCGAAGGCTCGCTGACCTCCCTACGTCAGAAAGGGGGCGCCCGGAGTTCACACTCCGGGCGCCCCCTTTCTCGTTCCCGTGGACGGGCTAGACGCGCACCTCGACCGTGCGGGCCAGCTGGTCGTGCAGGCCGCGGCCGTCGCGGTCCCAGATCAGGGCGGGGACGGCGAGGAACAGCAGGACCGTGCGCAACAGGGCCCGGACCGGGTGGGGGCGGCCGGTGGCGAGGGCGACCACCCGCAGGCCGAAGAGCCGCTTGCCCGGGGTGAAGCCGACCGTGCCGACGGTGAGGACGATCAGCGCGAAGAGCACGATCGGGGCCCAGAGCTGGGCCGCTTCGTTATAGCTGTCCGTGATCAGGCCGTATGCGATCAAGAGGCACAGGCCCCAGTCCACCGCCAGGGCGCCGAACCGGCGGCCGGGACGGGCGATCGATCCCGGCCCCTCCTCCGGCAGGCCGAGCTGTTGGCCCCGGTATCCAAAGTCGACACCGGCTTCCTCGGCGGCCGCGCGGGGGCCGGAGAGCCAGGATCCGATTGCTTGCCTCTTGTCCACGCATCCACGGTACTGCGACCGTTTTGGGATACGGACAGGTGGGGTACGCCGGGCGATGTCCGGTTAACGTGTGCGAAACAAATGGGTCACGCCCGAGAAATCACGCGTCCCTAGGGTCGAGTGCAGCGTGTGCCACCGCACTGGCCGCACGAACGAACTACCACCCCGGCACGGACGGTCGGGAGTAGGAGGAGCTGGATGTTCCAGAACGCCGACGAGGCCAAGAAGTTCATCGCGGACGAGGACGTCAAGTTCATCGACGTCCGTTTCTGCGACCTGCCGGGTGTGATGCAGCACTTCACGATTCCGGCCGAGGCCTTCGACCCGGCCGAGGAGCTCGCGTTCGACGGCTCCTCGATCCGCGGCTTCCAGGCCATCCACGAGTCCGACATGGCGCTGCGCGCCGACCTGTCCACCGCGCGGATCGACCCCTTCCGCCGCGACAAGACGGTCAACATCAACTTCTTCATCCACGACCCGATCACCGGCGAGCAGTACTCCCGTGACCCGCGGAACGTGGCGAAGAAGGCCGAGGCCTACCTCGCGTCGACCGGTATCGCGGACACCGCGTACTTCGGCCCCGAGGCCGAGTTCTACGTGTTCGACAGCGTGCGCTTCAAGACCTCGGAGAACGAGTCCTTCTACCACATCGACTCCGAGGCGGGCGCCTGGAACACCGGTGCGGTCGAGGACAACCGCGGTTACAAGGTCCGCTACAAGGGCGGCTACTTCCCGGTCCCGCCGGTCGACCACTTCGCCGACCTGCGTGCCGAGATCTCCCTGGAGCTGGCCAAGTCCGGCCTCCAGGTCGAGCGCCAGCACCACGAGGTGGGCACCGCCGGCCAGGCCGAGATCAACTACAAGTTCAACACGCTGCTCGCCGCGGCCGACGACCTCCAGCTCTTCAAGTACATCGTGAAGAACGTCGCCTGGCGCAACGGCAAGACCGCGACCTTCATGCCGAAGCCGATCTTCGGTGACAACGGCTCGGGCATGCACGTGCACCAGTCGCTGTGGCAGGGCGGCTCCCCGCTCTTCTACGACGAGGCCGGCTACGCGGGCCTGTCGGACACCGCCCGCTACTACATCGGCGGCATCCTCAAGCACGCCCCGTCGCTGCTGGCCTTCACCAACCCGACGGTGAACTCGTACCACCGTCTGGTCCCCGGCTTCGAGGCCCCGATCAACCTGGTGTACTCGCAGCGCAACCGCTCCGCCGCGATGCGTATCCCGATCACCGGCTCGAACCCGAAGGCCAAGCGCGTCGAGTTCCGTGCGCCCGACTCCTCCGGCAACCCGTACCTGGCCTTCTCGGCGCTGCTCCTCGCGGGCCTGGACGGCATCAAGAACAAGATCGAGCCGGCCGAGCCGATCGACAAGGACCTCTACGAGCTGGCTCCCGAGGAGCACGCGAACGTCGCGCAGGTCCCGACCTCGCTCCCGGCCGTTCTCGACTCGCTGGAGGCCGACCACGAGTTCCTCCTCCAGGGCGACGTCTTCACGCCGGACCTGATCGAGACGTGGATCGACTTCAAGCGCGCCAACGAGATCGCTCCGCTGCAGCTGCGTCCGCACCCGCACGAGTTCGAGCTGTACTTCGACGTGTGATCGACGCCTGAACCGTCCGACGGCGCCCCCGCTCCTGTTTCTCAGGGCGGGGGCGCCGTCGTATCGTGGGGGTACTGCTGTTCGAGAAGGGTCAACGGGGATGTCCGAACGGGACGACGGCGAGCGGGAGTTCGACATCAAGTGGGCTGACTCCGCCGAGCACAAGGAGCCCTCGGCGCGGGCCCGGATGCTGGCTGCCCGCTGGAAGGAGAACCCGCCCGACCCCGCGCCCTTCCGCGCCGACCCCGACCATGTGGCACGGCGGCAGCGCCGGTCGGGCTGGATATCCACGGCCGTGGTGCTCGGCTGTGTCGCGGCGGTGATCGTGCTGCTGGGGTACGTCAATTTCCGGGCGTCGTACTAGGGACCTTTTGCCGCCCCTGGGGCCGTTCGGGACCGTCGCTCGGCGGGGGTGCGGTGCACACTGGCAGTGGGACGAGTGCCTGACTGCGGGGTGATGCAGATGCACAGTCGCTTCCGGAGCGACCCGCGGCTGACCGCCCGTATGGGGATCACGCTGTTCCTGCTCGGGCTGTTGTACGTGGTGTTCGTGGCCGCTTTGGTCGTGCTGCTGAAGTCCTGGGTGCTGGTCGTGGTGGTCGCGGCGGGGCTCCTCGGGGCGCAGTACTGGTTCTCCGACCGGGTCGCGCTGTTCGCGATGCGGGGACGGGTCGTGGAGCGGGAGGAGTATCCCGAGCTGCACGGGGTGGTCGACCGGCTGAGCGCCATGGCCGACATGCCGAAGCCCGTCGTCGCCGTGTCGGACATGGATATGCCGAACGCGTTCGCCACCGGGCGCAATCCCGATCATGCCGTGGTGTGTGTGACGACGGGGCTGCTGCGGCGGCTGGAGCCCGCGGAGCTGGAGGGTGTGCTGGCGCACGAGCTGTCGCACGTGGCGCACAAGGACGTCGCCGTGATCACGATCGCGTCGTTCCTCGGGGTGATCGCGGGGCTGATCGTGCGGTTCGCCTTCTACTCGCAGCTGTTCGGCGGCGGGCGCAGGGACCAGAACACGGCCGTGGTCTTCATGGCGGTGATGGGGGTCTCGGCGGCCGTGTACGCGATCAGCTTCCTGTTGATCCGGGCCCTGTCCCGGTACCGGGAGCTGGCGGCGGACCGGGCCGCGGCGCTGCTCACCGGCCGGCCCTCGGCGCTGGCCTCCGCGCTCACCAAGGTCTCCGGCGACATCGCGCGGATCCCGACCAAGGACCTGCGGACGGCGCAGGCCTTCAACGCCTTCTACTTCACCCCGGCGCTGGGCCGGGAGCCCTCGCTCGCGCGGCTCTTCTCGACCCACCCGAGCCTGGAGCAGCGGCTCGACCAACTGGGGCGGATCTCCACCGAGCTGGGTGAGGCGACGGCACCCGGAGGGGCGTGAGCATGGGGCTGCTGGACATCCTGCTCGGCCGTACGAAACCGGTCGCGCCCGATCTCGACCAGCTCTTCGCGCTGCCCTCGGCCGCGGTGACGCTGGAGGCGGCGGCCGGGTTCCGGCCGACCGGGAGCGGAGCGGTGTGCTTCGCCACGGTCGAAGGGGCGGTGTTCGAGCAGACGCACCGCGAGGTGCAGGCGCTGCTCGACGCGGACGCCGAGCGCGACGGGCCCCCCGTCCGTCTGCACCGGGACGACTACGGCTACTCCTGGCTGGTCTCCGAGCGCACCCCCGACCAGCTTCCGCAGCTGGTCAACGATCTGCACGCGGTGAACAGCTCGATGGAGGTCAACGGCTTCGGCCCGCAGCTGCTGTGCTCGCTGGCGGGTTTCCGGCACACGGCCGACGACCGGCCGCTGGCGCTGGTCTACCTCTACAAGCGCGGCACCTTCTACCCGTTCGCCCCGCTGCCCGGCGAGGCACAGCGGCGCGACAACGCGCTGGAGCTACGGGTGAAGGCGGCGCTGGTGAACGATCTGCGGATCGAGCAGGACCTCGGCCGCTGGTTCCCGGTGTGGGGCGCCCCCGGACTGTGACCGGGGGCGCCGCCAGGAGGTCACTTGGTCCGCTGACGCTCCTGCCGACGGGACTCGAAGGGATGCTCGCGGCGATAGCGGCGCTCCCACTTGGCCTGCATCTCACGGCGCTTGCGGTAGGCCTGGTACGACGACGGCATCATCGAACTCGACGAGGACCCCCCGGCGGAACCCGACGAGGGCCTGGACGACGAGCTCCGCCCGTACTGGAGGTACAGGAAGAGCAGGGCGACGGCGGCGAGCCAGTAGACGCTGTTTCCGAATCCCAGGACGACCAGGACGGCCGTCCCGGAGAGAATGATGGTGCCCATGACGGGCCTCCGTGGGCGTGGATCGGTGATGAGAGAGAGTAGCCCCAAGTCCCCGGGGTGACGCCTGCCCTGCGGCAAGCGGGACGGGCAGCTCCGCAATGCGTGTCCAGCGTAGGAAGGCGCTCACTCGGCGTGCATCCCCTTTTCTCCCGGCCTAGAGTCTGAGCACGTGTGCAAAAGCCACATTCACGTGCATAAGGGGTGCCCGGATGAGTGATCTCTTCGTCATCGCCTACAACGACGTCGCCACGGCGAGCCAGGTGCGCGACAAGCTCTTCGAGCTGTCCAAGGAGCACCTGGTCGAGCTGGACGACGCCGTGGTCGTCGAGCGCAACCAGGACGGCAAAATCAAACTGCACCAGGCCGTCAACCACACGGCCGTGGGAGCGGCCGGCGGTGCGCTGTGGGGCGGTGTCATCGGACTGCTCTTCCTGGCGCCCCTGCTCGGCGCCGCGGTGGGCGCGGCGGCCGGCGCGGCCGGGGGCGCGTTCACCGACACGGGCATCGACGACAACTTCATGAAGGACCTCAGCCAGAATCTGCGCCCGGGCGCAGCCGCGCTGTTCGTGCTCGTCAGGAAGGCGGCCGAGGACAAGGTGATCCCGCAACTCACCACCTACGGCGGCAAGTTGGTGCAGACCTCGCTGAGCAGGGCGGACGAGGACCATCTGCGCGAGGCCATCGCGGCGGCGCGCAAGCCGAAGGCGGAGACGCCCGCGGTGTGAGGATGGGATGACGGACCGGACGACGGTGGCGCCTTGCGGTGCCACCGTCGTTCTGTCATGTCTCCGGTGCCGCCCTGACGACACCCGCCGCGATCGCGGCGCTCAGGGCCGCGTGGTCGGCGGCGGTCTGGTCGGCGTAGCCGGAGGCGAAGTCGGTGACGGCGCGGTCGAAGGTGTCGGCGCCGCCGAGGTAGCCGGCGATGGCGATGCGGTCGCCGGAGCGGGCGTGCGCGCGGGCCAGGGTCGTGCCGCAGAGCCGGGCGTAGGCGAGGAGGTCGGTGGGGCTCATGCCGGCGACATCCGCGGAGCCCTTCATGTCGCGCAGCTGCCGCCAGTAGAAGGCGCGGCCCTGCGGTCCGGTCATCCAGCCCAGGAAGATGTCGCTGGCCGCCTGCAACAGCCGTTGTCCGGCGACGACCCGGTGGCCGGGGTGGACGTACGGCCCGTTCGGCAGGTGCTCCTCCAGGACGGACTTGCGGGCCTCCTTGATCTGGAGGAAGAGGAGGTCGTCGTCGTCGCGTCCGGCGAGGAGCACGATGAAGCAGCGGGTGCCGACGCTGCCGACGCCGACGACCTTGCGGGCGGCGTCGACGAAGCGGTAGCGGTCCAGGAGCAGTCGGCGCTCCTCGGAGAGGGTCGAGCGGTAGTCGCTGAAGATCTTGCGCAGGGAGGCGGTGTCGGAGGCGCCGGCGGGTTCCAGGAGCGGCGGGTCCTGGATGATGCGTCGACGGCCGTCGACGAGTTCCGTCAGTTTGCCGACGGCCTGGAGGCTGGTGCGGCGGCGGGCGCGGGTGAGGCTGGCCTCGGCGCGCCGGCGGAGCCGGGCGGAGCGGGCGATGGGCAGCAGGCGCTCGGTGTCGATGCGCTCGTACCAGACGTCGAGTTCGCCCAGGCCGGCCAGCCGCCGCATGTTCTCGCGGTACGCGGCCACCGCCTCGGTCACCGCGCCGCGCGTCTTGGCCTCGCTGTGCCCGTTCTCCCGGCCGGCCACGGCGATGGAGGCCGCGAGCCGTTTGACGTCCCACTCGAAGGGGCCGGGGAAGGTCTCGTCGAAGTCGTTCAGGTCGAACAGCAGGGCGCGTTCGGGCGAGGCGTACAGACCGAAGTTGAGCAGATGTGCGTCGCCGCACAGCTGCACGGTGAGCCCGGTGTGCGGCTGCGCCGCGAGATCGGCGGCCATCACGGCCGCGGCACCGCGCAGGAAGGCGAACGGCGAGGCGGCCATCCTGCCGTAACGGATCGGCAGCAGCTCCGGCAGCCGGTCACGGCCCTGCCGTTCCAGTACGGCGACGGGGTCGGGGCGGTCGACGGAGCGCAGCCGCCCGGCGTGCGCGGAACGGGACACGCGCTTACGAGCGTCCCTCCCGCGCCGGGCACGCTCCTCCGGCGTGCTCATGCGCCGATCCGTACCGGTGCCCGGAGTATGCCGTGCCGCTCCATCACGCCTCCTCGCATCCGCGCCGTCTGATGGCAGTGAAGGACGCGGGGGGTGTGGGCGCATGCCTGGGGTGGCGAATGGGTGATGGCGGGGGCGAGGAGGGGTGGCGGTGGGGCTGAGGACGGTGGCGGTGGGGCTGAGGAGGGTTGCGGCGGGGCTGAGGAGGTTGGCGGCGGGGCTGAGGAGGGTTGCGGAGGGGCTGAGGAGGGTGGCGGTGGGGCCAGGACGGGGGCGGGCAGCCCTTGGCAGCGGCTCGCTCTGCTGCCGCGTGCGCACCCGCCGGCCGCGCCCCGAGACGGCTCGTACTCCTCCCGTGTGCGCACCCGGCGGCAGCGTCCCGAGACGGCTCACATCAGCGCCTCGGCGCGTGCGAGCCAGTCGTCCACGGGTCCGAGTGTCAGCAGACCGCTGCCCGCGCCCGCGAGTTGGCCCGTGGCCGGCCGGAGGCGGGCGTGCGCCTGCCGCAGTGCGGCGCGGTCGCCCAGGTCCAGGGCGACCGTGACAAGCAGCCGGCACCGCGCCGCGTCGAAGGAGGCCGCCTCCGGCAGGGCGGCCAGGGTCTCCTCGGCGGCGGTCACGATCTGCAGCGCCTGCCGTGGGTCGTCGCTGCGGGTCCAGATCGCCGGCACGTCGTAGGCGCCGATCACCCGCGCGGTCAGCTCCGGATCACCGAACTCCTGCGCGGCGGCGATCGTCGCGAGCCGGTGCTCGCGCGCCGCCCGCAGTCCGCCGCCCCCGGTCACGGCAAGGCTTCGGAGCAACCCGACCGTCGACTCCAGCCGGGACCGGGCCCCCACCGCAACCGTACGGTCGTAGGCCTCGGCCGCCGGCGTCCAGACCAGGCCATCCTGCCCACCCTGGACATGTGGCAGGTGATGCGGGGCACCGCCGCCGGTGTCGGTTTCCACCTCTATCTGATGGCCCAGCCCCCGGGTCTGCCCGAGCGGATGATCAGTGCCGCCGCGGACGAGTTCTTCGGCCACTTCCTCGACGTGTGGGCGCGGGATCCCGAGGCGATCCCCGCCCCCGTCCGGGCCGCGTACCTGGAGGCCTGCCGCGACGCGGTGCCGTCCATCGTGGCCGACTGCCGCGCCTCCGCGACCGTCGACGTGACCCACGACCAGGCCGACCGGGACGCCGGCACCCGGCTGCGGATGCCGGTCACCGTCCTCCAGCAGGACTGGGGCAGCGTCCTCGGCTTCGACGCGGCCGGCCTGTGGCGCGCCTGGGCGCCCGACCTGCGGCACGCCACCGTGGACTGCGGCCACTTCATGGCGGAGGAGGCGCCCGGACAGGTCACCGCGGAGATCCGCCGGCTGCTCGCCCGCTGAGGTGGTGGACCGCGGTCGCGTTGTCAGTGGTCTCCAGCAGGATGTCCTCGGAGCGCGACGACGGGTGGAGGACGGGTGGAGGAAGCGATGAGTGGCGGGCAGCGGTACATCGGCGTGGCGGAGCGGCGGGCGCGGCTCGCGGAGCGGCATCGGCTGACCGGGGCGGCGCGGGCGGCGGCGCCCGAGGAGGTCGCCGGCTCCCTGGTCGCGCTGCACGGCTCGGATCCGGCGACCGTGTATCTGGCGGTGGGTGCGCGGCTCGCGGAGGCGGGCAAGACGGTCGCGGAGACGGAACGGGCGCTGTACGAGGACCGTTCCCTGGTGCGGATGCACGGCATGCGGCACACCGTGTTCGTCTTTCCCACCGCCCTGACCGCGGTCGTGCACGCCTCCACGGGGCTCGCGGTCGCGGCCCGGGAGCGGGCCTCGCTGGTCAAGGACATGGCGAAGGCGGGGGCGCCGGACGCGGAGTGGCTGCGCGAGGTGGAGGCCTCGACGCTGGCCGCGCTCGGACGGCGCGGGCAGGCCACGGCGGCCGAACTCGCGGGGGACGAACCGCGGTTGCGGGAGCAGTTCGTGTACGCGGCCGGGAAGAGCTACGAGGGGGTCCACACCGTTTCCTCGCGGCTGCTGAGGGTGCTGGGGGTCGAGGGAAAGGTGGTGCGGGGACGGCCGTTGGGGTCGTGGACGTCAACGCAGTTCCGGTGGGCGCTCGCTCCTGAGCATCCCGAGCTGGACGGGGCCGGTGCACAGGCCGAGCTGTTGCGGCGGTGGCTCGCGGTGTGCGGGCCGGCGACCGAGGCCGATCTGAAGTGGTGGACGGGGTGGCGGGTGACCGACGTGCGCAGGGCGCTGGCCTCGATCGGGGCGCGGGCGGTGGACCTGGACGAGGGCACGGGATACGTCGTGGACGGCGACGTGGACGCGGTGGCGGCGCCCGCGGAGCCTTGGGCCGCCCTGTTGCCGGCGCTGGATCCCACGGCGATGGGGTGGCAGCAGCGGGACTGGTATCTGGCGCCGGAGCTGCGGGCGGCACTGTTCGACCGCAGCGGGAACGTGGGGCCGACGGTGTGGTGGGACGGGCGCGTGGTGGGGGGCTGGGCACAGCGGGGGGACGGGGAGATCGTGTGGCGCGTGCTGGACTCCTCCGGGGTGGGGCGGGAGGCGCTGGCCGCGATGGCGAGTGAGGCGGAGCGGTTGCGGAAGTGGGTGGGCGCGGCCCGGGTGACGCCACGGTTCCGGACACCGCTGGAGCGGGAGTTGGGGGCGGGGTGAGGTCCGGGCCGGCGCCCCGGCCCAACCGGCCGCAGATCCCCGGCGCCGGAATGAGCAACGCCGAGTGCCCCCCAGCAGAGGGGGCACCCGGCGACGCCGTTCACCTCGAATAACGCATGAGCGCCCGGACCATGTGGCAGGTCGTGTCCGACGGGGGGTGTACCCCGATGAGTTCCGCGGTGGTTCGTATCGTCTCGTTGCGGGCCTGGTTCGGGACGTACACGCCCGAGTCGAGCAGGGCGATGGCGAGGCGCAGAGCCTTGAGGCGGCGGTTGTGGGTGATGTACCAGTCGCGCGGGCGGCCCGGCGGCAGCGGGCGCTTCTCCACGGGCGCGTACGGCAGGTCGAGCAGAACGGGGCGCTTCGCGGTGGACTGGGTCGGCAACGGCTTCTGCTTCAGTGCGGCAGCGGGCACGGGCATCCTCCTGTCGCGGTCAGGGCGCCGTCCGTCCGGACGCTCCGGCGACACCCTCGAACACTGCTAACAGTTTACTGCCCACCACTGACAATCAGCAGTCCTCCACAAAGCCTCAAAAGCCCAGGTGGAGGCGGGAATTGTGGCCCTGTCACGGCTGCTGGCCGGTGAGGTGCGTGGGGCGGCAGGAAATCGAACAGAGCCGGGGCGGACCGCCAGGACGGATTACCGTGTGCGGCATGGAGATCTGGATCAATCCGGCCTGCTCGAAGTGCCGCAGCGCCGTTCAGCTGCTCGACGCCGAGGGCGCCGACTACACCGTCCGCCGCTACCTGGAGGACGTACCGAGCGAGGACGAGATCCGCGCCGTACTCGACCGCCTCGGCCTGGAGCCCTGGGACATCACCCGCACTCAGGAGGCCGTGGCCAAGGAGCTCGGCCTGAAGGAGTGGGCGCGGGACGAGGCGTCGCGCGAGCGTTGGGTCAAGGCGCTCGCCGAGCATCCCAAGCTGATCCAGCGCCCGATCATCACCGCGGACGACGGCACCGCGGTGGTGGCCCGCTCCGAGGAGGCGGTAAGGGACGCGCTCTCCCGCTGACCCCAACTCCCGCGTGACACAGGTCACTTCAGTGACTCCTGTAACCGCTGAGTAACTTCGTTCGGTATCTCGTACATAGCGGCGTACAGCTCCCGACCTCCCAGGAGGCGCGTATGTCACGCAGGAGAACGCTCAGTACGAAGAAGAAGCTCGCGCTGCTGGTCAGCGCCGCGACCGTGGCGGGAGGCGGCGCCTTCGTCATGGCGAGCACCTCGAACGCCGCACCGACGCCGAAGACGGCCGCGGAGTCGAGCGTCTGCCAGGGGCTCGCCACCGCGCTCGGCAACAACGAACGGTTCATCGCGGACCAGCGGGCCAACCCGGACGCGCAGTCCGAGGCCCGGATCGCCAACCGCGAGGCCGTCGTCAAGCAGATCAAGGTGCAGCAGGAAGCGTCCGGGTGCGTCGTCGGGGAGTCGGCTCAGGGCTCCCAGGCACAGCAGCCGTCCCAGTCCGCGTCGCAGCCCGCGCAGCCACCCGCGTCGCAATCCGCGCAGCCACCGGCGTCGGCGCCGGCCTCCCAGCCCGCCGCCTCCGGCCAGCAGGTCTGCAACGGTTCGACCGTCACCCTCTCCGGCGAGGGCGGCGCCCCGGCCGCGTCCAGCAACCAGTTCCCGGTGGGCACGAAGCTGAAGGTCACCAACCTGGACAACAACAAGTCCACGACGGTGGAGGTCACTTCGGTCTCCGGCAGCTGTGCGCTGCTGAACAACGCCGCCTTCGAACAGGTCCGTGAGCCCGGCAAGTTCCTCATCCGCCGGGCGCTGATCGAGAAGGTGGGGTGAGGCTAGCGGCTTAGGAAATCGCCGAGGCGGTGGGCGAGTTCGGGGGGAGCGGACTGCGGCAGCGCATGGTGGGAGACGTCGGGGACCACGTCGATCTCCGCCCGCGGCAGCAGCTCGCGCGCCTTCTCCGCCACTTCGTACGTGTCATGGGTCCTGCTGTTCCCGGCCAGGAGCAGCAGGACCGGCACGTCCAGGGCGCGGAGCGCCTCGGCCGACGGGCGGGGGCCGGTCACCGGCTTCGCGGAGGGGAAGCCGGCGGCCGCCTCCTGGAGGCGCAGCCATGCGGGGTCCGCTCCCCCGGTCTCCCACTCCAGGAAGGCGCGCACCCGGGCGGGCGTGGGCCGCAGCAGCATCGGCAGCGCGCGCATCAGGTACGCCGCCTTGAACCCGGCGAAGCACTGGGTCGGGTCCAGGAGGAACAGGCGGCGCACCCGCGAGGGCGCGCGCAGGGCGTAGTGCAGGGCGATCCAGGCGCCGTAGGAGTGCCCGCCGAGGTCGGCCCGGTCGACGCCGAAGCCGTCGAGGACCGCGTCCAGCCAGTCGCCGAGGTCGGCGACCTTGCGGGGCGGGCGGTCGGCGGTGCTGCGTCCCGCGACTCCGATCAGGTCGACGGCGTACACCCGCCGTGTCCGCGCGAGCTCGCCCGCCTGTGCGTACCAGGACGCGGCGGTCGCCCCACCGCCCGGCAGGAGCAGCACCGGAGGCCCGTCGTGCGGGCCGCAGACGTTGACGTAGGTCGTGCCGAACGGCGTGGGGACGGTCACCGCCTCCCGGTCGGCGGGCCATCTGGCCATGACCTTGTCGTAGGCCGCCAGGAATCCGTCCCTGTCATGGCTGCCCATGAACCCCCCTTATTATCTCGTTCAGCAAGATACTCGACTGGCGAGATAGTAGCGAAGGAAGAGCCCATGCACACCGAGGGACCGGAACTGGAGATCGTCCATCTGCTGCGCGCGGTGACCGTCGAGCTCGGGCTCCACAGCGCCCGGTTCGCGCAGGCCAACGACATGCACCCGACGGACGTACGGGCCCTGATCGCCCTCATGGACGCCTCGCGCGCGGGTGAGGAGATGACCGCAGGGCGGCTCGGTGCGGCGCTCGGGCTGAACTCCGCGGGGACCACGGCGCTGGTCGACCGGCTGGAGCGGGCCGGGCATGTGCGGCGGGTGCGCGGCGAGCGGGACCGGCGCAGGGTCGTGATCGAGGTGAGCGAGGAGGCCGTCCGGCTCGGCCAGTCCTTCTTCGGGCCGCTGATCGGGCGGACGGTGGAGCTGTTCCAGGGCTACGACGAGCGGGAGCGGGCCGCGATCAGGGGCTTTCTGACCGGGGTACGGGACGCGGCGGCGGCCGCCGGGCCGTCCTAACCCCATCGCATACGAGTCCTGCGCCCGCAGCCGTCACGCACCGCGCGGGCCCTCACAGCGTGAGCCGCGCCACAGCACCACCAGGTAACACGGGGTTCACATTCGAGCAATGACCGGGAAATCGCCTGTTGACAGGCTCGCGGGCGACAACGGCGGCGCCCCAGTGCCGCAGCGCCGCAGCACCCGCAAGTGCGCCTAGAGACCCACCCCGAAGGATGTGGCCCGTGAGCTTCAAGGCTGAGTACATCTGGATCGACGGCACCGAGCCGACGGCCAAGCTGCGTTCGAAGACCAAGATCCTTGGCGACGACGCAAAGGGTGCCGAGCTGCCGATCTGGGGCTTCGACGGGTCCTCCACCAACCAGGCCGAGGGCCACGCCTCGGACTGCGTGCTCAAGCCGGTCTTCTCCTGCCCGGACCCGATCCGCGGCGGCGACGACATCCTGGTCCTGTGCGAGGTCCTGAACATCGACATGACCCCGCACGCCACGAACACCCGTGCCGCGCTGATCGAGGTCGCCGAGAAGTTCGCCTCCCAGGAGCCGATCTTCGGCATCGAGCAGGAGTACACCTTCTTCAAGGACGGTTACCCGCTCGGCTTCCCCAAGGGCGGCTTCCCGGCCCCGCAGGGCGGCTACTACTGCGGCGTCGGCGCGGACGAGATCTTCGGCCGTGACGTTGTCGAGGCCCACCTGGACAACTGCCTGAAGGCGGGTCTGGGCCTCTCCGGCATCAACGCCGAGGTCATGCCCGGCCAGTGGGAGTTCCAGGTCGGCCCGCTGTCCCCGCTTGAGGTCTCCGACCAGATGTGGGTGGCCCGCTGGCTGCTCTACCGCACCGCCGAGGACTTCGGCATCTCCGCCACCCTCGACCCCAAGCCGGTCAAGGGCGACTGGAACGGCGCCGGCGCGCACACCAACTTCTCCACCAAGGCGATGCGCGAGGGCTACGACGCGATCATCACCGCGTGCGAGTCGCTCGGTGAGGGCTCCAAGCCGCTCGACCACGTCAAGAACTACGGCGCCGGCATCGACGACCGTCTGACCGGTCTGCACGAGACCGCCCCGTGGAACGAGTACTCCTACGGCGTCTCCAACCGCGGCGCCTCGGTCCGTATCCCGTGGCAGGTCGAGAAGGACGGCAAGGGTTACATCGAGGACCGCCGTCCGAACGCCAACGTCGACCCGTACGTGGTGACCCGCCTGATCGTCGACACCTGCTGCTCCGCCCTGGAGAAGGCCGGCCAGGTCTGATCCGCCCAGCGGCTCCAGCAAGGGGCGCCCGCCACTACGGCGGGCGCCCCTTCTGCGTGTCGTACGCGGCCCTGAACTCTGCTGATGGCAGAGCCCTGTTCCCGCCCGCCGCCGATACGGGCAGAGTCACCTCCATGAGACTTCTGATATTGGGTGGTACGGAGTTCGTGGGGCGGGCCGTCGTCGAGGCGGCCCTCGGGCGCGAGTGGGAGGTGACCGTCTTCCACCGGGGGCGGCACGAAGCACCGGACGGGGTGCGGGTGTTGCACGGTGACCGCCTGGCCGAGGACGGGCTCGCGGCGCTGGCCGAGGGCGAGTGGGACGCCGTCGTCGACACCTGGTCCGGGGCGCCTCGCGCGGTGCGCGACTCGGCGCGGCTGCTGCGTGACCGGGTCGGGCACTACGTCTACGTGTCGAGCCGCTCGGTGTACGAGTGGGCCCCGCCCGCCGGATACGCCGAGGACGCCGCCGTGGTGACCGGGGCCTCGCCCGACGCCGAGCAGACCGCGTACGCGCAGGACAAGCGCGGCGGCGAACTGGCCGTCCTCGACGCCTTCGGCGCCGACCGCTCGGCGCTGGTGCGGGCGGGCCTGATCCTCGGGCCGTACGAGAACGTGGGCCGGCTGCCGTGGTGGCTGAACCGGATGGCGCGCGGCGGCGCGGTGCTGGCGCCCGGGCCCCGGGACCTGCCCCTCCAGTTCGTCGACGGCCGCGACCTCGCCGAGTGGATCCTCGGCGCCGCCGAACAGGGGCACAGCGGCCCGTACAACGTCACCGGAGCCTCCGGCCACGCCACCATGGGCACCCTGCTCGACGCCTGCGCCGCGGTCACGGGCGGCCGGGCCGAACTTCGTTGGACCGACCCGGAGGTGATCCTCGACGCCGGGATCGAGCCCTGGGTGCAGCTGCCGGTCTGGGTGCCGCCGGGCAGCGACATGCACGACGCCCTGCACAACTGCGACGTCTCCCGGGCCGTGGCGACGGGCCTGCGTTGCCGTCCGGTCGAGGAGACCGTCGCCGACACCTGGAACTGGCTCCAGGGCCTTGGCGGTTCGGCGCCTCAGCGCGACGACCGGACGGCGAAGGGACTGGACCCGGAGGTGGAGGCGAAGGTCCTGGCGTCGGCCGGGGGTGTACCTGGCACCACCCCCTGACCCGGGTGCGGGGCCCCGTGACCCGCTCCCCCGGCTCGTCCAGACTTGCCGCATGACGACAGAGACGAAGAGCGGCAGCAGGGCGCGGGGCATGGTGCTCGCGGGGGCGCGCGGACTGGGACTTGCGGTGATGCTGCTGCCGGGGGCGGTGCTCTGCTTCACGCTCACCCTGGTGTCGATCGCGCTGATCCCGATCGGGGTCGGGATCGTGACGACGCCGTATGTCCTCACGGGGGTGCGGGCGTTCGCGGACTGGCGGCGGATGCTCGCCGCCCAGTGGGCCGGGGTGCGGATCCCGTCGGCGTACCGGCCGATCCCGCAGGGCGCCAATCCCTGGACGCGCACCTTCGGGATGCTGCGCGACCCGGCGACCTGGCGGGATCTGCGGTGGCTGCCGGTGGACATGACGGCGGGGTTCTTCACCGCGCTGCTGCCCGGGGTGCTCGTGCTGTATCCGCTGGAGGGGTTCGCGCTGGCGCTGGGGCTGTGGCGGGCGTTCCCCGACGGGTACTGGTACGGGTTCGTGCCGATCACCGGGCAGGCCTCGGCGCTCGGCGCCGCAGTCCTGGCCGCCGGGTTCCTGCTGCTCGCGCACCTCTACAGCACCCGGCTGCTGCACGCCCACTTCACGCTCACCCGGGCCCTCCTCGCGCCCAGCCAGACCGAACTCGCCGAGCGCGTACGGGTGTTGACCGAGACCCGGCGCGATGCCGTCGACACCTCCGCCGCCGAACTGCGCCGCATCGAGCGGGACCTGCACGACGGCGCCCAGGCCCGGCTGGTCGCGATGGGCATGGACCTCAACACCATCGAGATGCTCCTCGACAAGGACCCCGAGCAGGCCAGGCAGCTGCTCGCGCAGGCCCGCAGGTCCTCCGTCGACGCGCTCGCCGAGCTGCGCGACCTGGTGCGCGGCATTCATCCGCCGGTCCTCGCCGAGCGCGGACTGGGGGACGCCGTCAGGGCGTTGGCGCTGCGGCTGCCGCTGGCCACCGAGGTGAACGTGGAACTGCCGGGCCGAGCGGACGCACCGGTGGAGTCGGCCGCGTACTTCGCCGTGAGCGAGGTCCTCACCAACGCGGTCAAGCACTCGGGCGCCGACCGGATCTGGGTCGACCTGCACCACCGTGACGGCATGCTGCGTGCGACGGTCACCGACAACGGCAAGGGCGGCGCGGCGATCGGAGCCGGCTCGGGGCTCGCCGGGGTCGAGCGCCGACTGGGTACATTCGACGGCGTCCTGGCCGTCAGCAGCCCCGCGGGCGGTCCCACCATGGTCACCATGGAGCTCCCTTGCGCGTTGTCCTAGCCGAAGACCTGTTCCTGCTGCGCGACGGCCTCGTCCGGCTCCTTCAGGCCTACGACTTCGAGATCGCCGCGGCGGTCGAGAGCGGCCCGGAACTGGAGCGGGCGCTGGCCGAACTGGCGCCGGACGTCGCCGTGGTCGACGTCCGGCTCCCGCCGACGCACACCGACGAGGGTTTGCAGTGCGCGCTGCGGGCCCGCCGGGACAGACCCGGCCTCCCGGTCCTGGTGCTCTCGCAGCACGTGGAGCAGCTGTACGCGCGCGAGCTGCTCGCCGACGGCGACGGCGGGGTGGGCTATCTGCTCAAGGACCGGGTGTTCGACGCCGAGCAGTTCGTGGACGCCGTACGGCGGGTGGCGGCCGGCGGCACGGCGATGGACCCGCAGGTGATCCAGCAGCTGCTGACCCGGCGGGCGGCGCAGGACCGGCAGCCGCTGGACCGGCTGACCCCGCGGGAGCGGGAGGTGCTGGAGCTGATGGCGCAGGGCCGGTCCAACGCGGCCATCGCCGGCCAGCTCGTCGTCACGGAACGGGCCATCGCCAAGCACACCTCCAACATCTTCGCCAAACTGGATCTGGAGGTCTCGGACGACGACAATCGGCGCGTCCTGGCGGTTCTGGCCTATCTGGACGAAGGGCGCTGAAATGGCAAGCCCCGCACGGCAGTTGCCGTGAAATTTCTGGGACTGCTGAACACCTGTGGGACTCCGTCCGTAT
This sequence comes from Streptomyces sp. NPDC079141, assembly GCF_040686775.1. NCBI lineage: Bacteria > Bacillati > Actinomycetota > Actinomycetes > Kitasatosporales > Streptomycetaceae > Streptomyces > Streptomyces sp. NPDC079141. Next base: position 415,560 of record NZ_JBFBLP010000002.1, on the reverse strand, counting down.
GGAACGGAGCCGCTTCACTCCTGTCGGGCGCCTCGCTGCCCCGCAAGGAAGTCAGAGGAGTTCCATGGGACGCAACACACGAAAACGCCGTACGCCGCTGGCCACCAAGGCCATAGCCGCATCGGCGGCCCTAGCGCTCGGTGGGGGCGGGCTGATCTGGGCGAACTTCTACGCATCCGCGCACGAGTCAGGCACGGATCAGAACCGGACGAAGGCGACGGCGGGCCAGATCGCGACGATCCAGTGCCCGGACGTCGGCCAGCAGCTCACCGAGGTACCGGACGGCGCCCGTTCCGGTGTCGACACGGAGCTGGCGAACCTCGACAAGCAGATCACCGAGGCCTACGCCCGGCTCGCGTCCACGCGCCAGGCGCAGTCCGGTGACTCGGGATTCGTCCAGAACGCGATCCTCGGCCCGCTGAAGGACAAGCGGACCGCGACGATCGACCGGATCCGGATCAACATCCAGCGGGCCGGCGGCACCTTCGCCGACGCGCTGAAGCAGAGTGCCTCCTGCACCGGGGTCCCGGCCGAACAGCCGCAGACCAACGACGGCGAGGCCGATCAGGACGGCGACGGCCAGGACCAGAACCAGGATCAGGACCAGAACCAGGACGGCGACGGTCAGGACCAGGGTGACGGCCAGGACCAGGGCAACGGCCAGGGCGGAAACGGCCCGACCGCGGACGACTTCGTCGACATCACCCAGGTGCAGGCGAACGCCCAGAAGGGCGTCGGCGCCAACGGTCTCCCGGCGAACGGCAGGTCCGGTTCGAGGGGCACCTTCACCACGAGGTGCGGCACCAACTCGAACGACAACCACAACACGGACAACGTGATCGTGGCCCCGGGCGTCAGCAACGGCGCCCACCACCTGCACGACTACGTCGGCAACCAGAACAACGACGCCTTCGCGAGCGACCAGGACCTGGCGAGCGCCGACACCACCTGCCAGAACCAGGGCGACCGGTCGTCGTACTTCTGGCCGGTGCTGCGTCTGCAGGACGGCACGCAGGACTTCGACCAGAACGACGCCGGCGGCGGCACCGAGGGCAACGTGGGCAAGATCCTCGAACCCAAGGTGGCCCAGCTGAAGTTCGTCGGCAACAAGCGGGGTCCGGTCGTCGCGATGCCGACGGCTCTGCGCATCATCACCGGTGACGCCAAGGCGTTCGTCAACGGCAACGCCAATGCCAACGTGAACTGGAGCTGCACCGGCTTCGAGAACCAGGTGCAGCTGAAGGACAAGTACCCGATCTGCCCCGAGGGCAGTGACGTGGTCCGCACGACCAACTTCCAGAGCTGCTGGGACGGCCAGAACATCGACAGCGCCAACCACCGCACCCACGTGGCGTTCGTCCAGGCCGACGGCACCTGCGCCAACAACTTCAAGGCGATCCCGCAGCTCCAGGTCCGGCTGGTCTACGAGGTTCCCGCCCCGACCGTCGAGAACGGCCAGGTCGTGAACCCGTACGCGGTGGACACCTTCCCGGAGCAGCTGCACAAGCCGATCACCGACCACAACGACTTCATCAACTTCTTCTCCACGAGGCTGATGAACAAGATGGTCAACTGCATCAACACCAACCAGCGTTGCCAGTGAGCCCGTGAGAAAGCCGGCGGTGAGTGAATCTCACCGCCGGCTTTCGCATGCCCAAAGGCTCAGTGCCCCGAATGCTGACCCGAGTGCCGGCCCGAGTGGTCCGTGCCCTCCTCGATGTCCCCGCCGAGCGTCTCCCGCAGCGCCGTCAGCGTGCTGGTCTCGTCCCCCACGGCAACCCACTTGCGGCCGACGAGGTAGTGACCGCCGTAGTCCTTGGCGCCGTTGATCCACTCGCGCTGGCCGCGGTCGGTGGCGAAGGTGGCGAGGATGAACTTGCCGTCGCTGTCCTTGCAGATGGCCTGGCGGATGTCGTCGGCGTCGATCTGGATGTCCGGCGTGCACTTCGCCTCGGCGGCCAGCTGCTCCAGGCTGCCGGTGGCGGTGTCCGGTACGGCGCTCTCGTCACCGCCGGATCCGCACCCCGCGAGCAGCAGCGCCGCGGCCACGGCGAGCATCGGTCGGGTGAGCTTCATCTGTTCCTCCTGCCAGGGGCCTCCCGGTGGATACGGCTCCCGCGCGCGGGGCATTCAAAATACCGGCGCCCCCGTGCACGCGCGTGCGAAGGTGAGCCCGTGGACCAAGACTGGGAAGACCGCGTGACCGCCGCCTGGGCGACCTTCGACAGCTACGCCGAGGAGGAGGGCGCCGACTTCCGCGCCGTGATCGACGCGCTCGTGGCGGAACTGCCGGACGACAGCCCGCTGGGCCCCTTCGAGCAGGCCTGCGCCTGGGACTCGACGGGCCATTCGGACCGGGCCGTGCCGCTGTACCGGGAGGCGCTGGCCCGCGGTCTCGACGGCTACAAGGGCCGGCGCGCGAAGATCCAGCTGTCCAGCTCGCTGCGGAACACCGGGCAGCCCGAGGAGGGCATCAAGCTGCTGACCCCTGAACTCGACGCCCCCTCCGACGAGTTGGACGACGCGGTACGGGCCTGTCTCGCGCTGTGTCTGTCCAGCCTCGGCCGGGACCGCGAGGGCCTCTCCCTGGTCCTCGGCGCGCTCGCGCCCCATCTGCCGCGCTATCAGCGGTCGATGGCGAACTACGCCCGGCTGCTGGTCGAGCCCGAGGGCTGAGTCACCCGGGTGGGGGTGACCAACCAACGGTTGGCTCGTTTGGCTGGACGTGCAGTCACAGGATGTCGCCCCGCGCCCCACACCCGCCTCCGCCGCCGACCCCGTCGTGGACGTCGAACAGGCCGAGGCCGCGCTCGTCGAGCACTACCCCCGGCTCGTCCGGCTCGCCTATCTGGTGCTGCCGCCGGGGCTCGGGCGCAATCGGCGCGTGCTGACTGCCCATGCCCTCACTCAGCGGGCGCTGCCCCGGGGGCGGACGTCCACACCGGTGATCCCGGCGCAGTCGACCGGGCGGGAGGGCGACCCGGGGTACGCCTTCGTCCGCCTGCGGGTGGTGCGTACGGCGCTGGAGGCGGGGCTGCCGCTGAAGCGGAAGGCGTGGCCCAAGCGGTCGCAGTTGCCGCCGCTGCTGCCCCAGGTGTGGGGGCTGAGGCTCTTCCCGCGTTCGGGCGGCGCCGACGAACTCGCCCTGGACCAGCGGCTGTCGGCGCTCACCGGTCCGGCGCGCGCGGCATATGTGCTGCGCGGCCTGGAGAAGCTGCCCGACGGTGACGTACGCCAGGTCCTGACGGCGGCCGGGGTGGCCGACGTGGACGCGGCGTTCCAGGAGGCGGACACCGTCGCCGCGCAGTACGCGCTGCTCGACTCCCCCGAGTTCGACCCCTGTTCGCTCCAGGCGCGGCCCACCGATCTGATGCGGCGCCGTCAGCACACCAAGGCCGCGCTCGTCGCGGGGGCGGCGCTGGTGGTGTGCGGGGCGCTGCTCGGGCTGCCCGGGGAGGGGTGGGGGCCGGACGGGGCGGCGGCGCCGTCGTACGCGCAGAACCCGGCGGCGCAGGCCGCGCTCGATCCGAGCCTGCTGACGAAGGTCGCCCCGGCCGCCTGGCAGGCCGCCTCGCGCACCGACTTCTCCGTCTGGCCCGCGCGCGGTGAACTCACCGGCGACCGCGCCCTGTTGCGCCGTGTGCTCGCCGTCTGGGCCCGCCCCGGCGAGACGGTCCGCGTCTCGGCCACCCCCGGCACCCCCTCCGGCGGCCCGTCCGGCCCGCCGCAACTCCTGTACGCGGGCGTCGTCGACAACGCGCGCGTGGTGATCCTCTACGACGGTCTGCGCATCGCCCGCTATGCCGAGCCGAAGGACGGCACGGCCGGTGCGGCGCTGGACTTCGCGCGGGTCGACGGCGCGACCGGGCCCGAGGCGACCGCGGTGGTGCTGGGCCGGTCCGACGGCAACGTCCGCTATCTGATGGCACCGTGGGTGAAGAAGGCCGCCGAGCGGGACCTGCTGAAGCCGGGGTCCGGTGCGATGCCCCTGACCGTGACCGACGGGGTGACCTCGCCGCTGGCCAGTCCGGCCGCCCAGCAGTCGAGCTGCACCTCGTGGAACGTCCTGCAGGTGACCGACGGTACGGGGACGCGGCTGCTGTCGGACCTCGGCGAGCTGGTCCCGGCCCGGCTGACCACCGGCCGGCCGGAGTCGGTCCGGGACGCGTCCGGCGCGCAGGAACTGCGCTCCTGGGCGCCGTACGCCTGCTCGCTCTCGGCCGTGCGCGGGCAGGGGGTGCGGTCGGTGAACGCCTGGGAGTTCGCGCGGCAGCCACTGCCGGACGCGAGCAGCTCGGCCGCGTGGGTGTGCACGCGCGCCGAGACCTGGCGCGGCGGCGGGACCCGGGTGCTGGCCCAGTTCCACACCCCGGGCGGGACGTACGGGGCGGTGGCGGCGAAGGCCGAGAACGTCCCGGCGTGCGGTCCGCGCGACCCGCATGTGCTGGCCGGAGTGCTGTGGAAGTCGGAGACGGGGTCCTGGTACCTGCTGGCGGCGGGCAGCAAGGACACGGCGTCGATCCGGACGACGGGCGGGGTGAAGGCCTCGGCCGAGGGCGCCCTGCTGGCGGCGCGGACGAAGCAGGGCGCGCAGGCCGAGCTGAAGGGAACCCTGGAGAACGGGCGGTCGCTCAGCGGGCTGCGCTAGGCGTCAACAAGTCCGTGCACGGGGGTTCACGCCGGACTTACCCGTCAGTACATTGACGCCATGTCTAACAAGCAGGCCCGGGTGCCCCAACCCGTCGAGGACGAGCGAATACCGCTCAAGGCGCGCAAGGTGTCCTTCTCGTGGGAGGACACCCCGTTGCACTGGGTGCCTGGTGATCCGTTCACCACGCACACCATCAACGTGCTGCATCTGCTGCTGCCCGCCGGTGAACGCTGGTTCGTGCATGTCTACAAGCAGGTCCTGCCGTACATCCGGGACGAGCGGCTGCGCGAGGACGTCATCGGGTTCATCGGGCAGGAGGCCATGCACTCCCAGGCCCATGACGAGGTGCTGCCGCACCTGAAGGAGCTCGGGCTCGATCCGACGCCGTACACCGCGCAGGTGGACTGGTTCTTCGAGAAGCTGCTCGGGGACAAGACGCTGCCTCCGGGCCGGGCGCGCCGGTGGTGGTTGATGGAGCGGGTCGCGCTCATCGCGGCGATCGAGCACTACACGGCGTTCCTGGGCGACTGGGTGCTCAACGCCGAGGAGCTGGACCGGCGTGGCGCCGACCCGACCATGCTGGACCTGCTGCGCTGGCACGGCGCCGAGGAGGTCGAGCACCGGTCCGTGGCCTTCGACCTGTTCATGCATGTCGACGGCAGCTACCGGCGGCGGGTGCGGACCTGGGCGAGCGCGTTCACGGCGCTGGTGTTCCTGTGGCAGCGCGGGATCCGCTTCTTCATGGCGAACGACCCGACACTGCTCGACGGCAAGGCAAGCTTCCGGGCGTTCCATGTGCGGGGCCGGCGCGGTGTGCTGCCGACGACCGGGGACATGGTCCGTTCCATCCCGCGCTATCTGAGCCGTGAGTACCACCCCTCCCAGGAGGGCTCCACCGAGCAGGCGGTCGCCTATCTGGCCTCCTCCCCTGCCGCAATCACCGCCCTCGCCGCGGAGAAGGGGGCCAAGTGATGGCCAGGTTGAGGACGGTCATGGTCGTCGCCGGGGCCGCGCTGCTCGTGCGGCGGACCATGCGGCGCCGGATCCAGGCCGCGCCGCTGTGGCCGCTGCCCACGCTGGACGAGCCGATCTCCGGGCGGCCCCGGTCGCGGGCGCTGCGGCTGCTGGTGACCGCGCACGAGCAGGTCGCCGACGGGGTCGTACGGCTGCGGCTTGAGGGGCACGGGCTGCCGCGCTGGGAACCCGGGGCGCATCTGGACCTGGTGCTGCCGTCGGGTCTTGTGCGGCAGTACTCGCTGTGCGGCGACCCGGAGGACACCTCGTCGTACACCGTCGCCACACGGCTGGTGGAGGACGGGCGGGGCGGCTCGCGCGAGGTGCACGAGCAGGTGCGGGAGGGCATGGAGCTGGAGGTGCGCGGGCCCCGGAACCGCTTCCCGCTCGTCCAGGCTCCCGCGTACGCCTTCGTCGCCGGCGGCATCGGCATCACGCCGGTCCTGTCGATGCTGCGGGCGCTGCCGGAGGGCACCGACTGGCGGCTGCTGTACGGCGGGCGGACGCGGGCCTCGATGCCGTTCCTTGAGGAGGTCGAGAAGCTCGACGCCGGGCAGGGCCGGGTGACGGTGGTCGCCCAGGACGAGGACGGACTGCCCGATCTGGACGCGCTGTTCGCGGACCTCCCCGAGGACGCCGCCGTCTACTGCTGCGGGCCGGAAGGGCTCATGGCGGCGGTGGAGGAACGGGCGCCGCAGGTCCATCTGGAGCGGTTCACGCCACGCGCCACGGCCCCGGGCGGCGCCTTCGAGGTCGAACTCCGGCGCAGCGGAAGGGTGTTGACGGTACCGGCCGACTCCAGCGTGCTGGCCGCCGTACGCAAAGAGCTGCCCGACACGCTGTACTCCTGTGAGCAGGGGTTCTGCGGGACCTGCCAACAGCGGGTGCTGGAGGGCGAGGTGGACCATCGGGACGAGCTGTTGACGGACGCGGAGCGTGACGACTCGATGCTGATCTGTGTGTCGCGGGCCCGCAGTGGGCGTCTGGTGTTGGACATGTGAACACCCTTGGTCGGTCCGGCCCGTTCGGGGGCCGGATCCGATCGGTAAGGTGTTCGCATGACTACCGGGGTACGCCGCAGAATGGGCGTCGAGGAGCGACGACAGCAGTTGATCGGCGTCGCTCTCGAACTCTTCAGCCGCCGCTCGCCCGACGAGGTCTCCATCGACGAGATAGCGTCGGCCGCCGGCATCTCCCGCCCGCTGGTCTATCACTACTTCCCCGGCAAACTCAGCCTGTACGAGGCCGCGTTGAAGCGCGCCTCGGACGATCTGGCGTCCCGGTTCGTGGAGCCGCACGAAGGGCCGCGGGGCGCGCGGCTGCTGCGGGTGATGCGCCGCTTCTTCGACTTCGTCGACGACCACGGCCCCGGTTTCTCGGCGCTGATGCGCGGCGGTCCGGCGGTCGGCTCCTCCACCACGAACGCACTCATCGACTCCGTACGGCAGGCCGCCTACGAGCAGATGCTGGCGCAGCTGGGGGTCGAGGACCCGCCCGCCCGCCTGGAACTGGTCATCCGCTCCTGGATCTCGCTCGCCGAGTCGACGGCGCTGATCTGGCTGGACGGCCGGCGCATCCCGCGCGAGGAGCTGGAGCTCCAGCTGGTGCACGACTTCGCCGCGCTGGCCGCCGTGAGCGCCGCCTACGACGAGGAGATGGCGGCGCTGCTGCGGCGCGTACTCAAGGACGAGCCGATCGACGGCCCGTTCAGCGACCTGGCGACCAGGCTGATCTCGCTGGCGTCCTAGATCACGGCCTTGGTGTAGGAGGCGTCGAGGTCGCGGATCTCGGCGGACAGGTGCAGGGTCAGGCCGTCCTGCGGTCCGACGTGCTTGCGCAGCAGGTCCACCACGGCCTCGGTGAGCCGTGCCTTGGTCTCGTCGCTGCGTCCGGCGAGCAGGGCGATGCTGACGTTGACGATCGCATGGCCCTCCTTCTCGGCGCCCACGGCCTCGTCCTCGGTGCGCAGGACCCGTGTCTTGCACGCGTCCGGCTTCGCCGCCGCCGTCTCGACGACCACCGGGTGCAGGGCAAGGGCGAACTCCTCCCAGTCGACGTGGTCGAGGTACGGGGAGCGTTCGACGGTGATCTGCGGCATGGGCACTCCTGTTCGGGACGAGGACAGGGGTCACCCTAGCCTCAGGGCCGACCTGGCTCATCCCCGTCTCAGGGCCAGCATCGCGATGTCGTCCTCCCGGTCGTGCCCGAAGCAGCCGAGGAGGGTGTCGCACAGGGCCTCCAGGCTCGGCGGGGCGTCGGCGGCGGCCGCACGCAGTTGCTCCATGGAGACGGCGAGGTCGATACCGCGGGTCTCGATGAGCCCGTCGGTGACCATGAGCAGGCGGTCGGTGGGCGCCAGGAGCACCTCGGTGGGCGCCGGCCGTTCCAGACCGAGGCCGAGCAGCGGGCCGCTCACCTTCACATACTCGGCGTCGCCCCCTTCGCGCACGATCAGCGGCGGTATGTGGCCGGCGTTGGCGATCCGGGTGTGCCCGGTGTCCGGGTCGACGAGGGCCAGGCAGACGGTCGCGGTGACGTCGGGGTGGTAGTGCTGGAGCACCCGGTCGAGCCGCTCGGCCAGCACTTCGGGGTCGCTGTCCTGCACGCAGTAGGCGCGCAGCGCGTGCCGGATCTCGACCATCACGGTGGCCGCGTCCAGCGAGTGCCCGACGACGTCCCCGACCGCGGTGAGCGCACCGCGGTCGGTGTGCAGGGCCGCGTAGAAGTCGCCGCCGATCTCGGTCTGCCGGGAGGCGGGCACATAGCGGGTGACCAGGTGGAGGCCGGGCAGCCGGGGCAGCTTCTGCGGCTGGGGCAGGAAGCTGTGCTGGAGGGTGAGCGCGATGTGCCGCTCCACCTGGTACATCAGCAGCGGTTCGGCGGCGAGGGCGGTGGCCTGGGCGAGCCGGGCGACGGGTTCGCCCGCCGCCGGGTCGAGCAGGGGGGTGCCGCGCACGGGTGTGGCGATGCACACCGGCGTCCGGCCCTCCTGGGTGAACGCCAGCACCAGCCGGGCGTCATCCGGCAGGCCGGGCCGGAAGAACCCGGCGGGCCACAGCGGCGCGGGCACGACCGTGCTGTGCACGCCGGTCCGGCCCTGCGCGATCCGGGTGATCAGCCGGGCCACCGCCTCGTGCGCGCTGGTGTCCGGCAGCGCGAGCCGGCTCCTGGAGGTGCCCACGCTCAGGTCGCCGTCCGGGCCGACGACGAAGACGGCGGCGGCGCCGCCGGTGAGCCGGGCCGTGCCCTCGACGGCCGCGTCGGCCAGCTCCTGCGGACAGCGGGCGGCCTGCACCGCGACGATCGCCTCGGAGAGCAGGCTCAGCCGGTGGGCGAGGGTCTCGGCGTCGGAGTGCCGGCGGGCCGCACGTACCGCCGCCCGCACGACGGCCTGGATCTCACGGGGTTCGGCGGGCACCGTCAGATAGGCGTCCCCGCCCGCGTCGAGACCCTGGCAGCGGTCCGCCGGGCCGAGCGCGGCGGCGGAGAAGTGGACGACGGGCAGCGCCGCGGTGGAGGGCCGGGCCCTGACCCTGCGGCACAGTTCGTAGCCGCTCATGTCCGGCAGCCCGACGTCCACGAGCGCCACATCGGGCAGGACGCCCCGGTGCAGCCGTGCGTCGAGTTCGACGAGGGCCTCGCCCCCGCTGCCGACCGGGACGACCCGGTGTCCGGCGCGGCGCAGCACGGCGCCCATGGCGTAACGGTTGGCCGCCACGTCGTCGACGACCATCACCGTCGTCGCATCCGTGTCCTGGTCGTAGCCGTCCATTCTCCGACAGCCCCTCGGGGCGGAAAGCAAAGGTGGAGCGGGCCCGGAACCGGGTCCGCTCCACCAAAGTAGTGCTGTATCAGGCGGTTCGGGAGAATACGGCGACAGTGCGCCCCGGAACGGCGAAGGTGCCCGATTCCCCCTCGTAGGACGAGGACTTGACGGTAGAGTCCGCGCCCGAGGCCTGGACCTCGTGCAGCCGGTAGTCCTGGCCGGCGAGCGCAGCGATCCGCTGCTCCTGCTGCTGCGGCGTCGCGTTGAAGACGACCACCAGGTCACCGAGCGCCATGGTGATCACGCCGGGCGTCTCGTCCGTCCCGGACAGCGGGAACGCGAGCCTGGACTGCACCTGGTCCGCCGTGTCGAGCGAGAAGACGCTCTCCGTCGTGCGGATCCGCAGCAGATCCCGGTACGCGGCCGAGGCCCCGTCGATCTGCTCGCAGCCCACCTTCACCGTGGCCAGCAGGGGCTTGGCGTACGGCCACTTGGACTGGTTGTCGGCGGCCATCGGCAGGCCGCGGCCGAAGCCGTTGCCGTCGGTGCAGTTCCAGTGGATGGCGTTGAACCAGTCGCCGCTGTCGTAGGAATTGCGGTCCAGGGACTTGGAGCGCAGCAGGTCGGTGCCGGCCTGGGAGAGCGCCGGGCCCTGCGAGAGGGTCGCGGTGGCCATGGCCAGCACCTGCATCCTGGCCCGGTCGTCCGCGCTGACGGAGTCGGCCAGCTTGAAGGCGAGCGCGTCGAACAGCGACTCGTTGTCGTGCGCGTCGGCGTAGGCGAGGGCGTCGCCGGGAGCGTCCGCGTAGCCGGCGGGTGCGCCGTTGTAGTCGACCTCGGCGCCCTTGACCTCCTTGCCGCTGGTGTCGGTGAAGCGGTAGCCGGCGAGATTGCCGGACAGGCCCACCTTGATCAGGTCCTGGTAGTGCAGCAGGCGGGCCTTCTGCTCGGCCGTGGTCCCGTTGTTCTTCGAGGAGTTGGGCTCGGTGTACAGCCCGGACGCGAAGCCCTGGATGCCGGGGTCCTCGTCGAAGGGGCCGCCGCCGCGCACCGCGTCACGGGCGCGGTCGGAGAAGGTGGCGATGCCGGTGCCGGCCATGTTCAGCTGCGTGGCCTGCTCGAAACGGGCGTCGTCGGCGACCTCGCCGAAGTTCCAGCCCTCGCCGTAGAGGATGATCTTCTTTCCGTCGACGCCGTCCTTCTCCGGGGTGAGCGCGTCGAGGGCCTTGCGGACGGCGAGGATGTTGGCCTTGGGGTGGTGGCCCATGAGGTCGAAGCGGAACCCGTCGACCTTGTACTCCTTGGCCCAGGTGACGACCGAGTCCACGACGAGCTTGCCCATCATGGCGTTCTCGGTGGCCGTGTTGGCGCAGCAGGTGCTGTTGGCGACGGAGCCGTCGGCGAGGAGCCGGTGGTAGTAGCCGGGCACGATCCGGTCCAGGACGGAGGTGTCCGCCTGGCCGCTGCTCGCGGTGTGGTTGTAGACGACGTCCATGACGACGCGCAGGCCGTCCTCGTTCAGCGCCTTGACCATCTCGCGGAACTCGACCGTGCGGGCGGTGCCGTCGGGGTCGGTGGCGTAGGAGCCCTCGGGGACCGTGTAGTGGTACGGGTCGTAGCCCCAGTTGTAGGCGTCCTTCGCGGCGATCTTCGCCACGCACTCCTGCTGCTTGTCGGAGTCGGCCGGGTAGGAGGCGAGGTCGCAGTCGGCGGTCGCCTGGTCGGACTTCTTCTCGGGGATGGTGGCGATGTCGAACGCGGGCAGCAGATGGACGTACGACGTGCCCGCCTCCGCCAGCTTGCGCAGGTGCTTGGAGCCGTCGCTGAGCTTGTCGGTGAAGGCGCGGTAGGTGCCCGGGTCCGAGGCCGTGTCGTCCTCGACCGAGAAGTCCCGGACGTGCAGCTCCTGGATCTGCGCGTCCTTCAGCGGGGCGGCCTTCGGCTTGGTGTACGTCGACCAGCCCGCCGGAGCGAGGGCCTTGTCGGCCAGGTCGACGACGAGGCTGCGCTCGGAGTTCGCGGTCAGGGCGACCGAGTACGGGTCGGTGACCTTGTTGGTGACGACCTTGCGGACGCTGGGCGCCCACACCTTCACGACGTACCGGTAGGGCTTGTTCTTCCAGGACCTCGGGCCGGTCACGGACCAGACTCCGGTGGCGGCGTCCCGCTTCATCTTCACGGTGGAGCCGTCCAGCTCCAGGGCGACGCTCTGCGCGGTCGGTGCCCAGACTGCCAGCGTCGGCCGGCCGTTGTCGAAGGTCGGGCCGAGGTCGGCCTTCGTCCCGTCGTACAGGTCGTCGAGCACGCCGCCGATCTGGACGCCGGTCGCGGCGAGGACCGCGCCGTTGACGGCCCGCTGGGAGGCGACGACCTGGCCGCGCAGGGCCTCGCGGACCCGGTCGCGGTCACGGGGGTCGACGGTCCAGGCGGTGTAGTTCTTCAGGTGCGGGAACTTCGCCTTCTGGGCGTCGGTGAGCTCGGTCTTCGACAGCCGCAGCCAGCGCTGGTCGTCGCCGGTCAGGGCGCCGTCCGTGACGGCGATCGAGCCGGTGCGCGAGTACAGCAGCTGGGTGGAGGCGGCCGCCTCGGAGCCGTTCCAGGCGACGGTGTTCCGGTCGATCCAGACCGCCTTGGAGGTGGTCAGGTCGAGGGCGGCCGCGCTGCCCGCGGGCTGCGGCAGCAGGTACTTCTCCTGCCCGTTCAACAGCCACACCTCGTGGCCGTTCGCCTTGAGGTCCAGCGACTGGTCGGACGGGAGGTCCTTGTCGTCGCCCTTGTGGATGATGTAGCTGAGGCTGGTGGCACCCTCGCTGAGCGGCACCTCGAAGACCGCGCCATAGGCATCAGTGTCCACCGGCTTCAGGGGGTTCGACCACTCGGTGGGGTTCGCGGCGCCCGTCCAGACGTGCAGGCCCCAGCCGTCGTAGTTGCCGTCGGCGCGGTGGTAGTGCAGGACGGCCTTGCTCTTGTCCTGGGCCGGGTACTCGGGCCGCTCGGTCTGTACGGCCTCCTTGCCCTGCTCGATCCAGATCTCGCCGGTCTTGGTGACATCGATCGTGCGGTCGGCGGAGACGTCCTTGGTGCCGTCCTTGTCGATGACGAGGAAGCCGATGTTCGAGGCGCCGGGCTTCAGCTTGACGTAGGCGAAGGCGCCGTAGGCGTCACGGCCGATGAACGGGTGGCTGTCCGGCCAGTTCGTCGACTCGCCGTCGGCGAGGTCGCCCCAGGCGTACAGGCCCCAGTTCGCGTAGTCGCCGTCGGTGCGCTTGTAGTGGACGACCGCGTAGTCCCGGGAGGAGGCGGTGGGCGTCTCCTCGGCGGGCGGGGTGCCGGTGGTGGACGCGGCCGTCGCCGAGGCGGTCCGCCCGGCGGAGTCGATCACGACCGCCTTGTAGCGCAGGGCGGTGCCGGGCTGGACGTCCTTGCCGATGGTGTGGGTGACCTTGTAGGGCGCGTGGTCGGCGGAGCCGAGGGTCCGCCACTTCCCGTTGCCGGTCTGGGCGGCAAAAACGACTCGGTTGAGCTGACCGCCGTCGACATCGGCGGAGATCTCCACCGTGCCGGTGGCTCCGGCGTCCGGGGCCTTCAGGGTGATCGTCGGCTTGGTGGCGGGGGCCGCGGGCCTGCCGGTGGCCTTGAGGACGATCGCGGAACCGGCCGGGACGCTGACGGTGATCTTCTTGTCGGCGTCGGAGGTCACGGCGGTGTCGGCACCGTGGATCCCCTTGAAGCCCATGCCCGCCGAACCGGTCGCGAACGTCGCCGACTTGGCCTCGCCGGCGTTGTTGAAGGCGACGACGTACTCGGTGCCGGTCCTCGCGTCGGTGCGGGAGAAGGCGTAGACGCCGGCGCCGTCGGCCGCGTAGCGCTCGGTCTGGATGCCGTCGGTGAGGGCCGGGTTGGCCTTGCGGAGCTTGGCGAGAGCACTGATCTGCTCGTAGAGCGGCGCACTCGTGTCGTAGGCGTCGCTCGCGTGGGTGCGGTCGGTGCCGATCTGGTCGTCGTCCAGGTAGTCGGCGGTCTTGGAGGCGAACAGTGTCTGGCGGGCGTCCTTGTCGCCGCCGGAGCCGGTGAAGCCCTGCTCGTCGCCGTAGTAGACGACCGGGTTGCCGCGGCTGAGGAACATCAGCTCGTTGGCGAGCTCCGCCTTCTTCAGCAGCTGGGCGTCGGTCGCGTCCTTGTCGTCCTGGTTCAGGAAGTACCCGATCCGGCCCATGTCGTGGTTGCCGAGGAAGGTGACCTGCTCGTACGCGTTGGCCGTGCCGGTCGTGTACTTGTAGTCGTCGGCGAAGACCCCCGCGAGCTGCTGTGCGCTGCCGCCCTGGGAGGCGTACTGGCGGGCCGCCTCCTGGAAGGGGAAGTCGAGCGTGGCGTCGAGGCGGCCCTGGGTGACGTACGGGGACGTGATGTCGGTGTCGGCGGAGTAGACCTCGCCGAACATGAAGAAGTCGTCCCGGCCCTGCTTGGCCGCGTAGGAGTCCAGCGCCGTGGCCCACTGGGTCCAGAACTCCATGTTGACGTGCTTCACGGTGTCGATGCGGAAGCCGTCGATGTCGAAGTCCCTGACCCACCGCTGGTAGATCTTCGCCATGCCGCTGACGACCTCGGGACGCTCGGTCCACAGGTCGTCGAGGCCGGAGAAGTCGCCATGCTCGGAGGACTCACCGGCGAAGGTGGAGTCGCCCCGGTTGTGGTACATCGTCGGGTCGTTGAGCCACGACGGCACCTTGTTGTTCTTGGTGACCTTCGGCGTGCGCGCGAAGGAGTCGCTGTCGACCTCGGGGAAGTCACCTGTTCCCGCATAGTCCGCGTCGTCGAACGGCTCGCCGTCCTCGGTCAGATACGGGAACGCGCCCTTGGAGAGGTAGTCGTACGACTTCTCTTCATAGTCGACGACGTCGGCGGTGTGGTTGGTGATGACGTCGAAGTAGACCTTCATGCCCTTGGCGTGCGCCTTGGAGATGAGGGTCTCCAGGTCCTGGTTCGTCCCGAAGTGCGGGTCGACCTGGGTGAAGTCGGTGATCCAGTAGCCGTGGTAGCCGGCCGAGGCGTTGGCCCCCGTGCCCTGCACGGGCTGGTTCTTGAAGATCGGCGCCATCCAGATGGCGGTGGTGCCGAGGCCCTTGATGTAGTCGAGCCTCTTCGTCAGGCCCTTGAGGTCGCCGCCCTGGTAGAAGCCCTTGTCGGTGGGGTCGTATCCGGTGGACAGCCGTGAACCGGTGAGACCGCCCTCGTCGTTGGACTTGTCCCCGTTGGCGAAGCGGTCCGGCAGGACGAAGTAGAACTGCTCACGGGTGGCGTCGTGGCGGGCGGGCTCGGCGGCGAGTTTCGCGTCCGAGGGCGGCGCGGGCGGTGCTTCCGCATGCGCGGCGAGCGGCTGGACGAGGGCTGCGGCGAGCGCGGCGACGGTGACGGCCGCGACCCGTCTGGCATGGGCGGTACGGCGCGTCGGGGGCGCCGGCCATCTCGGTATCAAGGCGTGAACTCCTTGCGATTACGGCTCAGGTGGGTCCGACCCCTGCGCCGCGGGACGGCTTCGTCACCGGGCGCCCGCGCGACCGTATCGCTAACGAAAGCTTTACAGCAAGAGGCTTGAAACTCATAGCAAGAACTTTCACGAGCAGCCTTGACGTGTTCTTCTCAACTGCCGCACGCTCACAAGCTGTTGAATCCAACACCTTTCGTTTCGGAGCCGCTCATGAACCGACACCATCCCCCAGGCGTCCTTCGCCGCGCCGTGACCGCCGGCGCCCTGGCACTCGCCGGCCTCGTGGCCGTCCCCGCCTCCCCCGCCCAGGCGGACGCCACCGCCTCCGGCGATGTGATCGCCAACCTCTGGTCCTACAACTGGGAGTCCGTCGCCGCCGAGTGCACGGACGTGCTCGGCCCGAACGGTTACGGCGCCGTCTGGGTCGCCCCGCCCGCCGAATCGCTCAAGCAGTCCAACTACTACTGGTGGGACGTCTACCAGCCGTACTCCTACGAGCTCAGCGGCCGCTTCGGGACGGCGGCGCAGTTCGCCTCGATGGTGGACGCCTGCCACGACGCCGGCGTGAAGGTCTACACGGACGCGGTGATCAACCACACCGCCGCGCAGACCGGCACCGGCTACAACGGCACCACGATCAGCAACAAGTACGACACCCCGGACTGGGACCCGGACGACTTCCACACGTCCGCCGAGTGCGCCGACTCCGACCTGATCATCGACGACTGGTCGAACCTCACCGAGATACAGAACTGCGAACTGCTGGGCCTGCCCGACCTGGAGACCGAGGACGACGACGTCCGCTCCGGGATCGCGGCCTACCTCAACAAGCAGCTCGCCCTCGGCGTCGACGGCTTCCGCATCGACGCCGCCAAGCACATGCCGGTCGCCGACCTCAACGCGATCTGGGCGAAGCTGGACAACACGGCCTCGGGCGCGGAGCCGTACATCTTCCAGGAGGTGTACCCCGGCTCGACCCCGGCCGCCTCGGACTACTACGGCGCCGGTGACGTCCTGGACTTCACCTACGCGAGCAAGCTGAAGTCGGCCTTCCAGGGCAACGTGAGCGACCTTGAGTCCCTCTCCTCTGCTGGCGTGCTGACCCCGGCCCACTCGGTGTCCTTCGTGACGAACCACGACACCGAGCGCAACGGCCTGCACATGAGCTACAAGGACGGTGACACCTACCGCCTGGCGAACATCTTCCAGCTCGCCTACAAGTGGTCGACCCCGACGGTCTACTCGGGCTTCGAGTTCTCCTCCTCCGACCAGGCCCCGCCGAACTCCAGCGGCTTCGTCACGGACACCGACTGCGCCGGCGGCTGGTACTGCCTCCAGCGCGACACCGCGATCACCGGCATAGTGAAGTGGCACAACGCGGTCGGCTCGGAGTCGGTGGCCAACTGGTCCACCAAGTCCTCCGGTGTGATCGGCTTCGGCCGCGGCACCGCCGGCTACGTCGCGATCAACAACGGCTCCTCGGCGGCGACGTACACCTTCGCGACGGGGATGGCCGACGGCACGTACGCGAACGTGACCGACAACGGCGCGACCACGGTGACGGTCTCCGGCGGCAACGCCACCCTCACCATCCCCGCGAAGAGCGCGATCGCCTTCTACGACGGCGAGTTCACCCCCTGCGACACCGCCTGCGAGGAGCCGGACGACGGCACCTCGACGGTGACGGCGACCTTCAACGAGTACGCGGCGACGACGAGCGGCCAGGACGTGTACGTGGTCGGTTCGATCGCGGCGCTCGGCGCCTGGGACCCGGCCAGGGCCGTGAAGCTCTCGTCCACCGGGTACCCGATCTGGTCGGGCGAGGTGAGCGTTCCCGTGAACACGTCCTTCGAGTTCAAATACATCAAGAAGGACAGCTCCGGGAACGTCACCTGGGAGTCGAACGCCAACAGGTCGGCGTCCACCACGACGTCCGCGGTCTCCCTCGACAACTCCTGGAACGTGGCCGACTCGGGCGCGACCGACGTCACCTTCAACGTCAGCGCCACGACCGACTGGGGCACCAACGTCTATGTCGTCGGTTCCCTCGCCTCCCTCGGCTCCTGGAACACCGCCGATGCGATCCCGCTGTCGTCGGCCGCGTACCCGACCTGGAGCAGGACGGTCATCGTCCCCGAGAGCACGACCTTCGCGTACAAGTACATCAAGAAGGACGGCTCCGGGAACGTGACCTGGGAGTCGGGCACGAACCGCTCGTACACGACCGGCGCGGCGAGCGGCTACACGACCGGCGACAGCTGGAAGTAGGGCTTCAGCAGCTCGACTTGCCCGCGTAGATCGCCAGCGCCGTGTTGGCGCCCAAGGTGGCGGTGAACTGCCCACTGGAGTTCACCGTCACCGTCGTGTTGTTCTGCACGTTGCAGTACGTCCCCGCGGGCAGCGAGGTCTGGTACGTCCGGTTCAGCGAGCCCGACTCGTGGTTGATCGCCACGTAGCCCTTGCTGCCCCGGCCGAAGGCGATCGCGTCGCCGCCGTTGTCCCACCAGTTGGTGACCGACTCGCCGCGTGTGGCGTTGCGGAAGGCGACCATGCGCTGGATCTCCGGCCAGGCGTGCTGGCACTTCCAGCCGTCCTGCCAGCAGGCGTTGACCGTGCCGCCGTTGGGCGGGCCGGCGTCGATGTCGGACCACTCGTAGCCGGAGTTGATGTCCGGCGCGCCGTAGGGGTGGGCGAGCATGAAGACGTTGGCCAGGGTGTAGTTGGCGCCGTCCTTGTAGTTGAGCGTGGAGCCGTTGCGCTCGGTGTCGTGGTTGTCGACGAAGACGCCGGAGACGCCGCTGCTCATGTAGCCCCAGCCCTCGCCGTAGTTCTTCAGGTAGGCGAGGTTCTCGTTGTTGAAGACGCGCTTGAGGTCGTAGGCGTAGCGGAACTCCTGGACATCGCCGTTGCCCGTGTACTCGGTGGGCTGGACGGCCTCTCCGCTGCCGTAGATGACCTCCTGCTTCCAGTAGACGGAAGGGTTCGTCAGGCGGCTCTTGATGTTCGCCAGGTCCGCCGCGTCGATGTGCTTGGCCGCGTCGATGCGGAAGCCGTCGACGCCGAGCGACAGGAGGTCGTTCATGTAGCCGGCGATCGCGCCGCGGACGTAGGACTCGCTCGTGTCGAGGTCGGCCAGGCCCACCAGTTCGCAGTGCTGGACGTTCCAGCGGTCCTGGTAGTTGGTTATCTGGCTCGTGCAGTCGTCGAAGTCGTACGAGGAGTACAGGCCGGGGTAGGTGTACTTCGTGTACGACGAGCCGCCGGTGCCGGTGCCGCTGCCCGCGGACATGTGGTTGACGACCGTGTCGACGACGACCTTCACACCGGCCGCGTGGCAGGTGTTCACCATGTTCTGGAAGGCCGTGCGGTCACCGAGGCGACCGGCGATCTTGTAGCTCACGGGCTGGTACGAGGTCCACCACTGCGCGCCCTGTATGTGCTCGGCGGGCGGGGAGACCTGGACGTAGCCGTAGCCGGCGGGGCCCAGTCGGTTGGTGCACTCGGTGGCGACCGAGGCGAACTTCCACTCGAACATCACCGCGGTGACGTCCTTGGTGCCGGGCGGGGAGGCCTGGGCGGTGCCGGGGGCGAGGACGGCGGCCGTGGCGGCGAGCGCGAGGGCGGCGCCCGAGACGGTTCTGGTTCTGGCCATGTGGGGGTTCCTTCACCTTTGAAGGGGCTTGCTGAAATCTTTCAGAAACCTTGCGGTGGCCAGATGTTAAAGGCCCGCTGCCCAAAAGGGCAGCGGGCCGGCGGAAGTTGCTGCAAGAAGTTACACGGCCGTGCTGAACCAGACGGTCGTGTCCGCCGGCAGCTTCGTCTCGCCGTCGGCCTCCGTCACCTCGCCGCTGGCAAGCAGTACGCGGCCGTGGGCGGGGGTCGTGATCGACTCGCCGCTGGTGTTGGCCACGCAGACGAACTCGCCGCGCCGGAAGGCGAGGACGCCCTCGGGCGCCTTCAGCCACTCCACCTCGTCGCCCGCGCCCAGGTCGGGGTGGGCACGGCGGGCGGCGAGGGCGGAGCGGTACAGCTCCAGGGTCGAGCCGGGCTCGCCGGTCTGGGCCTCGACGCTCAGCTCGCCCCACGTCGCCGGCTGGGGCAGCCAGCTGCCGCCCGAGCCGAAGCCGTACGACGAGCCCTCGCGGGTCCACGGGATCGGCACCCGGCAGCCGTCGCGGAAGCCGTCCTGGCCCTCGCCGCGGAAGTACGCGGGGTCCTGGCGGACCTCGTCGGGGAGGTCGACGACGTCCGGCAGGCCGAGTTCCTCGCCCTGGTAGACGTAGGCCGAGCCGGGCAGGGCCAGCATGAGGAGGGTGGCCGCGCGGGCCCGGCGCAGGCCCAGCGCGCGGTCGCCGGCCGTGCGGATCTGGGTGCCGAGGCCGGGCGGGTTGGCGAAGCGCGTGGCGTGGCGGGTCACGTCGTGGTTGGACAGGACCCAGGTGGCGGGGGCGCCGACCGGGCGCATGGCCTCCAGGGTGCGGTCGATGACCGCGCGCAGTTCCTCGGCGTCCCATTCGGTGCCCAGGTACTGGAAGTTGAAGGCCTGGTGGAGCTCGTCGGGGCGGACGTAACGGGCGGTGCGCTCGACGGTGGGAGTCCAGGCCTCGGCGACGAAGATGCGCTCGCCCGAGTACTCGTCGAGGATGACGCGCCACTGGCGGTACACCTCGTGCACGCCGTCCTGGTCGAAGAACGGCATGACATCGTTGCCCAGCAGCTTGACCTGATCGCCGGCACCGCCGATGTCCGGCAGGCCCTCGGCCTTCACCATGCCGTGGGCCACGTCGATACGGAAACCGTCGACGCCCATGTCCAGCCAGAAGCGCAGGATGGAGCGGAACTCGTCGCCGACGGCCGGGTGTTCCCAGTTGAAGTCGGGCTGTTCGGGGGCGAAGAGGTGCAGGTACCACTCGCCGTCCTCGACGCGGGTCCAGGCGGGGCCGCCGAAGATGGACTCCCAGTCGTTGGGCGGGAGTTCGCCGTTCTCGCCCTTGCCGGGGCGGAAGTGGTAGCGGGCGCGGGCCGGGGAGCCGGGGCCCTCGCGCAGGGCGCGCTGGAACCACTCGTGCTGGTCGGAGGAGTGGTTGGGGACCAGGTCGACGATGATCCTCAGGCCGAGCTCATGGGCGTCGCGGATCAGCGCGTCGGCGTCGAGCAGGTTGCCGAACATCGGGTCCACGGCCCGGTAGTCGGCGACGTCGTAGCCGGCGTCCGCCTGTGGGGAGGCGTAGAAGGGGCTGAGCCACACGGCGTCCACGCCGAGGTCGCGCAGGTACGGGAGTCGGGAGCGTACGCCTTCCAGGTCGCCCATGCCGTCGCCGTTGCTGTCGGCGAAGCTGCGCGGATAGACCTGGTAGATCACCGCGTCTCTCCACCAGTCGCGGCGGTGGGCGACGGTGGCGACGGCGGAGTTCTGTGCCGGGTCGGCGGAGTGCTGGCTCATGGCTTCCTTGATGCGTAAAGGAGTCATCGGGTGGGGGTTCGGGGGAAGTTGACGAGGCGGCCGCAGTGACAGCGGGGTCGGATGGACACCGCGGCCGCCTCGGGTCAGGGGGCGTCTAGCCCTTGGTGCCGCCGGCGGTGAGGCCGGTGACGAGGTTCTTCTGGACGATGTAGAAGAACGCGGTGACCGGTATCGCGACGAGTACCGCGGTGGCGGCCATGAGATGACGCTGGGCGTCGTGCTCGCTGACGAAGGTCTGCAGGGCGACGGCGAAGGTGTACTTCGTGTCGGACAGCATGAACGTCGAGGCGAAGGCGACCTCACCGAAGGCGGTGATGAAGCTGTAGAAGCCGGCGACCGCCAGGCCCGGCTTGGCGAGCGGCAGGATCAGCCGCACGAAGGTGCCGAAGGGCGAGAGTCCGTCGACGCGTCCGGCCTCGTCGATCTCGAACGGGATGGTGTCGAAGTAGCCCTTGAGCAGCCAGGCGCAGTACGGCACCGCGGTCGAGCAGTAGACCAGGACCAGGCCGAGGTAGCTGTCGATCAGCTGGAGTTCGGACATGATCTGGTACATCGGCACGATGAGGACGGCGATCGGGAACATCTGGGTGACCAGGAGCACCCACATGAACTTCTTGTAGCCCGGGAAACGCATCCGGGAGACCGCGTAGCCGGTGGTCGCGGCGATCATGACGCCGATGACCGTGGTGCCGAGCGAGACGATCAGCGTGCTCCACAGCCAGTCGAAGAAGTTCGTCTCCTGAAGGACGAACGAGTAGTTGTCCAGCGTCATCTTCCCCCAGATGTCACCGGGGTGCAGATAGTCGTCCTTGTCCGGGCCGAGGGACAGGAAGACCAGCCAGGCGATCGGGAAGAGGGCGACGAGGCTCGCGACGGTCAGGATGCCGTGGGAGACGAGCGAGCCGGCGAGGCTGCGTTCGCCGCGGCCGCGCACCTTGCCCTTCGGTTCCATCCGGCGCTCCTCGGTGATTTCGGCGGAGGTCTCAACGGTAGTGGTGCTCATGGGAACTCCTGCCTCAGATCGCGAGCTGCTGGTCATTGCGGTTCAGCCAGCGGCGGTAGAAGGAGGTGAAGACGATCAGGATGGCGAGCAGCAGCATGCCGTAGGCGGCCGACTGCGCGAAGTCGCGCGGCTGCTGGCCGAAGCCGAGGTAGTAGGCCCAGGTGACGAGGATCTGGGCGTCGGGGGCGGTGTCGCCGAACAGCAGGAAGATGATGGCGAACTGGTTGAAGGTCCAGATGATGCCGAGCAGGATCACGGTGGAGCTGACGGAGCGCAGACCCGGCAGGGTGACGTAGCGGAACTGCTGCCACTTGCTCGCGCCGTCCATCTCGGAGGCCTCGTAGAGGGTGGAGTCGATGGACTGAAGTCCGCCGAGCAGCGAGAGCATCATGAACGGCACACCGCACCAGGTGTTGACCATGATCGCGGCGAACCGCTGCCAGAAGGTGTCCTCCAGCCACGCCGGGGTCGGCAGATGCAGGAACTCCAGACCGGAGTTGATCACGCCGCCGTCGGCGAGCATGAAGCGCCAGCCGAAGACGGTGACGAAGGTCGGCACGGCCCAGGGCAGGATCAGGATCAGCCGGTACAGGGTGCGGCCGCGCAGCTTCTGGTTGAGCAGCAGCGCGAGGCCCAGGCCGATCGTGAAGTGGAGGGCGACACAGGCCGCCGTCCAGAAGATCGTCCAGATGAAGTGGGACCAGAACCGGTCGTACGAGGTCTCGCCCCACAGGATGTCGGCGTAGTTGTCGAAGCCGATGAACTTGTACGTGGCCTCGATCTCGTTGACGCCGATCGTGCGGGCCGTGTTGAGGCTGTTGGCGTCCGTGAGCGTGAGGTAGAAGCCGTAGGCCAGGGGGTAGAGCACGAGCACGCCGAGCACGACCACCACCGGGGTGATCATCGCGTAGGCGTACCAGTGCTTCTGGTAGGCGTGCTTCAGGCGCTGGCCCAGCCCGGGCCGCGGAGCGCGGTCACCGCGGCGCTTGCCGGTGGCGCGGTCGATGGCGACTGTCATGGTTCTCGACACCTTCTGGAAGATCAGGAGTTGGGCCAGGCCAAGACCTGCGACCGCCGGGTCCCTCCCCCCATATCAGGCGGGACCCGACGGTCACTGGCGGATTACTTGCTGAAGTCCGGCACCAGCTTGGCGATGGCGGTCTCAGCGCTGCTCAGACCCTCGTCCAGGGACTTCTTGCCGCCGGCGACGGCGAGCAGCTCGGTGTCCACCGGGCCCCACAGGGAGCTGTACTCCGGCAGCGCCGGGCGGGGCTGGGCGACGGCCAGGACTTCCTGGTAGCCGGCGATGCCCGGGTCGGCGACGACCTTGACGCTGTAGGCGTCGTCACGCGTGGGCAGCGTGGAGTTCTTCAGCGCGATGGTCTCCTGGGCGTGCGCGGAGGTCATGAAGTTGACGAACTTCAAGGACGCCTCCTGGTGCGCCGCGTCGGAACCGGCGTAGACCGACAGGTTGTGGCCGCCCGTGGGGGCGCCCTGACCGGCGGAGCCGGCCGGGACCTTGGCGATGCCGAGGTTGGCCTTGTCCTTGAACGCCGAGCCCTTGTAGAAGTTCGTGATCTCCCACGGGCCCTGGATGATCGAGGCGACCTTGCCGCTGACGAACGCCTCCTGGATGTGGGCGTAGGCGTCGGCGGTGGTGTCGGCCTTGTGCAGGCCCTTGCCGTCGAAGAGCTCCAGCCAGGTGCCGTAGGCCTTCTTGGCCTCGGCGGAGTTCACGGTGATCTTCTTGGCGTCGGCGTCGACGGTGTCGGTGCCCTCGCCGTGCAGGAAGGACTGGGCGTAGTAGGCCTGGGTGGAGCCCCAGTAGCCGTCGACGCCGGTCTTGCTCTTGATCGTGGCGGCGGCCTTCTTCAGGTCGTCCCAGGTCTGGGGGGCCTCGACGCCGGCCTTCTCGAAGAGTTCCTTGTTGTAAACAAAGGCGAGGGTGTCCGTGGTGAAGGGGACGCCGTAGGTCTTGCCCTCGTACTTGGCCTGCTCAAGCAGGTTCGACTTGAACTTGCTCTCGTCCGCGAGGGCCTCGGTGCCGTCCAGCGGCAGGAAGAAGCTCTTCTTGGCGAAGGCGGGGGTCCAGCCGACCTCGGAGCGCAGGATGTCCGGGGCGCCCTTGGAACCGGCGGCCGTGTCGAACTTGTTCTGCGCCTGGTCGAAGGGGACGTTGACGTACTTGACCTTGATGTTCTTGTTGGCGGCCTCGAACTCCTTGACCAAGGCCTTGTACGTCGGTGCCTCGTTGGTGGCGTTGGAGGTGTCCCACCAGGTGATGGTGACCGGGCCGTCGGCCTTGTCTCCGCTGTCGCTGTCTCCGCCGCAGGCCGTCGCCGCGAGGGCGAGGGACGCCACCAGCGCGGTGGCCGCTATGCCACGCCGCATGAGTTCTCCTTGAGGGTGAAAGCCCGTGTGGTGCAGGGGGCGGTCCCGTCGTCCGTCCCTGCCGACTTGCCGACTGCGCCGTTGCGGCCGCCGGGCGACGTGAACGTAACAGCCATGTAAGCGTTGCGAAAGACCTTGCAGAAAAAAAGTGCAAGGCGTCTCAGAAGTTACCCGTGCGTGACCTGCCGTCGACCGCCGTGAGACCGTTGTTCTGCGGGGTTGAGCGGGCACGGACCGTGTTGTGCAAGACTCTGCAAGCTCTTGCCATCCGTTTCACGAGGGGACGCCATGTCGCAGCAACCCGCAGCGCGCCGGTCAACCGCCCGCACCCGGCGTCCGATTGGTGTGCAAGGCGACATACGGCCGGTACAGTCCAGTGCCGTGACCACACGGCTTGCGGATATCGCTGCGCAGGCGGGGGTGAGCGAAGCGACCGTCAGCCGCGTCCTCAATGGGAAGCCGGGCGTCGCCGCCACCACCCGTCAGTCGGTGCTGGCTGCCCTCGATGTCCTGGGCTACGAGCGCCCGGTGCGTCTGCGGCAGCGCAGCGAGGGCCTGGTGGGCCTGATCACCCCGGAGCTGGAGAACCCGATATTCCCGGCCCTCGCCCAGGTCATCGGCCAGGCGCTGACCAGGCAGGGCTACACCCCGGTGCTCGCCACCCAGACCCCGGGCGGCTCCACCGAGGACGAGCTGACCGAGATGCTGGTGGACCGCGGGGTCGCGGGCATCATCTACGTCTCCGGACTGCACGCCGACACCACGGCCGACATGCAGCGCTACGAGCGGCTGCGCGCCCAGGGTGTCCCGTTCGTGCTGGTCGACGGCTTCTCCCCCAAGGTGCAGGCGCCGTTCATCTCCCCCGACGACCGGGCCGCGATGACGCTGGCGGTCACACACCTGGTCTCCCTGGGCCACACGCGCATCGGCCTGGCCCTCGGCCCGAAGCGCTTCGTGCCGGTCCAGCGCAAGATCGAGGGCTTTGTGCGCACGATGCAGGACCAGCTGGGCCTGGCCGCGGAGACCATAGAGACCGAGCTCGTCCAGCACTCGCTGTACACCCTGGA
Organism: Streptomyces sp. NPDC079141; assembly: GCF_040686775.1. Taxonomy (NCBI): domain Bacteria; kingdom Bacillati; phylum Actinomycetota; class Actinomycetes; order Kitasatosporales; family Streptomycetaceae; genus Streptomyces; species Streptomyces sp. NPDC079141. Next base: position 390,716 of record NZ_JBFBLP010000002.1, on the reverse strand, counting down.
AGGCGGCCAGGCGGCCGCCATGGCGCTCATCGACCGGAAGTGCACCGCGGTGGTCTGCGCGAGCGACATGATGGCTCTGGGGGCGATACGGGCGGCCCGGCAGCGGGGCCTGGAGGTCCCGACGGACTTCTCGGTCGTCGGCTTCGACGACTCCCCCCTGATCGCCTTCACCGACCCGCCGCTGACGACGGTCCGCAAGCCGGTCCCGGCGATGGGCCAGGCCGCGGTGCGCACGTTGCTGGAGGAGATCGGCGGGACTCCCGCACCGCACAGTGAATTCGTGTTCATGCCGGAGCTGGTGGTGCGCGGTTCGACCGCTTCGGCCCCTGGGGACCGAAATCGTCCCTAAGGCGGAGAATGATCGGCCGCCGACCGTGCACTCGTAGTACGGCCGGACGTCCTCCCGTCGTAGAACGTGCGACCGGAACCCGACCAGGGGATGATCGGTGGGGGAAAGCATTTCTGGCAGACTCTGTGCCTATGGGTGACACGACCGTGACCGAGCTGGGAGACCGCACACAGGCGGCCGTTCCGAACTCCGTCACGGATTCGGACAGGCCGGGCCTGCTGCGCCGGCTGCGCACTCCCCGGCGGCCCCGGCTGTGGTTCGAGATCCTGCTGATTGCGGTGAGTTACTGGACGTACTCGCTCGTCCGTAACGCGGTCCCGGAGCAGCGGGCCGAGGCACTGCGCAACGCCGACTGGATCTGGCGGGCGGAGCACACGCTCGGCGCGGCCTTCGAGCAGTCGGTCAACCACGCGGTGAACTCGGTGACTTGGCTCATCGTGGGCATGAACTACTACTACGCCACGCTGCACTTCGTGGTGACCCTGGGTGTCCTCGTGTGGCTCTACCGTAGCCATCCCGGACGCTATGCGGCGACCCGTATGGTCCTCTTCGCGACGACCGGCGTCGCCCTCCTTGGTTACTATCTGTATCCGCTGGCGCCGCCCCGGCTGATGACCGGCGGCCACTTCATCGACACCGTCATGGTCCACCAGACCTGGGGTTCGATGGCCTCGGGCGACCTGAAGACCATGTCGAACCAGTACGCCGCGATGCCGTCGATGCACATCGGCTGGTCCCTGTGGTGCGGCCTGACGATCTTCGCGCTCGCCTCTCTGCCCTGGGTCCGCATTCTGGGCCTCCTCTACCCGGCCGCCACCCTGGTGGTCATCGTCGCCACCGCCAACCACTTCTGGCTGGACGCGGTGGGCGGCCTGCTCTGCCTGGCCTTCGGCTACGCGGTGGTACGAACCTGGTACGGGGCGCTGCCTTACGCGCTGCCGCAGCTGGTGCCCGGCCGGGGCGGGCCGCTGGTGCCGGGCAAGGTCTGAGGCCGTCCGCCCCTGCGGTGAAGGGGTCGGGCGAGGTCTGAGCCGCCCCTGCGGGGCAGGGTGCTCAGGCCCCGTAGAACAGGTGCTCCACCACGTTCCGGGCCCGTCGTGCGGTGCGCCGGTAGTCGTCGAGCATGTCCCCGACGTGTCCGGGGCCGTACCCGAGGTACCGGCCCACGGCCGCCAGCTCGCGCCCGTCGGAGGGGAAGGTGTCGCCGGCCCGGCCGCGGACCAGCATCACCGCGTTGCGGACGCGGGTGGCCAGGACCCAGGCCTCGTCGAGGATCGCCGCGTCCTCGGCGTGGACGAGCCCGGCGGCGCAGGCTGCGGCAAGGGCCTCGCGGGTGCGGGTGGTGCGCAGGCCCTGCTGTGTCGAGCCGTGGCGCAGCTGGATGAGCTGCACCGCCCACTCGACGTCGGACAGACCGCCGGGGCCCAGTTTGGTGTGCAGCTTGGGGTCGGTGCCGCGCGGGAGGCGTTCGGACTCCATACGGGCCTTCAGGCGCCGGATCTCGCGCACCGAGTCGTCCCCGAGGCCGTCCACCGGGTAGCGCAGGGGGTCGATCAGCTCGATGAAACGGCTGCCCAGGTCCTCGTCCCCGGCCACCGGCTCGGCCCGCAGCAGCGCCTGCGACTCCCACACCAGCGACCAGCGGCGGTAGTAGGCCTCGTACGAATTCAGCGTGCGCACGAGCGGCCCGGTCTTGCCCTCCGGGCGCAGGTCGGCGTCGATCAGCAGGGGCGGGTCGGCGCTCGGGATCTGGAGCAGGCGCCGCATCTCGGAGACGACGCGGTTGGCGGCCTGTGCCGCCTCCTGGTCGCCGACGCCGTCGCGCGGCTCGTGCACGAACAGGACGTCCGCGTCGGAGCCGTAGCCCAGTTCGTGGCCGCCGAAGCGGCCCATGCCGATGATCGCGAACCGGGTGGGCAGTTCGTCCCCCCAGCCCTCGCGCACGACCGCGCGCAGCGTGCCGGCGAGGGTCGCGGCCGTGAGGTCGGAGACCGCGCCGCCGACCCGGTCCACCAGCGCGCCCTGGTCGGCCTCGGCGGGCTGGGTCTCGGTGCCGTAGGAGCCGACGATGTCGGCGGCGGCCGTACGGAACAGTTCGCGGCGGCGGACGCCTCGGGCGGCGGTGACGGCCTGGACGGCGCCGTCGGCGCGGCCGACCGCGGCGAGGGTCTCCTGCTCCAGGTGGGCCCGGGAGCGCGGGGCCAGGCCGCCGCCCTCGCGCTCGCCCTCGCCGAGCAGCGCCACCGCCTCGGGGGCGCGCATCAGCAGGTCGGGGGCGAGGCGGCCGGCGGAAAGGACGCGGGCGAGGTTCTCCGCCGCCGCGCCCTCGTCGCGCAGCAGCCGCAGGTACCAGGGGGTCTTGCCGAGGGCGTCGGACACCTTGCGGAAGTTCAGCAGGCCGGCGTCGGGGTCGGCGGAGTCCGCGAACCAGCCCAGCAGGACGGGCAGCAGGGTGCGCTGGATCGCCGCCTTGCGGGTGACGCCGGAGGCCAGTGCCTCCAGGTGCCGCAGGGCGGCGGCGGGGTCGGCGTAGCCGAGGGCGACCAGCCGTTCGCGGGCCGCCTCGGTGCTGAGGCGGGCCTCGCCGGGGGCGAGTTGGGCGACCGCGTCGAGCAGCGGGCGGTAGAAGAGCTTCTCGTGCAGCCGGCGTACGACGCCGGCGTGCCGCTTCCACTCGCGGTTGAGGTCGGCGACCGGGTCGCTGCGCAGGCCGAGGGAGCGGCCGATGCGGCGCAGGTCGGCCTCGTCCTCGGGGACGAGGTGGGTGCGGCGCAGCCGGTACAGCTGGATGCGGTGCTCCATGGAGCGCAGGAAGCGGTAGGCGGCGTCCAGTTGGGCGGCGTCGGCGCGGCCGACGTAGCCACCGGCGGCGAGGGCCTGGAGGGCGTGCAGGGTGGTGCCGCTGCGCAGCGAGGCGTCCGCCCTGCCGTGCACCAGCTGCAGGAGCTGTACGGCGAATTCGACGTCCCTGAGTCCGCCGGGGCCGAGCTTGAGCTGGCGGTCGAGTTCGGCGACCGGGATGTTCTCCACGACCCTGCGGCGCATCTTCTGCACGTCGGCGACGAAGTTCTCGCGCTCGGCGGCCTTCCAGACGAGGGGTTCGAGGGCGGCGACGTACTCCTCGCCGAGTTCGATGTCACCGGCTACCGGGCGGGCCTTGAGGAGGGCCTGGAACTCCCAGGTCTTGGCCCAGCGCTGGTAGTAGGCGCGATGGCTGGAGAGTGTGCGCACGAGGGGGCCGTTGCGGCCCTCGGGGCGGAGGTTGGCGTCGACGGGCCAGATGGAGCCCTCGACGGTGGTCTCGGAGCAGATCCGCATCATGTGCGAGGCGAGCTTGGTGGCGGCGCGCAGGGCCTTGCCCTCGTCGGCGCCGTCCACGGCCTCGCCCACGAAGATGACGTCGACGTCGGAGACGTAGTTGAGCTCGTGGCCGCCGCACTTGCCCATCGCGATCACCGCGAGGCGGCACAGGGCGGCGTCCTCCGGGGCGGCGGTGCGGGCGATGGCCAGCGCGGCGCGGAGGGTGGCGGTGGCGAGGTCGGCGAGTTCGGCGGCGCTCTCGGCGACGTCGGTGGTGCCGCAGACGTCGCGGGCTGCGATGGAGAGAAGGCAGCGGCGGTAGGCGACGCGGAGGGAGACGGGGTCGGTGGCCTCCGCGAGGCCGCGTTCGAACTCCTCCACGCCTGGGTGCAGGTCGCGGGGCTCGTAGGTGACGAGGGCGTGCCAGTCGGCGGAATGGCGGGCCAGGTGGTCGGCGAGCGCGGCGGAGGCGCCGAGGACGCCCAGGAGGCGGTCGCGGAGTGGCTTGGCCGCTATCACCGTGTCGAGCAGCTCGCGGTCGGGCTGTGCTTCCAGTAGCCGTACGAGGCCGTGGAGGGCGAGGTCGGGGTCGGCGGTTGCGCCCAGTGCTTCCAGGAGTACCGGGTCGTTGCGTACGGGGGTCAGCTCGGGGCTGTCCAGGAGGCGCTCGGCGGCCGAGGGGTCGGTGAATCCGTGTCGCAGCAGGCGGGTGAAGGTGCTGCTTCTGCGCCCCGGCGCCGTCATGCTCGGCCTCCTGTCCGATCAAGGTCGTACCGGTTGAGCGTAACCGCTGCGCTGGGCTTGGGCTCGGTGCCTGCGGCGGCCCGTTTCGGTTGGGTGGGGTGCGCGTTGCGCCTTGTGTGCGGTTGTGGGTCGGGGCCGTGCCGGGGGGTGTCCGTCCTCGGACCGGCGGTGCTGTGGGTTTGGGGGGTGGTGTGTCTTTACGCCGGCCTCTGCGGGCGGACACCCCCCGGCACGTCCCCTTCCCGCCGTACGCGGGTGCTGGTTCGCTCCCGCTGGGCCCGTCCGCCCCGCCTGCCGTGGGTGGCCGCGGCTCCGTGGGGGTGCGTCGTCGTGTGGGTAAGCGGTGGCGCTGGGCTTCGTTTTCCGGTTCGGTGGAGCTGGTCAGTCTTCAGGGAGGACGTTGGTATGGACTTCACGCTTGAAGTGATCCCGCTGCCTGTCAGCGACATCGATCGTGCCCGGGACTTCTATCGGGACAAGGTCGGCTTCCATGTCGACATCGACCAGGAGGTCATGCCCGGGATGCGTATCGTCCAGCTGACGCCCCCGGGGTCCGGCTGTTCGATCGCGCTCGGGGACACGATCTGGGAGATGGCGAAGGGGGATCGGCCCGCGCCGGGCTCTTACCAGGGGCTCCAGCTGTGTGTGGCGGACATCAAGGCGGCTCGGGCGGAGCTTGTGGAGCGGGGGCTTGAGGTTTCGGAGCCCGTGCAGTATTCGCCGGACGACGGGGCGACGTTCATGTACTTCACTGATCCGGACGGGAACGGGTGGTCGGTGCAGGAGTACCGGCGGAGGGCGGCGGAGCCGCTGCACAAGGTCCTGGGGGATCTGGCGGCCGGGCAGGAGGGGTAGGGGGCAACGAAAAGCCGCGGCTCCTCGGTGCCGCGGCTGTTGTTGTCCTCGCTTCCGGAGGGGGGAAGGGTCAGTTGTGGCCGCCCGGGGCGTGGCCGGCCGGGTTCTGGTTCTCGGACTCCTGGGTCAGTCCGGCGCCGCCGCAGCTGGGCTGCTGGCCTCCGGGCTGTTGCCCGCCGTTGTTGGTGCACTGGGTGTCGGCCGGCGCGATCTTGGCGTCGGCGACACCCGCGCCGCCCAGGCTCAGTGCGCAGACGGCGGCACCGGCGCCAAGCGCCGTTGCGATCCGCTTTGCAAGCAATCCGGCTGTCATTTCGCTCAGCCTCCTTGCGTCTTCTCCCGCCCCAGGCTTCTCTCCAGCACCGGGCAGGTCAAGACGAAGTGGACAATTCCATAGGAAACGACAGGACCGGCCGCACTCCCTGTGAGGGGTGCGGCCGGTGTGTGAGAGTCAGAGGACCGGCAGGTTCTTCCGCAGCTCGAACGCCGTGACCTCGGAGCGGTACTCCTCCCATTCCTGGCGCTTGTTGCGCAGGAAGAAGTCGAAGACGTGCTCGCCGAGCGTCTCGGCGACCAGGTCGCTGCGCTCCATCAGGGTCAGGGCCTCGCCCAGGTTCTGCGGGAGGGGCTCGATGCCCATCGCGCGGCGCTCGGCGTCGGAGAGGGCCCAGACGTCGTCCTCGGCGCCCGGGGGCAGCTCGTAGCCCTCCTCGATGCCCTTGAGGCCGGCGGCGAGCAGGATGGCGTAGGCGAGGTAGGGGTTCGCGCCCGAGTCGATCGAGCGGACCTCGATGCGGGCGGAGCCGGTCTTGCCGGGCTTGTACATCGGGACGCGGACCAGGGCCGAGCGGTTGTTGTGGCCCCAGCAGATGTACGAGGGGGCCTCGCCGCCGGCGCCCGCGGTGCGCTCGGAGCCGCCCCAGATGCGCTTGTAGGAGTTGACCCACTGGTTGGTGATCGCGGAGATCTCCGCGGAGTGCTTCAGCAGGCCCGCGATGAAGGAGCGGCCGACCTTGGAGAGCTGGTACTCGGAGCCCGACTCGTAGAACGCGTTGCGGTCGCCCTCGAAGAGGGACAGATGCGTGTGCATGCCACTGCCCGGGTGCTCACTGAACGGCTTCGGCATGAACGTCGCCTGGACGCCCTGCTCCAGCGCCACCTGCTTCATGACCAGGCGGAACGTCATGATGTTGTCCGCCGTGGAGAGGGCGTCGGCGTAGCGGAGGTCGATCTCCTGCTGGCCGGGGGCGCCCTCGTGGTGGGAGAACTCGACCGAGATGCCCATCGACTCCAGCATGGTGATCGCCTGGCGGCGGAAGTCCATGCCGATGTTCTGCGGGGTGTGGTCGAAGTAGCCCGAGTTGTCGGCGGGGGTGGGGCGTGAGCCGTCCAGCGGCCTGTCCTTCAGGAGGAAGAACTCGATCTCGGGGTGGGTGTAGAAGGTGAAGCCCAGGTCCGAGGTGCGGGCCAGGGCTCGCTTGAGGACGTAGCGCGGGTCCGCGAAGGACGGGGAGCCGTCCGGCATCAGGATGTCGCAGAACATGCGGGCCGTGCCGGGGGCCTCGGCGCGCCACGGCAGGATCTGGAACGTGGACGGGTCCGGCTTGGCGATCATGTCGGACTCGTAGACCCGGGCGAAGCCCTCGATCGCGGAGCCGTCGAAGCCGATGCCCTCGTCGAAGGCCTGTTCCAGTTCGGCCGGGGCCACGGCGACGGACTTGAGGAAGCCCAGCACGTCCGTGAACCACAGGCGTACGAACCGGATGTCGCGCTCCTCCAACGTACGGAGCACGAACTCCTGCTGCTTGTCCATCTTCCGCTTCCCCATCCTTGCTGGTCAGGCCGCCTTCCCCTCGCGCCACGGGAGGCGGTCGGGCACCTGAGCATCCCACCACAACACCATTTCATGCGCGTTGCCGACCTTGATCGTCGAACCGACCTCGGCCTGAACGCCTCACGACTGGCAGGTGTACGGCTCTGGTGCCCATCTTGCCTGCTCGGACAGACATACGTAATGCCCGGCCCCGGTCGGCTGTCCCGGCCGGGGACCCCGCTTTAATTGGTATTTCAGATGCAAGTTTTAATGGGTCCTGTCCGTCGAGTCGACAGCCCGAAGGAGATCCCGATGCTGTCCGAAAAGTCCGCCATCACCGTCCGCGCCACCCTCCCCGCCGTCGGTGCCAACCTCGGCGAGATCACCGAGCGCTTCTACGCCGGTCTCTTCGCCGCCCACCCCGAGCTGCTGCGCGACCTGTTCAACCGCGGCAACCAGGCCGCCGGCACCCAGCGCCAGGCCCTCGCCGGTTCCATCGCCGCGTTCGCCACGCACCTGCTGGAGCACCCGGACCGGCGGCCCGACGCCATGCTCGCCCGCATCGCTCACAAGCACGCCTCCCTCGGGGTCACGCCCGAGCAGTACGAGGTCGTCCACAAGCACCTGTTCGCCGCCATCGCCGACGTCCTCGGCGAGGCCGTCACGCCCGAGGTCGCCGCCGCCTGGGACGAGGTCTACTGGCTGATGGCGAACGCGCTCGTGGCCCTGGAGAAGCGGCTGTACGAGGAGGCCCGCGAGCCGGGCTGGCGGGAGTGGGAGGTCGTGGAGCGCGTCCAGGAGACCTCCGATGTCGTCACCTTCCGGCTGCGTCCCCTCGACGGTGGGCCGGTGGCGGACTTCCGGGCCGGCCAGTACGTCTCGGTGCGTGTCCCGCTCGCCGACGGTGCCCGGCAGATACGGCAGTACAGCCTGTCCGGGGCGCCCGGGTCGACGCTGCGGCAGATCAGCGTCAAGCGGGTGGCCGACGGGGAGGTCTCGGATCATCTCCACACGCGTGTGGACGAGGGTGGTGTGGTCGAGCTGTCCGCTCCCTACGGTGACCTCGTTCTGGGCAGTACCGGTGAGGCACCTTTGCTGCTCGCCTCCGCGGGGATCGGTGTGACGCCGATGGTCGCCATGCTGGCCCAGCTCGCCGAGGACGGGCACGAGGGGTCCGTCACGGTCGTGCACGGTGACCGGTCGCCCGGCGAGCATGCCCTGCGCGCCGAGCAGGAGGCGTACGCGGGGAAGCTCGCGGATGCGCGTGTGTCTTTCTGGTACGAGGAGGGGGCGGACGCGGATGCCCGTTCCGGGCTGGTCGACCTCGGGGACGTCGACGTAACGGAGGGCACGCGCGCGTACCTGTGCGGGCCGCTGCCCTTCATGCGGGTCGTGCGGGAGCAGCTGATCGGCAAGGGCGTGGCTCCGGCCGATATTCACTACGAGGTGTTCGGGCCCGACCTGTGGCTGGCTCAGACGTCGCGCGCCTGACGAGGCGCTCTCCTGCCGATCTCCAGCAGCAGCGGGCCCGTCGGCGCTTCCACCATGTCCCCCACCGTCAGCGGGTCCAGCGAGGCGTAGAAAGCCTCCTGGGCCCTGCGCAGGGCCCCGCGCAGGCGGCAGGCCGAGTGCAGGGGGCAGGGGGTGGTGCCCTCGCATTCGACGACGTCGCCGTCGCCCTCGAAGGTGCGGACCACCGCGCCCACGGACGCCGTGCGGCCCTTCTCGGTGAGGGCCAGGCCGCCGCCGCGGCCACGGCGGGCGTCGACCAGGCCCTGGTGCTGGAGTTCGGCGACGACCTTCGCGGTGTGCGTGTAGGGCACGCCCATGTCCGCGGCGACCTCGCGGGTCGTGGGCGTGGACGTGTCGGGGACGGCGAGTCGCATGAGGACCCGCAGGGCGAGGTCGGTGGAGCGCAGCAGCCGCATACCGGAAGGCTAGGTAATGCGCATCTGCGCTTCAAATTATTCGCCGGGGTACCTGTCGATTCGGTAGCGATCCGGCCCTTTCCTGTGACCTCCCTTCGGGAGGCCACTTGCTCCCCATTACGATCAGCGGACTCGACCGTCCCTTTCCCCAGAAGGACATCACGCCATGGGATCCGCCAAGAAGAACTCCGCGGCGCGCAAGGCCCGCATAGAAGAGATGCGGCGCGCCGAGCAGGCTCGCGAGCGTCGCAACCGGATCCTCACGATCGGCGCCAGCGTGGTGGTCGTCGTCGGCCTCGTCGTCGGCGGTGTGGTGCTGGTCCAGTCGCAGGACGACGACAGCGACTCGGTGGCCGACTCCAAGACGACCGGCTCCCTCGTCGCCGGCGCGGACGGGGTGAGCACCTGGAAGGGCGGCAAGCTCTCCCAGACCCACGTCACCAAGAAGGTGAAGTACCCGGTGCAGCCGCCGGTCGGCGGTGACCACAACCCGGTCTGGCAGAACTGCAACGGCGACGTCTACACCGAGGCCCTGGCGAACGAGAACGCCGTGCACTCGCTGGAGCACGGCGCGGTCTGGGTGACGTACACCAGCAAGGCGTCCAAGGCCGAGGTCGAGGCGCTGGCGGCGAAGGTGAAGAAGACGCCGTACACGCTGATGAGCCCGTACGAGGACCAGAAGGACCCGATCATGCTCTCGGCCTGGGGGGCGCAGCGCACGGTGACCGGCGCGAGCGACCCGAACCTCGGCAAGTTCTTCGAGAAGTACGTCCAGGGCGAGCAGACGCCCGAGCCGGGTGCGGCCTGCACGGGCGGTAAGGCTCAGTGAGGAAGCACGTCGGCTGGATCGCGGGGTCCGCGGCGGCGGTGCTCGTCGCGGCCGGAGCGATCACCTACGCCGTCGCCTCGGACGGGGGTTCGGACCGGACCCCCGCCGCCGACTCGGCGGACGCCGGTTTCGCGCGCGACATGGCGGTGCACCATCAGCAGGCCGTGGAGATGTCGTACATCGTGCGCGACCGCACCGACGACACCGAGGTGCGGCGCCTGGCCTACGACATCGCGCAGACCCAGGCCAACCAGCGCGGCATGATGCTCGGCTGGCTGGATCTGTGGAAGCTGCCGAAGGTGTCGTCGCAGCCGCCGATGGACTGGATGGGCATGAGCGACATGGCCTCCGGCGAGGACGGCGCGCTGATGCCCGGCATGGCGACCAACGCCGACATGAAGAAGCTGGAGGGGCTCAGCGGCAAGGCCGCCGAGGTCTTGTACCTCCAGCTCATGACCGAGCACCACAAGGGCGGCATCCACATGGCCGAGGGCTGCGTCGAGCGGTGTTCGGTGGACGTGGAGAAGCGGCTCGCGCAGGGCATGGTGGTCGGGCAGGAGTCGGAGATCCAGCTCATGGCGGACATGCTGCGGGACCGCGGCGAGAAGCCCTGACGCTCCGCTGGAACGGCCGCATCGTGCGTTGTGCCGTCGGCCGGCTGCGGCGCCGTCGTGGCTGGTCGCTCCCCCACGCTCGGCTTCGCTCGCGCGGGGGGACCCCCATCGCGGCGGAGCCGCATTTCGATACAGCCCCGCGCCCCTTCAGGGCGCTCCTGGCCGCAGCCGTCAGCCGCTCACCGTCTCCGCCTCCTGCGGTACGTGCGCGGCGACCAGCCGTTCCCGGCCGGCCCGCGGAGCGACCCCGCGCCGGTCCACCGCGTACGCCGCCGTCGCCACCGCCAGGCCGAGCACGGCCAGCCCGGCGCCGGCCACCGCCGGGGAGGTGACGCCGAAGCCCGCGGCCAGGGCGAGGCCGCCGATCCAGGCGCCGCCCGCGTTGGCCAGGTTGAACGCGGCCTGGTTCGCGGAGGACGCCAGGGACGGGGCCGTGGCCGCCTTCTCCATGACCATCAGCTGGAGCGGGGAGCCGGTGACGAAGGCCGCCGTGCCGAGCATGACGACCGCCAGGGCCGCGCTCCAGGCCGTCTCCATCAGCAGCGGGAACAGGGCCAGGACCAGCGCCAGCGAGGCCAGGCCCGCGAAGAGCGTGGCCCGCATCGCGTGGTCGGCCAGCCGTCCGCCGAGCAGGTTGCCCACCGTGGCGCCGACGCCGAACAGCGCGAGCAGCAGCGTGACGCTGGCGTCGGCGTACCCGGCGGCGTCGGTGAGCATCGGGGTGATGTAGCTGTAGGCGGCGAAGAGCGCGCCGAAGCCCGCCACCGTGGTGCCGAGGGCCAGCCAGACCGGGAGGGACTTCAGTGCGGCCAGTTCGCCGCGCAGGCCGGTGGCCGGGGCGTGGGCGTCGTCGTGCGGGATCAGCAGGGCCAGCGAGGCGATCGCGGCGACGCCGATCGCGCTGACGGCGAGGAAGGTGGCCCGCCAGCCCAGGTGCTGGCCCATGAGCGTGGCGGCGGGGACGCCGACGACGTTGGCGACCGTGAGGCCCAGGAACATCAGGGAGACCGAGCGGGCCTTGCGCTCCGGCGCGACCATGCTCGTGGCGACGACCGCGCCGACGCCGAAGAAGGCGCCGTGCGGCAGGCCGCTGAGGAAGCGGGCGGCGAGCAGCCAGCCGTTGTCGGGCGCGAGGGCCGACAGGGCGTTGCCGGCCACGAACAGCGCCATCAGGCCGATCAGGACCCGGCGGCGGGACATCCGGGCCGTGACGGCCGCGAGCAGCGGGGCGCCGATGACGACGCCGAGGGCGTAGGCCGAGACCAGGTGGCCGGCGGTCGGCAGCGAGATGCCGAGGTCGTCGGCGACGTCGGGCAGCAGGCCCATCATCACGAACTCGGTCGTACCGATGCCGAAGGCGCCGACGGCCAGGGCGAGCAGGGCCAGGGGCATGGAGGGGCCTGTGCCTTTCGAGGAGCGGGGTTCCGTACCATCTTATGTTCAAGTACGGAACAAAGCCTCTCGGGCTCAGTATTCCGGCGGGTTACGACCGGGTTGACGGGGGCTTTCAGGACGCGGTTGTGTCGACTTTCACACGCGCCGCCACCGGCAGGTGGTCACTGCCCGTCTCCGGCAGCGTCCACGAGCTCACCGGCTCGATGCCCTTCACCAGGATCTGGTCGATCCGGGCCATCGGGAACGACGCCGGCCAGCTGAACCCGAACCCGCTGCCCGCCGCGCCCTGCGTGGAGCGCATCTGGGAGGTGACGGCGTTCAGCGCGCGGTCGTTCATCGTGCCGTTCAGGTCGCCGAGCAGCACGCTGTGGGGCAGCTTCTCGGCGGCGATGGCCTCACCGAGGGCGTCGGCGCTCTTGTCGCGCTGCCGGGCGGTGAACCCGGCCTCCAGCTTCACCCGCACCGACGGCAGATGGGCGACGTACACCGCGACCTGCCCGGACGGCGTGGTCACCGCGGCGCGCATGGCCCGCGTCCAGCCCAGCTTGATGTCGACGGCCTTGACCCCGCTCAGCGGGTACTTGCTCCACAGCCCGACCGTGCCCTGCACCGAGTGGTACTTGTACGTCGACGCCAGCGCCTCCTCGTACACCGGCACCGCCGACGCGGTCAGCTCCTCCAGCGCCAGCACGTCCGCTCCGGAGGCGGCGACGTCACGGGCGGTGCCGGCCGGGTCCGGGTTCTCGGCGTTGACGTTGTGCGTCGCGATGGTGAGGTCGCCGCCCGGCGCGGTCTTGTCGCTGACGAGCCCGCCGAAGAGGTTCAGCCATACCGTCGCCGGCAGCAGTACCGCGATCAGCGCGGTGGCGGACTTGCGGATCAGGGCCAGCACGAGCAGTACCGGGATGAGGACGCCCAGCCAGGGCAGGAAGGTCTCGGTGAGGCTGCCGAGGTTGCCGATCCGGTTCGGGATCTGCGCGTGCAGCAGCATCACCAGGGCGGTGATCACCGCGAGCGCGGCGACGACCGTGCCCCGGCGCCAGATCCGCGGGTCACCGCGCCAGCCCGCGACCAGCCGCTCCAGCAGGCGCCGGAAGCGGTTTCCCCGACGCTCGGGTCCCGAGCCGCCGTTGTCCGTCTCCGTCATGTATGCCTGCTGCGCCATACCGTCGCCTCACTGCCTGCCGTGCACACCATCATCCCCGCGTCTTACGACCCTAGGGGATGATCGGTTCTCTTCCTGCCGTCCCATGACGGCCGTACGGGCACGAGGACGAACAAGTCCGCTTTCGGAGTTCCGGATACGGGGTCCAAAGCGCGCTCTGTGACGAAACGCGCACATCCGCTACGTGCGCGGGGAACTGACGGACGGTGAGCTGACGGGTCGTAGGCCTTCGAGCAGCAGGTCGACGATCTGCTCGGCCAGGTGCTCGGGGAGGTCGGCGTCCGGGCGCATGACGGAGCGGACCAGCATGGGGCCCACGAACAGGTCGTAGACCAGTTCGAGGTCGCCGTCCGGGCGCAGTTCGCCGTTCTCCACGCCGCGGCGCAGGACGTCGATGCCGAGCCTGCGCCGGGGTGCGACGACGCCGTGCTGGTACGCCGCCCAGATCTTCGGGCTGCTTCTCATCTGGGCGTAGACGTTGTGCAGGATCGCCGAGGACCGGCTGGCCAGTCCGCGGCGGCGCAGCGTCTCCAGGAGCACGACGAGGTCGTCGCGCATCGAGGTGCCGGGGAGTTCGGGGTCCTCGGGTTCGGCGCTGCGGATGACGTCGACGAAGAGTTCCTCCTTGCCGCTCCAGCGGCGGTAGATGGTGGCCTTGCCGACGCCGGCGGTGCGGGCGATGCGCTCGATGGAGAGTTCGGCGAGGGAGACGCCGTCCTCCAGGAGTCTCATGACGCCTTCGATGATGGCGCGTTCCACGGACTCGCTGCGGGGGCGGCCCCTGTGGGGGCCCTCTGTCCTGGGTGCGTCAGCGAGGTTCACGTGGGGGGTTCCTTTCCGTGTGCTTCAGGGATTATCCGCGGCTGCGCGCCCCTATCGGGGCGCCTGCCTGCCCGGGAGGAACAGGGCTACGACCACTGCGCCCACCACCGCTATGCCCGCTCCCCATACGGCCGTGACGTGCATCGCGTGCAGGAAGGCCTCGTCCGCCGCGGCGATCAGGGGCTTGCCTGCAGGGCCCAGTTTCTCGGCGATGCCGAGGGTGGCCTCGATGGAGTCACCTGCCGTGTGCCGCAGGGACGGGGGGACGGTGGTGAGGTCGTCCTCCATGGCGCCGCGGTACGCCGTCGAGAGGACCGAGCCGAGGACCGCGATGCCCAGCGCCCCGCCCACCTGGCGGAAGGTGTTGCTGAGGGCGGAGGCCGAGCCGGCCTTCTCGCGGGGCAGGGCCTGCATGATGACGACGCTGACCGGGGTCATGATGTGCGCCATTCCGGTGCCCATCAGGAAGAAGATCACTTCCAGGAGCCAGATCGGGGTGTCCGCGTCGAACGTGGCGAAGGCGGCCAGCGTGGCGGCGATGAGCAGCATGCCCGCGGTCGTGGTGGCGCGGTTGCCGAAGCGGTCGACGAGCAGACGCGCGCGCGGGGCGAAGACCAGCTGGGCGGCGGCGAGCGGGAGCATCAGCAGGCCGGTCTCCAGGGGCGAGTGACCGCGCACGCTCTGGAGGTAGAAGACCGAGAAGAAGGTCACGCCCATCAGTGCGAAGAAGACCAGCGCGATGGCGGCGATCGCGGCCGAGAAGACCTTGTCGCGGAAGTACCGCATGTCCACGGACGGGTGGTCGCTGCGTATCTCGAAGACGACGAAGGCGACGAGGACGGCGAGACCCGCGGCGATCGTCGACAGCACGGTGACGTCCGTGAAGTCGGCCAGCTCGCCGCCCCGGATGATGCCGTAGACCAGCAGGACCAGGCCGACGACGGACAGGGCGACGCCGGTGGGGTCGATGCGGCCGGGGGCCGGGTCGCGGGAGTCGGGGACCAGCCACAGCATCAGGGCGAGGGCGAGGGCGACGATCGGGACGTTGATGAGGAAGACGGAGCCCCACCAGAAGTGGTCGAGGAGGACACCGCCGGTGATCGGGCCGATGGCGATGGCGAGGCCGACGCCGCCGGCCCAGATGCCGATGGCCTTGGGCTGTTCCTCGCGTTCGAAGACGTTCATGAGGACGGCGAGGGTGGCGGGCATCACGAAGGCGGCGCCCAGGCCCATGACGGCGCGGAAGCCGATGAGCTCGCCCGGTGAGCCGG
The DNA here is from genome assembly GCF_040686775.1 of Streptomyces sp. NPDC079141. Classification (NCBI taxonomy): domain Bacteria; kingdom Bacillati; phylum Actinomycetota; class Actinomycetes; order Kitasatosporales; family Streptomycetaceae; genus Streptomyces; species Streptomyces sp. NPDC079141. The sequence continues at coordinate 375,631 of NZ_JBFBLP010000002.1, read as the reverse complement.
CGAAGGCGGCCAGCGCGGAGCCGAGGCCGAAGACGGTGAGACCGCCGAGCAGGACCTTCTTGCGGCCGAGCCGGTCGCCGAGGAGGCCGGCGCTGAACAGCAGTCCGGCGAAGACGAGGGTGTAGGCGTTGATCGCCCATTCCAGCTCGCTCTGGGTGGCGCCGAGGCCGGTCGGGGCGGGCGTCGAGATCGTCTTGAGGGCGACGTTCAGGATCGAGTTGTCCAGGACGACGATCAGCAGGCTGAGCATGAGGACACCGAGGATGGCCCAGCGGCGGCGGTGCACCGCCTCGGGTATCCGGGGGGCGGGCGGAGCGGAGGTAGAAGCCATGCGGCCGAGCCTAGGGAATTTACGATACGAGACCGTGCCGTATCGTAATTCTTTTACCCGGCTCTTACGTCCGGCTCGGGTTCCGCTCGACGTGACGGGGGTCCCCTAGCCCCGCTTGGCACGAGGTGCCACCATGGAGGGGATCCGGGGACGCCGTCAGGGCGCCTCGAGATGACGTAAGGAGCCGTTGCCATGACGCAGCTTTCGGCTGCCCAGAGCGCACAGGGCGCGCAGGCCAAACCGACCTCCGACGGCAGCAAGGCGCTGTACGGGGGCAAGAGCACGCGCCGCATCACCGTTCGCGACATCGCCGCCGCCAAGGAGCGCGGCGAGAAGTGGCCCATGCTCACCGCGTACGACGCGATGACCGCGTCCGTCTTCGACGAGGCCGGGATCCCGGTCATGCTCGTCGGTGACTCGGCGGGCAACTGCCACCTCGGGTACGAGACGACCGTGCCCGTCACGCTCGACGAGATGACCATGCTGTCGGCGGCGGTCGTACGGGGCACCTCGCGCGCCCTGATCGTCGGCGACCTGCCCTTCGGGTCCTACCAGGAGGGTCCCGTGCAGGCGCTGCGGTCGGCGACCCGGCTGGTGAAGGAGGCCGGGGTGCAGGCCGTGAAGCTGGAGGGCGGCGAGCGGTCGCACGAGCAGATCCGGCTGCTGGTCGAGTCCGGGATCCCGGTGATGGCCCACATCGGGCTGACCCCGCAGTCCGTGAACGCGATGGGCTATCGCGTGCAGGGGCGCGGCGAGGAGGCGGCGCAGCAGTTGCTGCGGGACGCCAAGGCCGTGCAGGACGCGGGGGCGTTCGCGGTGGTGCTGGAGCTGGTTCCGGCGGAGCTGGCGGCCGAGGTGACGCGCGTGCTGCACATTCCGACCGTCGGGATCGGGGCCGGGGCCGAGACGGACGCGCAGGTGCTGGTCTGGACGGACATGCTCGGTCTCACCGGTGGCCGGGTGCCGAAGTTCGTGAAGAAGTACGCCAACCTCCGTGAGGTCATGGGCGACGCGGTGAAGGCGTTTGCGGAGGACGTCGTCGGCGGAACGTTCCCCCTTGAGGAGCACTCCGTCCACTAGGACCACTGCGGCACAGAGGCAGCCCGCCGATTTCCCCCGTCGGCGGGCTGCTGTTTTGTCCCGGCGCACCCCCTGTCGGCGGTCTGTCGGCGGCCTGTCGGTCGTTTGTCGGTGGGGACTGACACCGTCCTTGGCATGACGCGAATCGACAACAACCCCAGCGGCGCGGGCAGCGCCGTCACCGTGCGGGGGCTGGTCAAGCACTACGGCGAGACCAAGGCGCTGGACGGCGTCGATCTGGATGTGCAGGAGGGCACCGTGATGGGGGTGCTCGGGCCGAACGGGGCCGGCAAGACCACCCTCGTGCGGATCCTGTCCACCCTGCTGGCCCCGGACGCGGGACAGGCCACCGTCGTCGGGTACGACGTGGTCCGGCAGCCCCGGCATCTGCGCCGGGTGATCGGCCTCACCGGCCAGTACGCCTCCGTCGACGAGAAGCTTCCGGGCTGGGAGAACCTGTATCTCATCGGGCGGCTGCTCGATCTGTCGCGGAAGGACGCCCGGGCCCGGGCCGACGAGCTGCTGGAGCGGTTCTCCCTGACGGACGCGGCCAGGCGGCCCGCGGCGACGTACTCCGGCGGTATGCGGCGCCGGCTGGATCTGGCCGCCTCGATGATCGGGCGGCCCGCCGTCCTCTTCCTCGACGAGCCCACCACCGGCCTCGACCCCCGCACCCGCAACGAGGTCTGGGACGAGGTCAAGGCCATGGTCGGGGACGGTGTCACCGTCCTGCTGACCACCCAGTACATGGAGGAGGCCGAGCAGCTCGCCTCCGAGCTGACCGTCGTGGACCGCGGCAAGGTCATCGCCCAGGGCGGCATCGACGAGCTGAAGTCGAAGGTCGGCGGACGGACGCTGCGCGTGCAGCCGGCCGATCCGCTGCAACTGCGCCCGCTCGCCGCCTACCTCGACGGTCTCGGCATCACCGGGCTCGCCGCCACCACCGTGGACTCCGAACGCGGCGCCCTGCTGGTCCCGATCCTCAGCGACGAGCAGCTCACCGCCGTCGTCGGCGCCGTCACGTCACGCGGCGTCACCCTGTCCGCCGTCACCACCGAACTGCCCAGCCTGGACGAGGTGTTCCTGTCCCTCACCGGCCACCGCGCCAGTGCCCCGCAGGACGTCGTACCCGCCGAAGCCCGCGAGGAGGTCGCCGTATGAGCGCCGTCACCACACCTGTCGCAGCCGACGTCCGTATCCCGCTGCGCGGGCATCTGCGGCACACCAGTGCCCTCATCCGCCGCAATCTGCTGTGGATCCGGCAGGACCCGGAGTCGATGGCCGACGCCGTGCTGATGCCGGTGATCTTCACCCTGCTGTTCGTGTACGTCTTCGGCGGCTCGATCGGGCTGGCCCTCGGCGGGGGCCAGGACGCCTATGTGCAGTACGTGATTCCCGGCATGCTGGCGATGATGAGCATGACGATGGCGCAGGGCGTCGGCACCGGCTTCAGCCAGGACTTCAACTCCGGTGTCATGGACCGCTTCCGGTCCCTGCCGATCGGGCGCGGCTCGGTGCTGTTCGCGAAGATCGCGGTGGAGGTGGTGCGCATGCTCTTCGCGACCACCCTGCTGCTGCTGGTCGCCCTCGCGGTCGGTTTCGACGTCACCAACTGGGGCGGTCTGCTGGCGGCGGTGGCGCTGTCCGCGGTGTTCGCCTCGTCGATCATGTGGGTGTTCCTCACCCTGGGCGTGATCATGAAGAGCGCGCAGTCCGTGCAGGCGATGGGCTTCCTGGTGCTGTTCCCGCTCCAGTTCGGCTCGTCGATCTTCGCGCCGACGGACTCGATGCCGGGCTGGCTCCAGGCGTTCACCGACTACAACCCGCTGTCCACGCTGGCGGACGCGGCACGCGGACTGATGGTGGGCGGCCCGGTCGCGCAGGACCTGTGGGTGACGCTGGGCTGGTCGGCGGCCATCACCGCGGTGATGGCACCGGTCGCGATCCACAAGTTCCGTACCAAGAGCTGACCTTGCGCGTCAGACGAGGGCGGCGGCCTCCTTCGAGGAGAGGGCGCCGCCTTCGGCGTATGCGGCCCGGTACGTCTCGTCGTCGAGTGCGGCGCGCACCGCGGCGACCGCCGTCCGGACTCCCACGCGCTCCAGGCGGGTGCGCCGATGCCCCGTCGGCATGGCCGCTTCGGCGGCCCCGAGGCAGCGGGCGGCGTCACGGGCGTCGCTGTCGGCCAGGGCCAGCGCGGCGACGACGAGGTACATCGAGAGCAGCTGCGGGGCCATGGCCCGGGTCAGCGGGTCCTCGGCGTGCACCATGCCGCGCCGGATCTTCTCCCGGGCCTCCTCGTGGAGGCCTTCGGACACGTCCAGCCAGGCCTCCTGGGAGAGGATGAAGGCGTCGAAGACGACGAAGAAGGCGATCGTGAAGTCCTCGCGCAGCAGCCGGATCTGCTCGCGCGCCTCGGAGAGCCGGCCGGTGATGCTGAGCCATCCGGCGAGGATGATCCGGCAGAACGGCATCGCCTCGTTGTGGCCGCCGTCCAGGTTGTCCAGTACGTCGCGCAGCAGGCGTTCGCCCCGCTCCTCCTCGCCGGACTCCAGCAGCGCGGCGGCCAGCCTCGCGGACAGGACCGCCCCGTGGGCGTGGGCGTCGAGCCGCTCGGCGTGCTCGATCGCCGACTCGTAGTCGGCGGCGGCCTTGACGAAGTCCCCTTTGCGTTCGTAGGACTCGGCGCGTGCGGACAGCGCCTCGGCGGTGCCCCAGGAGTCGCCGAGACGCCGGTAGATCCCCAGTGCCTCGTCGGCGTCCCGGAAGGCCTCGTCCGCCCGGTCGGGCCGGTTGGCGAGGAGGTTGGCGCGCATCTGGAGGGTGGCGGCCAGCTCCCACTCGAAGTCGTCCGGGGCCTGCCGGCAGGTGGCCACGGCGGCGTCCATCAACGTGGCCATCCGGTCCATCTCGCCGGACAGCATCACGGCGTAGAGCGCGAGCATGCCGGGGCTGCGGCAGGACTGCGGGAGTCCCGGTTCGTACACCTCGGTGATGACACGCAGCTTCCGCTGGGCCGTCGGGGTCTGCCAGGCCTCCAACTCGGTGTCCATGCAGGCGAGGTGCATCAGGTGGACGCCCCGCCGGGCCTCCATCAGCACCTCGCCGGTCATCGGGGGCGGTTCGGCGGTGCAGCGCCGCCAGACCGGCGCGGCCGGTGTGACGGGCTCGGAGAACGGGTCGGGGCCGAGTGCCATGACCTCGACGCACCAGTTGCGGCTGTCGATGCGCAGGGCGCGCAGCTGCCAGTACCAGCCCAGGGAGAGCACCAGGGACAGCGCCTCCTGCTCGTCGCGGGCGGCGACGGCGTGCCGGAGGGCGGTGCGCAGGTTCTCGTACTCGCGCTGGAACCGCTCCACGGCGGCCAGTTGGTCGGGGCCGCGCAGCAACGGGTCGGTGGTGCGGGCGAGTTCGCGGTAGTACGTCAGATGCGCGCGCTCGGTCTCCGTCCGCTGTCCGGCCTCGTCGAGCCGTTCGCCCGCGTACTCGGCGACGGTCTCCAGGAGCCGGTAGCGCATCTCGCCGTCGCCCGAAGGCCCGGCCACGACCAGGGACTTGTCGACGAGCGAGCCGAGCGCGTCCAGGGCGGCGGGCCCGCACACGGCCTCGGCGGCGGCGAGGTCGCAGCCGCCGGCGAACACGGACAGGCGGCGCAGTACGTCGCGTTCGTCCTCGTCGAGCAGCTCCCAGGACCAGTCGACGACGGCCCGCAGCGTCTGCTGGCGGGGCAGGACGGTACGGCTGCCGGAGGTCAGCAGGCGGAAGCGGTCGTCGAGCCGGTCGGCGATCTGCCGGGGCGCGAGCATCCGTAGCCGGGCGGCGGCGAGTTCGATGGCGAGGGGCAGGCCGTCGAGGCGGCGGCAGATCTCCGCGCACGCCTCGGGGTCGTCGTCGATGCTGAAGCCGGGCCGGGCGGCGGCGCCGCGGTCGGCGAGCAGCCGCAGCGCGTACGGTTCCGGCAGTGGTTCCACGGGCCGCAGCACCTCCCCCGGTACGCCGAGGGGTTCGCGGCTGGTCGCGAGCACGGTGACGTCGGGGCAGCGGGCGAGCAGTTCCTCGGCGAGCCGGGCGGCGGCGTCGACGACGTGCTCGCAGTTGTCGAGGACGATCAGCATGCGGCGCCGGGCGCAGTGCTCGACGAGGCGGTCGACGGGGTCGTCGTGCCGGTCGCCGGCGCTGCGGACCTGCTCGGCGCCGGCGCCGTAGAGGACGGTCTCGCGGCCGCCGACGGCGGTGAGCACGGCCTCGGGTACGGCGTCCGGGTCGTCGACGGGGGCGAGCTCGGCCAGCCAGACCCCGTCCCGGGCGGCGTCCCGCATGGTCTCGGCGGCCTCCTGGGACAGCCGGGTCTTCCCGGCCCCGCCCGGACCGAGCAGCGTCACGAGCCGGGCCGCGGTGAGATCCCCCCGAATGGTCTCGATGTCGGCCTTCCGGCCGACGAAGGAGGTGAGACGGGCGCGCAGGTTGCCGGGCGGTGCGGGAGCCGGGGCGGGCCTGTGCTCCGTCGGGGCCAGCAACTCACCGTGCAGGGCCCGCAGTTCGGGCCCCGGATCCGAGCCGAGCCGGTCGGCGAGCAGATGTCGTACGTCGTCGTAGGCGGCCAGTGCCTCGGCCGGGCGGCCCGCGTCGCGCAGGGCGCGCAGGCGCAGGGCCTGGAGCGGTTCGTCGAGGGGGTGGGTGTCGCACAGGGCGGTCAGTTCCGGCAGCGACTGTTCGGCCTGGCCGAGGGCGAGGGCGGCGGCGTGCCGGGCGCGCAGCGCGTCCAGCCGCCGGGCCTCCCAGCGGGCGGCCTCGGCGGTGCGGTCGGGGAGGTCGGCGAGGGCGGGGCCGTGCCACAGGGAGAGGGCGTCGTCGAGGACGCCGACCGCCTTGGCGGGGTCGCCGTCGGCAAGGGCGCGGGTGCCGTCGCCGGTGAGCCGCTCGAAGCGGTGCAGGTCGACGGCGTCGGCGGAGGCGGCGAGGCGGTAGCCGCCGTCCACGGAGCCGACCGCCTCCGCTCCGAGGGCCCGGCGCAGCCTGCCGACGAGCGCCTGCAGCGCGCCCGCGGCGTCGGCGGGCGGATCACCGTCCCAGACCTCGTCCACGAGCAGCTGTGGGGGGACGGTGCGGCCGGGCCGCAGGGCGAGCACGGTCAGCAGGGCACGCAGCCGGGCGCCGCCGACCGGGACGGGGGTGCCGTCGGGGCGGAACGCCTGGGTGGTGCCGAGGATGCGGTAGCGCACGGGGTCCATTCTCTCCGGTGGAGCGGGGGTACGGGGGCCGGGCGTCAGTTCGGTGGCCCCGCCACCCCGCTGAACGTCGACAGCAGCGCCGCCAGTGCGGCTCCGTCGAGTCCCGCCGTCTCCGCGCCCGGTGGGGCGTCCTTAGGGAGGCCGGTGGCCTCGCGGACGGCGTAGGAGAGCCAGGAGTCGGTGTCGGGGACCTCCAGGGTCACCACCACGCCGGCCTGGATGTGGCGTCGGTTCGTGCCCACCCCCTGGTCGGTGAACCACTTCGGGCAGGTGTCCACGGCGTGCAGCCACCGCTCCCCGGCGACCGGACGCCAGGCGTCCGCGGACTCGGCGAAGCCCTGGGTCAGGAGCTGCACGGCCCGGACCCGTCCCCGGGTCTCGGGCAGCCGGGCGCCGTGGGTCTCGACCTTGAGCAGGCCGACCAGGCGGATCCAGTCCCCGGGCCGCTCGGCGTTCCGGTCCTCGTCCGAGAGGACGTCGACGGGGTCCTCGTGCAGGGCGAGGACCAGCCCGTTCTCGTCCCGCAGCACCCGTACCGCCCCGTCCTCCGTCGGCACGTCCGCCACCTCACCGGTGACCTTGGTGAGCTGGTCGTACCAGCCGCCGCCGAAGTAGCCGTCGGCGGCGTGGAACCGCAGCGGCCAGCTCACCTCGTCCCCCACCGTGAACGGTGTGCCGCAGCACTCCATCTGCCAGTTCTCGTAGAACACGTGCCACAACCCCATTCCCCCACCTTCTACGGAACCGGGGACCGGCCGCGAGACGTTTTCCCGTAAGCCCGGTACCGTCGGGCAGTCCCACCGCGTGCCGACAAGTCCAGGGAGCCGCATGACCACCGCCACCACCCGCAACGGCGAGCGACGGATCAGTTCCGTCTTCGTCGGGATCCTGGCCGTCACCGCGGTGACCGGCTGGGCCACCTGGACCGGGTTCGCCGAGCAGCCGGGCGTGGCCGTCTTCCTGTTCGTGACGGCGGCCTGGATCGTCTCGCTGTGTCTGCACGAGTACGCGCACGCGCGCACGGCCCTGCACAGCGGCGACATCTCGGTCGGCGCGAAGGGCTATCTCACGCTGAACCCGCTGAAGTACACGCACGCCCTGCTGAGCATCGTGCTCCCGGTCCTGTTCGTGATCATGGGCGGGATCGGTCTTCCCGGCGGTGCCGTGTTCATCGAGCGCGGCCGGATCCAGGGGCGCTGGAAGCACAGTCTGATCTCGGCCGCGGGGCCGCTGACGAACGTCCTGTTCGCGGTCGTCTGCACGGCGCCGTTCTGGCTCGACGCGCTCGACGGCGTCCCCGCGGACTTCCGGTTCGCGCTCGCCTTCCTCGCCCTGCTCCAGGTCACGGCGGCGATCCTGAACTTCCTGCCGGTGCCGGGCCTGGACGGCTACGGCGTGATCGAGCCCTGGCTGTCGTACAACATCCGCCGCCAGGTGGAGCCGTTCGCGCCGTTCGGCCTGCTGTTCGTGTTTGCGCTGCTGTGGCTGCCCGCGGTCAACGGCGCCTTCTTCGACATGGTCGACGCGTTCCTGCGCGGCCTCGGGATCAGCGACTTCGACACGTACTGCGGCTACGACCTCTACCGCTTCTGGCGCGGTTCGAGCGAGGTCTGCTCGGTCAGCCCGTGACGGACGACCGGCGGATCTTCTCGCGCTTCAGGTAGTACCAGCACATGTTGGACGACAGTCCCGCCAGCAGCACCCAGATGATCCCCAGGAAGCTGCCCTGCGCGAAGGAGACGACGGCGGCGGCCACGGCGAGGACGCAGACGATCAGGGCGTAGAGGGCGAGGCGGGGCATGCGAGGGGCTCCTGTCGGGGGACACCGGTGTACGACGCCGTCCAGTGTCCCCCATCCCCTCATACGTCCGTGATGCGGAGTCCCGCGTGCGCCTTGTAGCGGCGGTTCACGGAGATCAGGTTCGCGACCAGGGACTCGACCTGGTGGGCGTTGCGCAGCCGTCCGGCGAAGATGCCGCGCATGCCGGGGATGCGCCCGGCCAGCGCCTGCACGATCTCCACGTCGGCGCGCTCCTCGCCGAGGACCATCACGTCGGTGTCGATCTCGTCGATCTCCGGGTCCTGGAGCAGGACCGCCGACAGGTGGTGGAAGGCGGCGGTGACCCGGGAGTCCGGGAGCAGGGCCGCGGCCTGCTCGGCGGCGCTGCCCTCCTCGGGCTTGAGCGCGTAGGCGCCCTTCTTGTCGAAGCCGAGCGGGTTGACGCAGTCGACGACCAGCTTCCCGGCCAGGTCCTCGCGCAGGGACTCCAGCGTCTTGCCGTGGCCCTCCCACGGCACGGCGACGATGACGATGTCGCTGCGGCGGGCGGTCTCGGCGTTGTCGGCGCCCTCGACGCCATGGCCGAGTTCGTCGGCGGCGGCCTGCGCGCGGTCCGCGGCCCGCGAGCCGATGATCACCTTCTGGCCGGCCTTGGCGAGCCGGTAGGCGAGGCCCTTGCCCTGCGGGCCGGTCCCGCCGAGCACACCGACGACGAGCCCGGAGACGTCGGGGAGGTCCCAGGGGTCCTTGGCGGGAGCCTTCTGTGCAGCACTGTCGGAAGAGGTCATGGCCAGACCTTACGTCCGTGTCCCCGGCCCCATCCGCTCAGGTGAGCCGCGTCACGGGCACCCGCCGGAAGACGATCCGCTCGTAGGCGCCGAAGTCGCCCGTCTCGTACAGGAGTCCGACGGTGTCGGGGTCTACGCGCACGAGGTCGGAGTAGGCGGCGGGCAGGCCGTCAATGGTGACCCGGGAGCGCCAGGTGGTGCCGGAGTCGGTGGAGGCGCGGACGGTCATCAGGGCGCGGCCGCCGGGGAAGGCGGGGCCGGAGAAGAGGAGCAGATCGGGGTCGCGGAGTTGCAGCACGCTTGCCTCGCAGACGGGTCCGTCGAGTCCGGCCTGGGGGCGGAAGGGGTGGTGGAGGGTCTCTCCGCCGTCTCGGGAGTGGGCGTCGGCGCGGTTGCCTGGGCTCGGGGAGTCGTTGCGGGTGTTGAAGTAGACGCGTCCGTCGGGGAGTTCGGCGGCGGTGGTCTCGTTGACGTTGACGTATCCGTCGGTGTTCTCGTCGAGGTAGCCGAGCGTCCAGGTGGCGCCGCGGTCGTCGCTGAGCAGGCAGTGGCCGCTGTTGTACCTGGCCTCGGCGCCGGTGTCCGTGCCGGTGGGCGGGAGGGTGTGGTTGGCGGGGACGAGGACCCGGCCGGTGCTCAGTTGGACGGCGTGGCCGGGGGTGGTGGCGTACCAGCGCCAGCCGGGCTTCTTCACCGAGCCGGTGATCTCGCGGGGGCCGGACCAGGTGACGCCGTCGTCGTCGCTGTGCTGCACCCAGACCCGGCGGCCGTCGGCCTCGGAGACCTGGCCGCGCAGGATGGCGGCCTCGGAGGCGGAGGCGGCGGAGCGGATGTGGACGAGCAGGATCCGGCCGGTGTCGAGGACGACGGGGGCCGGGTTGCCGGCGAGGTGGACTCCGTTACTGGCGGCCACTTCCAGCGGGCCCCAGGTGCGGCCGCCGTCCGTCGAGCGCTTGAGCACGATGTCGATATGACCCCAGTCGCGCGCGGAGTCCACCCGGCCCTCGCAGAAGGCGAGGAGCGTGCCGGCCTCGGTGCCGACGACGGCCGGAATACGGAAACTGGCGTAGCCCTCCCGGCCCGCGCGGAAGGGGACGGAGGCCGGCAGGGCGGCGGCGGATGCTGGCATGTCGTAGCGGTTGCCCAGGTTGGGCGAATTCGGGGTGAACTGCCGGTCACGAGTGACCCGTTGCGGCAGGATGCGGTCGTATGGATGCGGTACGGGTCGCTTTGCTGCGTGAAGTCCTTGCCGGGACGGAGTGGTTGGGGGCCACACGACGGTTCGCGGGTGCGCTGCGGGGCTCGGTGGTCTCGCACGGCGGCGGGCTGCTGCTCGTCGGCACGGCGGAGTACGAGCCGTGGCATCTCGCGGCACATCTGGTGGACGAGGCCGCCTGGTCGGGGACGCCGGAGCTCGTCCCGACGCTGGTACGGCATGACGCGCGGGCCTCGGATCCGGCCCATCTGGCGGTCGGGCCGGGCCGGTTGGCGGCGGCACGGCGGGGCGAGACGCTGCTGGTGGTGGCGCCGGAGGCGACGCGGGCGCCCCTGCTGGAGCGGGTGCACGACGCGCGTCGGGCCGGGGCGACGGTGCTGGCGCTCGGGCCCGGCGAGGGCGACCTGGTGACGATGGCGCACGAGTCACTGGCCGTACCGGAGGGCACGGACCTGGACCTGGACACCGTGCAGCACCTGGTGAGCGCGGCGGCCGGGGAGAACTCGGCGCCCTCCCCGCGGGCGCCCCGGCGCTTCCGTGACCGGCTGTCGGCGCTGGCCGACCAGTTGACGGCACCGCCACCGGCGCGGTGGTGAGCGGATCCGGGCACCGCCGGCGGCACGGTGGGGAGCGGCCCCGGGCCGAGCAGCGGTGCCGATGCCGCCGGTCGTAAACGCCCTGTGCCGAAACCCGGCGCCGCCACCGGCCCGGTCGTGAGCGGCCCCGCCTCGAAAAGCAGTTGCCGGGGTCTGCCGCGCCTGCGGACCATGGCCCTTTGTGACCTCTCTCCTGCCCGACCTCACTCCTTGGCGTGCCTCGGCCGACTTTCGGCGGCTGTGGCTGTCGGGGCTGGTCTCCAACTTCGGCAGCTTTCTGACGTTCGTGGCGCTGCCGGTGCAGATCAAGGAGCTGACCGGTTCCGCGGCGGCCGTCGGGGCGATCGGCGCGGTGGAGCTGATCCCGCTGATCGTCTTCGGGCTGTACGGCGGTGCGCTCGCCGACGCGCTCGACAAGCGCGGGCTGATCGTGTGGACGGAGGCCGGGCAGGGCCTGCTGAGCGCGGTGCTGCTGGTCAACGCGCTGATGCCGAGCCCCGCCGTGTGGCCGCTGTATGTCGTGGCCGCGCTGTCCTCGGCGCTGGTCTCCGTGCAGCGTCCCGCGCTGGACTCGCTCTGGCCGCGGATCGTCGCCCACGAGCACCTTCCGGCCGCGGCCTCCCTCAACAGTTTCCGCTGGACGGTCGGCGGGGTCGCGGGCCCGGCCGTGGCGGGCGTGGTCGTGGCGTACGCGGGGCTCGGCTGGGCGTACGCGGCCGACCTGGTGACCTTTGTCGTCTCGGTCCTCCTGATCATCCCCATCGCCTCCTCCCCCGCCTCGCACGAGGCCGCGAAGCCGTCACTGAAGGCCATCGCGGAGGGCGCGAGGTACGCGTGGAGCCGCAAGGAGCTCCTCGGCACCTACGCCGTCGACCTCGCCGCGATGTTCCTGGCGATGCCGCTGGCCCTGCTGCCGTTCCTGGCCGACGAGATGGACGCCGAATGGTCGCTGGGGCTGATGTACGCGACGATCCCGCTCGGTTCGATGCTGGTGAGCGTGACCAGCGGCTGGACGGCGCGGATCCACCGGCACGGCCGGATGGTGGTGCTGTCGGCCGCGCTGTGGGGCGCGGCGATCGCGGCGGCGGGTGTCGTCGGCAACCTGTGGCTGGTGCTGCTGTTCCTGACCGTGGCCGGCGGCTGCGACATGGTGAGCGGGATCTTCCGCGGGATCATGTGGAACCAGACGATCCCGGACGAGCTGCGGGGCCGGCTCGCCGGGATCGAACTGCTGTCGTACTCGGTCGGACCGACCCTCGGCCAGGTCAGGTCGGGCGGTTTCGCCGCCTGGTGGGGGGTGCGGGCGTCGGTGTGGTCGGGCGGGCTGCTGTGCGTCGGCGGGGTGGGGCTGCTCGCCCTGTGCCTGCCGAAGCTGATGTCGTACGACGCACGGACCAGCGAGCACGCGGCGCGGGTGCGGGAGCAGCGGGAGGCCGCCGCGCCCGCCTGATCACTCCTCCTCGCCGCTCCCCGTGGGGGCGTCGTGCCACTTGGGGTCGTTCTCCCACTGGAGGTTGCGCTCGCGGGCGGTCTCCATCGCGTGTTCGGCCTCCGCCCGGGAGGCGTACGGCCCGAACCGGTCCTTGCCGGGGCACTCGGGCCCCTCCTCGACCTTCTTGTGTTCCAGGCAGTAGTACCACTCGCCCGGCTTGCCGGCCGTCCGCTTCTTGAACAAGGCCATGACCTGCTCCTCTCGCCACCGACATGTTCCCCCACGGCCGCTGGTTAGACTCGCTGGCATGTCTGGCCAGTCGCTGCTCGTACCAGGGGAGCTGTCTCCCACCCGTTCCGTGCCCGGAAACATCCGGCGTCCCGAGTACGTCGGCAAGCCCGCGCCGACGCCGTACACCGGCCCGGAGGTGCAGACCCCGGAGACCGTGGAGGCGATGCGCGTCGCGGGGCGTATCGCGGCCCGGGCGATGGCGGAGGCCGCGAAGCTGATCGCGCCGGGAGTCACGACCGACGAGCTGGACAAGGTGGCGCACGAGTACATGTGCGACCACGGCGCCTACCCCTCGACGCTCGGCTACCGCGGCTTCCCCAAGTCCCTGTGCACGAGTGTCAACGAAGTGATCTGCCACGGCATCCCGGACTCGACGGTGCTCAAGGACGGCGACATCGTCAACCTCGACGTGACGGCGTACATCGGCGGTGTGCACGGCGACAACAACGCTACGTACCTGGTCGGCGACGTCGACGAGGAGAGCCGGCTGCTGGTGGAGCGCACCCGCGAGTCGCTCAACCGCGCGATCAAGGCGGTCAGGCCGGGCCGCCAGATCAATGTCATCGGCCGTGTCATCGAGTCGTACGCCAAGCGCTTCGGCTACGGCGTCGTCCGTGACTTCACCGGCCACGGCATCAACTCGTCGTTCCACTCGGGCCTGATCATCCCGCACTACGACAGCCCGCACGCGACGACCGTGATCCAGCCCGGGATGACGTTCACGATCGAGCCGATGCTGACGCTCGGCACCCACGAGTACGACATGTGGGACGACGGCTGGACGGTCGTGACGAAGGACCGCAGGCGGACGGCCCAGTTCGAGCACACGCTGGTGGTGACGGAGTCGGGGACGGAGATTCTGACCCTGCCGTAGCGCACCCACACCCCTGAGACCCGTTCCCTGCTGGGGGCGGGTCTTTTCTTGTACGCTTTTACCGACAGGGTGTCGGGAACCTATTGACTTAGGTAAGGCTTACCTCAGAGGATATGCGCCATGGACTCCTTCTCGACAGTCATCCGCACCGCTTCCCACGAACAGCACGTGGAGGCGGAGACCTCGACGTTCATGAGTGACCTGCTCGGCGGCCGGCTCGGCGTCGACGCGTACGCGCGCTACACCGAGCAACTGTGGTTCGTCTACGAGGCGCTTGAGTCCGGGGCAGAGCGGCTGGCGTCGGATCCGGTGGCCGGGCCCTTCATCCAGCCCGAGCTGTTCCGGCTGCGCGCGCTGGAGGCGGATCTGGCACACCTGCGCGGGCCCGAGTGGCGGGCGGGCGTCTCCGCGCTGCCGGCGACGCGGGTGTACGCGGACCGGGTGCGGGAGTGCGCGGAGCAGTGGCCGGCGGGGTACGTCGCCCACCACTACACGCGCTACCTGGGCGACCTGTCCGGCGGCCAGATCATCCGCGACAAGGCCGAGAAGACCTGGGGCTTCGAGAAGAAGGGCGACGGCGTCCGCTTCTACGTCTTCGAGGAGATCACCAACCCGGCGGCCTTCAAGCGGGGTTACCGCGAGCTGCTGGACGCGGTCCGGGTGGACGAGCTGGAGAAGCAGCGGATCGTGGCGGAGTGCAAGAAGGCGTTCGCCTTGAACACGGGGGTATTCCGGGCCTTGGGCGAGGAGTTCCGCCTGTCTGCGTGACCGCGTTGCTGTCTGCGGGTGCGTGGGGGCTGGTCGCGCAGTTCCCCGCGCCCCTATCGGGGCGCTCAGCCTGCGGCGCTGCTCTAGCGGCACCCCGATAGCGCCGGGCTGCGCGACCCACCCCCGGCCCACCCCAACGCCGATCAGCGTTCCAGGAACACCCGGCCGCCGATCTCGACCCAGCCGCCCGGCTGCGGGGCCGTGAGGATTTGGGAGCCCGCGCCCTGGGTGATGTTGAGGGCTCGGCCCAGCTGGTCGGTCAGGAGCAGCGCCGCCGCTCCCGTGGCCTCGTCCTCGTCGATGCCGTCGTCCCGGCCGGGGAACGCGCGCGCCCGGACGCGGCCCGCCGGCTCGTCCTCCCACGCCCAGGCGTAGATCCACTCGCCCTTCGGCGGCACAGCCAGATCGTCGACCTCCGCGGCCGTCGCGTACTGGCGAAGCGTCCTCGGCGGCGCCCACTCCGCCCGCGCCTCGATCCAGCAGAACTCACCGTCCTGCCGCGCCCCGACCACACCGGCCGGGGTGACCAGTTCGGGCACGTCGAGCAGCCAGGCCGCCCCGACGCACGGGTACCCGGCGAAGGGCAGCCGCAGGGTCGGCGTGTAGATGTCGATGACCCCGCGCTCGGGGTCGTCCACGAACACGGTCTCGCTGAAGCCCAGCTTCGCGGCGAAGGCCTGCCGGTCCGCGCGCTCGGGCATGGCCGATCCCTCGCGGACAACGCCCAGTTCATTGCCGTAGCCGCCGTTCGCCCCGCAGAAGACGCGGAGCACGTCGTAGTCACTCACGGGGGCATTGAAACATCACCCGGGCGGCGAGCTCGTCCCAGGTCTCGGCTCCGCCGGGGAGGTCGTGGAGGCGGGTGGGCGGCACGCCGTAGGGCAGGGAGGCGATGGTGTCGGCGTACGCCCGTTCCACAGCGGCGCGCCGGGGCTCGTCGTCGAGTCCTCGCATGCGGTGCTCGTGGGCCTCGGTGACCTCCTCGGCCGCCCGCCGCCACTGCTCCTCGCCGGGGACCTGGGTCAACTCCACGCACTGCGGCGTCCGTTCCTCGGCGAGCGCGGCCACCGCCCTGTCGTGGCCGTCGAGGATCACCCAGCCGTCGAGGAAGGACACCCACCACAGCAGCACGGGCGCGAGCGTGCCCTCGCGGGCGTGCTTGCGGTACGCCTTCACGCGTCCGGCGTCCGGCGGCGAGAGCCTGCGCAGCGGGAGAACGCCGTGCCAGCCGCCCCCGCAGTACAGCTCCAGCCGGCCGGACGGCCATGCGCGTACGAAGTCCTCGGTCCAGATGCCCGGCGGGAAGCCGCCCCGTCGGGCCAGTTCCCAACGCCCGTCCCACAGAGGGGTTCCGTCCGACTCCTCCAGCCAACCTGCGTACCGATGCGGCCAGTTGACGGACGAGCGCATCTCCGCCGAGCGCAGTGGCGGGAGGGGCGAGCGGTAGCCGTCGAGGCGGTGCAGGTACAGCTCCGGACAGCAGCCCTTGCCCACGGACCGGCCCAGCAGCACGGGCCGCTCCCCCTGCCGCAGCAGGAGCCGTCCGCCGCTCGCCCTCTCGAAGCGCAGCGCGGGCGGGCCGGGGCGGTCGGTGACGTTCAGCACCAGCCGCCCCGGCCCGAGCAGTTCTCTGTGTCCCCTGTTCACGGGGACAGTCTTACGCCTGCGTACGCCGCCTGCGCATCGCAAAAACGACACCCGCGCCCGCCGCCACGGTCACCGCGGCCGCGGTGCCGAGGGCCGCCGCCGGCACGTCGGAGCCGGTGGCCGCGAGGCCGCCGGTCACCCCGCCGGTGGTCGAGCCCGTCGTACCGGTGCCACCGGTGCCGCCGGAACCGCCCGTGCCCCCCGTGCCGCCCGTGGAGCCGTCGCCGTCCGGCAGGTCCGCGTCCTCCGTCAGCGCCACCGACAGGTCCACCGGGTCGAGTTCGGTGCCGGCGGTGTAGAAGCCGCCGAACGCCTCGGCGCCGGCCTCGGTGAGGGTGGCGGTGATGTCGTCGACGGTGATGACGTCGTTCTTCGCCGCGAGCTCGGAGGTGTCCGCGTCGAGGTCGGCCAGGACGACGTCCTTCGAGGTCTCGCCGAGGCTGGTCACATCGGCGGTCAGCTCGCCGGAGCCGCCGTCCAGGGTGACCTCCAGGCCGGCGAGGGTCAGGTCGAGGCCGTACTCGTCACCCTCCTTGTGCCCCCTGAAGTTCACCGCGCCGTCGAAGGCGGCGGAGAGCGTGTCGGCGTCCGTGTCGTACGCGCCGGTCGCGTCGACGAACGTGAACGCGCCGTTGCCGTCGGCCTGCGAGGCACCGGCCGACGCCGTGATCTCGCCCTTCGCCACGCCGTCCACGACGTACGTACGGAAGGACTCCTTCACGCCCCAGCCGAGCGTGCCCTCGACGATGTCACCGGCGGCGGGCGCCTCGGTGGCCGTGGCCGTGGCGGACGGGGAGGCGCTCTCGGACGCGGACGCCGACGCGGTGGGTGTCGGCTTCGCGGTCGTGCTCGGCGTCGCGGACGGGGTGGCCGTCGGGGTCGGCGTCGTGGACCCGGTCGCCGTGGGGGTCGGGCTCGGCGACTGCGGCGGCGTCTTCTGGACGACCGTCAGCGGGTCGCCGGCCGCGCCCTCGTAGCTCGCGCTGCCGAAGACGTCCGCGGCCTCCTTCGTCAGGACGGTCGCCATGTCCGTCATCGAGCGGGTGACGGTGACGTCGGCGAGCGGCACGTCCTGCGTGGTCGTGCCGGACTTCGTGACGTCCGCGGTGATCTCGGCGTCCGCGCTGTCGAAGCTGATGTCGGACAGGGAGATCTCGAAGCCGTGCAGCTTCGACTCGATCTTCAGGTTGCCCTTGAAGCCGAGGTCGACGGCGTGCGTCGTGGACTCGTAGGTGCCGGCCCCCTCCGTGAAGGTGAACGCCCCGTTCTCCGCGGCCTGCGAGGCACCGTCGGTGGCGGTGAAGCTGCCGGCCGCCATGCCGGTCACGTAGCTGCGGTACGACTGCTTGATGCCCCAGGTCAACTCATAGCCGCTGAGCGGGACTTCGGCTGCCGAAGCGGTGGTCGTGGCGAGTGCGGTGGCGCCCAGGGCGGCGGCCGTGGCAACGGCGGCGGCGAGGGCGGCAGGGCGGCGTCTGCTCGGGGTGGCGGACATGGTCGGGGGGTCTCCTTGAGATCGGGGGGTGGGTCAGTCGTCTTCGGAGGCGGAGGCCTCGACAGCCGCCCGGGTCCGGCGCTTGCGGGCGACGACGGCGTAGGCCGCGGCGGCGAGCAGCAGGGCGCCGACCGCGAGGCCGACGGGCAGGGCGGCGGGGACGCCGTCGTCGTCGGAGGCGCTCGCGACGGGCTCGGTCGACGGTTCGGGGGCGGCCGAGGATGGCTTCGGCGACTCGCTTGCCGTGCGGGCGTTGCCCAGGTCGGGCAGGGCGGGCAGTTCGGCGTCGTCGGTGAGGGCGACGGCCAGGGACACGGGGTCCATCTCGGTGCCCGCCTGGTACATCGCGCCGAAGGCCTTGGCGCCCTTGGCGGTGAGTTCGGCGGGGGCCTCGGTGAGCTGGACGAGCCCGTTCTTCGCCTTGAGGTCCTTGGCCGTGAAGGTGACCAGCGGGACCTTCTTGCCGGTGAAGTCCTCGCTCGTCACATCGGCGTAGAGGGTGCCCTTGTCGTCCTCGACGACAACCCGTACGGCGCTCAGCCTCAGGTCGAGGCCGTGTGCGCCGGTGAAGCGGACGGCACCCTTGAAGGACGCCGCCAACTCGCCGCTCCGGTACGTCCCTTCACCGTCGGGGAAGCGGAACAGCGCTCCCCCGTCCTGGGCGCCGGCGGACAGCGTCCACTCTCCCTTGGCGATGTCGCCGGTGACGTACTCGCGGAAGGTGCGGCGCACGCCCCAGTCGACGGCGCCGTCCTGGATGCCGGTGTCCGAAGTCCCCTTCTTCGTGGGGGACTTCGAGGCGGTGGGCGTGGGCGACGGGGTCGCCGCCTGCGGTACGTCCGCCGCGAGGCTCACCGGGTCGAGTGCGGTGCCGGCCGTGTAGTACCCGGCGAAGGACTGGGCGCCCTGCGCGGTGAGCGTGGCGGGGAGGTTGTTCAGGACGACCGAGGTGCCGCCGCCCTTCATGTCGATGCCGCCCAGGGAGAGGGAGGCGAAGGGCACCTGGCTGGACGTCGTGACCGTCCCGGTGTCCTTCGCCTTGCTGGTGACGTCCACGTAGAGCGTTCCGGCGCTGCCGGAGATACGGACGGTGGGGCGGCTGATGGTGAGGTCGAGCTGGTACGTCCCGGCGTCCGTCCGGTGGCCGAGGAAGTGCACTCCGCCGGAGAAGGACGCGGTGAAGGCGCCGGTGTCGCCGTCGTAGGTGCCGGTGGCCGAGTGGAAGCGGAAGCCGCCGGTGCCGACGGTGGCGGCGCCGCCCGTGAGGGAGTAACTGCCGTTCGCGATGGGGCCGGTGACATAGCTCTGGAAGGAGGACTTGATGCCCCAGTCGAGCCGGCCGCCCTGCACAGTGCGGTTCGCGGCGTGTGCGTCGGCCGCCGGGGCGAGCGCCCCGAGAACGGCCAGGCACAGCGCGGCGACACCGCCGTACAGGCGCCGTGGCAGGGATGGGGACATGGGTGACCTCCGGGGACAGCAAGATCCGGCCAGCCTCCGTTGACTTCTGGCCAGGTCAGGTAAGGCTAACCTAAACTACGTCCCGCTCCGATCGGTAGACCGGGGCGTCAACACAGCCCACTCACAGGGAAGAAGCGCACGTCGGACGGGCGCGGAGAGGAACGGCCAACAGTGCGACGCTTGCGCACACGACTGGCGGGAGCACTGCTGGCGGTGCTCACCCTGACCACGGCGACGGCATGCGGGGGCGCGTCCGCGGCCTCCGGTTCGGCGCCCGCCGCCTCCGGCGCCGCCGCCGACCGGGTCGAGCCCCTCGCCGACACCCCGACGCCCGAGCTCCCGGTCACCGTCGCCTCCGCCGACGGCAAGAAGGTGACGATCGAGCGGGCCGAGCGGATCGTGCCGCTGTCCGGCAGCCTCAGCGAGATCGTCTTCACGCTCGGGCTGGGCGACCGGGTCGTCGCCCGTGACATCACCGCCACCTTCGAGCAGGCCGGGAAGCTGCCCGTCGTCACCCGGGGCCATGACGTCTCCGCCGAGAGCGTGCTGTCCCTCAAGCCCGACCTCGTCGTCGCCGAGACCAGCTCCGGCCCCGCGGAGGCCATGGAGCAGATCCGCGCCGCCGGCATACCCGTCCTCGTGGTCGACCCGGCGCAGGGCCTGGACGACGTGGGCACCCGGATCCGGACGGTGGCGGACGCGCTCGGCGTACCGGCGGCCGGGAAGGAGCTGACGGCGCGGTCGGAGCGCCGAATCGCCGCCGTGCGCAAGGACGTTCCG
Source organism: Streptomyces sp. NPDC079141 (assembly GCF_040686775.1). Lineage (NCBI taxonomy): Bacteria > Bacillati > Actinomycetota > Actinomycetes > Kitasatosporales > Streptomycetaceae > Streptomyces > Streptomyces sp. NPDC079141. Next base: position 355,864 of record NZ_JBFBLP010000002.1, on the reverse strand, counting down.
CGGGCGGCCGACAAGCCGCGGGTCGCCTTCCTCTACCTCCGCGGCTCCGCCTCCGTCTATCTCATCGGCGGCAGGGGATCGGGCGCGACCTCGCTGATCGAGGCCGCCGGGGGTGTCGACGCGGGCGCCGGGTCGGGGCTGTCGAAGGACTTCACCGCCATCACCAGCGAGGCGCTCGTGAAGGCGGCGCCGGACGCGATTCTCGTCATGAGCAAGGGACTTGAGTCCGTCGGCGGCATCGACGGACTGGTGAGGATCCCGGGGGTCGCGCAGACCCCGGCCGGGATGGACCGCCGGGTCGTCTCCGTCGAGGACGGTGTGCTTCTCAACTACGGTCCGCGCACCGACCAGGTGCTGAAGTCCGTCGTCCAGCAGCTCTACAAGGACGGTGCCGCATGACCGTACTGGAGAAGGCGGCGCCCGTCGCCGAGGCCACCGCGCGCAGACCCCGCACGGCGGCCTGGCTGCTGACCGCCGGGCTGGTCGTCGCCCTGCTCGTGCTGCTGCCGGTCGCGGCGGGCATCGGCGCGTATCCGGTGCCGGTCGGTGATGTGCTCGCCTCCGTGCAGCACCGGATCGGGCTGGGCGGCACGGAGTTGGACCGGGTCGCGGAGTCGGTCCTGTGGAACGTCCGCTTCCCGCGCATCGTCCTCGCCCTGCTCATCGGCGCCTCGCTGGGCTGCGCGGGCGCGTTGATGCAGGGCGTGTTCGGCAACCCGCTCGCCGAGCCGGGCGTCATCGGCATCTCCTCGGGTGCGGCGGTGGGCGCGGTCGCGTCGATCGCGTTGGGCCTCAACTTCCTCGGTACGTGGACGGTTTCGGTGGCGGCGTTCGTCTCCGGGCTCGCCACCGTGCTGCTGGTGTACGTGATGTCGCGGTCCGGTGGCCGGACGGAAGTCGTCACGCTGATCCTCACCGGTATCGCGGTGAACGCCTTCGCGGGCGCGCTGATCGGGCTGTTCCTGTTCTTCGCGGACGCCGCGGCCATCCAGCAGATCACCTTCTGGCAGCTCGGCTCCCTGTCCCAGGCGACCTGGCCGAAGGTGCTGGCGGTCCTGCCGTGCGCGGCGATCGGTCTGGTCGTCGCGCCGCTCTACGCCCGCCGCCTGGACCTGCTGGCGCTCGGCGAACGGCCCGCGCGGCACCTGGGTGTTGAGGTGGAGCGGCTGCGGATCACCCTCGTCTTCGTCATCGCGCTCCTTACGGCCGCGGCGGTGAGCGTCTCCGGGATCATCAGCTTCGTGGGCCTGGTCGTGCCGCATCTGCTGCGGATGGCGGCGGGGCCGGGGCATCGGTTCCTGGTACCGGGCGCTGCGCTGCTGGGGGCGGTGGTTCTGCTGGCCGCGGACTTGGCGTCCCGCACGTTGGCTGCGCCGGCGGAGCTGCCGTTGGGTGTGCTGACGGCGCTGCTGGGGAGCCCGTTCTTCTTCTGGCTGCTGCGGAGGACGCGGCGCAGGCAAGGGGGGTGGGCGTAGGGGTTCGTCGGTCGTATGTCGTCTGCGGGTGGGTGGGGGCTGGTCGCGCAGTTCCCCGCGCCCCTGACCATGCTGCCCTCACCGCCGATTGCACGGCACTGTCTCGCACCCTCCCCCGGTTTCCCACCGCCCCTCACCATCACCCCTACTCCTTTGTCGGCGGTGCCCGACTCTCCTCAGCCCTCGCCTCAAGGACCCCGCCATGAGACTCCTCCGCCCCCGCCCCACTCCCCCGCCCCCCGCCGCCCCCGGAGACGTCCTCGCCGAGGCCGAAGGCCTCCGTGTCCGGCTCGGCAGCCGGGACGTCCTCCACGGAGTGGACGTCAGCGTCCGCGCAGGTGAAGTGCTCGCTCTCGTCGGGCCCAACGGTGCCGGCAAGTCCACGCTGCTGGGCGCTCTGGCCGCCGACACCCCGGCCGCCGAGGGGGTCGTACGGATGCATGGGCGGCCCGTCGCGGAGTGGTCCGCGCCCGAACTCGCCCTGCGGCGCGCGGTGCTGCCGCAGTCCGCGTCGCTCTCGTTCCCGTTCGCCGTCGAGGAGGTGGTGAGGATGGGCCGCGCGCCCTGGGCCGCCCTCGGGCTGGAGGACGACGACGCGGCCGTGGCGGAGGCGATGGCCGCCACCGAGGTGAGCGGGTTCGCCGCCCGCCCCTTCTCCGCGCTCAGCGGCGGTGAGCGCGCCCGCGTGGCGCTCGCCCGGGTGCTCGCCCAGCGGGCCCCGCTGCTGCTGCTCGACGAGCCGACCGCCGCCCTGGACCTCAAGCACCAGGAGCTGGTGCTGCGGCTCTGCCGGGAGCGGGCGCGGGCCGGCGACGCGGTGGTGGTCGTGCTGCACGACCTCGGGCTCGCCGCCGCCTACGCGCACCGGGTGGCGATCCTGCGCGCCGGCCGGGTCGCGGCCGACGGTCCGCCGGAGGAGGTCTTCGACGAGGAGCTGCTCTCGGACGTGTACGACCAGCCGGTCGAGGTGCTGCCGCATCCGCGGACGGACGCGATCCTCGTCACCCCACGCCGGAATCTTTGACTCTCCTTTGACTTGTCTATGACCCTGGTTGACCTCCCCATGACGTCCGGTTTGAGCCACCGTGATCGGCCCGTGCTCATACACCGTCCATGAGAGCTGAATCACCGCAGGGGTGGTTATCGCGCAGGAAATCCTTGGATACGTTAGGCGAGCCTCACCTTACGTGAGCCACGTCACGCGTCCTTTTCAGCCAGCCCAGGAGCCTCCATGCGCGCCGCCAGACTCTCCGCCGTCGCCGCCACCGCCGTAGCGGCCGCACTGACCGCTGTCACGGGGTGCACCGAGAAAGGCGGCGGCGCGGAAGGCGACGACCGGCGCATCGAGGTGACCGCCACGGACGACAAGTGCGAGGTCTCCAAGAAGGAGTTCCCGGCCGGGCACGTCGAACTCGCCATCGAGAACAAGGGCTCGAAGGTCACCGAGGTCTACATCCTCTTCCCGGACGACCGCGTGGTCACCGAGCGCGAGAACATAGGCCCCGGCACCAAGCAGACGGTCACCGCCGAGGTGAAGGCGGGCGACTACCAGATCGCGTGCAAGCCCGGCATGAAGGGCAAGGGCATCCGGCAGACCGTCAAGGCCACCGGCGACGGCGCCGCCGCCAAGCGCGACCCGCGCCTCGACAAGGCGGTCGCCGCCTACCGCGAGTACGCGCAGGCGCAGGCCGACGAGACGCTGCCGCTCGCCGAGGCGTTCGCCAAGGCCGTCAAGGACGGCGACATCGAGGCCGCCAAGAAGGCCTACGCGCCCTCCCGCATCGGCTGGGAGCGCACCGAGCCGGTCGCCGAGTCCTTCGGTGACATCGACCCCAAGGTCGACCTGCGCGAGGACGGTCTGGAGGAGGGCCAGGACCTGGAGAAGGACTGGACCGGCTGGCACCGCCTTGAGCGCTCGCTGTGGAAGGACAAGAAGCTCACCGACCGCGACTCCGAGCTCGCCGACCTGCTGATCGCCGACCTGAAGGACTGGCAGAACCGGGTCGGCAAGGCCGAGATCACCCCGACCTCGATGGCCAACGGCGCCAAGGAGCTCCTCGACGAGGTCGCCACCGGCAAGGTCACCGGCGAGGAGGAGCGCTACTCGCACACCGACCTCGTCGACTTCAAGGCCAACGTCGAGGGCGCCGAGAAGTCCTACGAGCTGCTCAAGCCGGTCGCGCAGGAGAACGACAAGGCCCTGGTCACCGAGCTGGACAAGCAGTTCGCCGCGCTCAACACGCTGCTGGACAAGTACCGCGCGGACAAGGACTCGTACGACTTCACCTCGTACGACAAGGTCGGCGACGCCGACCGCAAGGAGCTGTCGGACGCGGTCAACGCCCTCGCGGAGCCGCTGTCCAAGCTCGCCGCCGCCGTCGTAGCGAAGTAGGGGGACCTCTGATGACGGACAACACCCCGTCCCGTCGTGCGCTGATCGGCTGGGGCGGTGCCGGGCTCGCGCTCGGCGCCGCCGCGGCGGGCAGTGCCGTCGCCCTGACCCGCGACGCCGGTGACGACGTCGCCCCGGCCGCCCAGGCGGGCGCCGCCGTCGCCTTCCACGGCGCCCATCAGGCGGGCATCGCCACGCCGGTGCAGGACCGGCTGCACTTCGCCGCGTTCGACGTGAAGACCGAGGACCGCGCCGAGTTCGTCCAGATGCTGAAGGACTGGACCGAGGCCGCGCGCCGGATGACCGCCGGGCAGGCGGTCGGCGAGGGCGCGTACGGCGGGCTGGCCGAGGCGCCGCCGGACGACACCGGTGAGGCGCTGGGCCTGAAGCCCTCGCGGCTGACGCTGACGATCGGCTTCGGCCCGTCCCTGTTCGAGAAGTTCGGTCTTGCGGACGCCCGTCCCGAGGCCCTGGTCGATCTGCCGAAGTTCGCCGGCGACAACCTCGACAAGAACCGCAGCGGCGGCGACCTGTGCATCCAGGCCTGCGCCGACGACCCGCAGGTCGCCGTGCACGCCATCCGCAACCTGGCCCGGATCGGCTTCGGCAAGGTCGTCATCAAGTGGTCGCAGCTCGGCTTCGGCAAGACGTCGTCGACGACCCCCGAGGAGCAGACCCCGCGCAACCTCATGGGCTTCAAGGACGGCACCCGCAACATCGCGGGGACGGAGACGGACCGCCTGAAGAAGTTCGTGTGGGTGGACGGGAAGTCCGGCCCCGACTGGATGGTCGGCGGCTCCTACCTCGTCGCCCGCCGTATCCGTATGCACATCGAGACCTGGGACCGCACCTCGCTGCAGGAGCAGGAGGACATCATCGGCCGCGACAAGGGCGAGGGCGCCCCGGTCGGCAAGGCCAAGGAGCGCGACGAGCCGTTCCTGAAGGCGATGCTGCCCACCGCGCACGTCCGGCTCGCGCACCCCAAGTCCAACGACGGGGCGACGATCCTGCGCCGCGGCTACTCCTTCACCGACGGCACGGACGGTCTGGGCCGCCTGGACGCGGGCCTGTTCTTCCTGGCGTACCAGAAGGACGTCCGCAAGGGCTTCATCCCGATCCAGCGCAGCCTGGCCCCGGACACCCTCAACGAGTACATCCAGCACGTGGGTTCGGCGATCTACGCGGTTCCGCCGGGCGTCCGCGACAAGGACGACTGGTGGGGCCGGGCGCTGTTCTCCGAGTCGTCCGAGTCCTCCGAGTCCTCCGAGTCCTCCGAGTCCTCCGAGGGGGCGTAGGCCGGTGTTCGCGAACTATCTGATCGGCCTGCGCGAGGGTCTGGAGGCCAGCCTCGTCGTCTGCATCCTCGTCGCCTACCTGGTGAAGACGGACCGCAGGGACGCGCTCAGGCCCGTCTGGATCGGCATCGGCGTCGCGGTCGCGCTCGCCCTCGGCTTCGGCTGCGCCCTTGAATTCGGCTCCCAGGAGCTGACGTTCGAGGCGCAGGAGGCGCTCGGCGGCACCCTGTCGATCCTGGCGGTCGGCCTGGTGACGTGGATGGTGTTCTGGATGCGGCGTACCGCCCGGCACCTGAAGGCGGAGCTGCACGGCAGGCTGGACGCCGCCCTCCAGATGGGCACGGGCGCACTGGTCGCCACCGCGTTCCTCGCGGTGGGCCGGGAGGGCCTGGAGACGGCCCTGTTCGTGTGGGCGTCGGTGCGCGCGGCCGGCGACGGCTCCCCGCGCCCGGTGGTCGGCGCGGGCCTGGGCCTGCTCACCGCGGTCTTTTTGGGCTGGCTGTTCTACCGCGGTGCCCTGCGCATCAATCTGGCCAAGTTCTTCACCTGGACCGGCGGCATGCTGGTCGTCGTCGCGGCGGGCGTACTGGCGTACGGCTTCCACGACCTCCAGGAGGCCGACTGGCTGCCGGGCCTGAACGAGAAGGCCTTCGACATCACGGGCACCATCCCGCCGGACAGCTGGTACGGCACGCTGCTCAAGGGCGTGTTCAACTTCCAGCCGGATCCGACCGTCGTCCAGGTCACGGTGTGGCTGCTGTACCTGATCCCGACACTCGCACTGTTCCTCGCCCCGGTAGGGTTCGCCTCCGGGAAGGGGAAGGTGAAGCAACCCGATGAGCACGGATCGCAGCCCTCTGAGGCGCCGCAGGCTTGACCGGAGGGTGCTGATAGCGACCTCGGTGACCGCTTTGTCGTTGACTTTGTCGTTGACGGCGAGCGGATGCGTGGTGGTCCACGGGGAACGCGAGCTGGTCCCCGCGGCCACCCAGGCCGAAGCCGCCAAGGCCCTCAAGGAGTTCACGACCGCGTACAACGCGGCCGACAAGGCCTACGACAGCTCCCTGGACGCCGACCATGTCACCGGCGCGCTCGGCGACATCGACGAGGCGCGGCTCACGGCCGGGCACGCCAACAGCCCGGAGGGCAACACGGCGCACAGCCCGCTGGAGTTCACCGACGCCGAGTTCACCATCCCCAAGAAGGCAGGCTGGCCGCGCTGGTTCGTGGCCAACGCCCAGGGCAACCGGGGCGGCGACTCGCGCTGGCTGATGGTGTTCACCCGCGAGGGACTCGCCGAGCCCTGGGAGGCGGCGTATCTGACGCTGGTGGGGCCGGACGACCTGCCGGAGTTCAAGAAGGACAAGGACGGCTGGGCCGAGGCCGTCGACGCTGAATCCCTCGAACTGGCCGTCCCCCCCGCCGACTTGAGCAAGGACTACACAGACTATCTCCGGGACGGCGGGGACACCTTCGCGGACGGCAGCCACACCTCGGGCTGGCGGGAGAAGCGCACCAAGAACGCCAAGAAGCCGGGCCTGGTCACGCAGTACATCGACGAGCCGCTGACCGAGGGCGACTACGCGCCGGTGGCCCTGCGCACCGCGGACGGCGGGGCGCTGGTGTTCTTCACCACCCACCACTTCCAGAAGCAGACCGCGGCGGCGGGCACGTCCGTGCCCACTCCCAACGACTCGGTGCTGGCCCTGACGAAGGGCGAGATCAAGCAGTCACTGACGATGGAGTTCGTGTCGAACGAGGTGGCGCTGGACCCGGTTGAGGGACAGGTGTCGATCCTGGGCAGGATCGAGGGCCTGACGGGGGCGAAGGGCGAGTAGGGCGTCGCGTCTCGCCGACCCTCCATGGCCCTCCATGGCCCCCCGTGGCTCTCAGTGGCGCAGGGGCCAGGCCGAGGGCACGTGGTGGTCGGGCTCCTGCCCGGCGTGGCGGCCGCAGGCGTCCGTGAGGATCTCCAGCAGCGTCAGCGGATCCGGCAGCGGATGCTCAAGGCCGCGTACCCAGTGCACGGTCTGCCCGTCGTCCCCCGGCAGCCGCGCCGGCGGTACGAGCACGTACGACCCCCGGCAGTGCCAGCGCAGCCCCGGGTGCTCGTCCATCGTCTCGGGGTGGCAGTCCAGCTCGCAGGGCCACCACTCGTCCTCGTCCTCGGGCGTACCGCGGGTGAGGGTGAAGAAGAGAAGCCGCCCGTCGTCGCTCTCGGCAACGGGCCCGACCTCGACGCCGGCCGCGAGAAGCCGCTCCAACGCCTCCCGCCCGGCCTCCAGGGGCACGTCGAGAACGTCGTGGACCATGCCGGTCGCGGTGATGAAGTTGGCCTGCGGCTGATGCCGGGCCCAGCGCTCGATCTGCCCGCGGTCGGTGGTGGACTGCGTCTGCCAGGCGAAGGACACCGGATGCCGGGCGGGCGTCGGACACCCGACACGATCGCAGGAGCAGCCGTATCCGGGCGCGGGATACGCGGCGGGCGCAAGCGGCAGTCCCGCCCCGGCGGCGGCGAGCAGCAGGGACTCACGACCGCCGTCGTCGGCGGCGGTGGTCTGCCGGGGGCGGCGTCCGCGCAGCCACCGGGAGAGTGTGCCCTGCAGTCCTCGATCGCCTCGGTCGCCGAACTCCGCGCTCATCTATCCCCTCGCCTCGCTGTCGTGCGGAACAGCATGCCTCATCGTCCCACCATCCCGCGCTCCGGGGGGCCGGAGCGGATAAGAGGGGCAGGTGGGACGAGAGGCGGCGGGCCCGAGGATCAGCCGCTATGACACGCTTTGGCAGGATTTACCCATTCCCTCGGGGCGCAAGACCGTGGAGGGCGTAGTCGACGAGGGTGTCGGTGTACTCGTACGAGAACGGGGCCGTGCGCTGGAGCCAGCGCTGCGCGAGGGGCGAGACGAAGAGCTCAAGGGCGATCCGCGGATCGATCTCGGGCCGTACGTCACCGGCGTCCTGGGCCGCGCGCAGCCGGTCGACGTAGAGCTGCAACGAGGGCTCAAGCAGCGCGGCCACGAACCGCCGCCCGACCTCCTCATTGACGACACCTTCGGCCGCGAGGGCACGGGACGGCGCCTCGAAGACGGGATTCTGCAGCTCGTCGACGGTGGCCCGCAGTACGGCCTTCAGATCGGCGGCAAGATCACCGGTGTCCGGAATGGCGTACGGCACCTGCCCCGCCTCCCGGGCAGCCTGCTCGCTCAGATCGAGAAACGCGTCGAGCAGCACGTCCGCCTTGGAGGACCACCACCGATAGATCGTCTGCTTCCCCACCCCGGCCCGAGCAGCAATCCCCTCCACGGTGACCTTGGGATACCCGACTTCCACGACGAGGGCGAGCGCGGCGTCGTAGATGGCGCGGCGGGACTTCTCGCTGCGGCGGGTGGTGTCGGGGGTGGTCCTCTGCGCGGTCATGCCCCGAATTTATCACCTTGACAAGACGGAGCGTCTCGCGGACGCTGAAGGGAACGCGCTGTCGAGACGGTACGTATCGTCACGCCGCGACCACTACCTGAGAGGAGCCCCCCATGACCCGAGGCGGAGCAGGAAACATGCTGGGCGTCGGCGGCACCCGAAAGAACCTCGGCCGCCAGTCCCTACGCGGCACCGGCCGCGGGGGCCGCATCGGCGGCGGCGCCCCGAACCCCGAGGCTCAGAAGCGGGAGCTGCTGCGGAGGCTGCAGGAGAGGCGGGAGGGGGAGGGGCGGGATTAGGGGGTCGGGGGCGCCAAGCACCCTCTGGCCGTCCCGCCCTCAGACCCGGAGAGGGACGACGGAGTCGCCGCCGGGCAACTGGCCCAGATACGCGGCGATGTCGTCCGGATCGGACGTGGCAACAAGCGCTGCCCCGACCTGAAGCGCGGTGAGCGCAACAAGACCGTCGACCGGGTCGGGCTTCTTCCGGGCAGGGAGTTCGGCCCGTCCGATCAGCTCTCCGACTCGCCGCCACTCGATCTCGGTGTAGCAGCAGACGACCGCGCACTCCTTGAGCGCTCGCGCAAGGCCGGCCTGACTCGCACCGCCTCGCCACGCCTGCGCCACGACAGGAGCCGGAACGACCGGAAGCCCCCTGCGGCCGAACTCACGGTGACGCACGACGGCCAGCCCAGGCCGCTTCTCCGCGAGGGCGATCAGCATGCCCGCGTCGTAGACGACGTCACCGAGTGAGTCGAGGTCCGGGCACGTCGGGCAGCCGAGGTTCACGCGACAGCACCGCGTCGACGCGCGGCGGACTCGGCACGGGCAGCCGCAATCTCCGCCTGCACCTGGGCGACCTCATCCTCGTCCAGCTCATCCTCGGGCGGCCACACCAGCTCTTCAGCCTCGGCCTCGGCCGCCGCGATCGCGGCATCGATCTCGGCGAAGGACTCAGCGAGGCGCGCCAGCCGCACCGCCTCTTTCCGCCCCGCCAGAACCAGGAACGCCGACACGTCCAGTCCATTCTCCGCGGCGACCGCCTTGATGAGTTCGGCATCGCCGGGATCGAGGCTGATGGAGATACGGGTCTTCGCCATAGGGTGAAGGTAACACGCCGTATTACGGTTTGCCCCTGCGCTCATTACAGGGCACCCCCAACCCGAAGCACGGCCCGCGCAGCCGCCGCACCGCGCACGGCGACCTGGGCGCGCCCGCCTCCCGCCGCCTGGGTACTGCGGCAGTCCCGGCACAGAGGCTCGTCCGCAACCGGCCGGAAGAGCAGCGGCTGGGTGTGGCTTCCTTCGCACTCCCGCATCTGCGCGACGCGTGGCGACGGAGGAGCGGCGGCAGGCACGGGCGGAACGTCGCGCAGTACGTATCGCACGAGCCCGCCCGGCCGGTGAATGGCATGCCCCCGCCCGGGCAGAGCACGGCGCACATGCTCGCGCACGTCGGCCGCCGTGTGACCGCACGCCAGCCACTCGACCGCGAGCGCGGCAAGCTGCGGGAGCATGCCGCGCGGCATACGCAGCCGAGGATCCAAGTCGCCCAGAGACTCGACGACTTGGCGTGCCTGGGCGAGTTGCTCAGCGGGAGGGAGGGAGGTGTTCTCCCGAACGGGGTTCTCTGGATGACGGCCGACGCCCCGACCACCCGGCTCACCGGCGGCCGGAGGCCCGCCCGCCGGAACGGGCTCGCTCCCCGAGGCCCGCGCCGCCGCAGCCTCCTCCCCGGTCAAGGGCACGTTGGACACGAGCTGCACGGTCGCCCACAGCCCCCGCACCCCCTGCTCCCGCCACTCGTGCAGGTACCCCTCGGCCTTCAACTCCCGCTTCGCCCGAAGGAAGGCACACTTACCGATCCCGGCCCGCTCGGCGGTACGCGACAGGGAGTCCTTCGCGTCGGCAGGCAGAGACAACTGCCAGGTCAACAGCCGTACGGCGTCGGAGGAGAGCCGGGGATTACGGATGATGTCGTTCGGCACCTGGGTGAAGTGACGCGCAGGCGCGATAGCATGGCGAAGCATTTTCCGGTGGGTCCTGTCCACTGGTGATGAAAGGCCCTCGACGCCGGTTGCAGCCAGCGACGGGGGCCGCTTCATGTCCCGCACAAGGACGAGCAGTACGGGCAAACGAAGCAAGCTGTCGCGCAAACCGTACCGCAACTTCCGTACACGCATGGTCACTTCGAGTGACGACCGCGAGAGGGACCTGCCGTGTCCAACTCCTACGCGCAGCCCATCCTCAGGACACCCGACCGCGCGAAGGCTATGCGTGTGGTCGAGGAGCTGCTCAGCATCGCCGACACAGGCGAACTCGAAGTCGACTTCGAGGCACGGATCTCCTCAACGCAGGCGCTGGCGCCGCTGATTGAGCTCTTGCCGAGGGCGAATTGGTTCACCGACGGGCACGGCGACGCCTCGTCGGCCAAGGAAGATGACCCGGCAGCACATCTGCCCATCTGGCTGCAGAGCTGGGCTATGCAGCCGGACATCGTGGAGCCACTCCTGCAATCAGCCGGCACCTCTCCTGCCGCGATCCGGTGGGACTTCCAGGGCTGGCCCGAGGCTCCCGAGGCGGGACTCGGCCCAGGCGGCTGCAGGGGCGCGTTCATCACGCTGTGCCTAAACGCCCGCGACATCGACCTGGACGAGCCCGCGACCGACCACATGGTCTTCGTCCACGTGAAGCAGGTCGAAGCCGAACGCGCCCCCTGGCTGGCAGCCCAGGTCGGACTACGGGTGATCGGCGACTTGGTGATGGCTCCGCACTGAGGCAAGCACCGAGCCCGGTCCGCGGCGTCGACTAGGACTGGGCTGTTTCCTTCGGATCACCGCCGCGCGGACCCCACACGCTGGATGCACGCAGCATTCCGCGCACGTCCTCGTGGCGGTCCACGTGCGCTCGGATCTCCCGTTCGGTGCCAGAGGTGAAGATCACCCACGGCCCGTCCACCACCACAGGGTCCCCCCGCCACACCTCGACATCGGGCTCGGGAAGCGGCGGTGTCCAGTCGGGATCCAACGCTGCAATGCTGGCAAACAACCGCTCCATGTCCGCAGAAACCGGGCCATTGAGCAACATGCCGTTGTTGGCGGGCCGCCGGAACACGGTCCCCTCACCCCATATGACCCACGCTTCGGGCTCGTCGTCCGACATCCCGTCCCGTTTCTCGTGCCGTTCTGCCTCTATCAGCTGCTTTGAAAGTAGAGGCTAGGCGGGATCATGCTGGCACCGCAGCAACCCTGGTCAACTCACTCGGCGCATGATCGCCAGGACAAGTCCCAGCCGGCACACCTCGTTTGGCTGACGCCAAGGTCGTACTACGAAGCTCCGAAGGGCTCCCCTCCTCAAACCCACACGCCGGTCAGAATCCATGCCTTGTCGGACCTCCCACCTGGCCATGGCCGCCTCCCGGTCAGAACCAGGTCGTCCGTACACAACACCGGCGCCCGGGAACCCTTTTACAAGGTCGCGGCTAGGGTGAGCGAGTGCTGACCGAACCTGACGCAAGGGATACCCGCGCGCCGCTGCCCGCCCATGCAATCGAGGTCGGACCCGAGCCGCTGCGCGAGCCGGCGCGGAACTCGGTGGGTGGCTGGCCGTTCCTCGACGACACCCAGGCATGGCCGGAGTGCTTCTGCGGCGAGCGGATGGCACTGTTCTTCCAGCTGGACATCCCTGCGGACCTGGAACCCTTCGGCGGAGACCACCTGCTGATCTTCCACTGCCGCGCACACAACGACGCATCCGACCCCGAACTGGCCGACGGTCGACTCGTCCCCAACTACTGGGACGCACCACAGCCGCCGTACCCACGCCCCTTCTGGCGCGTGCTGCTCCAACGCCACGCGACACTGCCGACGGCGGACCCCGAACTGTCCGTGCACGCCCTGCCGTTGAGCCTGCGACCCTTCGAAGACACCCCCAACGCGCGCGGGCGAGGCGCCCAAGTATTCAAGGTGGGCGGTACGCCGTCCTGGGCGCAGGATCCCGAGTACTACAGGTGTGCGTGCGGAGCGGACTTGGTGTACATCTGCCAGGTGCCGGAGGACATGGAATTCGCCGTCCACCCCGGCCAACCGGAACAGCCCTACAGCATCGGCCTCAACACCTACGGGCTCTTCCTCGGCAACGAGGTGTATCTACTGGCCTGTCCGGCCCACTGCCACCCCGCCGCGGTGTGGCCGGTGAACCAGAACTGACGCCAGGCGGACAGACTGTGACGTGGCCCCTGGGTACTCTCGCCACTACTTCCGACGCACCCCAGAGCTCGTAACACGATCATGGTGAAGGGCTGTTGAGTCGTCTCCAGCAGATCAGTCCGCAGGCCAGGGAGACTATGGCGGTGTGGAGGTCGAGCCGTCTGCCAGCGGACTGCGAGGCGCTTGAACTGGCGCGCCACGGTCTGCCCCGACGACCTTCCGCAGCCTGTCGAGACCGACGATGTCCGGCGCCCCTTCGCTGTTACTGTCGCGCCATGTCCAAGATCGAGATAGACGTCGTGACCGCCGAGTTCTTCGATGCCTTTGACAACCGGGGCGGCAAGGCTGCCGACGTGGCCCGGATCCGCCGGCTGGTTCTTCCGGGTGGCGTGATCGTCAAGACCGGCCCGGAGTTCACGGTCTACACCGTGGACGAGTTCATCGAGCCTCGCCAGCGGCTGCTGACCGACGGTCGGCTGGTCGAGTTCTCCGAGTGGGAGACCTCTGAACGGACAGAGATCGCGGGCGATATCGCGTCGCGGTTCGGCGAGTACCGCAAGTCCGGGATCTTGGATGGTGAGCCGTTCGAGGGAGACGGGACCAAGACCATCCAGTTCGTCCGCACTTGCGAGGGCTGGCGGATCGCAGCGTTTGCCTGGTACGACCAGCCCTGACCGCGTGGCGGTCCGGTTGCGGCTTTTCAGCTTGGGTTGATGTGGTGCATCGCACCGGGCTCAATCATCCTCGTTCGGCACGGCATATCGAGCACCTTGACAGCCGGGTCGCCCCGTCCCCGGAATCGTGGACGCAGGGCGCTTTGAGCTCGTAGCACGGTCATGACTGTGCTTCTTGAGGCGTCTCCAGCAGATGAGGCTGCATGCGAGGGAGACGAAGGCGTCGTGGAGTTCGGTGCGGCGTTCCCAGCGGACGGCGAGGCGCTTGAACTGGTGGAGGACCTCGGCCCTTTGGTCGCTCATGCCATCAAGATGCAGGTCAACGTAGACGTCCACCAGTCCTCCTTCGCCGAGGGGTGCTGTGACGTCCTGTCGACGTCACAGCCCCCCTACTCTTGTCGGTCGGTTCCTACTTGGTAACCGTCACTCTGGGTTCCGAGACGGGTTTGCGCAGTCCGTGATCACAGCGCGGTGCGCCGTATCGACATGGAACGAAGCCGTATAAAGAACCCCGGAGATCGATTGATCAAGCTGGGAGGTCTTCAGCGCGGTCGGATTGCTCCACCAGACAGTGCAGGGAAGACGCAAGGGTTCCGGGGGCACAACGGACGTGAGCAGGAACCGCCCGCTCTCCCTCTCAACATCTCAAGTGATCACGAAATGGGCGCCCGCCGACTGCGCCGAAGCCCTGGGGGTCGGCCCAGTCGGGGGATGTGTGAGCCGCGGGTCCCGGCGGCCATTAGCTCCTCCGGATCAGACGGTGTCCCGGCTTCTCGCGGAACACTGCGGCGCGACTGTCGAGCAGGCCGCACACCACGACGGTCGCCATCAGGAATGCACCCATGGCCGACAGCAGGGCGACCTCCTGGTACGACTGCGGCATCACCCGAAGCGCCAGGGCAGCGGCGACGGCTCCGGTCAGGAGCGCGCAGCCGATGCGGGCCAATAGCCCGAGAACGGTGAGGGCACGCCGCTCGGTGCCGACCAGCCTCTCGCGGACCGTGCGCACGCAGGCCACCGCAGCGGTGAGAGCGCCCGCCGCGAGAGCCAGCCACGACGTGCCGAACAGCAGTCCATAGCGGATCGCCAGCGCAGGCACGAAGAACAACGTCAGCCAGAGACGAAGGGCGTCCACCACGAAGGACAGCGTGGGCGCGGACCGATCCGGCAACCGGGAGGCGGCCACCCGCAGTCCGAGGAGCGCCGCCGCGGCCACCAGAGCAAGCGGCATACGATCGTCCAGCCGGCCCAGGCTGTACAGCAGGGCTGTGTCGTAGACGACCAGCACCAGCGCGCCCAACGCACCCATTGAACCGACGAAAACCAGCACCCCCGGCACCGAGGCCGGCACCCGGGTCGTACTCGTGTCGCGCGCCGCGACGCGGGCGAGCAACAGCGGGGTGACGATCGCCGACACAGCACGGATCACCACGTCATCGACGGTGTACGGATTGCGCAGATCCCACTCGACCAGACAGAACACGACCGTGTAGGAAACGGAGGCCAGTGGCAGCAGGTACGAACACGCGACCTGGCGGTACAGGCCAGCGTCCAGCCAGCGCACCACCATCGCGAACGCCAGCAGCACAAAGGGGAGTTCAAGAAAGGCTTGCACACGCAGCACGCTCGGCGCGAGCAGACCGGGTGTAGGGAAGAGCGTGGCGAGGGCGCGCAGGGCAGGATTTGCCGACGCCAGGTCGAACCAACCAGCGGGCAGATACTTGGCGATGAACGACGGATCGCCGCCGTGCACGCGCAGAACGTAGACCGTGAACAGCACCTGATTGACGTAGACCAACCCGGTCACCATCGCCAGCCCGACGGCTGGTGAGACGGAGCGCCGTGCCGCGCCAGGTCTGTGGCTGGTGCGGTGGGACACGACACGCGGGGCGACCGCGAGGGCTGGAACGACCGACGCGACCACAACCACGTTGACGTACAGCTGAACAGCCGTCATCGGGGCTCACGTGTCCCTTGATTAAGATCGATCCATATCGAAACTGATGCGGACCGTACCGTTTGGAAATCTCTCAGAAATGGCGACATAGTATCCGTCATTGCGCTGAAATTTCACGAATGCACATCTCCCGCTCAATCCGTCAGGGAAGCACTCGTCGACACCCCATTGATTCAAGCGAATGACGCTTGAATCTTCCCCCCATGTCAGATCGTCCAGCCCGTAACCAAATTGCCCGAGAAGTTGGTCAGCCTCCCTCGCCGAGCCGTCGATCACAAGTGAAAGCGATTCACTGTCCCACGTCGTGACGATACGGCACCGCACAGTCCGAGCGCGCGGTGGAACAGTCACTCCGAACCGCTTCGACAGTCGGTCACCACCAACGTCCCTCTTGCATGAAGAACTAGAAATGTCATCGAGAGTGTCAGATTGCGAGCATCCAGCAACAAAAGAGAGTGAAACAGAAAGTAGAGCAGTAAACTTTATGAAGCGCCGCACACGCAACCCCTTTTGGGCATACCGGGCAGGGTGAACGCGGGGGCATGGCACTGGGACCAAGCCCCCACGGTCTCCGAGACGAGCGCTAGGCTACGGCAGTGGTCGACCGCAGCAAGGGTAGTTGGATCCGTACACAGCGAAGCGTGCACTGCCAACTACGTTGAAGTCCTTGGCCAGGCCGACCGCATGTAGGTGCGCCAGACCTTCCTGCTCCACGCGCACCAGCCCTCCTGCCGCGACGAAGTCGTTCTTGTGCTCCTCCTTGTTTCCGAAGTTGTACCGCTTGAACATTTGAACCGTGTAGGTGGCGTTTCCTCGACCGTCGGATGACCCCACCACGCGCCACTGCACGCTGTTGAGCGCGTAGTACCAGTCCTGGAAGTCGTCTTGGACGCCCTCCGGGAGGTCCTTTCCGCTTTCATGTAGATCATCGATCCACTTTCCGGCATTGAAGTTGGACCACCCGGAATCGAAGTCCCCAGGCTTCCCCGCCCGTTCGGCCACATAGTCGTCCACGAGCCCGTTGAGGCCTGGGTACGCCTGAAGGATCTCGCGGGGATCGACTTCGTAGTCCGTTCCGGATGCGTTGAGCCAGTGGTACATCAACTGGGCTGCGTTTCCGTACCCCTTGGCCTCTGATGCCAGTCCAACGGCGATCATCTTGAGTCGACGATTATTGTCGGCTATTCCGGGAGATGCCGAGTTGAAGATGCGATCCGTGCCGAAGTCGGACGCCGAGAACGCGGGCGATGTCCCGGCCTCCCGCTCGGCGCGAATCGTCGAGGTTTCGCGGTACACACCCCCGCACATCCCCGTGATGTCGCAACTGGTGTGCCCGTCATACTCGGCGCGGCTGGTGGGGTTTCCGCCGGTGAAGGCATATCGGTTGGCGGTGTACGGGTCCGCCCCGAGGCCCATGTCGGCGAGGGCGCCGTTGTACATGTCCCGGGTGGTGAAGCGGTTCAGACCCGGGCTGTAGTCACGGAAGCCCATGTCGTAGGTGCCGGACTGGGCGTCCCAGCGCTTGGCGTTGTAGCGGTAGGCGTTGTACGCCTCCTTGGTGGGATCGGCGGCATCGGGCTTGTCGATGCCGGTGTACTCGGAGGTGTCGTCGGAGCCGTAGGCGGTGTAGCCGTAGGTCGCCTTGGTGTTGCCGCCTGCGTCGGTGAGCGTTTCGACGTCGGTGTGGCTGTTGTAGCCGTAGTAGCCGTCCTCGGTCGTGCCGTCGCTGTTGTGTTTAATCTGCGACAGGCGTTCGCCCCAGGGGCTGTACTGGTAGGACTTGGTGAGCTCGCCCGCAACTCTCTCGTCCAGGACCTCTGAGGACAGGCCGAGGTAGGAGAAGTCGGTGGTCTTGCCGTCGGCTGCTTTCGACGCCGTGCGGTCCAGCGGGTCGTATGTGTACTTCGTCGACTTCAGGGCGCCGGTGGAGTCCGCCTTTTGGGACTCGATGACGTGGTCGAAGCCGTCGTACACGCTCCGCTCGATGATCTGGCCGGCCGAGGTGACTGATTCCTGGCGGCCGAACGGGTCGTAGTTGTAGTTCGCAGTGGAGGTGCCCACGGTCGCCTTCAGCAGGCGGTTGCGGTCGTACTCGAACTGCGTGGTCTTGTTCTTGACGGTCTGGCGGATGACGTTGGCGTTGTCGTCGTGGACGTACGTCTCCGTCCCCGCGCCGTTGCCGGTCTTGACCGACTCCTTCAGGCGGTCGGCGGGGTCGTAGCTGTAGTTCGTGGTGGAGTCGAGGTAGGCCGTGTTGTTGTCGGCGTTCATCTTCTTCGCCACGTCCTGCGCCTTGTTGCCGTTGGCGTCGTAGGCGTAGGTGTGGGAGGAGACGAGGGTGCCGTTGGCCTTCTTCTCGGCCGTCGACTTCAGGGCCGCGTCGAGGTAGTAGGTGTAGTCGACGGTGTTGCCGTTGGCCTTGGTCTCCTTCAGCTTCAGGCCGCGGTCGGTGTAGGTGTACGACGTCACCTTCGGCGCCGCGTCCGTCGCGCTCTTGCCGACCGAGACCGACTTGACCAACTCGCGCAGGTCGTAGGTGTACTTGGAGTACTGGTCGGGGTGGGTGACCGTGTCCGGCTGGCCGTTGGCGTCGTACGTGTACGATGTGGCCTTCTTCTCCGCACCGGCCAGCGCCTCGGTCACCTTCTGGACCTGGTTCAGGCCCGTGTACGCGACCGTGTACGCGTCGATCTTCGCGGTCGACGACGTGTCGTCGATCTTGGTGAGGTTGCCGTTGAGGTCGTAGGTGTAGGCGAAGTTGCTCTTCTCGCTGTCCGTCTCACCGGCCGTGTCACGGACGAGCTTGACGCCGTCGGCGACCACGATGCCGCCGCTGTTCTGGAACAGCTGCAGCTTGGCGGCGTTGCCCTGCTTGAAGGCGTAAGCGCCCAGCGAGACCCAACTTCCCTGGTTCGCCGCCGCGTTCTGGTCGAGTGTCTTGTCGGCCGTCCCCGTCGAGTGCGTGACCGTGTACTTCGCCGTCGTCGCCGCGCCCGTCACCTTCGGGAACTTCACGTACGCCGTGTACGTGCCGTCCTTCGGGAACTTCACGTACGCCGTGTACGTGCCGTCCTTGGGGATGTTCAGCGTCCACGTGAAGGCGTCCGTGCCCGTGCCCGCCGCGTGGGTCTCGTGGTCGTAGCCGTGCTGGCCGGTGATGTTCCCCTTCGTCCAGGTGCCGGTCTTCGAGGTGTTCTGGGTGTCGGAGTTGTCCACCAGGACCACCGACTTGCCCACCGGCACGCCGTCGTCCGAACGCGCCTTCAGCGAGCCGTCGGCGTAGTACGACCACGTCATCGTGCGGTTGGAGGAGCCGCCCGCCGAGGTCAGGGTGCGCTTGGTCTGCTGCCCCAGCTCGTTGTAGTCGTACGTTGCGGCGATGTCCCACGGGTCCGTGGACGACTCCACCCAGCCGTTGTCGAAGTAGCTGTAGGTGGTGTCGTTGCGGACCGTCTCGCCCTCCGACGGCGGCAGGGAGGTCTTTGCGACCCGGCCCACCTCGTCGTAGGCGGTTTGCGTGTAGACGTTGGCGTCGTTGTAGGTCGAGTCCGCCGGGTCGTACGGCTGGAACTGCTTGACCGGGCGGTTCAGCGCGTCGTACTCGGTGCGGGCGGTGAACGCCGTTGTCGTACCGGCCGCTACGGCACGCGGGGTGAGCACCTTGGTGGTGTTGCCGACCTGGTCGTACTCGTACTTCGTTGTGCGGTACGTGATCGGTGCGGTGCCCGAGTGCGGGACCTTCTGCTCGATGACCTTGCCGCGCTGGTCGTAGGTGATGAGTGTGGTGTTGTTCTCCGCGTCCGTCGTGGAGACGACGCGGCTGTCCTTGTCGTAGGACGTGCTGGTCGTCTTCCCGGCCGCGTCCGTGACCGACGTGACCCGGTGGTTCAGGTCATAGGCGGTCTTCGACGTGTAGTCGGTGGTGTCGGCGGTCGCGTTCTTCTTCGGGTCGATGACCTTGGTCGCGTTGCCGACGTTGTCGTACTCGTAACTGACCTTGTCACCAGCCGAGTTGACGGACGAGGTGAGCTGGTAGATCTCGTCGTAGTGGTTGGTGGTGACGTAGTCGGTCGCATCCGTCGTCGTCGCGGTGCCCTTGGGCTCCGTCGTCGTCTTCAGGTTGCCGACCTGGTCGTAGGTGTACGTCGAGGTGCGCGGCGCGGTGAGGTTGTTCGCCGGTGCCGTCGCCGATTTGATCTGGTCCGCCTCGTCGTACACGGCCGTGGAGACAGCGCCGTTGGGCGAGGTGGACTCGGTGACGTTGTCGTTGGCGTCGTACTTCGGGGCCGGGGTCGTGATCAGGGCGCCGGTGTCCTGCTTCTTCGGCACCGTGCTGACCAGGGGACGGCCGAATGTGTCGTACGTCTGCGTGGTCTTCTTGCCCAGCGCGTCGGTGACCTCGGTGACCTGGCCGCGCTCGTCGTAGACGTACGTGGTCGACTTGTTGAGCGCGTCCGTGATGGTGCTCGGGTAGCCCGTCGGGCCGAAGCCGCTGTACGTCGTCGGGTTGCCGTTGGCGTCCGTGGCCTTGATGAGCTGGCCGTAGGAGTTGTAGTCGTACGACGTCGTGTAGTCGCCGGCCGTCGCCGTCGACACGCCCTTGGGGTCCGTGACCGTCTTCAGGTTGCCGAAGGTGTCGTAGCCGAACTGCCAGGCGTGGCCCTCCGGGGAGGTCTTGCGCCACAGGTCGGCGGAGTAGCCGTCGGCGCGGGTCTGGTACTGGTACTTCGCCGCGTTCGCCGGCCACTTGGTGGAGTCGGTGACGCAGGTGGCCGTCTGGTCCGGGACACCGGCGGTGTTGTTCTCCGCGTCGCGCTGCCAGAGCGGGTAGCCCGTCTTCTGGTCGTAGCAGTAGGCGGTCTTGGCGCCGTTGGCCTCCTCCAGGTAGGTGACGTTGTTGTCACCGTCCCAACTCATCTTCGTGGTCTGGGACTTGGCGTTCGTCGTCGATACCGGGCGGCCGAAGTCGTCCAGCACATAGTCGGTGGCGTGGGTTTCGGCGTCCGTCACCTTGGTGTCGGTGAACTTCGGGTTCGTCGTCGTGTTGGGCTTGTACGCGAAGTTCGTGGAGCCGTTCAGGCGGTCGGTGATCGTCTTGGTCCACCAGTGGTACTTGGCGTCGCCGGTGGGCGGCTCGTGGTACGCGAGCGAAGTCGCGTTTCCACGCGGGTCGGTGGCCTTGACCAGCTTGACGTTCTTGTTGCCCTGGGTGGCGTGGTAGGTGAACTTGAAGACCTTCGGCTGGGCCGAACCGTCACCGTCGGTGAACTGCCCCAGCAGGCCCTGGGTCGTGTAGTGGAAGGAGACCTTGCGGCCCGAGATGTCGGTGATCGACTTGACGTGGTCGTAGATCTTGGGGCTGGTGAGGTTGCTGCCGGTGACCTTGGCGCCGGTGTCGTCAATGTAGTCGTACGACGCGTCGCCCCGCCGGTAGTAGTCGACCGTCAGCGACTTCCGGCCCGCCGGGTCGGTGATGTACTTCAGGAACTTGGTCGGCTGGCCGCCGCCCGACTTGCGCTCCTCGTACGTGTAGGTCTGCGTGTTGCCGTTCTTGTCCACGACGGACGTCAGATAGCCGTCGCAGCCGAAGAGGAAGCGCGTGCCGTCCGGGCGCAGCAGGGTCCAGGCGTCCGGGACCGGGTCCTTGTCCGGGGTGCAGTCCAGGCCCGGCTTCATCGTCAGGCGGTAGTGGACGCCCGCGGGAGCCTTCCAGCTGCCGTCCGCCTGCTTGGCGAAGACGTGCGTGGTGCCGTCGCCGTCCGGGAGGCGGATCTCGGTGGCGTTGGCGTTGGGCTTGGGGTGGATCTCCAGGTGGGCGCCGAGCCGGATCGGGCCCGAGAACTGCCCCGACCAGCCGTGTCCCAGCAGCGAGTCGGACGTGTCCAGCGAGTTGTACGCGAACCGGGCGAACGTCGTCAGGCCCCGACCCGGGTTGCTGAACGCGTTGTACGACCACACGGTGTTGCCGGAGGCGAGGTTGTTCATCACCGTCGAACCGGCACCGGTGTTCTTGCCGGTGTAGGAGTAGAACTTCTCCAGGCCCAGCATGTTGGAGGTCGGGTCCTCCACCGCCACGTTCTGTTTCAGCGGCGGGATCCCGCCCGTGCCCGCCGAGAGCCAGGTGCCGTCGGAGACCTTCTTGATGTCCCAGCCCAGCACGTACTCGGTGCGCTTGTTGCCGGCATCGGAGTTGATCGGCGTCTTGACCTGCGCCTGGATCGTGGCCGACTGGCCGGGGCTGAGCGCCGGGATCGCCGTGGCCAGCGAGGTGCCGGCGTTGGCGGGGGCCGTGCCGTCGGGCAGCTTCCAGGTGTACGACAGCTGCCGCTCGCCCGTCGCCCACGCACTGGAGGTGGTGTTGGTGACCGTGAAGTCCACCGTGTACGTGGAGTTGGGGGTCATCCGGGCCGGGGTCTGCGGCGCGTAGTAGGTGTCGTCCGTCGTGGAGTCGACGTAGATCACGCGCAGCAGCGGGCCGATCTGCTGGTCGGCGGCCTCCGAGGCCAGGAACACCGTCTGTTCCTGCGGGCCCGTGGAGGTCTCGTCCTTCAGCTTGACCATCGCCCCCTTGTTGCTGGTCGGGGTCTTGATCCAGCCCTGGGTCAGCGAGGTGGCGTCCCACCAGTGCCGGCCCACCTCCGAGACGGAAGCAACCGTGTCGGAGACCGTCGAGGAGAAATCACCACCGGCCGACGTCCACGCCGTAGTCGACGTCGCGTTGTTCCACGTCGTAGTCGTCTCGTCGAAGTCCCTTGTCAGACCGTGGAGTTCGTAGATCGCGCCATCGGTCTTCGTCGTGGTCTCCGCACCCCACATGAACAGCCGCGACTCCAGGACCGTGGCCGTGGTCGGGATCGCGGAGGTGGGGAACTTCATCACCGCGCGGGTCTTCTCGGTCCCGTTCGTGGGCGTGTTGTTGCCCACGCTCAGCCACTTCTGGCCCACGCCGTCCCGGGCGATGGTGTCCCGGTTCGTGGTCGGGGTCGCCGAGGACAGCGTCGAGTCGGTGACGCCTCCCGCGGTGCCCTGGAGCAGGCGCATCGTGCGGCCCGCCTTGGGCACGCCGACGATCCGGGTCGGCGAGCCGAGCAACTGGCCGTCCGCCGTCTTCACCGCGAGCTGGTAGTAGTACGACCGGCCGATCTCCACCGAGGAGGAGTCCGGGGTCGGCGTCGCGGTCGTGTCCGTGTAGCTGGTGACCGACTTGTCCAGCGGCGCGACCAGGGTCGCCGCGGACGGCGTGAACGCCTGCTGCGTGGAGCGGTGCAGCTGGTACTCCGCGATGTCCAGGTCCGCATCCCCGGTGGTGTTGGAGTACGCCTTCCAGGACAGCTCCGGGCCCGTGGAGTGGATCACCGTTGGCGAGTTGAGCGTCGTACCGACCTTGCCGTACGTCACCGTCAGCCGCGGGATCGTCGACGTCTCGCCGC
This sequence comes from Streptomyces sp. NPDC079141, assembly GCF_040686775.1. Lineage (NCBI taxonomy): Bacteria > Bacillati > Actinomycetota > Actinomycetes > Kitasatosporales > Streptomycetaceae > Streptomyces > Streptomyces sp. NPDC079141. Next base: position 333,018 of record NZ_JBFBLP010000002.1, on the reverse strand, counting down.
CGTAGTCGCCGTCACCGGCCTCGTAACGCGGGCCGCCGAGCGCCGTTGCGGCCAGGGTGTCGTCCTTGGCCTGGAGGACGAAACCGTTGTTGACCTCGGTGCCGTTGATCCACTTCTGGACCGTGTTGGTGACCGGGAAGTTGTGCCACTGGCTCAACTCGCCGTTGTTCTTCACGATTTGCGCGGGGTTGCTCAGCCTGACCGCATCCGCGATCACTGCCGAGCCGGCCGGGGTCGCGGTGTCGCCCAGAGCCACCTTGTAGCCGGTGCCGCCCCGGTTGAACTGGTACTGGGTGCCGCCGCCCAGCGCCGCCCACACGCCCTCGGTGCCGGACGTCTGGTCGACATTCGTGGTGGCCGTACCGCCGTTGTAGGTCACGGTGTACGGCGCCGCCGTGGTCCGGTTGGAGGAGGCCACGTAGTGGACGTCCACCTTGTAGCTGCCGGTGTCTCCCACCGGGGTCTGCCAGGTGTGGCTGTCCCCGGCGATCGAGTCCTGGTTGACCCGGTAGTCGCCGCCGATCGCGTACTGGGTGAGCGTCGAGCCCGACGAGGGCCAGGCGCCGACCGCCGCCGTTCCCGTATCCCCATCGTCGAACTGGACTGTGGTTCCGGAGAGTTCACCGGCCAGCGCGCTGGTGTTGGACCAGGTAGCCGTCGTCTCGTCCCAGGCCCCGGTGGCCCGCCGCACCTCGATGGTGTTGTCGTTCGCGCCCGTGGTGTGCGCCTGGTCGAAGTACATCTCCAGGCGGGCCGAGTCGAGGTCCACGCCGGACGGGATCTCGTCCAGCGGGAACCTGATCAGAGAGCGGGCGATGCCCGTCTCCGTCTTGCCCGCCGACAGCCGCCATGAGCTGTTGTAATTCGTCGACGGCGCATCCGAGATGACCATGACGTCCTGGGACTGCGAGGGGCTCGGCGCGATCGTGATCGTCGGATCGATCACGACCGGGTACTGCCGTGCCTTGGACGCCAGCCACTTCGCGTCGGGCGTGACCGTCAGCTTCCAGGACCTGCCGTCCCTGGTCAGCTTCTGGCTGACCTTCGTGCTGTAGGTCTGTCCGAAGACGGACTTGGCGTCCTTCTTGGCGTCCGTCATGTACGGCGCCGGGATCACCATCACCGGCGTGTTCGGCAGGTCACCGAACAGGGCGATCGAGCCGTCCTTGCGGGCCTTCGGGGTGAGCCCGTCAGTGTCGAGCGTGAAGGTGAACTTCAGCGGCCCGTCCGGGCGTTCGGCGAGGGTGATGTTCTCCTTCACCTGACCCGGGCCGACCACATACTCCAGGTCCGCGCCATGCACCGCGTCCTTGTACGTGACCGTCGAGCCCTTCGCCGCCGGCTTCAGTGCCCGATCCGCGCCGTCCAGACCCAGGGTGACCGAGCGGCCGTCCGGCGACTTGAAGCGCACCAGCCGGTCGGCGTCCGTGCCGAACCAACTGCGGCCCTCGTTAGTCGTATTGGCGAAATCGAACCCCTTCGCCTCCGCCTCGCGCACCGTGGTGTCGATCGACTTCCACGACGAACCCGACCGGTACGACGTCGGAGCCGCCGACAGCTCCGCCTCGACCCGCCCGTCCGACAACTGCCAGAAACGGGCGTTGGCCGTGCGTTTGCCCTTGAGTTCCCTGACCCGCTTCGCGGGTGGCAGAGCCTTCTCCTTGGGCAGTTTCTCCCGGTCGGCCACCTCCAATTCATCATGCGACGGCGGCTTTTCAGCCTCGTCGTCTTCTTCCTCGTCCGTAAACCAGCCCTTGACGGTATCGACAATTCCCTTGTCGTCACCGCCGCCCGAATCGGACGCGGCATACGCCACCTGCGGTAACGCGGTACTGGTCACCGCGGCTACCATCAGGCAAGCTATCGTTCTCCCCAGTCTGGGTCTCACACCAAACCTTCCCGAAGAAGCTGACTGAAATTCGCCGCCATGGCCGGTTTTCAGGCATGCGTAATAGAGGCCATGAATGGCGGCGCCAGGTTCTTAATGGGCCTGCTGACGCCCCGTCAAGTCGCCGTACATACTGGACAGTTCACGTGAAGTGACCGCCGGGTGCCCGAAATATCCCCGCGCTGGCTATCGCGCCCGGACGTCATGTATAAAGCGCCCCGTCATACCTCCAGTCCGGGCCAAGTCCATTTCCGAAGGGGACGTTTTGTGGGCGCTATGACCGGGAGAGCGGCAGCATCCCCGCCGGAATCCGAGAATGAGGAAAGAGGAAGCGGGACGTCCGAATCCCGCTCCCCTCGCCCCGACCGCGCGGGCCTGCTCATCGCCGGCGCCGCGCTCGCCGCCTGTGCCGGACTCGTCCTCTACGGCGTCCTCGACAGCAGCCAGGACGACGACGCACCCGAACGCCGCGTCCCTACCGCCGCGGTGACCTACGAGGTCACCGGCACCGGCATCGCCGACATCACCTACCAGGCACGCAGCGAGTCAGGAACGGCCGTGACCGTCAAGGCGGCGGCCCTGCCGTGGCGCAAGACCGTCGCCGTCCCCCTCGGCCGCGAGCCGATCGTCAGCATCGTGCTCGGCGAGAACGGCAGCCAGGCCCGCTGCACCCTCACCATTCGCGGCCAGTACGTCCAAAGCGGCACCGCCAGCGGCGCGTTCGGCCGCACCACCTGCACCGGCAGCCTGCCCCGGCCGGGCACGGCGGAGAGACGGACATGACCAGATCCCGCAACCAAGAGCGCAAGGAGCCCACCGTGCACGCCCTGCCCCGGCACATACTGATCACCGCCACCGTCATCGGCGCCCTGGCAGTGACCTCCGCCTGCGGCGGGCAGGACGACCAGCAGGAGACGGCATCGGACTCGGTCTCGGCGCCGCAGACCTCGCAGTCCGGCTCACCCGATGCCTCCGGAAGCGCGTCGCCGAGTGCCTCCGGCTCACCGTCCGCCAGTTCCTCGGCCTCCGCCTCCGCATCCCCGTCGCCCTCCGCTTCCGCCTCGGCCAGCGCCGCCAAGAAGGGGAGCACAACCTCCGACGGCGGCAGCGGGACGGGAGGATCCGGCGGTGGCGCAACGGCGCCCACCGCACCGGACTTCCCGGTGCCCGTCGAGGTCGGCGACGCGACCCAGGTGATCACGGTCAAGTCCAGCGGCTCCTACGCCACCGTCACCGCGTGGGCCAAGGGGTCCTCCGGCTGGAAGGCGCAGTTCAGCACCGGCGCCGGCCGGGTCGGCTCCAACGGCGTGACCGACGGGGCCACCCGGATGCAGAACACGTACACCACGCCCGGCGGCACCTACACCATCACCGAGGGCTTCGGACACGTGTCCGGCGGCACCGCCATGCCGTACCACGTCGTCACGGCCGACGACTGGTGGGTGCAGGACCCGGAGTCGAAGTTCTACAACCAAATGCACGGCGAGGCGGGCGCGGACTTTCCGCTCACCGAGTCCGGCGACCGGGGCAGCGAGCACCTCATCAACTACCCCACCCAGTACGCCAAGGCCCTTGTCATCAACTTCAACCGCTGGCCCGCCACGCCCGGCCGCGGCGCGGGCATCTTCCTTCACGTCAACGGCAGCGGCGCCACCGCGGGCTGCGTGTCCGTCCCCCGCGCCACGATGGACCAGATCATGGGCTGGATCACGCCGTCCGCGCACCCGCGTATTGCCATCGGCTGAGCGGTCCCGCTCGGTGGCCGGTCAGTCCTGCGTGTCGTACGGCGGCCAGGCGTCGCCCCAGTCCGCGTCGCGGGCCGCCTTGTAGAGGTCGCCGTGGCGTTTGGTGACGGTGGTGCGGGTGAGGGCCGGGTCCGTCTCGCACAGGTCGAGGAGGACCTGGCCCTTGCGGATCTGGGGCTTGCGTACGACGCGGGAGGGGGCGGGGTCGACCGGGAAGCGGGCGGCGGCGACGTAGGCGAACTTCTCGTCCTCGTAGGCGAGGGAGCCGCCCTTGACCTGGCGGTGCAGCGAGGAACGGCTGACCCGCGTCGAGAAGTGACACCAGTCCTGGCCCGGAACGATGGGGCAGGCCGCGCTGTGCGGGCACGGGGCGGCGATGTGGAAGCCGGCGGAGATCAGGCGGTCGCGGGCCTCGATTACGCGGGCGTAGCCGTCCGGGGTGCCGGGTTCGACGATCACGACGGCCTGCGCGGCGGCCGCGACGGTGTCCACGAGGGTGGTGCGGTCGGCGGCGGTGAGCTCGTTGAGGACGTAGGAGACCGTGACGAGATCGGTGCTCTCGATGGTGAGCGCTGCTCCGATCCGAGAGCGCTGCCAGCGCACATCGCGCAGGGCGGGGTTGGCGGCGGCGATCTCCCGACCGAGGGCGAGGGCGGGCTCCGCCCAGTCGAGCACGGTGACGTTGCGGCGCGGGTCGGGCCAGGTGGCGCTGACGGCCCAGGTCGCGGCGCCGGTGCCGCCGCCGACGTCGATGTGACTCTCCGGGGTCCACTCTGGGGCAGCGTCCGCGAACGCCTCCAGCGCGGAGTGGACGGCCTCGAAGGTGGCCGGCATGCGGTACGCCGCGTACGCCGCCACGTCCGCGCGATCGCGCAGGATCGGGGCGTCGGTGGGGGTCGCCCCGCGATAGCTGGCGATCAGCCGGTCCACAGCCGCGGCGGCCTGGCGGGGCGGAAGCCCGTCGAGCAGTCCGGCCAGGGCTGCGCGGAGGGTTTCGGCCGGGGATACGGGGTCGTTCACCCGCTGATTCTAAGGTTGCCGGGCGTCTGGGTGGCCATCTCTGGGGCCGAGACGCCTCACCGGCCGTTCAGTCAGGAGCCCGGCGGACAGGTGCGAGCGGCGACGGCCCCGGGAGCTCGTACTCCGCCCAGACCCGTCTTCCGGCCCGTCCACCAAATCAGTACTGAAATCTGTACAGAATTCTGACCGGATTCCAGGTACGGTTTTCGTTATGCGAGTACCTGAGATCGTCACCGTGAGCGACGCCCGGAGCGGTCTGTCGCGGATACTGGCCGAGCTGGCCGAGGCCGGCCCGGAAGCGGAGCCCGTGCTGATCGGCGCCCATCGCAAGGCGCAGGGCGTACTCCTCTCGATCGAGGCGTACGAGAGCCTCACGGGCCGCGCCGCCCGCAGGGAAGCGGCCGATTCCGCCGCGGGTTCCCTCGCCGCCGAAGGCCTCCGGCCGACCGCCGCCTCCGACCAGGACGCCGAAGCCTACGTACGCGGCACTCTGTCGGCCGAGGACATGGCCGACCGCGCCCTGGCCCGTCACCGACCTGACACGCGCCAGGAAGCTGGATGACCGACCCGTACGTCCTGCCGAACGGCGTCCTGCGCAACCGCCTCGGCATCACTGACGCCTCCGCGCTCGCAGCCGCCGAGGCCGACATCACGCGCGCCCGGCTCGGAGGCCTTCGGCCGGCTCGGCGCCGCAGACCACCTGCGCGGCCGCCGAACTCTACGGCGACATCAACGCGTTGCACCCCTTCCGCAAGGGCAATGGACTCACTCATCGCGCCTTCCTCGCCGAACTGAGCAAACAGGCGGGCTGGCCGATCAGTTGGGCCACGCTGACTCTCAGACGAGAACCGGGATGCCTCGGCCAAGAGTTGACTCGTCAGTCAGCAGCCCGGCTGACAAGTGCGAGTGGCGACGGCCCCGAGAGCCCGTACTCCGCCCAGACCGTCTTGCCGGGCCCATCCGTCCGCTGGTGCCAGCCCCAGCGAGTGGCCAGATGCGATACGAGGAGTAAGCCGCGGCCCGTCTCCTCGGTATCGGTGGCGTCCGACTCGGTGGGGCGCCGGGGCAGCCGTTCGGCGCGGGTGTCGGTGACTTCGACCCGTACGGTGCGGCCGTCGGCGAGGGCGTAGAGGCGGAGGTGGAAGTCCCGGGCGGGGACGTGGCCGTGCCGGACGGCGTTCGCGGTGAGCTCGGCGACGATCAGGACGATCGTGTCGTGGGGTTCGGTGCCGCATGAGACGCCCCACGCGTCCAGCCGGAGGGCGGTGAGGCGGCGTGCGAGGCGGGCTCCGCGGGGTGTCGAGGTGAAGCACATCTCGCAGGTGCGGGCCGGGGGCGACGCGTCGGCGGTGGCAGTCAAGTGGGGTGTGGGGGAGGCGGGTTGAGTGATGTCTGTGGGGTCCGCGGGCTTCGTCGTCATGCCGACAACGGTGTCGCCGGTCGCGTAGCGTGACCAGGGGTGACGCACCGACGCGGGCCGGCTGTACGCGCAGTGTCGGTACGGGTACGAGGCGCGCGGTGATACGGCGTTGGGCCGGGGAGGCGGTGGGCGATGGCGGAGCATGCGGGTGCGGCGGCGGGGGACGGCACCGGGGGCGGGGTCGTCAGCCTCGGCGACGGGTGGGAGAACGACGACGGGGATGAGCGGCGGCCCGAGGACGGCACCGCGAAGGGCGTGGTCGTGGCGTTCGGGCAGACCATGAAGACGCTGCGGGTCCGGGCGGGGCTGGGCCGGGAGGAGTTCGGACGGCGGATCGGGTACTCCGCGTCGACGGTGGCGTCGTTCGAGCAAGGGCGGAGGATTCCGTCGGCTCGGACGATTGATCGGGCGGATGAGGTGGCGGGGGCGGATGGGCTGCTGAGCCTGTGGAAGGAGGAGGTGGAGAGGGCTCAGTATCCGGTGTTCTTTCAAGGGATGGCGGCGCTGGAGAAGCAGGCGATGGAGCTGCTGTCGTACGACACGCTCGTGGTCAAGGGTCTGCTCCAGACCGAGGAGTACATGCGAGCGCTGCTCGCCATGCGGCGGCCGGTTCTGGATCAAGAGACCATCGAGCAGCGCGTGGCTGCCCGATTGGCCAGGCAGGACATCTTCGACCGTTGGCCTGCACCACTGCTGAGCTTCGTGCTGGACGAGTCCGTGCTGCGGCGTCCCTACGGTGGAAAGGGTGTACTGCAAGGACAGTTGGAGCACATTCTTCTGATCGGCCAGAAGCGGAACGTCGAGGTCCAAGTCATGCCGCTTGGTCGCGAGGAAAGCGCCGGTGTGGACGGGCCGTTCACGATCGTCATCCGCAAGGACGGCAAGAAATATGTGTACGCGGAGGCCCAGGGCACGAGCGCCCTCCAGACGGACTCGGAACAGACGACTCTCGCCGCCGCCCGCTATGGGATCATCCGATCACAGGCTCTCCCTCCGCGAGAGTCACTGGAGTTCGTCGAAGGATTGCTGGGAGCGCTATGAACAACGCTGAGTCCTCGTCCGTTGCCTCCGGCCTCGCCTGGTTCAAGAGCAGCCACAGCGGAGCCGAGGGCGGCGATTGTGTAGAGGTCGCGACCGGTACGGCAGTTGTGCACGTCCGGGACTCCAAGGCCGTGGCCAGGCCCATGCTCACGGTGTCGCGCGAGGCGTGGGCGGGGTTCGTCGGGCTGGTCTGACGTTCTTAGGGGCGCGAGGGGCCTGCCGGTTCTTGTCGGACGGCAGGGCTTGGCTGGTCAAAACGAGAAGTACTTGACCACCGCCCAGCCCCGCTCCGCCGACCTGAAGTAGAAGGCTCGCAGGTCCTCGTGGTATCGCGCCAGGCGTTCCCGCAGCTCCTCATCCGAATCGGACGAAGGCAGCTGCCGCCACTCCTGCCACAGGTCCGGGAACGACACCCTCTCCAGGTACGCTGCCGCGCGCCACCTCCGGCGGCTCAAGCACCACGTGGCCCGGATCGCTGCCGGGGTCCGGTATGTACCGGCCGCCGAAAACGGGGAGCTCCCGGTCGCCACCCGGCTCCGACGGGGGCCAGTAAAGCTCGTTCAGTTGGAAGAAGCCGCTCCCCAGCCGTACTGCACCTCCTGTGCGGACCTGCCGCCTCAACTCGTTGAACCCCACATCGAATAGGGCTTCAAAACCCGCCACGTCCCCGGGCAGCGCGGAGGATTCAAGCCCTTGAAAGTAGATCCACATACTCACGCCCGGCAAACTACCTGGCGCCACTGACACCAACACCGTGGCAACAGCACACCGCAGGCTGGGATGTTCGGTCCGAAGGGCATGCAAGCCACCAAGTCCGCGGCACTGTATGGGGGTAACCCTGCGCTCGGCAATTCCTTCGAACCAGCGACAAGGTGAACGGTAGGTTCGCAGTTCTCGGCTCGACGTCGAAGAGCGGATCAGGGGGTCGAGAGTGAGCCGACTGGGACTACTTGCCGCGGGGCTCATGTTTGCCTCGCTCGCCTCCTGCGTCGCGCCGGACAGTGGCTCGGGACATGGTCCCGTCGGATCGCGGGATGCCGGCCGAGATGGGCAGGGCGCGTGTTCCGTACAGTCCGACGTGTCACCTATCACGAGGCGTTTCCCCATGTTCGGGAAGCCGAAGCGAGTGCGCTGGTGTGGCGTGGTCCTGACCACGGACAGCGGACGCGTGCCAGGACCCACGGACGTGAGACTGGTCGGTGTCGTCGAACTCACGGCTGGATCTTTCGCCAAGGTGATGGAAGCGATGGGAGAGGGAGTAGTTGCGGACGCTCCGAAGGATCTCCCCAAGGAAATAGCGGAGTTGCTCCCTAAGGGAGCGAATTGGCTGAAGAGCTCCCAGCTTGATCAATCGATCTCCAGGGGTCTTTATACGGCTTCGTTCCATGTCGATACGGCGCACCGCGCTGTGATCATGGACTGCGTAAACCCGTCTCGGAACCCAGAGTGACGGTTATCAAGTAGAAACCGTTTGATCCGTTTCACGGAGCCCCCTCACATCCCCCGCACCGCCCGCGCAACCCGCGTACACGCCGCCGCCCTCGGCCCGTTGTCCCCCGCCCGCCTCCGCGGATGCACCGCATTCCCCAACAACACCAAAAACGTGTCCGTAGCCCGGTCCAAAACCAGCATCGTCCCCGTGAACCCCGTATGCCCCGCAGCCCCCCGCCCCGCCAACTCCCCCATGAACCACGGCTGATCGACCGCGAAGCCCAACCCCGGCGGAGTCAGCAGCAGTTCCACGAAATCCGGGCCCAGAATCCGTGCCGGCCCGTACGAGCCCCCCGCCAGCAGCGCCCGGCAGAACACCGCCAGATCTCGCCCCGTCGAGAAAAGACCCGCGTGCCCGGCGACACCCCCCAGCGCCCACGCGTTCTCGTCGTGCACGACCCCCCGCAGCATCCCCCGTTCCGCTTTCGCCCACGGCCGTCGCTGGTCCTCCGTCGCCGCGGCGCCCGGGCAGGGGCCGAAGCAGGTGGCGGACATGCCCAGGGGGCGGGTGATGCCGTCGCGCACCAGGACGTCGAGCCCACGGCCCGTGATCCGCTCCAGGACGTGTTGCAGCAGGAGCGGGTTCAGGTCCGAGTAGCAGTACGTGCCGGGCACCCCCACCGGCGCCTCCGCCCGCAGCCGCGCCAGCCGCTCCGTGTCGTCGGGGTAGTTGTACAGCGGGAGTTCCGGGCGCAGTCCCGAGGTGTGGGTGAGGAGTTGGCGTACCGTCACGCCGTACCGTGCCGCGCCCCGGAAGTCCGGCAGGTACGCGCCGACCTCCGCGTCGATGCCGAGCGTGCCGCGCTCGATCTGCTGGACGGCGGCGACGGCCGTGAACAGCTTCGTGAGCGAAGCGAGGTCGAAGGGGGTGCCCACCGTCATCGGCACCCGCGACCCCGCCGGCAACTCCACCCCCGTATCGCTCTCCGGGTCGTAGGAGGCGTATCGCACCGCCCACCCGGCGGCCTCCTCCACGGCGACACAGGGGCCTCGTCCGGCGACCACCACCGTGCCCGCCGCCCAAGGGCGCTCGCCGGTGGTGAGGTCGTGGACGTCGCGGGCGAGGCGGCGGAGTTCCTCGGGGTCGAGTCCGGCCCGTTCCGGTGTGTCGCTGCGCAGTCTCGGTGCGCTCAGCTCCCCGCTCCCTCCGCACGGCTGTTCCAGGGACGGCACATTCCCACGAAGCAGGCCGACGCCACCAGTGCGGCGGCCAGTTGGACTACGGCCATTGGGACGGCGGTGTCCTCTCCGGCGATGCCGACCAGCGGGGAGGCGACCGCGCCGATCAGGAAGGACGACGTGCCGAGCAGGGCGGACGCCGATCCGGCGGCCTGCTTGGTGCGCAGCAGGGCGAGGGTCTGGGTGTTGGGCAGGGTGACGCCCATCGCGGACATCAGGACGAACAGCGCCGCCGCCACGGGAACGAGTCCGACCTCGCCGAAGACCCCGAGGGACATCAGCAGCAACGCACTCGCCGCGACCAGGACCACCGCGAGGCCGCCGGCCAGCACCACGTCCAGGCGAACCCTCCCCACCAGCAGCTTGCCGTTGATCTGGCCCACCACGACCAGGCCGATGGAGTTCAGGCCGAACAGCAGGCTGAAGGTCTGCGGGGAGGCGCCGTAGATCTCCTGGATCACGAACGGTGAGGCCGAGATGTAGGCGAACAGGGCGGCAAAGGCGAAGCCGCCCGTCAGCATGTAGCCGGAGAAGGCTCGGTCGGCGAGCAGGGCGCGCATCGAGCGCAGGGCCTGGCCGACTCCGCCGTCGTGCCGGTCGGCGGGGGCGAGGGTCTCCGGGAGCTTCGCCCAGACGACTCCGGCGAGGAGCAGGCCTACGGCCGTCAGTACGACGAACACGCCCCGCCAGTCCGTGACCCGCAGGATCTGGCCGCCGATCAGCGGCGCGATGATCGGCGCGACTCCGGAGATCAGCATGAGGGTGGAGAAGAAGCGGGCCATGGCCACGCCGTCGTACAGATCGCGGACGACCGCTCGGGCGATCACGATGCCCGCCGCGCCCGCGAGGCCCTGCGCCAGGCGGAAGGCGACCAGGGCCTCGACGGTGGGTGCCAGGGCGCACAGGGCGGTGGCGAGGACGTAGACCGCGAGGCCGATGAGGAGCGGGCGGCGGCGGCCCCACTTGTCGCTCATCGGGCCGACGACGAGCTGTCCGAGGGCCATGCCGGCGAGGCAGGCGGTGAGGGTGAGCTGGACGGTCGCGGCGGGGGCGTGCAGGGACTCGGTGACCTGCGGGAGCGAGGGGAGGTACATGTCCATCGCCAGCGGGGGCGTGGCGGTCAGGCCGCCGAGGACGAGGGTGACGAGGAGGCCGGTGCGGCGCACGGAACGGGCGGCCGGTTCGCCCTTCGGTACGGCCGCCTGTGTGTCGTTCGGTATGGATGCCCTGGACGCCCCGCTCTCGGGCATGTGCCCTCCCTCTCCTCGCGTTCCGGCCCCTATGCTCTCAGCTCGAACACACTGCCGAGGGTCGTGGAACGAGGGTGGGGCGGGGATGACGGAGAAGAAGGTGCGCTGGGGGATCCTGGCGACCGGTGGGATCGCGGCGGCGTTCACGGCCGATCTGGTAGATCTGCCGGACGCGGAGGTCGTGGCGGTGGCCTCGCGCTCGCAGGAGTCGGCGGACGCGTTCGCGGAGCGGTTCGGGATCGGGCGGGCGTACGGCGACTGGGGTGCGCTGGCGGCGGACGAGGACATCGATGTCGTGTACGTCGCCACCCCGCACTCGGCGCACCGGGCGGCCGCCGGTCTGTGTCTGGAGGCCGGGCGGAACGTGCTGTGCGAGAAGGCGTTCACGCTCAACGAGCGGGAGGCGCGGGAGCTGGTCGCGCTGGCGAGCGCGCACGGCAGCTTCCTCATGGAAGCCATGTGGATGTACTGCAATCCGCTGGTCAGGAAGCTCAAGGCGCTCGTGGACGACGGGGCGATCGGGGAGGTGCGCAGCGTCCAGGCCGACTTCGGGCTGGCGGGTCCGTTCCCGCCCTCGCACCGGCTCCGCGACCCCGCGCAGGGCGGCGGCGCCCTGCTGGACCTGGGCGTCTACCCGGTGTCGTTCGCCCATCTGCTCCTCGGCGAGCCCTCGGACATCACCGCGAGAGCGGCGCTCTCGGAAGAGGGCGTCGATCTCCAGACGGGAGCACTGCTCTCCTGGGAGAGCGGTGCTCTCGCTTCGGTGCACTGCTCCATCATCGGCGGTACGGCGACCTCGGCGTCGGTCACCGGTTCGCTCGGCCGGATCGACATCCCGAACGGCTTCTTCTACCCGGACCACTTCGTGCTGCACCGCGACGGCCGCGACCCGGAGAAGATCGCGGCCGACCCGGCCGACGGCCCGCGCGCCACCCTGCGGCACGAGGCCGCCGAGGTGATGCGCGCCCTGCGGGCCGGCGAGACCGAGTCCCCGCTGGTCCCGCTGGACGGCACCCTCGCCGTGATGCGGACGCTCGACGCGATCCGGGACCGCGTCGGCGTCCGCTACCCCAGCGAGACGGGCCAGGTCACGCCGGTGTGAGCCCCTGGTTGTCCGCCTCCGTCACGAAGGACGCGTACGTCGTGAGCGGCGCGCCCTGCGTCGTCACGTACGGCACGGTCTTGTAGTCGATACGCGCCAGCTCCCGGCCGAGGGCCACCGTCGCATAGCCGCGCTGCCCGTTGTAGAACTTCATGTGCGGGTTGGCGGCGAGGTAGGTGGCCCAGTTCGACGGCCGCTCGGAGCCGTTGCCGCCGCTGGAGATCGACGTGGCGACGATCTCCGTCCCCATGGTCTTCGAGCCGGGGTCGGAGAAGTCCCGCTTGATGTCGAAGCCGTAGTGCACATGCACATCGCCGGTGAGGACCATCAGGTTCCGGATGCCTGCGGCCTCCGCCCCGGCCAGTACCCGCTCGCGAGAGGCCGGGTAGCCGTCCCAGGAGTCCATGGAGACCTTGGACGGTACGGCGGTGGTGTTGAAGCGGCGCGAGAAGGTGACCTGCTGCGGTACGACGTTCCACACGGCGTCCGACCGGTGCCAGCCGTCGATCAGCCAGCGCTCCTGGGCCTCGCCGGTCAGCGTGCGGCTCGGGTCCTCCGAGTCGGGGCCGGGGTACTGCCAGCCGTCGCCGTAGGCCTGGTTGGAGCGGTACTGGCGGGTGTCGAGCACGTCGAACTGGGCTAGGCGGCCCCAGTGCAGCCGGCGGTAGAGCTGGAGGTCGGGGCCCTCGGGGAGCTGGGGGCTGCGCAGCGGCATGTTCTCCCAGTAGGCCCGGTAGGCGGCGGCGCGGCGGAGCAGGAACTCCTCCGGCGGGACGGTGTTCTCGGGGGTGTCGCCCGCGTAGTTGTTCTCGGTCTCGTGGTCGTCCCAGGTGACGACGAAGGGGTGCGCGGCGTGCGCGGCCCTGAGGTCGGGGTCCGACTTGTAGAGGGCGTACCGCAGCCGGTAGTCCTCCAGGGTCACCGTCTCGTGGTTGAACAGGTCGGGCAGGGTGCCGGCCGGGTAGGAGCGGGCGCCGGCGGCGGAGTTGACGGCGTACTCGTAGAGGTAGTCGCCGAGGTGCACGACGACGTCGACGTCCTCCTCGGCCAGATGCCTGTACGCGGTCCAGTAGCCCTGGTCGTAGCGCTGGCAGGAGGCCAGGGCGAAGGTGAGGGCGGAGGTCCGGCTGTGCACGGGAGGTGCGGTGCGGGTGCGGCCCGCCGGGCTGACCCAGCTGCCGGCGCGGAAGCGGTAGTAGTACACCTGGCCGGGGGCGAGGTGGTCGACCTGGACGTGCACGGTGTGGTGGAACTCGGGGTGGGCGGTGGTCTCGCCGCGTCTGACGACACTGCGGAATCTGTCGTCGAGCGCCAGCTCCCAGCGGACACCGACCCGTTCGGCGGGCAGGCCGCCGTCGGGCTGGTGGGGGGCGGGGGCGAGCCGGGTCCACAGCAGGACCGAGTCGGGGTGCGGGTCGCCGGAGGCGACGCCGAGGGTGAACGGGTCGTCGGTGAGCTGCGCGGGGTCGAGTTCGTCGGCGGCCGCGGTGCCGGCGGTCGGCAGGTTGACGGAGAAGGCGAGCGCGGCGGCCGCGCCGGTGAGGGTGAGGAAGCGGCGGCGGCCCAAGTGGCGGGCGGCCGCGTGGAGTTCGGCGGCGTGCTGGGACGGGCGTGCTGCGGGTGTCATCCGGTCCTCCCCTGAACAAATGGGTCCAGGAGGCATTGGAGTGGCCGGGGACGACCCATGTCCATCGCGTACATGACATCCAGGTGGCGGACGCATGAGTTCCGTACGGTGGACAGGCCTCCCGTACGCTGCGGTGCCATGACTGACAGTGGATCGAAGATCGCGGTGGTGACCGGCGCCGGTTCCGGGATCGGGCGGGCCGTCGCTGTGGAGCTGCTGCGGGCCGGCTGGTCCGTGGCGCTGGCGGGGCGTCGCCCCGAGACCCTGGAGGAGACGGCGGCGCTGGTGCCCGGGGGTGCGGCGAAGACGCCGGGCGACGTTCTCGCCGTACGGACGGATGTGTCGCAGCCGGCGGACGTGGCCGCGCTGTTCGCCGCGACCGTGGACCGCTTCGGGCGGGTGGACCTGCTGTTCAACAACGCAGGGACGTTCGGGCCGGGCGGGGTGCCGGTGGAGGAGCTGCCCTACGACGCCTGGCGGCACGTGGTGGACACCAACCTCAACGGGGCGTTCCTGTGCGCACAGGCGGCGTACCGGCAGATGAAGGAGCAGGACCCCCAGGGCGGCCGGATCATCAACAACGGGTCCATTTCCGCCCATACACCCCGGCCGCACTCCGTCGCCTACACGGCGACCAAGCACGCGCTGACGGGCCTGACCAAGTCGCTGTCGCTGGACGGGCGGCCGTACGGCATCGCGGTCGGGCAGATCGACATCGGCAACGCGGCTACCGACATGACCGCGCGCATGCAGACCGGCGCGCTCCAGGCCAACGGGGACGTCGCACCGGAGCCGGTGATGGATGTCGCCGATGTGGCGCGCACGGTCCGGCACATGGCGGAGCTGCCGCTGGAGGCGAATGTGCAGTTCGCGACGGTGCTGGCGACGGCGATGCCGTACGTGGGGCGCGGCTGAGCGTTCCCGGGAAGCTCGCGCTCCACAACTTGCACAACCGGAATTTGACCGTCCGCTCCATTGCGGCCGGTCGGCGGCTTATGCTCAACTCTCCTCCACAAGAGCTTCACAGTTGGAGTGGAGGGCTTCCGGCCAAACCGAGGGGGGAGACGGCAGCCGTTCACGGCACCGGGTGGGGGTGGGCCTCGCGTGGGACCGCGGGGCACGCACCGGGCCGTGGGCGGCTGCCGTGCATTCTCAGCTCGCACACATCGCTTCCCAGCTCTCACACATCCCTTACTCACGGCCACCCCATCTCCCGTCCCTACCTTGAGGCCGCGCCCACAGCGGGCGCCAAGAACCTCTGAGGAACGGGATGTTTGGCATCTATCTCAAGCGCGAGCTGAGCCGGCGCAAGAAGGCCGCTCTGGTCGTCGCACTGGGTCTGGCGCTCGGTATCGCGCTGGTCATCACCGTCAACTCCGTGTCGGCGGGGATGCAGCAGGCGCAGGACAAGGTCCTGAAGTCCCTCTACGGCCTCGGCACCGACATGACCGTCACCAAGGCCCGCTCGGCGCCCACCGGTGACAGTTCGGACGGGCCGAGGTTCGAGTTCGACGCCACCTCCGACGACGAGGAGGAGCAGAGCTCGGACCGGGTGATGACACAGGGCGGTCAGGCACTGAAGTCCTCGCTCGTGGCGAAGGTCGCCGGGCAGCAGGGCGTGTCGGCCGCGGTCGGCGCGCTGAGCCTGAACGTCACCAAGGTCGACGGCTCCTTCACCCAGGGGCAGGCGCAGTCCGAGCAGTCCGAGGGCGGTCCCAGTAGCGGCGGACAGCCACCGGTCCAGGGCGGCGGCGCCGCGTTCGACGTCAACTCCTACTCCGTGGCCGGCGTCGACGTCACCAACCAGGACCTCGGCCCGCTCGCCTCGATGGCCGTCACCTCCGGCAAGACCTTCACCGCGGCACAGACCAACGCCAAGGTCGCGGTGGTCAGCAAGTCCTACGCCAAGGAGAACTCGTACAAGGTCGGCGAGAAGCTGAAGATCTCCGGCACCAAGTACGAGATCATCGGCATCGTCACGCCCGACAGCAGCGACTCCTCCACCGACGTCTACCTGCCGCTGAAGCAGGCCCAGACGCTGGCCGACGCCAAGAACCAGGTCACCACGATCTACGTCAAGGCGACCGACTCGCAGCAGATCGAGACCGTCAAGTCGGCCATCCAGAAGAACATCTCCGGTACGACGGTCACCACCTCCGCCGACCTCGCCGACACCGTCTCCGGCTCGCTGTCCACCGCCTCCGACCTCGCGGCCGGCGTCGGCAAGTGGCTGTCGGTAGCGGTCCTCGTCGCCGCCTTCCTGGTGGCCGCGCTGCTGACCTCCTCGGCGGTCTCGCGCCGGGTGCGCGAGTTCGGCACGCTCAAGGCGCTCGGCTGGCCGAGCCGCCGGGTGACCCGGCAGGTCGTCGGCGAGTCGATGGTCAACGGCCTGATCGGCGGCGCCCTCGGTATCGCGCTGGGCCTCGCGGCGGCCTGGACGGTCACCCTGATCAGCCCGAAGCTGACGGCGCAGCTCGGCGCCACGAGCGGCGGCGGGGGCGGTATGGGCGGCGGCCCCGGCGGCGGCCCCGGTCAGCAGTCGTCGCAGAACACGATGGAGATCGCCCTGTCCGCGCCCGTCTCCGTGACCACCATCGCCCTCGCGGTCGGTCTGGCGGTGGCCGGCGGTCTGATCGCCGGTGCGATGGGCGGCTGGCGTGCCTCCCGGATGCGCCCCGCGGACGCCCTGCGCAGCGTCTCCTGACCTCAGAACCCCTTAAGGAAGCTCATGTACAAGCTCACCGGCGTCACCAAGCGCTACACGCGCGGCAAGGAGACGGTGGAGGCGCTGCGCGGCATCGACCTCACCATCGAGGACGGCGACCAGCTCGTCATCCAGGGCCCGACCGGCGGCGGCAAGTCGACGCTGCTGCAGATGATCGGCGGCCTGGACCGTCCGACCGAGGGCAGCGTCGAGCTGGACGGCGTCGACCTCGGAGCCGTGGGAGAGGCCCGGCTGACGCGGCTGCGCGCCGAGAAGATCGGCATCATCTTCCAGGCGTTCAACCTCATCCCGACGCTGACGGCGCAGGAGAACGTCGAGACCGCGCTGGTGCCGCTGGGCGTCAGGCCCGCCGAGCGCCGCGAGCGGGCCGCCGAGGCGCTGCGCTCGGTCGGCCTCGGCGAACGCCTCGCGCATGTCCCGTCGGAGATGTCCGGCGGCCAGCAGCAGCGCGTCGCCATCGCCCGCGCGCTGGTCAAGCGGCCGAAGGTGCTCCTCGCCGACGAGCCCACCGGCAACCTCGACGAGGGCACCCGCGACGACATCATGGCCCTGCTGGAGGGCCTGTGGCGCGAGCACGGTCTGACGTTCGTGATCGTCACCCACGACTCGTCGATCGCCCGCCGGGCCCCTCGACTGGCCACGATCAGGGCGGGGCAGATCACGCTGACCGAGCGGGCGACGGCCCGCTGAGACCCGGCCGCGGGGCCGCTCACCGTCGCCGGTGGGCGGCCCCGCGCGCTCAGGGCGTCTCGCGCTGTTCGGCCGGTCCGCCGACCTGGACCGGGCCGGGGTTCGCGCTCTTTTCGGCCCGGGGCGGCTCCTCCTCGGTGAGCCCGATCCGGGCGTGCAGCCGGGCCAGGGGGGCCGGGGCCCACCAGTTGTAGCGGCCCAGCAGCCGCATCATCGCCGGTGCCAGCAGGCACCGTACGATCACGGCGTCCACCAGCACGGTCAGGGCGAGGCCCAGGCCGAACAGCTGCATGAAGGACACCTTCGACACGCCCATGCCGGTCAGCACGATGGCCATGAGGACCGCGGCCGCGGTGAAGACGCGCCCGGTGCGGGCCACGCCCATCGCCACGGCGTGCGTGTTGTCCTCGGTGGTGGCGCGCCCCGAGGCCAGCCATTCCTCGCGGATCCGCGACAGCAGGAACACCTCGTAGTCCATGGACAGCCCGAAGGCCAGGCAGAACATCAGTACGGGGATGTTCGCCACGAGGTAGCCGGTCGCCGTGAAGTCCAGCAGGCCGGACAGGTGCCCCTCCTGGTACACCCACACCATCGCGCCGAACGCGGCGCCGAGCGACAGGGTGTTCATCACCAGCGCCTTCAGCGGCAGCACCAGGCTGCCGGTGAACAGGAACAGCAGCACGAACATGCTGATCGCGATGAGCGCGGCGGCGTACGGCAGCGGATCGGCGAGCGCGTCGATCACGTCCTGGTTCTCCGCGGCGGCACCGGCGAACAGGCTCTCCCCGGGGCTGTCCACGGCGCGCAGCCGGTCCAGCAGTTCCTTGCCCTCGTCGGCGTAGGGGTCCACGGCGGTGCCGACGCGCAGGGCCGCGCCCGTCTCGTTGGTCATGCCGGGGGTGGCCGGTCCGGCCTGCGTGCCGTCGACGAAGGTGCCGGCCCCGCTCAGGACGTCGGAGACGCCCTCGACCCGGGAGAGCTCCGTGGCGTACGCGGCGAGTTCCTGGTCGCCGCCGTCGTAGCCGGGCAGCACGATCGTGGTCGCGGCGGCGGCGTCCTCCGCGAAGTCCTCCCGCAGCAGGTCGCCGACCTGGCGGCTCTCCGAGACCGCGGCGGTGATCACCCGGTCGTCGGGGTAGCCCCACTTCGAGGACAGGAAGGGCGCGCCGAGGAGCAGCAGGAGGGCGGTGGTCAGGACGGCGATCGGTGTGGCGCGCCGGGTGACGGCGACGACCATGCGGTACCAGCGGCTGTTCTCGGGGGCGACCACGCTCGGTGGTTTCAGGCCGAACCAGCGCCGCAGCGGGACGCGTACGTCCCACTTGTCGACCCGGTCGCCGAGCAGGATAAGCGCCGCGGGCAGCACGAGCACCGCGGTCAGCACGCCGACCAGGACGACGGCGACGCCGACGTAGGCGAAGGACTTGAGGAAGAACACCGGGAACACGATCAGCGCGGCGAGGGCGAGGGCGACCGTCACGCCCGAGAAGACCACGGTGCGGCCGGCCGTCTGCACGGTGCGCAGGACGGCGCCGCGCGCGTCGAGCCCGGCGGCCAGTTCCTCGCGGTAGCGGCTGACCATCAGCAGGCTGTAGTCGATGCCGAGGGCGAGGCCCAGCACGGTCGTCATGTTGAGGGCGTAGATGGACACGTCGGCGAACGTGGTCACCAGCCGCAGGACGGCGAGGGTCGTCACGATCGAGACGGCGCCGATCAGCAGCGGCAGACCGGCCGCGACGAAACTGCCGAAGACCACCATCAGCACGATGAGCGTGATCGGGAAGGCCACCGCCTCACCGAGCGAGGCGTCCTTGGTGACCTGGCTGTTCAGCTCGGCGTTCAACGGGCCGTAGCCGCCGACGCGGACGGTGACGCCGTCCGGTCTGGGCGCCTCGTCCAGCAGTTCCTCGGAGACCTTCGGCAGATCGGTCTCGCTGGCGTCGATATGGGCCGTGACGAGTCCGGTGTCCCCGTCCTCGCTGCGCAGCGCGGCTCCGGCCTCGGGGCCGAGGCTCCAGTAGGACCGGATGCCGTCGATGTCGTCCCGCTCGTCCAGCCAGTCCGAAAGGGCCTGTCCGGCCGCCCGCGCCTCGGCCCCGTCGGCTCCGTCGGCTGTGTCGTCGGAGGTGACCGCGATGATCAGATTGGGCTGTACGCCGCTGAAGTGGTCGTTGACGAGGGTGGTGGCCCGCGCCGACTCCGAGTCCGGTGAGGTGTATCCACCGGCCTTCAGACGGTCCATCACAGAAAATCCGACAGCACCGCACAGCAGAACGGCCAAAAGCGCGCCGATGAGCACCGACTTCGGCCGGTCGATCGCAAGCCGAGCAATTCGGGTCAGCATCCCTGCACCCCTACCACGGGCCACCTCGTGTTTGTTGCCTGGGCATTCGCACCGAGCGTAGGGATCCGCACTGCCGATCACTACCAATGGGTTGCCGCACGCAAAGTGCGCGTGTGAATTCGGCCGAACTTCTGAAAACAGGCGTCCGATTCCCTCTGGCGTGGCACATCTCGCGGGGCTGTCGATCTGGGCTGTCGCTCATTCGACGAATTGGGTGAGAGACCTCAAGGGGAGGTCAGGGACAGATGGGGGACGGGACGAATGGACTCGGCCGGTACGACGGCCACGACGCTCGCCGAGCGCAGGACGCTGACCCATGCCGTCGCCACCCGCTACGCGCGCGCCGGCAAGCAGGAGAAGTCGGAGATCCTCGACCAGGTGTGCGCGGTGACCGGCTGGCACCGCAGCCATGCCCGCAAGGCGCTGCTGCGGGCGGCCCGCCCGCAGTCGGCCCGGTCCGCGCGCAGCCGTCACGCCAAGTACGACAGCGAGGTCATCTCCGCGCTGGCCTTCTGCTGGACCGTGCTGGACCAGCCGTCGGGCAAGCGGCTGGCGCCGGTGCTGCCCGATCTGGTGCCGGTGCTGCGCCGCCACGGAGAGCTGGACATCAGCGACGAGACGGCCGGGCTGCTGACCGGCATGTCGGCGGCGACGATCGACCGCCGCCTCGCGCCGCACCGGCAGCGGTCGGCGGTCTCCCGGCACATCCGGGCCGGGTCGCTGCTGCGCAACGAGCTTCCGCTGCTCACCTGGCAGGAGTGGGACCACACCATGCCGGGGTTCATGGAGATCGCGGTCGTGGCGCACGACGGCGACGGCCCGGACGGCGACTGTCTGCGGACGGTGACGGCCACCGACATCGCCACCGGGTGGACGGAGAACCGTACGGTGCGCGGGGTCAACCGGGTGCCCTTCGCCCTGGACGAGATGGCGCGGCTGCTGCCGTTCCCGATGCTCGGGCTCGACTCGGGCAACTCGGGCACGGAGGCGGAGGAGATCCTGCTGCGCTGGTGCCGGCAGCGCCGGGTGACCTTCACCCACGCCCGCCCCGCGACCGGCGGCAACCATCACGTCGGCCAGAAGAACTGGAGCATGCTCCAGACCATCGCGGGCGACCTCCGCTACCACACCACCGCCCACCTGGTGCTGCTCAACCGGATCTGGGCGGCACTGTCCGGGCTCACCAACTACTTCTATCCGCAGCAGCACTCGGTGCCGGACTGCGGCCGGGGCCGCAAGGAGTACGACACGGCCACTCCGTACCGTCGCACGCTGCGCCACCGCGAGGTCACCGCCGAGGACAAGGCGATCCTCGCGGACACCTACGTCTGTCTGAACCCGGCCAAGCTGTACCGCCGGATCGGCTCGATGACCGCCCGACTGCACTTGATGGCCACGGCGGCGGACCCGGCCCACCGGCACGCGCTCTCCGTCCCGGGCGCCGCGTCCTGAGACA
This sequence comes from Streptomyces sp. NPDC079141, assembly GCF_040686775.1. Taxonomy (NCBI): domain Bacteria; kingdom Bacillati; phylum Actinomycetota; class Actinomycetes; order Kitasatosporales; family Streptomycetaceae; genus Streptomyces; species Streptomyces sp. NPDC079141. The sequence continues at coordinate 312,040 of NZ_JBFBLP010000002.1, read as the reverse complement.
TGCGTGCGCCCTTACGGCCCTCCTCGGGCCGTAAGGGTGCACGCACGGTCGGCCGGGCTCAGCAGGGCTCGTAGAGGCGCTTGTGGTCGCAGATCCCGGACAGGCGGTACGGGCCCTCGGTCTGCCGGGGCAGGAGGTGTTCGCCGCCGTCGGCCGGGAGCCGGTGTGCGCGCAGGTCGCGGTAGCCGGCATAAGTGACGGGCCGGCGCCCGGCGACGGCCTCGCGGTGCGCGGCGGTGCGCAGTTGCGCCCGGTAGCCGGGTACGACGGTGCCGGCGAAGAACTCCGCGACACTGCCGGAGCCGTAGCTGAGGAAGCCGACGGCCTGTCCGGTCAGGTCCTCCGCGTCGTCGAGCAGCGCGGCCAGAGCGAGGTAGACGGAGGCGGTGTAGCTGTTGCCGACGACGCTGTTGTACGCCGTCGTACGGCTCAGCACCCGGTCGATCACCGCGTCGTCGGTGTTCTCGCCGCAGCAGTGCAGCAGATGCCGGTGCGCCTTGTAGGCCATCCTGGTGAAGGGCTGGTGGTAGCAGATCGCGGCGAACTCGCCGAGCGCACGGCCGCCCTGCTCGCCGTAGTCCTTCCACGCGCCCTCCATCGCCTGGAGGTAGGCGGAGATCGACTCCTGCCCGTCGACCAGCGCGCAATCGCGGTAGTTGGGCCGCCAGAAGTCCATGACGTCGGCGGTGAACAGTCCCGAGGGGTTCTCGATGCGCAGCAGCGCGGGGTCCGCCGAGACCAGCATGGCCACGGCCGCCGCGCCCTGGGTGGCCTCGCCGGGGCTGTCCAGGTCGTACTTGGAGATGTCGCTGGCGATCACCAGGACGCGCTGCGCGGGGTCGCGGTGGACCAGGCCGACGGCGAACTGGAGTGCCGCCGTGGCGCTGTAGCAGGCCTGCTTCAGCTCGACGACCCGGGTGGAGGAGGGCAGTCCGAGCAGCGAGTGGACGTAGACGCCGGCCGCCTTGGCCTGGTCGACGGAGGACTCGGTGGCCAGGACGACGGTGCGGATGCCGTCGGTGCCGTGCCGGCCGACCACGGGTGCGGCGGCAGCGGCGGCCATGGTGACGATGTCCTCGTCGAGGGCGGGCACGCTCATCGCCCGCTGGCCGATGCCGATGTGGTACTTGCCGATCTCGGTGCCGTTGTGGCGGGCCAGTTCCGCGTGCGCAAGGACGAACCGCGTCGTCGCGAACGACAGATCGTGCAGTCCGATGGAGCCGGAGCCGACCATGCTCTACACCCCGATCCGGGTCGTGTCGTTCTTGCGTTCCAAGTGGACGTGGGCGCGCATCAGTTCGCCCGGGTTGGTCTGGGCGGCAAGAAGCGACAGCTCGCCGCAGAGCACCGTCGCGGCGGCGATGACGGCAAGGCGGCGGGCGTTGTCACCGGGGGCGCGCTCGGCCCGGCAGCCCAGCCGGGTGAGGTTCGCCTCGACGAAGTCGAGTTCCTTGCCGTTGCCCACCGTGCCGACGATCAGGTTCGGCAGGGTGCAGGAGAAGTACAGGTCGCCGTCGCGGTCCTCGGCGACGGTCACGCCCTGCGAGCCCTCGACGATGTTGGCCGCGTCCTGGCCGGTCGCCAGGTAGAAGGCGAGCAGCATGTTGGCGTAGTGGGCGTTGGCGGAGCGGATGCCGCCGGCGAGAAGGGTGCCGATGAGGTTCTTGCGGACGTTCAGTTCGACGATCCGCGCGGCCGTCGTGTGCAGCCGGCTCTCCACCACCTCGCGCGGTACGAACAGTTCGGTGACGACGTTCTTGCCGCGGCCGAGGATGCCGTTGATCGCGGTGGCCTTCTTGTCGGTGCAGTAGTTGCCGGATATCGACCCGTAGGCGATGCCGGGAACGGTCGCCAGGATGTGGGTCAGCAGGGTGTCGGCCGCGAGGGTGGCCATGTTGTGGCCGGAGGCGTCGCCGGTGGTGAACTCGAAGCGGATGAACAGCAGCCGGCCGGTGATCTCGTGCCGCAGGCCGATCAGTTCGGCGTATCTGCTGCACCCGCGCACCACCTCGCGCAGTTCGTCCAGGCGGGCGTCGAGCAGCCGGGCGGCGGTGTACGCGGTGGGCGCGTCGCGCGCCTCGACGAGCACCGAGCGGGTCATCCGGTCGTCGACCAGGGTGGCCACGATGCCCTGTTCGGCCAGGCGGGAGATCCGTGCGCCGCGCTGCACAGAGGGCCACAGCGGCGACTCGTAGGTGGCCAGCGGGACTTCGGTCTCGGTGGTCGCTACGTTCCCCGAGATCCGCAGGGGTCCCACCCATCTCATCGGGACACCGGCGGTCTGGTGCGTGTCGTTCATCGTGTGCTTCCCGTCATGTCGGGGCTGGGGCCGAGGGAGCCGGACCGGGTGGCCGTCCGGTGTGTGTCGATGCCGCGGTCGGCGCAGAAGGCCCGCAGGTCGCCGTGGATCAGTACGTCGCACCGGGCCAGGTCCGCGGGGGTGCGGGCGCCGAGCGCGGTCATGAGCGCCGCCAGCTGGTCGAGCCAGGTGGTGATCAGGCCGACCAGCGCGGGCACCCCGCCGTCCAGCAGGGTCTTCAGGAATCCCCCGGAGGCGCCGGCGGCGCGGGCGCCGAGGGCCAGCGAGCGGGCGACGTCGAGGGGGTGGCGCACCCCGCCGGAGGCCAGCAGCGGGATGCCCGCGTCCTGTGCGTCCAGCAGGCAGGCGGGGGTGCTCTGTCCCCAGCCGTCGAGGTAGGCGTAGTCGGCGAGGTCGCGCCGGCCGTTCTCGATCCGGGCGAAGTTGGTGCCGCCGCGACCGCCGACGTCGGCCACGGCCACGCCGAGCTTCTGCAGCGTCGCCACCGTCTCGCGGCTCAGCCCGAAGCCGACCTCCTTGACGATCACCGGGATGTCCACCGCGGCCGCGATCTCCTCGATGCGCGCTCCCCAGGAGCCGAAGGAGCGGTCGCCCTCCGGCATGACCGTCTCCTGGACGGTGTTGAGGTGGATCTGCAGGGCGTCCGCGCGCAGCAGATCGACCGCCCGGCGGGCCTGTTCGACCGTGGCGGTGGCGTTGATGTTCGCCATGATGAACCCGTCGGGGTTCTCCTCGCGCATCACGCCGAACGTCCCTGCGGAGGACGGGTTCTTGAAGTAGGCGCTCATCGACCCGGTGGCGATCGGCAGTCCGGTCTCGCGGGCGGCGACGGACAGGTCCCGGTTGATGCGGCCGGTCTTCTCGCTGCCGCCGGTCATGGCGTTGATGTACAGGGGGACCGGCCAGTCGATGCCGGCGAAGCGGGTGCGCAGGGACACCTCCGACCGGTCGATTCCGGCCAGTGCGTGGTGGACGAAGGTCACCTCGTCGAACTGGTTGCGTTCCCCGGTCCCGCGCTGCTGTTCGACGGCTAGCCGGACATGGGCGTCCTTGCGGTCAGCGATCATCACGCGCGTCCTTTCGGTCGGCGGTACGGATGGGCAGCGGCACGATCCCGGCGCCTCGCCAGCCGGCCCGCAGCCGGGCGAGTTCCTGGTGCGCCTCGGCCGGCAGCAGGGCGATGCCGCAGTCCCCGCCTCCGGCGCCCGAGGGCTTGGCCGCGCCGCCGACGGCCTCGGCGGTGTCGCACAGGGCCCGCAGGCCCGGGGTGAAGATGCCGAGGCCGGTGTCCTCGTCGAGCCGGGCCATGATCCGGCGGGCGGTGCGGATCCGGTCGAGCAGTGCCGCGCGCTCTCCCCGCTCGAACGCCCGGATCGCGCCCTGTACGCAGGTTTCGCTGCGGGCCAGGAACCGCCGGTGGGACTCGGTGCCCCGCCACTGCCGGGCGCCCAGGTCCGCCACCAGCGCGGCGGTCGAGGCGGGGCGGCCGGTCCAGCCGACGACCAGGGTGAGCCCGGGCGGCGGGGGCAGCCGGCGCAGCTCGAAGTCGGGCCAGGGGGTGCGCAGGGCCTGTTCGATGCCCCGGCGGCGGGCCGCTTCGAGGACGGCGGCCCGGTCGGGCGCCCGGTAGGCGATCCAGCCGCCCCAGGTGCTGGCGGCGAGGTCGCCGCCGGAGGGGCCGGGGTCGATGCGCGCGGTGGCGAGCAGGGCGAGCCGGAACCTGGCCTCCGGTGACAGCTCCAGGCCGCACCAGTCCGCCACGGCCTGGACGGTCGCGACCGTGACCGCGCCGCTGGAGCCGAGGCCGAACTTGGTGCCGTTGTCGTGCAGTCGGCTGCTGACGCTCAGGTGCAGGGCGGGTGCGGGCAGCCCGCGTTCGGTGCGCAGCCGGTCCACGACCTCGATCGCCGACACCACATGGGCCAGGCCCGCGCGGGCCCGCCGGTCGTCGTCCGGGGTACGGCCGACGAGCAGGCCACCGCGCCGCAGCAGCCGGACCGGGGCGGGCAGGGTGTCGGAGGCGATGACGATGTCGGAGCCGCCGGCACCGGGCACGGTGACGGGGCCGCCGGGGCCGGGCATCGTGCCGGAGCCGCCCAGGCCGGACACCGTGCCGGGGCCGCCCAGGCCGGACACCGTGCAGGAGCCGCCGGCGCCAGACACCGTGCCGGAGCCGCCCAGGCCAGACACCGAGCCGGAGCCGCCGGAGCCGGACACCGTGCCAGAGCCACCAGCGCCAGACACCGAGCCAGAGCCACCGAGGCCAGACACCGAGCCAGAGCCACCAGCGCCAGACACCGAGCCAGAGCCACCAGAGCCAGACACCGAGCCAGAGCCACCAGCGCCAGACACCGAGCCAGAGCCACCAGAGCCAGACACCGAGCCAGAGCCACCAGCGCCAGACACCGAGTCGGAGCCGCCGAGGGCGGTCACGGTGACGGAGACCTGGCGGTCGACCGCGGCCAGGATGGCGGGGTGGCCCGGCTCCACGACCGCGTACTCGCCCGCGGCGAACAGCTTGCCCGGGGCGTGCCGGGTGACCGCCGCGCCGGTCGCCGTCACCGGACCTCGCTGTGCAGTCGGGCCCCGGGGCCGCACCGGGCGACGACGACCGGGCAGGAGGCGGCGGCGCGGACCGCGGCGGCCACCCGGTCCGCGTCCGAACTCCGGCACAGCACCTTGGTGTTGGGGCCGGCGTCCAGTGTCGCGTAGGCCGCAACGCCGTCCTGCCGGAGCTGTTGCACCGCGTCGAGCACGGTGAGCGTGGCCGGGGTCAGATAGCGCACCGCCGGGCGCGCCGCGAGCATCGTCGCGTGCATGCCGAGGGCATTGCGTTCGGCGATCTCCCCGACCGCGTCCAGGTCCGCGCGCAGCAGGGCCCGGCGCATCTCGGCGAGGTCGGCCCTGCTGGAGTCGGCCCAGCCCTGGTACAGGGGCGAGGTCCGCACCGTGCGGCGCATGGCGTCCCGGCTGGAGACGGGCTTGGGTCCGGTGTGCAGCAGAGCGATCACCAGGGCCGGGTCGAGGCCGGCGACGGGCACCGGTTCGGCGTACGAGGCGAGATCCGGGTCCGGGGCGTCGGCCGCGCCCGCGTACCAGACGGCGAACCCGCCGTGGAGCGATCGTGCGGCGGAGCCGGAACCGCGCCGGGCCAGCCGGGACAGGTCCCGGGTGTCGTAGCGCAGTCCGTAGGCGGCGGCCGCGGCCACCGCCAGGGCGGCGAACCCGCTGGCCGAGGAGGCGAGTCCGGCGCCGGTCGGCACGGTGTTGCGGCTGTCCACCACGGCCCGCTCGGCGCGTCCCGCCCGCTCCCGCACGAGGTCGAGGAACGCGGTGACGCGGCGCCGCGCCTCCGCCTGCGCGGGCCTGCCGTCGAGGGTCACCTCGTCCGCGGGCGCGTCCGGCGCGAGCCGGACCGAGGTGGTCGTCGCGAAGACGTCCAGCGTCATCGACAGGCTGTCGGTGTACGGCAGGACCAGCCGCTCGTCGCGCTTGCCCCAGTACTTGACCAGCGCGATGTTCGGATGGGCGACGGCGGTCGCGCCGCCGGCCAGGACCAGGTCGTCAACGGGCATGACCGGTGAACCTCTCCACGGGGACGATCCAGGTCCGCACCGCACCGGCGGCGCTCAGCCGGCTCGCGGTCTGCCGCGCCCGCTCCGCGTCACCGGCCAGGGCGATCATGCAGCCGCCCAGTCCGCCGCCGCTGATCTTGGCGCCGAGGGCGCCCGCCGCGTGGGCCGCCTCGACCAGGGTGTCGATCCGGTCCGTGCTCACGCCCACCCCGGCCAGCAGTGCGTGACAGTCGGTCAGCCGGGCGCCGAAGTCGGCGTCCCGTCCGGCGGCGAGGTCGCGCACGGCCGCCCGCGTCAGCTCCGTGGCCCGGCGCACGAAGTCCGCCCGGGTGTGCGGTTCGCGTGCGAAGCGGCGGCGCAGCAGTTCGACGGCGTCCTTCGTCCGGCCCGCGACTCCGCAGTCCGCGACGACGACGGCGCCGTCGAAGCCGATCCGCGGCTCCCGGGCGAAGCCGCCGGACAGCAGCACGGGGAACGGCGAGCCGGTGACGAGTGTGTCGATGCCGCTGGCCCGGCCGTGGGCCACGTTCTCCGCGACCTGGACCAGGTCGAAGATGCTGCCGGGGTCGAGCGTGACGCCGTACAGATCGGCCAGTGCCAGGACGACGGCCCGGGCGCAGGCCGCGCTGGAGCCGAGCCCCCGGCCCGCCGGGATGCCGCAGTCGACGAGCACGTCGACATGCGGGCCGCCGCTGACGCCGGTCGTCTCCTTGAACTCGGCCACCAGGCGCCGCAGTCCGTCCGACGCCTCCATCGCGACCGGCCCGGACTCCCCTGCCACGGTGAAGGTGACGTCGCCCGGCTCGGCGGAGGGGTGCGGGGACAGGGCGGCGCTCGCCGTGACCGTCAGTTCCGGTACGGGAAGCGCGAGCGCCGGGGCGCCGTAGACGACCGCGTGCTCCCCGAGCAGAATCACCTTTCCGTGGGCGCATCCGATGCCGAGTCGGCGGCTTTTCGAATTGCTCGGCGTGCCCTGTGCCGAAGTCGGCAAAGTCAACGCGCTCAACCCCCTCTGTTTTCTACGGCGTTGAATCGACGGGACTGCAAACAATGTCGGCGGCCGGGGTAATGCGGTGTCACCGCGCTCGCTGGGTCGCGCGCAGTGCCATGTCGGCCAGCCGGTCCAGGGCGTGTCCGGCCGCACCGCTCGACCGCAGGGCGGTGAGCGCCCGTTCGGTGCGGCGGGCGATGTCCTCCTCGACGAGGTGCACCGCGCCCACGTCGACGAGAAGGGCCCGGATCGTGTCGAGTTCGTCGTCGCCGAAGGGCGTGCCGACCTTCGCGCGCAGCAGCGCCGCCCCGGCCGGGTCGCGCCGGTCGGCCTGCCGCAGTGCCTGCGCGAGCAGCACGGTCCGCTTGCCCTCGCGCAGGTCGTCGCCGGAGGGCTTGCCGGTCACCTCGGGGTCGCCGAACACGCCGAGCAGATCGTCGCGCAGCTGGAAGGCGATGCCGATGTCGGCGCCGAACGCGCGATAGGCGGACACCAGCGGTTCGTCGGCGCCGGCGATCGCGGCACCGAAGTGCAGCGGCCGTTCCACCGTGTACGAGGCCGTCTTGTACCGGTCGATGCGCAGTGCCGTCGCCAGGTCCTCGGCGCCGCTAAGCGCTCCGCTGGAAGAACCGCACTGTGCCGTCGGTCGGCTGCGGCACCGTCGTGGCTGGTCGCGCCCACGCGGCGGAGCCGCATATGTCACAGCCCCGCGCCCCTTCAGGGCGCTGCCGAACCGCCGGCGACTGCGCCCGGCCTGCTTGGCCTCGGCGGTCAGGTCGAGCAGTTGCCCGCACAGCACCTCGGTGCGCATCGCCGACCACACCGGGCCGACGCGGGCCTGGGTCCGGTCGGGCAGCCCGGAGCCGCGGACCAGGTCGTCGGCCCAGGCCAGGGCGAGGTCCCCGACCAGGATCGCGGTGCCGGTGCCGGACTCCGCCGGGCTGCCGGACCAGCCCCGCGCCCGGTGCCGGCCGGCGAACGTGATGTGCGCGGCGGGCCGGCCGCGGCGGGTCTCTGAGGCGTCGATGATGTCGTCGTGGATCAGCGCGGAGGCGTGCAGCATTTCGAGGGCGGCGCAGGCGCGGGCCACCGCGGGGGCGGACGGGCCGGCCTCGTCGCCGCCGGCGCCCAGCCAGCCGAGCCAGGCGAAGGCGGGCCGCACCCGCTTGCCGCCGCTCAGCACATAGTCCGCCAGCTCGGCGACCGCGTGGGCCACGCCCTCCCCCATCGCGTCGGCGTCCTCGCGGCGGTCGGTGAGGAACCGCCGCAGGGCCGCGTCGAAGAGCTCGGTGCTCGCGACCGTCTCCGTATGCCCGACGGCCATGGCCTCAGCGCTCCGCCAGGACGAAGAAGGCCAGCGCCGCGGTCGTGAAGCCCAGCACCACTCCGTGGTACGGCAGGGAGAGGGCGTGAGCGCGGACGGTGGCGAGGGCCGTCTCGAAGGGCCCGCGGGTGCCCCGGGTGATCGTCCAGATGAACCGCTGGGCCACCAGCCAGACGACGAGGTAGAGGATCAGCCCCCAGGTGAAGCCGAACTCCAGCCAGGCCCCGGCGAGAACGAGGAGCGCGCCGAGGGCCAGCATGGTGGACTGCACCCGCATCGCCTTGTTGATGCCGAGGGCGAGGACGTAGGTGCGGATGCCGAACTGCTGGTCCTCCAGGTAGTCCTCGGCGTGGTTGGTGACGAACGACCCGGTCAGTGTCAGCGACAGACCGACGACGATCACCACGCTGCCCCATTCGAGACCGTGCTCGAAGGAGCGCAGGGCGAACAGGCCGGGGATGAACACGCACCCGAACTGCAGGGTGGGCAGCTGCCAGAGGCCGGCGCTCTTGAGGTGCAGCGGCGGCAGCGAGTACTGCACGCCCATCAGCCAGCCGGCGAACGCGATCGGCACCAGGTCCCAGTGTCCGGTGCGGGCGGCGAGGAAGACGGCCGCGGCGAAGTACAGGGTGGTGGTGACGGCGATGTGCGCGATGACCTTGCGCACGCCGAGACCGTAGATGGCGCGCGGCTGCCGGGACTTGTAGGTGGCGTCGAGTTCGCGGTCGGCCAGGGCGTTGAGCATGTCGGCGAGTTCCATGTGCGTGACACAGAACAGGAAGGCCACGAGCGCGTTCAGCGAGGCCAGTTCGCCCCAGGTGTGGGCGCCCAGCACGGTCGGTACGAGGCCGATGACGACGTGGATCGGCAGGAACTCGATACGGCGTATGACGAGGGCGTACTTCAGGCGCGTGCCCAGCGGGGCAGGCTCGGGGGGTACGCCACGGGTGTCGGTGAAGACCTCGGTGAGTCTCGCACCCAGGGTGGTGGCGCTGGTGGTGGACATGGGTGTCCGTCCCTTTCTGGCTGCTTGGGCGTCGTACGGCCTGCTACGGGCGTCGTTCGACCGCCGCGCGGTACTCACGGGTGATGGTGCGCAGTTCGGTGGACACATCGGTGTCCAGGCGGCCGGCCAGCGCTCGTTCGGAGCGGTCCATCCTGCGGTTGGCGTGCACGATCGCGGTGGTGGCCGGGCGGCGGTCGTCCTCGTAGCGGCGCAGCGCGGCCACCGGGTCGTCGTCCTCGGCCAGTTGGGCGGCCAGCGCGACGCCGTCGCGGATCGCCTGGCTGGCGCCGTTGGCGCCGATCGGGTACATCGGGTGCGCCGCGTCGCCGAGCAGGGTGACCCGGTGTTCGCCCCAGGAGGGCAGCGGGTCGCGGTCCACCATCGGGTAGTGCAGGATCTGCGGGCTCGCCGCGAGCGTCGCCCGCACGTCGAGCCAGTCGAACTCCCAGTCCGCGAAGTGCGGCAGCAGGTCCTCCAGCCGGCCGGGGCCGGCCTCGAAGGTCCCGTCGTCGCCGCCCTCCACGGAGGCCAGGCACACCCAGTTGAGCAGGACCGAGCCGCGCTGGGCGTGCCGGTGCGAGCAGGGGTAGGCGACGATCCGGTTGGCGCGGTCGTCGGCCGCGATGATCATCGTCCGCCCGTCGATGAACTCGGGCAGCTCCGTGAGGCCGCGCCACATCCGTACCGACGTGGTGCGCAACGGCGGCTCGTCCGGGTGCAGTTGGGCCCGCACCGCCGAGTTCAGCCCGTCCGCGCCGACCAGGGCGGAGGCCTCGACCGTCGTCATGTCGCCGACGCGTACGGTCACTTGGCCGTCCGTCTGCTCGAACCCGCGGACCTCGGCGCCGGTGCGGACGGCGTCCGCGCCGAGCCGCTCGCGCACCGCGTCGAGCAGCAGCTGTTGCAGTTCGCCGCGGTGGATGGAGTACTGCGGTGCCGGATGACCGGCCGCCACTCCCCTGGGCTCGGTCCACAGGGTGGCGCCCCGCCGGTCGAGGTAGCGGTGCTCGCGGGTCGGGATGCCGGTGGCCGCGAGCGCGTCGCCGAGGCCGAGCGCGATGAGCTCGGCCACCGCGACGGGCTGGATGTTGATCCCGACGCCGAGCGGCCGGATCTCCGGGGCGCTCTCCAGCACGGTGGCGGTCAGACCGCGGGCGTGCAGGGCCAGTGCGGCCGTGAGTCCTCCGATGCCGGCGCCGGCGATCACGATGCCGGACGGGGCTGCCTTGGTCATGGCGGCTGTCACCTTTCTGGGCAGGTGAGCGGGGTACGGGTCAGGGGGCGACGGCCACCGAGACCACCGAGTACACGGCGGCCGCGGGCCTGCCGAGTGCGGCCGTGCGCTGCATGTACTCCTGTGCGGCCGGGTCGGCGAGCGAGGCCTGGACGTCGTCGGGGCCGCGCCACTGGGCGTAGTTCACGACCCGGCTGCCGTCCTTGGCGGCGAGGATGTGCGCCGACACGAAACCGGGGCGGTGCCGGAACACCTTGTCGAGGCCCTCATTGAGCACGGCGACGAGTTCTTCCTGCTTCGCCGGCTCCACGTCGAACACATTGATGACGGTGACGAGATTGTCGCTCGCGCGAATTACGGATTCAGTCATGCTGCCGAAACTAACGACCGTCAAAAGGCCCCGGCAATACATGCGTTGACTCACCGGAGTGCGCGCAGGATTGGGTTCCGGCGGATATTCCAATTGTTAGGCGAGTGACGTCCGGCCGTCCAGGCCGAAGCCCTCGTAGCCGGCCGCGGTGATCTCCCGCAGCCGCTGCCGGTAGGCGCCGATGCCGCCGAAGTAGAACAGCGTGCGCAGCTTGCGGCCGGGTATGTTCGTGCCGAAGATCCACGACTCGGTCTGTGCGAACAGGCTGTGCTCGGCCATCTGGCGGCACATGCCGGTCCACTCCTCCTCGGCGGCGGCCGTCGCCTCGATCCGGGCGATGCCGCGCCGCTCGGCCGTCCCCACCATCTCGGCGATCCACTCGATCTGTGTCTCCAGGCCCGGCGGCAGGTTGCAGAACACACTGCCCGGCCCGAACACCATGAACAGGTTGGGGAATTCATGGACGGCGATGCCGAGGTAGCTGCTCGGGGCCTCGCCCCAGTGCTCCTCCAGCGTCACTCCCCCGCGCCCGCGGATGTCCACCTGGTGGTAGCTGCCCTCCATGGCGTCGAAGCCGGTCGCGCACACGAGGACGTCCAGTTCGTGTGCGGTGCCGTCCTCGGTGATCACGCCGGTGGGGGTGATCCGCGCGATCGGGTTCTCCTTCGTGGCCACCAGCGTCACGTTGTCGCGGTTGTACGTTTCGTAGTAACCGGTGTTGCAGATCGGACGCTTGGCGTAGAAGTCCGTCGGGGAGAGCTTGCGGGCGGTCTCCGGGTCGTGCACGATCTGCCGGATCTTCGACCGGATGAACGTGGCCGCCGACTCGTTGGCGGCCGGGTCGAAGGCGAGGTCGGCGAAGGTGCCGAACATGAAGCGGAAGCCGTTGCCGGCCGCCCAAGCCTCCTCGTAGACCCGCTCCCGCTCGGCCGCGGTGACGCTCATCGCGGGTGTCTGGCTCTCCTCGAAGCCGCAGCCGACGCGTGAGGTGAAGACCTGCTCCCAGATCTTGTCGTAGTTCTCCCGGACGTCGGCGAGATAGTCGTCGCCGAGCGGGCCGTCGCCGGAGGGGACGACGTACTGCGCGGAGCGCTGGAACACGGTGAGGTGGGCGGCGGTCCGGGCGGCGGCGCAGATGAACTGGGTGCCGGTGGAGCCGGTGCCGATCACGCCCACGCGCTTGCCGGTGATGTCCAGGTCCGCGGGCCAGGACCCGGTGTGCACGACCGGCCCGGCGAAGCTGTCCAGCCCTTCGATGTCGGGGTGGTTGGCGCTCGACAGCGGGCCGAGCGCGCTGACCACGTACCGGGCGGTGAACTCCGCGCCGCCGTCGGTCCGCGCGGTCCACAGGCCGCTGGTCTCGTCGTAGGCGAGCGACTCGATCGCCGTGTTCAGCTGGATGTCCCGGCGCAGATCGTGCCGGTCGACGACCGCCTCCAGGTAGGCGAGGATCTCCGGCTGGGTGGCGTAGCGGGTCTTCCACTGCCACTCCTTGAGCATCTCCTTGTCGAAGGAGTAGCGGTAGACGACGCTGTCGACGTCCGCCGCGGCGCCGGGGTAGCGGTTCCAGTACCAGGTGCCGCCGATGCCGCCGGCCTTGTCGAAGGCCCGTACGGTGAGGCCGGCTTCGTCGCGCAGCTTGTGCAGCATGTAGATGCCGGCGATCCCGGCACCGATGACGATCGAGTCGAGGTGGGTCGGTTGATCGGTCATGACGGCCTTTCGGTGGATGCGGACATGACGGGGCCGACGGTCGGGCTGGAGTCGGTGGTCAGGGCTGGAGTCGCTGGACTCGCCACCCCGTGGTCGTGATCTCGTAGCGCAGCCGCCGGTGCAGGCGGGTTTCCGCGGCGGACCAGAACTCGACGGAGTGCGGGCGCAGCCGGTAGCCGGCGAAGCGGTCCGGCCTCGGCAGCGCGGTGCCGGTGCCCTCGTGCCGGTGGGCCTCGTCCAGCAGGCGCCGCGGGTCGTCGAGCGGGTCGCTCTGCCGGGAGGCGGTGGTCATCGGGTGCAGACCGGGGTCGCGGCCGTGCCAGAGCCGGTCGTTCTCCGCGTCGTCCAGTCGTACGGCGGGACCCGACAGGGACAACTGCTGCCCCGTCTCCCGCCAGTACAGAAGGCCCGACGCCCATCCGGTCTCGGCGATCTCGCGGCCCTTGCGGCTGGTGCTGTGCGTGGTGAACAGCAGTCCCTCGGCGGACACGTCCGTGACGAGGACGATCCGGGTGGAGGGGCGGCCGCTGCCGTCGGCGGTGGCCAGGGCCAGGGCGTACGGCTCGCGCACGCCGCGTTCGACGGCCGTCGCCAGCCAGTTCAGGACCAGCGGCATCGGTTCCGGCGGCGGGTTGTCGTATTCGGGGAAGTCGAGGTCGACGGCTCCGGTGAGGCTCTCCAGTTTGCTGCTCACGTGTCCCTCGTCAGACGTGGATGGTGCCCTCGGCGGCGACCGCGCCGTAACCGCTGACCCGGATACGGGCGATGGCGCCGGCGGCGTCGGTGGTGGCCTCGGCGAACATCACCGAGTGGCGGCCGAGTTGGACACCCTGGTGGATCTCGACGGTCTTGCCGTACTCGGCGAGTCCGTGCCGGGCGAGGTGGACGGCCAGCGGTCCGGCCGCCGAGCCGGTGGCCGCGTCCTCGACGACGCCGTAGGCGGGCGAGAACATCCGCATCTGCCAGGCCTCGCCGTGCGGGGCATAGCAGTTGGCGGCCATGTCGGGGAAGGCGGCCAGCGCCCGGTGGTCGGGGTGCAGCGCGGCCAGCGCCGTGACGTCGGGCAGGCCGACGAACACATGCCGGGGGCCGTTGCGGTAGATCTCGACGGGCTGGGTGGCGGAGTCGAGGCCGAGGGCCGCGAGCAGGGCGTCGGCGTGCTCGTAGGGGCGCCACTCGGGGATCGGCTGCTCCATGGCCGCGTGGGCCACGGTCCGGCCGGGGCTGCGGGCGACGTCGAACGGCACGACGCCCATCGCGGTCTCGAAGCGCAGCCGGTCGGTGCGGGCGTCCAGGGCCACCGCGACCGCCGTTCCGAGCAACGGATGCCCGGCGAAGGGCAGTTCGTTGACCGGGGTGAAGATCCGGACCCGCAGGTCGGCCTCCGCGGTGGTGGGCGGCAGCAGAAAGGTCACCTCGGAGAGGTTCATCTCCCGGGCGATACGCTGCATCTGACTCTCCGTCAGATCAGCCGCGTCGAAGAAGACGGCGACCGGGTTGCCCCGCAGGGGTTCGTCCGCGAAGGCGTCCACGACGACATACCGGTGCCCGGCGGCCCGCTCCCGGCCGGCGCCCCGGACGGCGGCCTGCACCTCGAACCGTTCGCGGTGCGTCACGGGGCCGCCGATCAGCCCGGCCGCCCTGTTCTCCGGCAGTACGTCGGGACGCTCGCCGTCCCACACCATCACCGCGCCCCAGCGGTTGCCGGCCCGGTCGGCGATCCAGTACTTCTCGTGCAGGCCGGCGACCTCCTGCCAGCTGCCGACGACTCCGTCCTCGCCCAGATGCCGCTGGAGACCGTCCACCGTCACCGGGCGGCCGTCGAGGTCCCACCAGGCGATCTCCAGGTTCATGGACGTCTCCGGCTCAGTCTCTGTCATGCGCCAGCACCCATTCGGTCAGGTCGGTCAGGATTCGTGGTCCGTCGACGGTGAGCAGTGACTCGGGGTGGAACTGAAGCGAGGCGAACCGGTGTCCGCGCAGCGCGTGCACCGCGCCGTCGTCCGGGTCACGGCTGATCTCCACGGGCCCGGCGGGGCCGCCGTCCTGATGGTCGGCGCCGGCCCGGGCCTCGAAGGTGTTGTAGAAGCCGACGCGTTCGGACGCGCCGAACAGGCCGATGTGCCGCTGGACGCCCTGGTTGGGGCGGGCGCGCCGCACCACCGGCAGACCGAGCCGCCGGCACAGCACCTGGTGGCTCAGGCAGACGGCGAGCACCGGGCGCCGCTCGGCCATCAGGCCGCCGATGATCCGGTCCAGGGCGGCGATCTTCGGATCGTCCAGGGCGCAGGGGTCGCCGGGTCCGGGACCCACGACGACCAGGTCGTGGTCGCGTGTCTCGTGCGGTTCGTCGAAGCGCCGTACGGTGACCGCGAGTCCGAGCGCCCGCAGCTGGTGTTCGAGCATCGAGGTGAAGGTGTCCTCGGCGTCGACGACCAGCGCCTTGTGCCCGTCCAGCCGTTTGGAGCGGGCGTAGCGGACGGCGTCACCGGTGGTCCAGAAGGCGGCGATGCCGTCGTTGCGGCGGCTGAGGCGGGAGAGCACCTCCGGGTGGCCGGCGAAACTCCGGCCCTGTCCGGCCTCGCCGAAGGCGGCCAGCAGCGCCGAGGCCTTCGCCCGGGTCTCGGCCACCTCGCCCATCCGGTCGGAGTGCCGTACGAGGGTGGATCCGACCGACAGGGACAGGCGTCCGCCGGGGTCGATGGCGGCGGTGCGGATGAGGATGGCGGAGTCCAGTGTGCGGCGGCCGTCCCCGTCGCTGCCGACCAGGCCGATGATGCCGCTGTAGTAACCGCGGCCGCCGGGCTCGTAGCGCTGGATCACCCGCGCCGCGCTCTCGACGGGGCTGCCGGTCACCGTGGGCGCGAACATGGTCTCGCGCAGCACCTCGGGAACGCTGCGGTCGGTCCGCCCCCGGATGTGGTACTCGGTGTGCGCGACCCGTGCCATCTCCTTCAGGTGCGGGCCGGTCACCTGCACGGTTCCCGGCACGCAGAGGCGGCACATCATCTTCAGTTCCTCGTCGACGACCATGTACAGCTCCTCCGCCTCCTTGCGGTCGGCGAGGAAGCCGGTCACGCCGTCGAGCGTAGGACCGCCGTCGGGGTAGCGGTAGGTGCCGCTGATCGGGTTCATCATGACGACCTCGCCGGCCAGCCCGACGTGGCGTTCCGGCGAGGCGCCGACCAGGGTCACGCCCGCGGTGCGCACCAGGAAGGTCCAGTACGCCCCGCGCTCGGCGGCGAGCAGTTCCCGGAAGGCCGACAGCACGACGTCGGGGCCGTGGTCGGTGAGTTCGGCGAGGTAGGTGCGCTTGATGACGAAGTTGGCACCCTGGCCGGTGCCGATCTCGTCGGCGAGGACCGCACCGACGGTACGGGCGTAGGCGGCGTCGTCGACGTCGAAGTGCCCGCCGGTCAGCTGCACCCGGCGGCGCGGCAGCCGGGCCAGCACGGCGGCGAGGGGGTGTTCCTCCTCGCCGGTCACGCTCATCGCGATCAGCGGGGTGCCGTCGTCGGGGGCGGGGTGACCGCGCTCGGCGAGCTGGCGGTAGGGCACCACGATGAGCAGTTCGTTGCGGGCCCGGCCGGGGTCCGGGGGCCCGGCGAGGCCGAGCGCGTCGAGCGATGCGGGGTGCGCGGTCGTCCCGGTGACGACGTGCACACTGCGCCCGTGCTCGCCCGCCCGGCAGATCAGCGCGTAGTCGCCGGCGGTGCCGTCCAGTACGGCGTCGAGCAGGTCCGCGGTCACGGCACGAGTTCCTCGGCCGTGGCGACCCGGGCGCAGCAGCTTGCCGTGTACTCCAGGGTCATCCGGTGCTTGGCCGCGGAGAAGTCGCCGATGGCGTCGCCGGCCAGGAAGACCTGTACGTCGTTGCTGTAGGCCTCCAGCGCGGTGGTGAGGATGCCGACATGGCCGTAGACCCCGCACACCACTAGCTGGTCGCGGCCGGCGGCGCGCATCCGCTCCAGCAGGCCGGTGCGGAAGAAGGCGCTGTAGCGCCATTTGACGAAGGTCCAGTCGTCGGGGGCCGGGGCGAGCTCGGCGGTGATCGCGCGGTCCGCCTCGGTGCTGGTCATGCCCGGTCCCCAGAAGTCCCGGAGCAGGCCGCGCTCCTGAGGCGTCATCCGGCCGGGCTGGGCCGTGTAGGCGACGGGCAGGCCGCGGTCCGCGCAGCGTTTGCGCAGGGCGGCGGCGGTGTCGACAAGCCGGGCCCGCATAGCGGGCTCGAAGGCGCCGAGGAAGTAGTTCTGCATGTCGTGGACGAGGAGCACGGCCCGTTGGGGCTCGACGCGCCAGTCGACGAGGTTGGCCGGCATGTCGTACCGGCCGGGAAGGTCGTACGGATCGACCCTGAAGGTTCTTAAGGTCATGCTCATGACAGTCCCCCTGTCGTGAGAACGGACTCGCCCTGCGGATCGCCGACGCCCGACCAGGCCGCGACGACCTGCGCGGCCTGGCCCGGATCGAGCCTCGGATCACACAGGGTGGGTGTGCCCTGGACCGCCGCGCTCGCGTCCGGCGGGCCGCCGACACATTCCCGGACGGCGTAGGGGCTGGCCTCCAGATGGAGCCCGTGTCCCCGTACGCCCGCCCGCGCCAGGGCCGCCACGAACCGGCACACCTCGTCGACGGCGGTCGCCACATGCCGGGTCTTGGTCCCGTCCCGCCGCTTGATGGTGTTGGCGTGCAGCGGATCACAGAGCCACAGCACCGGATGGCCGGCGTCGCGGACCGCGCGGGCCAGGGCCGGCAGCCGGTCGGCGACGGCGGCCGGCCCCATCCGCACGATCAGCGTCAGCCTGCCGGGCTCCCGGAGCGGGTCCAGACGCTCGCACAGGCCCAGCAGTTCGGCGGGGGTCATGCCCGGTCCGACCTTGCAGGCGACCGGGTTGACGACCGCGGAGAGCAGCTCGACATGGGCTCCGTCGAGCTGCCGGGTGCGTTCGCCGATCCACGGCCAGTGGGTCGAACCGAGCAGCATTCCCTCGCCGTCGACCGCGCGCAGCTGCGGCCGCTCGTAGTCCAGCAGCAGGGCCTCGTGACTGGTCCACAGCAGGGTGTCGGCGTCCCGCTCGGCCCAGTCGCCGTCGGCCCGCCAGCCCAGGTGCTGCATCACCTCACGGGCCGTCATGAAGCACATCAGCAGCCGCAGCGGATCGGGCCGTCTGCTGTGCGGGTCGGGGTCGGGGAGGTTGACCATGTGGCCGCGGTAGACCGGGAGGTGACCGACGCCGTCGATTTCCTCGACGGGCACCGAACGGGGTTTGGCGAACTGCCCGGCGATCCGGCCGACGCGGACCACCGGGAGGCCGGCCCGGGCGCCCATCAGGTCGGCGAGCCGGTGCGCCAGGGCGGACTTCGCCTCGATGTGGGTCTTGCGGCATTCGTCGGGGTGTTCGGCGCAGTCGCCGGCCTGGAGAACGAGCGCCTCGCCGCGGGCGGCCGCCGCGAGCGAGGCGCGCAGCGCGCGGATCTGTTCCGGGCCGACGAGGGAATCGGTGGCCGCCAGGACGTTGCGTACCTGGGCGACCTGGTGCGGAGCCTGCCAATCGGGTTGCTGGGCAGCGGGGAGCCGCTGCGTGGAAGCACGTCGATATGTCACGTTCGAACCCACCCCCGTGGGTCACCGGAGCACGAGATGCAGGCACGCTGCCGATTCAGGTCGGTATTCCTTCCCGAACGATGCGCGGCACCTCGATACCGAGGGAGCGGAACTGCTGCACCGGGTTCATGAATTCCCGCTGCTGCTTGATGAGTCCGTTCTCGAAACGGAAGTAGTGCAGGAAGTGATTCTCGTACAGGCCTTCCGGGTAGCCGGGGAAGCGGATCTTCCCGACGCCGTTGCACTCCACCCAGAACTGGTCCGGGTCCTGGGTATCGAAAATTTCGACATCGGTCCACTGCCAGTCCGGGAAGCACTTCAGCGACCAGACCGCGTGCTCGCCCAGCCGGTCCCTACCTCGAATGACGATGGGTTCACCGGTCTCTGTGGTCCACAGACCACCCTGCCCGTCCTCGGTGAACAATTCATGACGCCGCAGCCTGTCCTGGCCGCGCGTATTCATGTACCGGGCAACAACACTGCGATTGTGATCGCGATTCCGAGTGATTTCTTCGGCCGTTACAGGAGTGTGCGGGTCAGCCATTTTTCTCCTGTCGCATTTTTGGGTCGGACCTGCCTTGCCCATTGACGCTCGCGGACAGTACCAACGCGCCCTCCGGCGCTGCAATTTTCGGCTGCCTCATCAGAATGCGCGCGTTCCGCTTGCGCCTTGCGCAAACCAAACGGAATATCCCCTACCGCTATTAATGAAACGGAGGGGTTTCTGAAGAAACTGCGAACATCACGAACGGCACGGGCCGCTGGCTAGGGAAGGGTGCCGAGCTCTTCGAGCCGCGACCGGAGGAACTCGCGTTCGACGGAGTTCTCGGTCCGGGCGAGCGCCTCACGGTAGGCCGCCCGGGCCTCGTCGACCCGGTGCAGCCGGCGCAGAAAGTCCGCGCGGGCCGCCGCGAAGTACTGATAGCCCGTCAACTGCGGCTCCGCGGCCAGCTCCGCGAGCGCGTCCAGACCGGCCTGCGGGCCGTACGCCTGCCCGATGGCGATCGCCCGGTTCAGCGCCACCACGGGCGAGGGCCAGACCTCCAGCATGCTGTCGTACAGGTCCACGATGCCGCGCCAGTCCGTGGCCTCCCAGCTCGGGGCCCGGGCGTGCACGGCCGCGATCGCCGCCATCAGCGCGTACCGGGTCGGCGGCCGGTGCCGCGCGGCGGACCGCACCAGCCTGAGCCCTTCCTGGATCTCCTCCGCGTACCACAGGGTCCGGTCCTGCTCGGAGAGCAGCGCCAGCGAACCGTCCTTGCGCGTCCGGGTCAGCCGCCGTGCGTCCGTGAGCAGGATGAGCGCCAGCAGCCCCGCCGCACCCGACTGTCCGGGCAGCAACTGGTGCAGCACCCGGGCCAGATGCAGCGCCCGCTCGACCAGGTCACGGCGCTGCAAGCGGTCACCGGACGGCGCCGTGTACCCCGTACTGAACACCAGGTGTACGACATCCAGCACCGCGTCCAGCCGGGTCGGCAACTCCTCCGGGGACGGCTCCCGGTACGGGATCTTGGCAGCCTTGATCTTCTTCTTGCCGCGGGTGATCCGCGCGGCCATCGTCGGCTCCGAGACCAGCAGCGCCCGGGCGACCTCGGCGGTGGACAGCCCGCACACCAGCCGCAGGGTGAGCCCGATCCGGGTGTCCACGTCCAGCGACGGGTGACAGCAGGTGAAGATCAGCCGCAGCCGGTCGTCGGGGATGTCCTGGTCGGTGAAGTCCAGATCGGCGGGCGGGGCGATGTCGTCCCCGGCGAGCAGCGGCAGCTTGCCGCGGAGGGTGTCGTGGCGCCGCACGGTGTCCAGCGCGCGGCGCCGCGCGACGGTGGTCAGCCAGGCCTCGGGCCGCTTGGGCACACCCTGGTCGGTCCACTGGACCAACGCCTGGGCGTAGGCCTCCTGAACGCACTCCTCCGCCAGGTCGAGGTCGCGGGTGATACGGGCCGTGGCCGCCAGCACGAAGGCCCACTGCTGGCGGTGGGCCTTGGCGACGGCGGCGGCTACGGCGGATTCGGCGGGCACTGCGGGGGGTCGGGAACCGTCACCCTCAGGCATGCGGGAGGGAACGGATCGGACGGATCTCCACACCACCGTTGGGTACGGGGATCTGCCGCGCGACGGAGATCGCCTCGTCGAGGTCGTCCGCCTCGATCAGGAAGTAGCCGGCGACGACCTCCTTGGACTCCACGAAGGCGCCGTCGCTGATGCTCACCCCGCCGTCGATGTCGGGCCGCACCGAGGTCGCGGTGGACGTCGGATGCAGCCGCTGACCACGGCGCACCTGTGCTTCGTTACGGCGCATGAAGTCCTGAAACCGGGTCACCAACGCGGCGTCCTGCGCCGGTTCCAGCTCGCTCGTCCGGGCCTCGTCCTCGTAGACCAGCAACAGGTACTCCGCCACTTTTCGAGCCCTTCGCTTCGATGGGTCACCGGCTGCTCACGCTACCGCACCGATCTTGCCGGTCCGTGCCCAAGCTGCCCAGGCCCCCGGCGGTCTACGCCTGCCCGGTCTCGAAGCGGGAGATGCGGCCGTCGTCCTCGATCTCGAAGTGCCAGCGGGTGCGCATCTCGCCCCAGGTGTCGTTGCGGTAGCGGGCGACCAGGTCGCGGCCGCCGCGGGACTCGTTGTCGACCTCCATGTGGCCGTGGGAGGAGAAGATCTCCCGGTCGATCCAGTCGGTGAGGTCACGGTCGGAGCCGTCGTCCGACATCGTCGCGTCCGGCGCGAGCAGGCCCATGAAGGCCTCGCGGTCGTGGGCGTTGACGGCGCTGACGAAGGCGCGGACGGCCGGGTCGCTGAGTTTGGCGGGCTGAATCGTCATGTCCGCCAGACTCACACCGCTCCCGGCCGCCCGCCACCCGAACGGCCGCGCGGGCAGCCCGGCCGGGTGTCGGCGGTGCGACGGTGGATACGCGGGAGGGGACTGTTCCTGCTGTCTGCAACGGGAGACACCGTGACCTCTTACGACCGACGTGATCTGGGCCTGCTCCTGCTCCGGCTGGGTGCCGGCGGGGTACTGGCCGCGCACGGCGCGCAGAAGCTGTTCGGCTGGTTCGGCGGAGGAGGTATCGAGGGCACCGGCCAGTTCATGGAGTCCGTCGGCTACCGCCCCGGCCGGACCAACGCGACCATGGCCGGCCTCGCGGAGGCGGGCGGCGGCACGCTGCTGGCCCTCGGCCTCGCCACCCCCGCGGCGGGCGCCTCCGCGGCCGGCGCGATGGCCGGCGCGGCCGCGGTGCACACCCCCAACGGCTTCTTCAACGCGTCCGGCGGCTACGAGTACGCCGCGACCCTGGGCCTGGCCGCCACCGGTCTGGCGATCACCGGCCCCGGACGGCTCTCCCTCGACCACGCCCTCGGGCACGTCTTCGACCGCGGCTGGATGGTCCCGGCGGCCCTGGCCGCCACCGCCGCGGGCGTCGCCGTCGTCGTGGGAACGCGGAACAAGCGGCTGAGGGAGGACCAGGAGAACGAGCAGGAGGCCTTGTTCGAGGAGGAGTTCGTCCGGTAGCGCGCCCTCTGGACGCTCGCGGCTGTATCGCGACCGGTCAGGCCGCCGCCCCGGCCGGCTCCAGGATCTCGCGGACCCGCCGCAGCCCCTCGTGGTCGACGGCGTACCAGACCCAGGTGCCGCGCCGCTCCCGCGTCAGCAGGCCGGCCTCGGTCATGACCTTGAGATGGTGGCTGACGGTCGGCTGCCGCAGCCCCAGACAGTCGGTCAGGTCGGCGACGCAGGCCTCGCCCTGGGGCGCGCGCTCGATGAGCCGGAGCAGTTGCAGCCGGGTCGGATCGGCGATGGCCTTCAGCACGGCGGCCAGCCGCTCGGCCTCGTCACGGTCGATCAGCAGGCGGGACAGGGAGGGGGCTGGGGACAGGGATGGGGTGCGCGCTTCCGGTCCGTCGGTCGCGGCCTCCGTTTCCTCCGTAGAGACGCTCATCTATCCACCATAAGCGTCGACCGGCCGCACCCTTGATCCGAGCGGGTCCCGACTGCGATCTGTTCACCCACGGTTCACTTTCAGGGTGGCGCCGCTTTCCAGCCGGTAGCCCATGCCCCGGATGGCGTCGATGGTGCAGCGGCTGCCGGCCTCGTCGCGCAGCTTGTTGCGGATCCGGCGCACATGCACGGTGAGCGTGTTGCTGTCGAGCTTCTCCGCGCCCCACAGCGCCTTGGTCAACTCCCCCCGGCTGACGACCTTGTTGGGCCGCTCCATCAGATAGCGCAGCAGCAGGAACTCACGGACCGGCAGGGTCAGCGAGCGCCCGCGCACATAGACGTGAAACCCCTCGACGTCGAGCTCGATGTCACCGACGACCAGTCTGCGGTCCGCGTCCAGGGCGGGCCCGCGGCCGGTGAGCAGCGGCAGGATCTCCTCGGCCCGGTAAGGCCGGGCGACGAAGGCCACCGCCCCGGCCGAGAGCGCGGCGGTGGCCTCGGCGGCGCCCTCCGCCCCGGCGCCCACGATGACCGGCACCGGGTGCAGCCGGGCGATCAGCTCGGTGACCGTGGCGGCGCCGACCACCGGCAGCGGCGCGGCCAGCAGCACCGCCTTCGGTCGGCGGGCGCCGACCTGGAGCAGGGCCTCGGCCCCGTCGTGACAGACCAGGGTGCGTACGCCCGCCGCGGTGAACCGGGCCAGCACCCGCTCGGCCAGCTCGGGGTCGGGCTCGGCCAGCAGCAGGTCGGGCGCCGGGCCGTCACCGTCGGAACCGCTGTGTGCCTCGGGGGTCACCCGTACAACTCCTTTACGTGTGGCGAGGTGCAGCGCGCAAAGGGAACGAACGTCCAGGGGCGCGGGGGACTGTGCGACCGGCCACAACGGCGCCGCACCTGAAAGACGGCAGACCGCGGCCGGCCCGGCCGGGCGCCGGGTCAGCCGAAGCGGCCGGTGATGTAGTCCTCGGTGCGCTGGTCGGACGGATTCTCGAAGATCTTCTCCGTGGTGTCGTACTCGACGAGCCGCCCGTGCCGTACGCCCTTGTCGTCGACGTCCGCGGTGAAGAAGGCGGTGTAGTCGGAGACGCGGGCGGCCTGCTGCATGTTGTGGGTGACGATCACGATGGTGAAGTCGGCCGCCAGTTCCGCCATCAGGTCCTCGATGCGCGCGGTGGCGATCGGGTCGAGCGCGGAGCAGGGCTCGTCCATGAGGATCACCTCGGGCCGGACCGCGATGGCCCGCGCGATGCACAGCCGCTGCTGCTGCCCGCCGGACAGCGCGAGGGCGCTGGACTTGAGCTTGTCCTTGACCTCGTCCCACAGCGCGGCCCCGGTGAGCGCCTCCTCGACGAGGTCGTCCATGGTGCCCTTCATGCCGTTCACCCGCGGCCCGTAGGCGATGTTGTCGTAGATCGACTTGGGGAACGGGTTGGGCTTCTGGAAGACCATGCCGATGCGCCGGCGCACCTCGATGGGGTCGACGTCGGCGTCGTAGAGGTTCTCGCCGTGGTACGCGACCTTCCCGGTCACCCGGGCGCCGGGGATCAGGTCGTTCATCCGGTTGAAGCAGCGGATCACGGTGGACTTGCCGCAGCCCGAGGGGCCGATCATCGCGGTGATCTGACGTCGGCCGATGGTCATCGTGACGTCCCGTACGGCCTGGTGGTCGCCGTACCAGACGTCCAGGTCGGAGATGTGGAACACCGGGTCGTCGAGGGAGGGTTCGGGCCGGTTGCGGCGCCGGTTGCCGAGGGAGAGGGCCAGGGCGTGCGCGTCCTCGCCCCGGCCGGGAACGGAGTCTTCGGTCATGGGAATCACCAGCGCTTGCTGAAGCGGTTGCGCAGCCAGATCGCGGCCGCGTTCATGAGCAGGAGGATGGCCAGGAGGATGACGATCCCGGCCGCGGCGAGGTGGTGGAACTCCTCGCGGGACTGGCTGATCCAGCCGAAGATCTGGATGGGCAGCACGGTGTACGCGCTCTCCAGGCCCTCCGGGTTGAACGCCACGTACGTCACCGCGCCGAGCAGCAGCAGCGGTGCGGCCTCGCCGATCGCCCGGGACAGGGCGAGTATCGAGCCGGTCGCGATGCCGGGCACGGCGGCTGGCAGCACCTGGCGCCAGATCGTCTGCCACTGCGTCGCGCCAAGTGCCAGTGAGGCCTGCCGAATTGACTGCGGTACGGCTCTGATGGCTTCCCGGGACGCGATGATGACGACGGGCAGGACCAGCAGCGAGAGCGTGAGCGAGGCCGTCAACACGGTGGTACCGAAGCCGAGTTCGCGAGCGAGAAGCCCCAGTCCGAGGATGCCGTAGATGATCGAGGGCACGGCGGCCAGGTTCTGGATGTTCAGCTCGATCATCCGGTTGTACCAGCGGTTCGGATCGGCGTACTCCTCCAGGTAGATCGCCGCCATGATGCCGGTGGGCAGGCAGAACAGGGCGGTGAAGGCGATCACCCAGATCGTGCCGAAGATCGCGGACTGGGCGCCGGCGCGCTCGGGGCGGCGGATGGAGGGGAAGTTCTCCCACAGCCGTGAGTCCAGCCGGGGCCAGGCCTCCACCAGCACGTAGGTGAGCAGCACGCCGAGAAAGATGATGCCCACGGACAGACAGCACAACAGCAACAGCCGGAAGGCACTCTCACCGGGCCGGAAGCGCGGTCCGGTGAGCTTGCGGGGCGCGGCGTGGGAGGGCGGTTCGGTGACCCTGATCTCGGTGGTCATTCGTACACCTCCCGGTACTTGCGCACGAGGCGGATGCTGATCACGTTCATCACGAAGGTGATGACGAACAGCAGCGCGCCGACGGCGAAGATGGTCTTGTACTCGAAGGAGGCCACGGGCACGTCACCGGAGCCGGCCTGGGCGATGAACCCGGTCATGGTCTGCATCGCTTCCAGCGGATTGACGGTGAGGTTGGCCGTGAGCCCGGACGCGATCGCCACGATCATCGTCTCGCCGATGGCACGGGAGATGCCGAGGACGCAGGCGGCGACGATGCCGGAGAGCGCGGCGGGCACAACCACCCGCACGGAGACGGTCCGTTTGCCCGAGCCGAGCGCGTAGGCCCCGTCCCGCAGCGAGTCGGGTACGGCGGCCATGGCGTCCTCGGACAGCGAGGCGATCGTGGGGATGATCATGACGCCCATCACCAGCCCCGCCGACAGCGCGTTCTGGAAGTCCGGCCCGGCCCCGCTGCCTGGCCACCACTCCCGCAGCCGGGGCGTGACGAAGCTGAGAGCGAAGAACCCGTAGACCACGGTCGGCACACCGGCGAGGACCTCCAGCGCGGGCTTGAGCGCGGCCCGAACCCGCCGGTCGGCGTACTCGCTGAGATAGATGGCGGCCCCGAGCCCCACCGGAACGGCAACGGCCAGCGCGATCACGGTGATCAGCATCGTGGCGCCGAGCAGCGGCAGCACCCCGTACTCGGGAGTGCTGAAGAGTGCGGTCCACTCAGTCCCCCCGAGGAACTCGGCGAAACTCACCCGCTCGAAGAAGTCGACGGTGGGCGGGATGAGGGAGACGACGATCCCGACGGTCGTGGCAACGGACACCAGCGCGGCTGTCAGCAACAGCCCCTGGATGACCCGTTCGCCATAACGCGGCTTGGCCCGCCGCAGGGACCGGGATCCGGTCCCTGCGGGGGCCTTGAGAGTCGGCGAGGTCACTTCGCCGCGTCCTTCAGTTTGTCGAGGTCGGCCTTGAGCTCGGTCTCCTGCTCACCGTTGAGCGGAATGAACTGCGCGTCCTCGGCAATGGCCTTGTGGTCATTGACGTAGTACTCGACGAACCCGAGAACTTCCTCCCGCTCAAGCGCCTTGGCGGAGGGGTAGATGAAGAGGGGCCGGGCGAGCGGCGTGTACGAGCCGTCCTGCGCACTCTCGACACTCGGCGCGACGCACCCTTCTCCCCCATCGATCTGAAGGGCCTTGAGCTTGTCGGTGTTCTCCTCGAAGTACGAGAACCCGAAGTACCCGAGCCCGCCCTTGGACCCGGCAACGCCCTGCACGATGACGTTGTCGTCCTCACTGGGGCTGTAATCGGTCCGGGACGCCCCTTCTTCCCCATTGATCTCATCGGTGAAGTAGTCGAAGGTGCCGGAGTCGGTACCGGGCCCGAAGAGCTTCAGCGGCTCGTCGGGGAACTTGGCGTCGATCTGATTCCAGCTGTTTACCTTGGAGTCGGGCTCCCAGATCTTCTTCAGCTGCTCGGTGGTCAGACACTCCACCCAGTCGTTCTCCTTGGGCACAACGACGGTGAGGGCGTCGTTGGCAACCTGGAACTCCTCGTAGGTAATGCCCTTGTCCTCGCAGGCCGCCTTCTCCTCGTCCTTGATCGGCCGGGAGGCGTCGGAGATGTCGGTCTCACCGTTGCAGAACTTCTCGAACCCGCCGCCCGTGCCCGAAGTACCCACGGTGACCCGGACCTTGGGCTGCTCCTCGGCGAAGAGCTCGGCGGCGGCCGTGGTCAGCGGCGCGACGGTACTCGACCCGTCCACCTTGACCGACCCCGACAACTCGTCACCACTGCCGGACTCCCCGGCATCGTCACCGCCACACGCACTCACCGCCAGCAACACAGCCGCCGTCAGAGCCAGGGGCGCCTTGGCCCGGCGCAACGTAGTGGGAATGTTCACGTGACTCTCGATCCTCGTGTCCGCCGGCTGCCCGGCCGGCCGTGTGGACGAGGCGCAAAGCGCTCCGCTTCGGACAGCTGGATCGAATCTCGCCTATATGAACTCTCCGTGTACACGACGCCACTCAAATATGAACGATAGCCGTTCATCTATATAGAGGGATCTTGATCCAACGTCACGGAAGGGTCACTTGAGCTGGGGGGTTGGCGTTCACTTGCAAGTCATGGTGGGGGTGGGGGGTGCGCGATGCGCATAAGCGGAGGGTGAAGGGCAGACGAGTCGGGCTGTACGCCGGGGGCAGCCGCACGGTGCGCAAGAACGGCCTCTGGCCTGTGACAACATCAGGCGGGAGGGCTACCGCTCTAGCAAGTAGGCCTATCGGCAGGCCGGCTGGCAGTGGGATCGGCAGGAGCATTCGAGGCACGTGCAACGGTGACGGATCACGTCCGCCTCGCCCCGCGTCAGGTCTCCGGAGACAACGCAAATCAGGCTGCACCTCCGAGCGGTGACGCGCGGGACCGCAAGAGCCTCGCCGACTCCGATGCACTCGGACGATACTCGGCACGCTCTGCGAGCGCCTACCAAAGGCGTTCTGGGGGTCGGGCCACACCGACGGACCGCGCAACGGGATCTCGCCGGTGGCGATCTCCCGGCGCAGCGCGGACGCGCTCAGCGTCGCGGGATCGATTCCGAGCGCTGCGAAGTCCAGTGGCCAGTCCCCGGTGGCCACCCACCAGATGCTCGCCCCGAGGGCGTAGGTCCGCAGGCAGGCCCGGGGCGACGGGGCATTGACCGTCTTCGAGCGCCCGGCCAGTTCGGGTGCCAGAAGGTGCGGCCTGCCGCGAATGAACATGTACGACGGCGCAAGGTGGTGGGCGTGCCACGCCCATGAGCAGTCGATGAAGTGAACGCCCTCGGCTGCGTGGATGGTGTGCTGCGGCTGGAGGCCGGAGTGCACCAGCGGTCTCGCGGGCGGGGATGGCGGCGCCTTCCTGACCGGTGCCGACTTTGAGGGCGACCGAGGGCGCAGGGTCCAACGGCGGAGCGACCCAGAAAGATGAACCCTTGCATTATGGGGCGGATCAACGAAGTCGACTCGCTGCCCCGTCGGCCTCGGCCAACTACGGGGACCCCGGCCACGTGGAGACCGGACCACGTTGCTGTCGTATGCGACGTCCAATCTCGCCAGTCTGGGGATGCCTTGCACCCAGGCCAGGCACAAGTTCCTTGACTCCAATGTCACGTTGAGCAACCCACGGGGGCACTCCAGGCACCAGGATTGGTCAAGCGACTCCGATCGGTGAGGGGGGCGCAGCACACGGCCGCCGCGGCGGCCTGTCCGAGAACAATCGAAGTCCACTCCTGACCTCCTTGCGTTCACTTTTGTACGACTCTCACACTCATGACCAGCGGGGCGACTTATCGACCGGTGGGGGTCCGCATGGAAGAAGGCAGTTCGGACTTACTGCACCTGCTGAACGACCGACTGCTGATCATGGCGAACGAGACGAAAGCAACCGACCTCCTGCCTCACGTCGACAAGCGAACCGGCGGCCTGATCCTCACGGGTGCGGACGCCCCCACCCGCTGCCGGCACCTGCGCAACAGGCATCCGGACACCGTCGTGGCAGTCGACCTGGCGGGACACGAGCACGGGGTCGCCACCGCGACCCGTCCCTTCGGTTACCGGGCAAAAGACGGCTGGCACGCTCTGGACCTCGCGGGAGTGGAGGAGATCCTCAACGGCCAGCTCGCCAACAAGGCCGCGTTCGCGGTGACGCCGACGGCCTTCATACCGCGCGATGACGACGGGGACGCACGCACGCTCAAGGCGGTCATCAGCCAGGCGAACGAGCTGGAGCGGGCGGACACGGTGGTACTGCTCCCGTGCAGTTGGCGATGGCTGACCGGCGACTCCCTGGAGCACCTGATCCGGCAGGTGCGGGCCAGTAGGCACCCCGTCTCACTGATCATGCAGCACTGGCGCGACCCCCTGAAAGCGAGGGGAGTGATCGAGGGACTACGGCAACTGTGCCGATCCTGCCCGTAGTTGTTGCTGTGGCGCACCGATCTCGCGGCGTTCGACGCGATCGCGCACGGCGCGATCGGTGCGGCGGTGGGGGTCACGGCTGCGCTCCGGCACGGGATTGCTCCGCGAACCGACAGCGGGGGCGGTGGGGGTATGCCGTATCCGGTGGTTCTCGTCCGCGATCTACTGGAGTACCGCCGGGTAACGACCCTCCAGCACTGGGAGGCACGCATCGGCCCGTGGCCGTGCGAGTGCCGAGTGTGCGAGGGCCGTTCCCTCACACGCTTCGAGAACAGCCCCGCAGCCGTACCGGAGACGCAGTGGCATACGGCCTGCGAACTGTACGCACTGCACGACGAGTTGACGTCAACTCACGCCGGTTGGGAGCGACTGCTGTGGTGGCGACAGATGGTGGCCGAAGCCATCGAGCGTCACCACCACCTGTCCACACGGCTCGGCGAGGAGGTGCCCACTCACCCTCAGGTCCTCCACGACTGGCAGCAGCCAAGTCCGCCGCCGCTTCCGCCGGACTGACCGCGGTGGGCATTGCGGCGAGTCACAACCAACGGGGTCCGGGGAGCCTGACAGTCCATCAGAGGGATGGCATCAAAGCTGTCGTGCTGTACGCGCACGGGGCCGCGCCCCAGTCGGCCGAGGTCAGGTTCTCTTGCAGGCGCAGCCAGCTGTCGGCGGGCCGTTGCACCCGACTCCGGTGACTTGTGGTGCGCGGACCACCAGTATCTTGGAGTCTCGCCAACGACCTCAGGCGAAATGCGCAAACTCCGCGCAGCCGACGTCATTGCGATCGACGCCGTCCCGCCCGGTGCCAACGTATCTGGCGCGTGGACGGAGACGCCACAGCGTCCAAAATCCATCTGTAACAACTGGCCCTTGCACTAACGTGGTTACCCGCTGCGCACCTTCCCGGAGGGTACGTCGGCGGTGTTCCAGGTGCCGGTCCTCGGCGATGAGTGACGAGTGGTCTCCACCGCGTGTCTCACACGGTGTGACTGCGGATGCCCGGTAGGGCGATCCCTGCCATTCCCAGCTCATGCTCAGGAGTGGAAACCGATGAACCCCGTTGAGTACAAGCGTGCACGTCGTGACCGGATTCGCCAGATTCTGGTCGACGTCACGGTGGGAGTCATCACCAGTCTGCTGGTGACGGCCCTTACCTTGGCAGCAAGCCTGGTCTTCTGACCGGCAGGTGGCGGGCCCGGGAGCCCGCCACTCCACCTACCGGTTCACAGTTTCAGAAGAGACGCATTTCTCCAGGCGGAGTGTCCTTCTTCTGGCGCTTCCGGCGGCGGCGCCGCCCTCGGCCGGGACGGGGTAGATGTGGCTGTCGCGCCTGCTCCGGCAGGTTCTCCCAGGTGGGTCGCAGGCCGTGGATCTCGACGTCGCCGACGAGTCCCTTCAGGTAGTCCCGGGTCTCCTCGTCCGTGGAGTAGAGCACGGTCGCCCGGCTGGCCCGGGTCATCAGCACGTGGTAGGCGTGCCGGACGAGTCGGGCGAACTCGTCGTCGTCCACGCTCTTCGGCTTCACCTTGGGATCGAACGACCCGGGGACGGCAACCCGCTTGACGCCCGCCTCCTTGTCCGCCCTCTCCTTGCCCCGGCGGAACACCCAGCGATCGCCCCGGCGCACCATGTCCTCACCCATGATCACGCCGCACCAGTCCCACTCCAGACCCTGCGCGGTGTACACGCAGCCGATCTGGCCGAGACCGTTTTCGTGCACGGACCAGATCTTGGAAGGCGGGACGGTCTTGTTCTCGCAGAAGGAGTCGCTGTCCGCGTTCCACGGCCGGTGCCAGTCGCCGATCCGGACATCGGGTTCCAGCCGCTTCTCCTTGCCCAGGGGCTTCGTCCAGGGCCAGCAGTATCCGGCGACCATGCGCGCGGACGCTCCCGCCGCGGCCTCGGAACGGATGATCCGCTCAAGTTCCTCAGGACTGTCCACGACCTCGACATGCATGAGTCCGTCCGGGGTCCACAGCTCCGGCTCCGCATCGGACACCTCCAGCGCGCCGCGTACCCAGCGGATGTAGGCGTCGCTGCCTCCGCACCGGAACTGTTCCCGCAGGCGGCAGCGGACCAGATGGGCGTCGTAGCGTCGTGCCGCGTCCTCCACGAGAGCAACGGTGCCGACCTCCTGCGGGCGCACGGACTGACCCTCGTCGAGGAAGAACACCGTCAACCGGGAGGCGTCGAGGAGCTCGTCCACCTGAGGCTTGGTGCCCCAGTCCTCGGGTTTCCAGAAGCGGTTGGTGGAGCGGTCGCGCAGGCGGTGGGCCTCGTCGCAGATCAACACGTCCAGCGGCGGGTCGGGCGGCGTGACGAAGTTGCTGAAGTAAGTGAAGGTCTCCTTGAACTCCCGGTCGCCGTAACCGACATGCTCCTGCAGAGCTCCGTTGAACGCCCGACTGCCGCTCGCATACTTGACCGTGCGGCCATCGGCTTCCAGTTCAGCCTTGAGCTGGAGGCCGATGGCGCTCTTGCCGGTGCCGGCACCGCCCGTCACGAGAAACACCACCCGTCGTTCGTCGGGGAGGAGCGCGGGCCGCTGGGGATCGGGAAGCACCTTGGCAGCTGTGTCGAGTATCTGGACCGCGACCTTCTTCTGACGGCCACGCAGGGTGAAGACCGTGTCCTCGCCGCTGGAGCGAATCATGGCGTCGAGCAGCGGAGTGTTGCGCAGGCCCATGCTCCGTAACAGGATCTCGGCCGCCGAGTCGGCACCGTCGGCGGCGAAGCTGCTCCGCAGGTCCGACAGCAGTTGGGCACGGCGGTCGTTGGTGTAGACACGGGCGTAGGAACCGGTCGGCGCGTCCACGCCGACCAGTGGGAGCACTGCGGCGTCGGTGGCATTGTGCAGATAGGCGAAGCCTCCACACTCGTAGTCCAGTCCGTACAGCGGTCCTCTGTCACTCGTGAACGCCTCGTAGTACTCGCGCAGTTGCAGCGCCGGATGCTTCTTCTCCCCCATACCGGGGACATGCACCAGTTCCGCGGTGGCTCGCTCCACCCGGGTCACCGTCGACCACCGTTTCAGCTCGACGAGTTGGACGGACAGCCCGTTCTCTTCGGGATGATGGCCCACGAGGACGACGTCGATGAGCCGCGGGGCACCGGGGCGGTCGGTCTCGTCGAGGGTGGCCGCGCACTCGACGACCATCTCGACGTTCCCGCGGTCGGCGGCGACCAGATCTTCGGCAAGATGTACCAGGCTCTCTGCCCAGGCGGAACGTTCGGTCAACGAAGCGTCGGTGCTGAGGAAGTGCTTCCACCTCGCAGCGAGGTGGGGCACCATACGGCGTCTTGAGTTCAGGGTCAGCAGATCCCGCGCTGCCAGTTTCAGCAGGAGCATGGACACGAGGTGGATCCCCCAGGGCACGAGTGACTCGTGCGGATGGGGGCATGTCCACGTGGGGAAGCCCGTCGGGCCGCAATGACGCCTGGGATCTTAAAGAAGTGATCGCCTTTCCCGACGCATATGACGCGTCGGTCGGCTGGAACCACGGACATCATGGCCGGATATCACGCGTTCACCGCCGCAGAAGGGACTCCTCGACTGCGGAAGACCGCGGCTCCGGTCGGCCGGACACCAGTTCCCGCAGCTTCTCCCTGGTCTCCGGATCGGTCGAGTACACGATCGTGCCGACCATCCCCCGCGTCAGCAGCACCTTGTACGTGTTCCGAATGAGACGGTCGACATCGGTGTCCGGTGTGGACTTCTTGAACACCGGGTCCTTGGACGCGGTGCGGTCGGTGATCCAGCGGTCACCCCGCCAGACCAGGTCTGGCCCGATGATGACGCCGGACCAGTCGTACTCGAATCCCTGGGCGGTGTAGACGCAGCCGATCTGCCCGAAGCCGGCAGGATCGGTGGCCCACAGCGCGGACGGAGGCGCTCCGGAGACCGACCGGTCCCCGCGCAGGTTCCAAGGCCGGGCCCAGCCCCCGATGACGACGTCGGGAGGCAGGGGATCGCCGGGCTTGGGCTCGGGGGACCACCGCCAGCAGTAGCCCGCGGACATCCGGGCACCGTATTTCTCGGCGCGGCGTGCGTCGAGGAACGCCTCCAGTTCTCCTGGGCTGTCGGCGACCAGCAGCTGCATGCGGTCGTCGGGCTCCCATACGACCGGCCCGCCGGGCTCGAGGCCGAGGAGCCGAACCACCCAGCGCAGGTAGGCGTCGCTGCCTCCGCAGCGGAACTGGCTGTCCAGGGGGACGACATGGCAGTCGATGCCCCGTCTGGCCGCGGCCTCACGGATTTCGTCCACGGTGCCCATCTCACCGGGACGCACCACCTGGTGCTCGTCGAGAAAGAAGACCGGTACGTGGGCCACGTCGATGAGTTCGTCGATCTGCGCCCTGCCGGTCCGCAGTGCCGCTCGGGTATAGCGGTTGGCGGAGGTCTCCCGGATGCGGTGCGCCTCGTCACAGATCAGAGCACTCAGGCTGTTCTTCTCTGTGGTCATGAAGCTGTTGAAGTACTTGAAGAGGTCCTGGACTTCCCGCTTCCGGGAACCGGCCACCTTGCGCATCGTCTTGGTGAACGACTGCGAGCCAGTCGCGTGGACCGCGGCCACACCCCTCCGGTACAGCTCGCCGAGCACTTGGAGGGCGATCACGCTCTTCCCGGTACCGGGGCCACCGGTGACGATGACGACTTCCTTGTGGTCGGCGCGCTTCGCCCGCTCCACCGCGTTGAGCACCATGCGGTAGGCGACCTGCTGCTCGTCCAGGAGAACGAACTGCTGTCGCTCCCTCACTTCTTGGGCTGCCACCGACATCAGCTGCTTCGACGGCACGGTTGCACCCGCGAGCAGCTCGTCGGCCGCACGAGCACCGGGGTGCTTGTCGCTCAGCTGCGACCGGAGGTGGTCCAGGAACGCACCGCGGCGTTCCCCCGTGAAGAGCCGCCCCTGCCCGTCGTGCTCGATGTCCCGTAGCCCCGCCACCCCGAACTCGGTGGCGTTGTGCAGGAAGGCCACTCCCTGGATCCGCTCGCCGTGCTCGGCCACCGCGCCATTGAAGTTGACCAGGTAGTCGCGGTATCGCCGCACCTGCTCAATCGGATTGAGCACGGGGTGCGCGTAGACGTCGACATGGCACAGGGTGGGGTCGTCCTCGTGCGGAGTTGCCTGGCTCCACTGCTTCAGCTCTACCACGACGTAGGACGGCTCCCCCGTGACCGGGTGCACTCCGGCGAGGATGGCGTCGGCACGCTTGCTGTTCAGCGGTAGCGCGTACTCCAGCAAGACCTCGACGTCGCCCAGGCCGGCGTCGTTGAGCGCAGCGGTCAGCAGCGGGATGCTGCGTTCCCAGGAACGCATCTCCGAGGCTCCGGGCCGATAGCCGTGTACGTGAACGAACTGCTCGGTGAGGTGCAGGAACAGCGAACCGTCGAGTGCCATGACGGCGACCGTTTTGGCGGACGCGCGGAACAGCAAGGACTTCCCCCAGGCAGCACGAAGAGACTCGTGCGGGTGGGGGCATGTCCTTCGAGACTCCACCGGGATGGAGCGGAAGCCCGTCGGGCCGCGTTGACGATGTGCTTGAGGGTACCTGGCGGCGCCGGCACCGGTACCAGCGGTCGCATTGGCGGCAGCAGACGCCGTGCCCGGCATCAATTGCCAACGTCTAGACACCCGTCGTCGGCTGTCAGCGTCACAGCGCCGACCCCGTTCCGACTCGCCTTTCCAGGCGCCATCCAGAGGATGGTGTCTACGGCCGATGGCTGTGGAAATGTGGGGTGGCAGACGAGTCGGGCTGTACGCCGGGTTCTGTTCCCAAGGCTCCTCGCGGAGCCGAGGGTGACGGCCATCCATCTAGGACCGGTGTTGCCACCGGTCTCGTGCGGTCTACCCGCGGACTCGGGCGGGCAGCCCTCGGTCGTCCGCGCAGGAGCACCGGGGTGCTCCCTCTTGACCTTGCTCCGGGTGGGGTTTACCTAGCTGCCCAGGTCGCCCTGGGCACTGGTGGTCTCTTACACCACCGTTTCACCCTTACCGAGGACCGAGGTCCCCGGCGGTTTGCTTTCTGTGGCACTGTCCCGCGGGTCACCCCGGGTGGCCGTTAGCCATCACCCTGCCCTGTGGAGCCCGGACGTTCCTCGGGAAGCCCCTCAAGGGGACTCCACGCGGCCGTCCGCCCGGCTCGTCTGCCGTGGCGACCATGTTACCGGCCTGCGGGGGGCCGCGGTCGCCAGGACCGAGCCCGCGAGGATGAGGGCGAAGGCCGCCGCGATGGTGGGGGTGAGCGGCTCGTTCAGGAAGACGGCTCCGGCCGCGACTGCCACCGCCGGGTTGACGTACGTGATCACCGTCGCCCGGGTCGGGCCCGCCTCCTTGATCAGCTCCAGGAAGGCCACGAAGGCGACGGCCGTGCAGATCACGCCCAGGGCTGCGAGAGACGCCAGGACCGAGGTGGAGGGCATCTGCGACGGCCAGGTCGCGGCCGCCGCGGGGGTGTAGACCAGCGCCGCCAGCGCCAGGCAGGGGGCCGTCAGCTGGAGGGTCGGGACGTCCTTCAGGTGGCGGGCGGCGATCAGCGGGGCCGTGGCGTAGCCCAGCACCGTCAGCAGGACCTCGGCCAGCGACTTCGCGTCGCCGCCGGTCAGGTGCGGGACGGTGAGGGTGCCGACGCCGGCCAGGCCCAGGCCGAGGCCGGTCATGCGCCGTACGCCCAGCCTCTCCGTGTCGCCGAAGAAGCGGGCCAGGACGACTCCGACGATGGGGACGCCCGCGATCAGCAGGCCGGCGGTGGAGCTGGAGAGGTGGCGTTCGGCGTCCGTCAGCGTGTACCAGGGGCCGACGATCTCGATGACCGCGAAGGCCAGCATCGGCCGCCAGTGGGTCCGTACGGTCCGGGGCAGGCCGCCCTGGCGTATCGCGAAGGGCAGCAGGAGCGCGGCGCCGAGGGCGCAGCGCACGAACACCACCATGGACGCGGACAGCGGGGCGTCCACCGCCACCTTGATCAGCAGGTAGGGGATACCCCAGATCAGTCCCATGAGGGAGAACAGGAACCAGCCACGTGCACTCATGCGGCCATCGTCGGCGGCGCGTCAGCGGCCGTCTTGAACGCTGTTGCGGTACGCCGCCGGCGTCACCCCCAGCACCCGCCGGAACCAGCGGGTCAGATGCGCCTGGTCGGCGAAGCCGACGCGGGCGGCGACCTCCGCCGGGCGCAGTCCGCACTCCAGCAGGGTGCGGGCCCGCTGCACCCGGTGCTGGGCGAGCCAGGCGTACGGCGGCACCCCCGTCGCCGTACGGAAGGCGCGCAGGAGCTGGTAGCGGGACAGGCCCAGGTCGGCGGCGAGGGTGGCGAGGGAGGGTGGGGCCGTCAGTTCGTCGGCCAGGCGGTCGCGGACCGTGCGGGCTATGCGGTCGGCGCCGGGGACGGGGGTGGTGACCACGTGTGCCGTGGAGTGGCGGTGGGTCAGGGCCGTCAGCAGCCAGGGCAGGCGGGACTCGGTCTCCAGCGGGTCGGGGCAGACGCTGAGCTCGGTGTGCGTGACGCGCAGGGCGGCGGCCAGTTCGGGGTCGTCGAGGACGGGTTCGCGGAAGTGCGGGAGCGCAGCGCCCTCCCCCAGCAGCGCGGGCTCCGCGTACAGGGCGCGGTAGGCGTAGCCGTCCGTGGCGTTGCCGGGGCCGCCCGTGTGCATCTCACCCGGCGCCAGCACGACGATGGAGCCCGGTCCCGTGCGGATGTGCCCGCCGCGGTAGTCGATGATCTCCGAGCCGCCCACGCACACCCCGATCGTGTACTCCTCGTGCGCGTGCGGGGCGTAGACGTGCTTGGTGAAGCGGGCGGTGAGCAGGTCGAGCGGGGGGCCGCAGCGGCCCACCCGCGCCCTGGTCCACAGTGCCTGTTCCACGCCTCGCCCCTGTCCGTCGTCGTCAGGGTGCAACACCGGGCGGCCCGGAGAAAAGTCCGGAGCGAAGTCCGGAGAGAAGTCCGGTGCAGGTCACGCGGGTACGAAGCGCACCTTCGCCACTCCCGGCTCCGCCTGTGTGAGCCGGACGCGCAACCGTTCGCCCAGCGGCAGTGCGCCGTCGCCGTCGATGCGGCCGATGACCGCCGGGGTCTCCAACTGGACGGTGCCGGTGGCCGGTTCGTGGTCCTTCACGTCCACCACGCAGCCGTCGAACTCCTCCCCCACCCGGTCCTTCAGCAGCGCCGCCTCCACGATGTCGACGCATTCGCGTTCGACGGTTCCGGCGCGGCGGCCGCCGTCCGCCATCTCCTCGGGCAGGGCGTCCAGGGCCGCGAGGACCCAGTCGGGCGGGGGTTCCTCCGCCACGGCCGCCATGCAGAGTTCGGAGGTGAAGCGGTCGGCGAGGCGGCGGAGGGGGGCCGTGCAGTGGGCGTAGGGGGCGGCCACCGCGGAGTGCGTGGTGATGGATGGCAGCCGGCCGTCCCTGAACACCGTGTAGCCCGCGCCCCTCAGCAGCGTCGTGCACTCCTGGAGGAAGGCCGCGTGGTGCGGGCGGTGCGGGTCGAGGGAGCGGACGAGGGCCGCGTACGAGACGTGGTGCGGCCAGTCGATGTGCAGGGCGCGGGCGGTACGGCGCAGGCGGCCGACCGCGCCGTCGGGGGCGGCGGGGAGGGTGCGCAGGACGCCCGTGCCGTAGGCGAGCATCAGGTCCGCCGCGGCCATCCCCGTCAGCAGGGAGATCTGGGCGTTCCAGCTGTCGGCGGGGAGCGGGGCGCGGTACGACAGCTCGTACGACCCGTCCCGTTCGACGATCTCCTGCTCGGGGACGTTGAGGGAGATTCCACCGCGGTCCGATTCCAGGCCCTCCCGCAGCCGGCCGATCTCCGCCAGCAGCGCGAGCGGCTCCTCGGCGGTCTTGGCGTCGATCTCCTGCTGTACGCCCGCGTAGTCGAGCTTGGCCCGGCTGCGGACCAGGGCGCGGCGGACGTCGACGGCGAGGGGGTTGCCGTACGCGTCGAGGTCGATCGTCCACAGGGCGGCCGGGCGGGTCTGGCCGGGGAGCAGGCTCGCGGCGCCCTCGCCGAGCACCGCGGGGTGCAGGGGGACCCTGCCGTCCGGGAAGTAGAGGGTGGTCACGCGGCGGTGGGTCTCGGCGTCGAGGACCGTTCCGGGTACGACGAAGGCGGCGACGTCGGCGATGGCGTACCGGACGCGGTAGCCGGTGCCCAGGCGGGACAGGTACATCGCCTGGTCGAGGTCGGTGGAGGTGGGCGGGTCGATGGTGAACAGGGGGATGTCGGTCGCGTCGGTGGGGGGAAGTGCGGGGTCCCTCGCGACGCGCTCGGCCTCCGCGAGCACCTCGGGCGGGAAGGTCTCGGCGATGCCGAGTTCGGTGCGCAGCGCGGTGAGGGCGGCCCGGAGGGGGGCTTCGGGGGCGCCGGTCACGCGGATGTGGCGGCGGGGCATACAGCGAGCGTAGGGCGGGGGCCGCCCGGTGGCACGCCGTACGCTGTGGCGAGCTCTACAGAAGGAGATCCGCCCGTGCTTGTCCTGCTGCCGCCGTCCGAAGGCAAGGCCTCCTCCGGTCGTGGCGCCCCGCTGAAACTGGAGTCGCTGTCGCTGCCGGGGCTGACCGCCGCCCGCGAGTCCGTCCTCGGCGAGCTCGTGGAGCTGTGCAGCGGCGACGAGGACAAGGCGCGCGAGGTACTCGGGCTGAGCGAGGGGCTGCGCGGCGAGGTCGCGAAGAACACCGAGCTGCCGACGGCCGGGGCGCGGCCCGCCGGGGAGATCTACACGGGTGTCCTCTACGACGCCCTCGGCCTGGCCTCCCTGGATGCCGCCGCGAAGAAGCGCGCCGCGCGCTCGCTGCTGGTGTTCTCCGGGCTGTGGGGCGCGGTCCGGGTGACCGACCGCATTCCCTCCTACCGCTGCTCGATGGGTGTGAAGCTGCCGGGTCTCGGGGCGCTGGGCGCGCACTGGCGTACGCCGATGGCGTCGGTGCTGCCCGAGGCGGCCGGGGACGGGCTGGTGCTGGACCTGCGGTCGGCGGCGTACGCGGCGGCGTGGAAGCCGAAGGGCGAGGTCGCCGGGCGGACGGCGAGCGTGCGGGTGCTGCACGCGCCGACGCGGAAGGTGGTCAGCCACTTCAACAAGGCGACGAAGGGGCGGATCGTACGGAGTCTGCTGTCGTCCGGGGTGCGGCCGGCGGGGCCCGCGGAGCTGGTGGAGGCGCTGCGGGACCTGGGCTACGTGGTGGAGGCTCAGGCGCCGAAGAAGGCGGGGGCGGCCTGGTCGCTGGACGTGCTGGTGGACGAGGTCCACTGAGCGCTCCGCTGGAGCTGCGGTGACGGGCCGACGTTCGGCTGCGGCGCCGTCGTGGCCGGTCGCGCCCGC
Organism: Streptomyces sp. NPDC079141; assembly: GCF_040686775.1. Lineage (NCBI taxonomy): Bacteria > Bacillati > Actinomycetota > Actinomycetes > Kitasatosporales > Streptomycetaceae > Streptomyces > Streptomyces sp. NPDC079141. The sequence continues at coordinate 272,958 of NZ_JBFBLP010000002.1, read as the reverse complement.
GCGGCGGAGCCGCATATCGATACAGCCCCGCGCACCTGGAGGGCGTTGCCGAACCGCAGTGGACTTCACCGGGTCCGCTGGACGGTTGTTGCAACATACGCAATGACCTTTGCGCGTGTTGCATCGCGGCGGCAGGATGTCGGCATGACCTCCGTGCTGGACCTTGCGCCCGTCGTGCCCGTTGTCGTGATCGAGGATCCGGCCGACGCCGTGCCGCTCGCCCGGGCGCTGGTCGCGGGCGGCCTGCCCGCGATCGAGGTGACGCTGCGGACGCCCGCTGCGCTCGACGCGATCCGGGCGGTCGCCAGGGAGGTGCCGGGGGCGGTGGTCGGCGCGGGGACCGTGATCGCGCCGGAGCAGGTGACGTCGTCCGTGGCCGCGGGGGCGCGGTTTCTGGTCAGCCCGGGGTGGACGGACGTGCTGCTGGCGGCGATGCGGGCGTCCGGGGTGCCGTTCCTGCCGGGGGTGTCGACGACCTCGGAGGTCGTGGCGCTGCTGGAGCGGGGGGTGCGGGAGATGAAGTTCTTCCCGGCGCAGGCCGCGGGCGGGGCGGCGTATCTGAAGTCCCTGTCGGGGCCGTTGCCGCAGGCGCGGTTCTGCCCGACCGGAGGGATCGGGCCGGACTCCGCGCCGGAGTACCTCGCCCTGCCCAACGTGGGTTGTGTGGGCGGCAGTTGGATGCTTCCCGCGGAGGCGGTCGCCGCCCGTGACTGGGACCGGATCGAGTCCCTGGCCCGGGCGGCGGCCGGGCTCAGCGCAGGTGCGAGGTGTCGTTGAAGAGCCGGACGCTCGCGTTGCCGTCGGCGTAGTACGCCACCGCCGACAGGGAGGCCGCCGACAGTTCCATGCGGAACAGGGACTCGGGCGGGGCGCCCAGGGCGAGCCGTACGAACGTCTTGATCGGGGTGACGTGGCTGACCAGCAGCACCGTGCGGCCCGCGTACGTGGCGACCAGCTTGTCGCGGGTCGCGGCGATGCGGGTGGCCGTCTCGGCGAAGCTCTCGCCGCCGCCGGTGGGGCGGGCCTCGGGGTCGGCCAGCCAGGCGTTCAGGTCCTCCGGGTGCCGTTCGCGGACCTCACCGAAGGTGAGCCCCTCCCAGGCGCCGAAGTCGGTCTCACGCAGGCCCTCGTCAACGGTCACCTCAAGGCCCAGGCGGGCGGCCACCGCGGCGGCGGTCTCCCGGGTACGGGCAAGCGGTGACGCCACAACAGCCTGAATCGTGCCCCGCCTGGCCAGCGCCGCAGCCGCCCGCTCCGCCTGCTCCCGGCCGATCTCCGACAGGGACGGATCGCTGCCGCCACTCCCGGAGAACCGCTTCTGCGGGGTGAGCGGAGTCTCCCCGTGCCGCAGCAGCACGAAGGTCGCCGGGGCGCCCATGTCGGCGGGGGCCCATCCTGGGGCGGCGACGGTCTTGGCGGCACGGACGTCGGCGTCGGCTTTGGCGGCCACGCCGCCCAGCGGCTCCGCCGGTCCGCGGCGGGAATCGGGGGCAGCGGAGGAAGCCGGCGGCGGGACCGACGCGGCCCGGCTTGCGGAGGAAGCGGGCGCGGCGGAGGAGGCCGCCGGTGCGGAGGAAATCGGCGCGGCCGAAGCAGCCGGCGGCGCGGAAGAAACTGGCGTAGCCAAAGATGCCGCCGCCGCGGAGGAAACCGGCGCAGCCGAAGAAACCGCCACCGCAGAAGAAGCAGGCGCAGCCGAAGCAGCCACCACCCCGGAGGAAACCGGCGCAGCCGAAGAAACCGCCACCGCAGAAGAAGCAGGCGCAGCCGAAGCAGCCACCACCCCGGAGGAAACCGGCGCAGCCGAAGAAC
>NZ_JBFBLP010000002.1:0-271052 GCF_040686775.1 Streptomyces sp. NPDC079141 | reverse complement strand
AAGAACCCTGCCCAGCCGAAGAAACCACCACCGCCGAAGAAGCGGGCGCAGCCACCGCAGCCGCAGCCCGCGACGCTTCGCGCCCCGCCGCCGCGTCCAGCTCCGCCGTAGAAGCCGACGGCTCCCACTGTTCGCCCCGGGCGCCCGCGTCCATCGCCTCGTTGGCCAAGCGGTCCGCGTGCTTGTTCTGGGCGCGGGGGATCCACTCGTAGGTCACGCGGTCCGGTGGGAAGATTCTCGACGCCTCCATGGCCAGGGGCTTCATGTCGGGGTGCTTGATCTTCCAGCGGCCCGACATCTGCTCCACGACGAGCTTGGAGTCCATGCGGACGTGGACCGAGGCGGTGGGGTCCAGTTCGTGCGCGGCGCGCAGGCCGGCCAGCAGGCCCCGGTACTCGGCGACGTTGTTCGTCACGACGCCGAGGTATTCGGCACGCTCGGCCAGCGCCTGACCCGTCGCCGCGTCGCTGACCACGGCCCCGTAGCCCGCGGGCCCCGGGTTGCCCCGCGACCCGCCGTCGGCCTCGACGATGAACTCCCTCACCGCGAGCGCCCCTACAGACCCGACTCGGAGGTGCGCACCAGGATGCGGCCGCAGTTCTCGCAACGGATCACCGTGTCGGGAGCCGCCGAGCGGATCTCGTTGAGCTCGGTGATCGCCAGCTCCTGGCGGCAGCCCTGGCAGCTGCGCGCGTACAGCTTGGCCGCGCCGATGCCGCCCTGCTGCCCGCGCAGCTTGTCGTAGAGCTTCATCAGGTCGGCGGGGACGGACCCGGCGATGACCTCGCGCTCCTTGGTCACCGAGGCGGCCTCGCCGTCCAGCGTCTCGAAGGCCGCGTCCCGGCGCCCGGTCGCGTCGTCGATCTTCGACTGCACGGAGCCGACGCGCTCGGTCAGCTCCGCGACGCGCTCCTGCGCGGACTCACGGCGCTCCATGACCTCCAGGACCACGTCCTCCAGGTCGCCCTGCCGCTTGGCGAGGGAGGCGATCTCGCGCTGGAGGTTCTCCAGGTCCTTCGGGGAGGTGACGGCACCCGAGTCCAGGCGCTGCTGGTCGCGGGTGGCGCGCTGGCGGACCTGGTCGACGTCCTGCTCGGCCTTGGTCTGCTCGCGGGCGGTGTCGCTCTCCTCGGTCTGCGCGGCCACGAGCAGGTCGCGCAGCTGGGTGAGGTCCTTGGTCAGCGACTCGATCTCGGCGTGCTCGGGCAGCGACCGGCGCTTGTGCGCCAGCTGCTGGAGGCGGACGTCGAGGGCCTGGACGTCGAGAAGTCGGATCTGGTCGGCGGGCGCGGCGTTCAGTTGGGGGCTCCAGGTGAAGGGGAGTGACTGGTCCAGGGGTCGGTGACCGTCTTCGAGACGTGGACGCGCAGGTCCCATCCGTGCCGGTCGGAGATCTCGTCGAGCTGGGCGGCGGCCTGCTCGCACCAGGGCCACTCGGTGGCCCAGTGCGCTGCGTCGAGCAGCGCGAGAGGACTGTGGGCGCGGGCCTCGGAGGCCGGGTGGTGGCGCAGGTCCGCGGTGAGGAAGGCGTCGACGCCCGCCGCGCGTACGTCGTCGAACAGGCTGTCGCCGGAGCCGCCGCTCACGGCGACCGTGCGGACGACCGCCTCGGGGTCGCCGGCGACGCGGATGCCCTGCGCGGTGGCGGGCAGCCGCTCGGCGGCCCGCCGGGCGAGCTCGCGGACGGTCAGCGGGTGGTCGAGTTCGCAGATCCGGCCGAGGCCGCGGCGGCCGTCGGGGTCCGTCGGGTCGGGCACGAGCGGCCCTACGACCCTCAGGTCCAGCGCGCCGGCGAGGGCGTCGCTGACGCCGGGGTCGGCGGTGTCCGCGTTGGTGTGCGCCACGTGCAGCGCGATGTCGTTCTTGATCAGGGTGTGCACGACCCGGCCCTTGAAGTGCGAGGCCGCGACCGTCGTCGTACCGCGCAGGTAGAGCGGGTGGTGGGTGACCAGCAGGTCGGCACCGAGTTTCAGCGCCTCGTCGACGATCTCCTGGACCGGGTCGACGGCGAACAGGACCCGGGTGACCTCCTGGTCGGGGTCGCCCACGACGGTTCCGACCGCGTCCCAGGACTCGGCCCGCTCGGCGGGCCACAGGTTCTCCAGCGCGGCGATGACTTCAGACAGACGGGGCACGGGGAAAAGGCTACCTGCCTGTTCTCTTCCTCTGTACCGGCGCGGTACCCGCCGTTCCCGCTCAGCACACACGCCCCCGTTCCCTCAGGCGAATCGTTCCTGGGCCACCCTTATGTGTGAAGCGGAAGCCTCCCGGTCCCCCGCCTGTGCGTGCGAAAACTAGCTTCGTCGCCGGAGGTGACCAGACGATGACGGCCTGTGCCATCGAAGCGGCGGCGGGAGACTCGGACGGGGCCACGGCAGCGGACGGGGCCACGGGAGCCGGGGACGCCATGACCCCGGACGCCATCACCCCGTACCGGCCGTGCACCATCACCGCGGACGGCGCCTACGCCGCCCGGCTCGCGCTGGACGGTGACTGCTGGTTCCCGGAGCGCTGGACGCTGGACGGCCCGGAGCCGTACGCGGTGCCGCTGCCCGGCAACCAGCCCGAGGAGCCCGGCACCGAGGTGCAGCCGATGGGCGACGGGCGCGTCCTGATCTGCCGGCCCACCGACGGACGGCATGTCTTCTCACTGCTCTACCCGACCGGCCCCGGCACCGGCGAGCTGCTGCTGGGCGCGGTCGAGTGCCCCGACGGCGACACCCGGCTCCGGCTGCTGCCGCCGGCACCGTGCGGGCAGAAGGCCTACGCCCTCGCCGTCGGCCCGCGCTCCAGTGCGGTGTGGCTGGTGGCGGGCGGCGCCTTCGGGCCCGAGCACGTCGGGGAGATCCCGGGGCGCTGTTCGGGCGGGGTGTGGCTGGATCGCACGGGGCGGATGCTGGCCCTGGACCGGGAGACCGGCGGCCGGACCAAGACGGTCGTGGTGGACCTGGAGCGCGGCGGCGAGGTGTCGCCGCTGCTGCAGATCGCGGCGGACAGCGACGACCGGCTGCTGCTGGCGGACGCGGACAGCGGACTGCTGCTGATCGGCTCGGACGCGCCGGCGCCGGGGCAGGGGACGCGGCTGGGCTGGGGGGTGCTGGGCAGCACGCTGCCGGTGCGGTTCCCAGAGTGTCTGCGGGTGCCGGACTGCGCGGTGACACCGTTCGCGATCCAGCCGGGGCAGGTGCTGATGCCGGAGAGCTGCGGGGTGGCGCTGCGGGTGGACGGTCCGCTCGGCAGCTGGGTCGGCGTGTGGCGGCCCGCCGACCGGCATATGCATCACCTCCCGGCGCCGGAGGGCTGGTTGACGGGCGCCGGGCTGTGGACGAGGGACGGGGTGCTGCAACTGCCCTACTCCACCGGGGAGATGCCCTGTGGAGTGGTGCGGGTGGCGGCGCCCACGGGGGCGGGGGAACAGGGGGAGACGGGGGCGACGGGGGCCTCGGGGGACGCGGCTTCGGGGGATTCGGTCCGGGACGGTACGGCTTCGTCGGCGGCGGCCTCGGCCGAGGCCCCGGCGGCCGTCGAGGAGTCGGCGGACACGGATCCCCCGGAGCCCGCCGTGGCACGTCCGGTGCCCTTGCAGCAAGCGCCATTGGGGCGTCTTGTAACGAACTAGTGGCGGTTGGCGTGTGCGGCTGGATTCGGCCCGAGGTGCGACGGTTAGACTCGCCCGGCTGTCTGAAAGATCATGTTGACGGGGTGAATTTCTTCCGATGAGCGACGCCACTACGACCCAGCAGTCCGCTGAGGCCCAGGAGCACGCCGGTCACGGCAGGCACCGCGGTCCGGTCTCGTCCCACGACGGTGAGGCGGCCCCGCGCGGCCGTCACCGCAAGCCGGTGGAGCAGACCGAGACGGCGGCAGCCTGAACAACGGAAAACGGCCCCGCTCCTCGCCTTCGCGCGAGGGGCGGGGCCGTTTTCCGTATCCAGAGCCGCTTGAGCCTCTAGAGCCGCTTGAGCCCCAGCACCTCCGCCGCCGCGAACGTCTCCCCCGCCGGCCGGTCCGCGTAGTGCGGGCCGAGCAGGGTGTCCAGCTCGTCGTAGGTGAAGGTGTCCTGCTTGCTGTCGAACTGCGCGCGCACCCGCGGCCGTTCGACGATCGCCACCATGCCGCCGTGCACGACGAGCAGCTGGCCGTTGATCCGCGCGGCGGCGGGCGAGGCCAGATAGCCGACGAGCGGGGCGACATGCTCGGGGGCGAGGGGGTCAAGGCCCTCGGCGGGACGGCCGGCGGGGGCCTGTGCGAACACGTCCTGCGTCATCCGGGTCCGGGCGCGCGGGCAGATGGCGTTCGCCGTCACGCCGTACTTGGCGAGCGCGAGGGCCGTGGACGTGGTCAGGCCGACGATTCCGCCTTTTGCGGCGGCGTAGTTGGGCTGTCCCGCGGAACCGGCGAGGAACGCCTCCGAGGAGGTGTTCACGACCCTCCCGTACACCGGTCCGCCCGCGGCCTTGGAGAGCTCGCGCCAGTGCGCGGCCGCGAAGCGGATGGTGTTGAAGTGGCCCTTGAGGTGGACGCGGATGACTGTGTCCCACTCGTCCTCGGTCATGGAGAAGACCATGCGGTCGCGCAGGATGCCGGCGTTGTTGACCAGGATGTCCAGCCGGCCGAACTCCTCGACCGCCGACGCGACCAGCTGCGCGGCCTGCCGGAAGTCGGCCACGTCCCCGGCGTGGGCGACGGCCCGGCCGCCCGCCGCACGGATCTCGGCGACGACCTGCTCGGCGGGCCCGGCGGAGGACTCGCCCGAGCCGTCCCGGCCGGGCTGCCCGTAGTCGTTGACGACGACGGCCGCACCGAGCCGGGCCAGCTCCAGCGCCTCGGCCCGGCCGAGCCCGCGTCCGGCGCCGGTGACGATCGCGGTGAGCCCTTCCAGTGGCGTGGTCATGGACGCCCTCAGATCTCTATGCACGTACGCAGTGCGCTGCCCGTGCGCATCTGGTCGAGCGCCTCGTTGATCCCGGCCAGCGGCACCCGGTGGGTGATCAGGCCGTCCAGGTCGATCCGGCCCGCCCGCCACAGGGCGATCGTGCGCTCGTAGGAGCTCAGGACGTCTCCCCCGCCGTACAGCGACGGCAGGATCCGCTTCTCGTCGAAGAACAGCTCGAACATGTTGAGTTGCAGGAAGTCGTCCATGGCTCCGGCGCCGACGATCACGAGGGTGCCGCCGCGGCGGGTGTTCTCGTAGGCCGTGCGGGCGGTGGCGGACTTGCCGACGACCTCGAAGACGTAGTCGAAGCCCTCGCCGCCGGTGATCGTCTGCTTGGCGTCCGCCAGCTCCTCGGGCGAGACCGCCCTGGTGGCGCCGAACTTGAGCGCGGACTCACGGCGCGACACGACGGGGTCGACGGCGACGATCTCGGCGGCCCCCTTGAGCCGGGCGCCCTGGATCGCGGAGATGCCGACGCCGCCGCAGCCGATGACCGCGACCGACGAACCGGCCTCCACATCGGCGGTGTTGAGCGCGGCGCCCAGGCCCGTGGTGACCCCGCAGCCGATGAGCGCGGCGATGTCGAAGGGCACGTCGTCGGGGACCGGCACCGCGCAGCCGGCGTCGACGACGACCTCCTCGGCGAAGGTGCCGGTACCGGCGAAGCCGAAGACGTCACCGCCGGGGCGCTTGAAGTTGGGCGTTCCGGCGTTCATGAAACCGGCCAGGCACAGCTCGGTCTGCCCGCGTTTGCAGGCCGGGCAGGCGCCGCAGGCGGGCAGCCAGCACACGACGACCCGGTCACCGGGCCGCAGATTGCTGACGCCTTCCCCGACTTCGAGGATCTCCCCCGCACCCTCGTGCCCGGGCACGAACGGCGCCGGCTGCGGCAGAACGCCGCTCATCGCGGACAGGTCGGAGTGGCACAGCCCGGTGGCACGCACCCGGACCCTCACCCGGCCGGGGCCGAAGCCCACCGCCTCGATGTCGTCGAGGACCTCCAGCTTGTCCTGGCCGGTCTCCTGCAGTACGGCTGCGCGCATGGTGCGGCTCCCCTCGGACGTCGGTCTGGCTCAGGAGTGTTGGACGACGGTGTCGGCGAGAACGGGCGCGTCACCCCGCTCGACGGCGCTCACGGCTGCCCTGATCTCGGTGTCGGAGGTCCGCCACATCCGGATGCGCAGGGTCTCGCCCGGATACACGACCCCGGCGAACCGTGTGGCGTAGGACCGCACCCGGCCCACCTCGCCGTCGAGCAGCGTGTCGACGGCCGCCTTCAGGGTGATCCCGTAGGTGCACAGTCCGTGCAGGATGGGCCGGTCGAAGCCGGCCTTCGCGGCGAACTCGGGGTCGGCGTGCAGCGGGTTCCAGTCGCCGGACAGCCGGTAGAGCAGCGCCTGGTCCTCGCGGACGGCCCGCTCGACGGTCTTGTCCGGCTCGCCGGTCGGCGGCTCCGGGCGGACGGACGGCCCCCGCTCGCCGCCCCAGCCGCCTTCTCCGCGCAGGAAGATCTGCGCGTCGTTGGTCCACAACGGACCGTCCGGGTCGGCGACTTCGGTGCGCAGGACGAGGACGGCCGCCTTGCCCTTGTCGTGGACGGCGGCGATGCGGGAGGTGGCGGTGGCGGTGCCCTGTACGGGGATCGGCCGGTGGACCGTCAGGTCCTGCCCCCCGTGCAGGACCCTGGCCAGGTCGACCTCGATGCCGGGCATGGACAGACCGCTGATCACGCCCGGGGATCCGGCGCCGGCGACGGTGGCGAAGCTGGGCAGGACGTGCAGCCGGGACTCCAGGGTGTAGCGCAGCTCGTGCGGGTCGGTCGCCGGGATGCCCGCGCCGATGCCGAGGTGGTAGAGCTGCACGTCCTTGGAGTTCCAGGTGATCTCGCCGGTCCGGGGTTCGGCCGCGAGCGCCTTGGCTGCGTCGATGGGCATGAGGCTCCTGACAGGGCGATGGACGGCACGAGGGACGGGACGCGGAACTGGACGAGGAACAGGACGGGGCCAAGACCCCGGTGCGGCCGTCCGCACCGTCGGCCGCACCAGGGTCGTCACGGGGCCGTGGAACCCGCCCGTTCTAGAACGCGTTCCAGTACGGCGACCCTCTGTATAGCCCAGCTCATGGGAGTTGTGAAGACTGCTGACGGCATGTCAGAAATGCGGGCGGGCGGAGACCGGCGGCCCGATCTACGCTTGGGCCGTGAACGAGATGCCCCGGGATCACCGGCCCGCCAAGTCCATCAGGGTGCTGCTCGCCGGGGACCGCGCGATGACGCACGGGGCGCTCTCGGTACTGCTGGGCATGGAACCGGACCTCCAGGTCGTGGCGCGCGTCGGCACGCGGGACGCGATCGTGGACGCCGCGCTCACCTACCGGCCGGATGTCGCCCTCCTCGATGCCGACGACCTGGACGCCGCCGCCGAACTGCGCGACCAGGCCCCCGACTGCCGGGTGCTGATCCTCGCCACCTCCGGCCGGCCCGGCTATCTGCGCCGGGCCATGGCGGCGGGAGCCGCGGGCTTCCTGGTGAAGGACGGGCCCGTGGAAGAACTGGCCTCCGCGATCCGCCGGGTACTGACCGGAGAGACGGTGATCGATCCGGCGCTGGCCGGCGGGATGGAGGAGGTCTAGGAGCGGGGGGCGTCCGAGGCCGTCGGCGGCACCTGGCTCTGCACCGACTTGTACTCCGTGTCCTTCGGCGCCAGGCACACGTACCAGTAGAACGGGGCTCCCTCGACCGAGCGGATCGTCGAGCCGTCGTCGTCGGCGAGGTCGCCCTCCCAGGTCTTCTGCAGATGCGTCTCCGTCCCGTCCTTCCACATGCAACTGACGTTCCCGACCGACTTGGCGACCTGGCCGACCACCAAGCGGTCCGGGCCGCTGGAGCCGGGTTCCAGGGGAACGGCCGCCGTGAGGTGGAGCGGGAGCGCCTCCTTGCCCTCGTAGGCACCCTGCGCGATCTCTCCGTACTGCTCTCCGACGGTCCTGCCCACGAAGTACGCGCTCTTGCCGACGAGTTCGGACGCCGACTGGACGCCGTCGGGCTTCGTCCCGTACTCCTCCATCGCCTCCAGCTGGGCCCGCGCCTCCTTCACGTTCTGCGGGGTCGCCCACAGTTCCAGGACCACACTCCAGTCCGTGCCGTCCTCTCTGCCGACCGCCAGAGCGGTCGACGCGGGCTTGAGCAGGTCCGTCGGCACGGCGGGCGTCGTCGCCACCGAAGCCCCGCGGTCTGCGTCCCGGCTCGGCAGCCCCGCCACCGCCAGCGCACCGCTCGACCCGGCGATCACCAGCGCCGTGGCCGTGGCCACCGCCCAGCGGCGGGCTCTGCGGCGGCGTCCGCCGCGCAGGACGGCCTGGGTGGGGGCTATACCGATCTCGACCTCGTCCGCGGCATCCGCCAGCAGGAGGGCGATGTCCCTGTGCGTCATGTCGTGGTTCGTCTCCCGGTCCGCGTTCATCACTTCCGCCCTCCGTGCGTCACCGTCTCGGCCAGACTCGGTATGGCGCGGAGTTTGGCGATCCCCTTGGCCGCGTTGCTCTTCACCGCGCCGACGGAACAGCCCATCGCCTCCGCCACCTGCGTCTCGGTCAGGTCCTCCCAGTACCGCAGGACCACCGCCTCCCGCTGCCGCGGCGGCAGCTGGGCGAGCGCCGTCAGCAGCGCGTTGCGGTCGTCGGCCTGGGCGATGCGGTCACCGGCGTCGGCCACCTCGCGCACCAGGCCGGAGTCGTCCCTGGGTGCCAGGAACTCCTTGAGCCGTCTGCGGTGCTTGCGCGCATGCGCGTTGATCATCACGCGCCGTACGTACGCGTCCGGCTCGTCGGCCGTGCCGACCTTGCGCCAGGCCACGTAGACCTGTTCGAGCGTCGACTGGACCAGGTCCTCCGCGGCGTGCTGCTCCCCCGTGAGGAGAAATGCCGTGCGCATCAAGCGCGGCCAGCGGCCGGCGACGAAGCTCTGGAACTCCGCGTCCCGAGCCTGATTGCGATCCCCCATGGGCACCTCCTAGATGTTTGAAGGAGTCCATGAGTCGCCCGGATCGTTGCCTCCGCTCGGAAAGATCCTCCCGAGCGGCTCGCCACGCAGCAGCCCTCAGCTCGCCGCAGCCTTCCGCGGCAACCACACCACCATCAACAAAGCCCCCGCCACCAACACCCCGGCCCCCACCCGGAACACCAGCGCGTACCCCTCGGTCAGCGCCTCCGGCGTCACGCTCTCCCCGGTCCGCGCCGCCGCGATGGTCGACATGACGGCCAGTCCGAGCGAACCCCCCATGATGCGCGAGGTGTTGATCAGGCCGGACAGCAGTCCGGCCTCCTGCGGCGGCGCCCCGGACGTGCCGAGTGCGGCCAGCGGGGTCGCCGCCAGGCCCGCGCCCAGCAGCATCAGGATCCCCGGGAACATGATCGCCGTGAGATAGGAACCGTCCGCGGTCATCGCCGACTGCCAGGCGAAGCCCACGGCCGACACGACGGTGCCGAGCGCCGCCAGATGGCGTGCCCCGAGCCGTCGCATGAACCAGGGCGCGAGCTTGGAGCCGATGATGATGGCCACCGAACTCGGCACCAGCGCGAGACCGGCCTCGACCGGCGTGTAGCCGAGGACGTTCTGCGCGTACAGCGTCATGAAGAACCACATGCAGAACATCGCGAACCCGCACACGAACATCGCCGCGTTCGCCGACGCCACCGACCGCCGCGCCAGCAGCCCGAGCGGCATCAGCGGCGCCGCCGTACGCGCCTCCACGGCGAGGAAGAGCCCGATCAGCACGAGCCCGGCGCACAGCGGCACCAGCGCGGCGGCGGCCGTCCAGCCCTCGGCCTCGGTCTGCGAGATGCCGTAGGCGAGGGTGGCCAGGCCCGTCGTCACCAGCACGGCGCCCGGCAGGTCGAGCCGCCGCCCGTCCCCGTCCCGGCTCTCCGCCAGGTACCGGGCGGCCCCGTACAGGACCACCGCCCCGATGGGCACGTTGATCAGCAGCACCCAGCGCCAGGACAGCAGGTCGACCAGTACGCCGCCGACGAATCCGCCGGCCGCGCCGCCGCCCGCGCCCACGGCGGTCCAGGTGGCTATGGCCCGCGCCCGGGCCGCGCCCTCCGGCACGGCCGAGGTGAGGATGGTCAGCGTCGACGGCGACAGTACGGCCGCGCCCAGCCCCTGCACGGCCCGCGCGAGCAGCAGCTGCCAGTCGTCCTGGGCCAGCCCGCCGCCCAGCGAGGCCAGCGTGAACAGGCCGAGCCCGACCAGGAACATGCGCTTGCGTCCGTAGAGGTCGCCGGCCCGGCCGCCCAGCAGCATGAACCCGGCGAAGGCGATGGCGTAGCCGTTCACCACCCACTGGAGCCCCTGCTCGCTCAGTGCGAGGTCGGCCCGCATCGACGGCAGGGCGACGTTCACGACGGACACGTCGAGCACGACCAGGAACTGTCCGGCGCAGGCGAGCGCCACCACCAGCCAGGTGGGAATCACGGCACGACGGGTCACTTGGGTGGCGTCAGCGGCTCGCAGCATGACTGTCATGCTCTCAACCACCTCATGCCCCTGGCATCGGAATTTTGGCCTAGTCCTGCCGTCCGTGCGGACCTGGACCGTCCTTCCTGCGGACTACGACCGTCCGTCAAGGGAGAGTCAAGATTTCGTTAGCCGTCCAAAGCATCGGAATAGTTGCCCCGGGGCACCGAGTTCAAGCTACACATGACACGAACGACCACCGACCGGCCCGCCCTCGTCCCCGTACTCGCCTTCGCGGGCATCGTGGTCGCGGTGATGCAGACCCTGCTGGTCCCGGTCATCAAGGACCTGCCGCAGCTGTTGGAGACCTCCCCCAGCAACGCCACCTGGGTCCTCACCTCCACCCTGCTCTCCGGCGCCGTGGCCACCCCGATCATGGGCCGCCTCGGCGACCTGTACGGCAAGCGGCGGATGCTGGTCCTCAGTCTCGCCGTGATGGTGGCCGGCGCCCTGGTCAGCGCCGTCACCAGCGCACTGCTCCCGATGATCGTCGGCCGTACGCTCCAGGGCTTCGCGATGGGCGCCATCCCGCTCGGCATCGGCCTGATGCGCGACATGCTGCCCCGTGAGCGGCTCGGCTCGGCGATGGCCCTGATGAGCTCCTCGATCGGCGTCGGCGGCGGACTCGCGCTGCCCGCGGCGGCCCTGGTCGCCCAGCACGCCGACTGGCACGCCCTCTTCTACGGCGCGGCCGGCCTCGGCGTCCTCTCCATCGCCCTCACCTACCTCGTCGTACCGGAATCGGAGTCCCGCGCCGAGGGCTCCTTCGACCTGCCCGGGGCGCTCGGCCTCTCCACCGGCCTGGTCCTCTTCCTCCTCCCCATCACCAAGGGCAGCGACTGGGGCTGGAGCTCCGCCACCACGCTCGGCCTGTTCGCCGGATCCGTCGTGGTCCTGCTCCTGTGGGGCGTCTACGAGCTGCGCGCCAAGGCCCCCCTCGTCGACCTGCGCACCACGGCCCGCCCCGCCGTCCTCTTCACCAACCTCGCCTCGATCATGGTCGGCGTCTCCTTCTACGTCGTCTCGCTGGTCCTGCCCCAGCTCCTCCAGCTGCCCACCGCCACCGGCTACGGCCTCGGCCAGTCGATGGTCGTCGCGGGCCTGCTCGTCGCGCCGCTCGGCCTGACGATGATGTTCACGGCACCCGTGTACGCCCGTCTGTCGGCGAAGTACGGCCCCAAGTTCACCCTGATCCTCGGCCTGCTGATCATCGCGATCGGCTACGGCGCCGGCCTCGGCCTGATGAGCGCCGCCTGGCAGAGCCTGGTCATCGCGGTGCTGCTCGGCGCGGGTATCGGGCTGGCGTACTCCTCGCTCCCCGCGCTGATCGTCGGCGCGGTCCCGGCCTCGGAGACGGGCGCGGCGAACGGCCTCAACACGCTGATGCGGTCCATCGGTACGTCCGTCTCCAGCGCCGTCATCGGCATGGTGCTGGCCAACACGGCGAACACCGTGAACGGCGTGGAGATCCCGACCATGCACGGTTTCCGCGTCTCCTTCCTGATCGCGACCGGCGCGGTGGCGATCGGGCTGGTCCTCGCCCTCTTCCTGCCGAAGCCCAACCGCGCGCCCCAACTGCGCGCCAGCAGCGAGGAGGACGCCAACCTGGCCCGCGCCGAGCAGGCACTGCGCGGCTTCCGCGGCCGGGTCCTGGACGCCGGCGGCGCTCCCGTCGCCCGCGCGAAGGTCACGCTGATCGACCACCGCGGCCGTCAGGCGGGCGCCACGCTCTCGGCGGAGGACGGCAGCTACGCGCTCGCGGTCCCGGCGCAGGGCGCGTACGTCCTGGCCGCGCAGGCCAACGGCCATGGACCGCACGCCTCGTCCGCGACCCACGCGGGCGACGAGGGCACGGTCGACGTGGACCTCCCGCTGCCGGGCGAGGCCGTCTCGGCGCTCTGAGGCGCACCGAGAACTTCGACGAGCGGTGAACCGGGCGACACCCGCCCGTTGAATTGACGCAGGAATCTCCTCCGTCATGAACGTCCGTAGATCCCTCACGATCCCCTATAGAAAGGCGGCCGCCGCCCTGGTGGCCGCCCTTGTCTGCGCGCCCGTCCTGACGGGTTCGTCGCTGACCGGCTCGATACCGACCGCGGCGGCCGCCGAACCGGTCGTCAACGCCCGCCTCTTCAACCAGGGCACCGGCTTCTGTCTGGCCAACCCCTCCTCCAGCCCGGACAACGGCACCGTGATGTTCCAGTGGTCGTGCAGCTACAGCGACAGCAACTACTGGTCGCTGAAGCCGATGACGGGCGGCGGCTACCACGTCGTCAACAAGGCGAGCGGCAAGTGCCTGGCCATCGCGGGCGGCAACCCGGATCCCGGCGTCAAGGCCATCCAGTGGGGCTGCGGCACCGAGCAGCTCGACGAGCAGGTCTGGCTCCACGACGGCACCGAGCGGCTGAAGAACGCCGAGACCGGCCTGTGCCTCGCCATCCCCAACACCAGCCCGACCGTCGGCACGCAGGCCGTCCAGTGGACCTGCGGCACGAACAAGGACCAGCAATGGCTGTGGTAACCCGCAAGCGGGCCGTGCCCGCGCTCCTGACCGCGCTGGTCCTCGCCGTCCTGACCGGGCTCCTGCTGCCCGGACCGGCCTCCGCCGAGGGCACGTCGGGCGAGTCGTCCGCCCATATCCAGGCGACGACCGAGGGCGACGGCCCCCGCACCCCCGACATCATCGCCACCAGCGCGAACAACGCGGTCGTGGCCTGGCGGGAGGGCATCGTCCCGGGCCAGGTCGACCACGGCTACATCCGGTACGCGTACACCACCAACGGCGGCACCAATTGGAGCCACCCGCAGGTCCTCGCCCAGGACACCAGCGAGTACTCCTGGCACTTCGTGGTCCTCTACGAGACGGGCGGCGAGCTGTTCGCCTACCTCGGCCGGACCAAGTCGTCGGACAGCAACAACTCCGGCCTGCCGATCGACGCCATCGTGGTCAAGCGCAGCACCGACGAGGGCCACACCTGGCAGGACTACCCCGTCACCATGCCGCTGGACCTCCCGGACACGGCCGCCGACGAGGGGCTCGCGAACCTCATCTTCGCCGGACGCCCGGTCAAGCTGGCCAGCGGCAAGCACGTCATCCCGTTCTGGGCCTCGGGCCGCGAGAACGGCGTGCTGATCTCCTCGGACCTGAAGACCTGGACGGCCGGCGGCATAGTGCCCGACCCGTCGAACCTCGACGCCGCCGAACCCCAGATCGCCGTCTCGCAGGACGACCCGAACAAGCTGGTCATGGTCGCCCGGAGCGTCGACACCCAGACCCGGGCGGCGACGGCCACGAGTTCCGACGGCGGCCTGACCTGGACCCCGTTCACGCTCGACAGCAACCTGCCGAGCCTCAACTCCAAGGTCCAGTTCATCAAGGACTCCAACGGCCAGTACCTGACCCTCTACAACACCGCCACCAGCCGTGACGTACTGAACTACAAGACCAAGCGCCCCGGCGCCGCCTGGAGCGCGGGCAAGTTCTTCGCCAACGGCGCGACGGCCGACCAGGACCCCGACCAGCAGAACACCACGGGCCGGGGCTGGGACACGTACCCGATGGCCGACGAGTACGCGCCGGGCAAGTTCTACGTCGCGTGGGAGTTCGACACCTCGCGCATCAAAGTGAACAGACTGGACATCTCGGACGCACCCTGAGCCACTTGATCCACCCCCGCCGTACCCCCGGTCGCCCGCCGACCGGGCGGTACGGCAGCATGGGGCGCCGAAACGCTCGTACGACCGAAAGGCCCTCATGAAGCCGGAGCCCGAGATCCTGGCCGCTTTCGAGGCGGCGAAGGGGTTCATGCCGGCCGGTGAGGGCCTGGCCCTGTACGCGGCGGCGGTGGAGGCGGGCAGGCTCGGCCTTCCCCTGCTGGAGGTCGGCACGTACTGCGGCCGCTCCACGATCCTGCTGGCCGACGCGGCCCGCGCGGCCGGTGTGACCGCCCTCACCGTCGACCACCACCGCGGCAGCGAGGAGCAGCAGCCCGGCTGGGAGTACCACGACCCGCAGACGGTCGACCCCGAGATCGGCCTGATGGACACGCTGCCGACCTTCCGCCGCACCCTGCACCGTGCCGGCCTGGAGGACCACGTCATCGCCCTCGTCGGCCGCTCCCCGCAGGTGGCGCGGATCTGGGGCGCCCCCCTCGGCCTGGTCTTCATCGACGGCGGCCACACCGACGAGCACGCGGGCGCCGACTACGAGGGCTGGGCCCCCCATGTGGCCCAGGGCGGCCTGCTCGTCATCCACGACGTCTTCCCGGACCCGGTGGACGAGTTCACCGGCCAGGCCCCGTACCGCATCTACCTCAGGGCCCTCGCGTCCGGCGCGTTCACCGAGGTCTCGGCAACCGACTCGCTGCGCGTCCTGCGGCGAACGGGGGCGGGGATCTGAGGGCGCCGTTAGAGTCGCAGACGTGTCGTACGTAGGTCCGGACTTCGATCCACAGCCCCGCCGCCCCCGCCGCCGCCCGCTCACGGTGGCACTCGCCGCGCTCGTGCCGGGCGCGCTGCTCGGCTGGGTGGTGTACGAGGCGGTCGGCGGCCCGGGTGACGGGGACGGATCGGACGCGGTGGCCTCCCCCTCCCCGTCGGCCACGTCCAGGAGCGCCCCGCCCTCGACGCCCTCCACCGCCGACGACGACGAGAAGCCCAGCCCGAGCCCCACGACCTCCGCGCCCGCCGCCTCCGGCCCCCTCAAGGGCAAGGTCGTCGTGATCGACCCGGGCCACAACCCGAGCAACTTCCAGCACACGGCCGAGATCAACCGCAAGGTGAACATCGGCACCGGCTCCAAGGAGTGCGACACCACCGGCACATCCACGAACTCCGGTTACACCGAGGCCAAGTTCACCCTGGACGTCGCCCACCGCCTGCGCACCCTGCTGAAGCAGCAGGGCGCCACGGTGAAACTGACCCAGGACGGCGACCGCGCCTACGGCCCCTGCATCGACGAGCGGGCGCGGATCGGCAACAAGGCCGAGGCCGACGCGGTGGTGTCGATCCACGCGGACGGCGCGGGCTCCGGCCAGCGGGGCTTCCACGTCATCCTGCCCGGAGCGGTGAACTCCGGCGCCGCCGACACCCGCCCGATCGTCGCCTCCTCCCGCGACCTCGGCGAGCGCATCGCGGGCAACTTCGTCCGTGCCACCGGCAGCGCCCCCTCCAACTACGTCGGCGACGGCACCGGACTCGTCACGCGTAAGGATCTCGGCGGTCTCAATCTGTCAACGGTTCCCAAGGTGTTCATCGAGTGCGGCAACATGCGCGATAGCAAGGACGCGGGGCAGCTGACCAGTGGGGCCTGGCGGCAGAAAGCGGCGCGGGGGATCTCTGAGGGAATCGTGAGTTTCCTGCGCGGGTAGCGATCAACGCACGGATCCCGGCGGACACCCTGGTGGGGCGGACGATAGTGTCGTCCCTACGATGAGGGGCCACCCCTGCGCTTCACACCCGGGCCTGACGGCGACATGGTGACAGCGACGCCTCCAGCGATGCCGACGACGAGACGATTGACAAGGACCTGAAGTGAATATCCGCTCCCTCACTAGAGGCGACGGCGTGGTGATCGGAGCAGCGGTCTTGCTGTTCATCGCGTCGTTCCTCGACACCTATGGCGGCGACGGCAGCAACATCCCGAACGCCTGGGACAACCTCGGCCTGCTGATGACCATGTACATCGGTGGAATCGCGGGCGCGGCCCTGATCGTCGTTGCCCGTGCGCTGCCGCAGCCCCGCAAGGTCGTGGGCCTGGACCTCGGCCAGCTCGGTGTGGCGCTGGGCGTCTTCGCCGCGTGGACCTCGTTCTGGACGATCATCGACCCGGCCGGGTCGATCGACACGGACGGGTTCGACGTCGAGGTGGGCTCCGGCCTGATCCTCGGTCTGATCGCCGCCCTTCTGCTGGCCGGCGCCGCCGTGGCCTCTCCTCTGGTCCCGGCCCTCCAGGCCGCCCTCCTCCCGACGCCCCGCCCCGCCGCCCCGCAGCCCTACGGCGGTCAGCCGCAGGGTGGTTACGGCTACCCGGGCGCCCAGCAGCCGCAGCAGGGCCAGCCGCAGCCGTACGGCGGTCAGCCGCAGGCCGGTCAGCCCTTCGGCGGTCAGCCTCAGCCGCAGCAGCCTCAGCAGCCGCAGCCGGCCGGGGACTTCTCCCCGTTCTGGTTCGCCGTGCCGGTGCCGCGTCCGCTGTACGCGGAGGACGGTTCGCCGACGCCGATCGCCGAGCTCGCGCCGGGCACCTGGTACCTGGCTGTTGAGCAGCGCGGCCCGGGTCTCGTCGCGCAGACCCAGGACGGCCGTCGTGGTGTGCTCCAGGACACGAGCGGCATTCAGCGCGGCTGAGCCGTAGAAGTCGCACTGCGGCCCCTCACCCTTCCCGGTGAGGGGCCGTTGTCGTACAGTCGCCTCCCCCGGCTGACGCACCGTCAGGAGGCAGGTATGCGGCTCGGTCTCGCACTCGGCTACTGGGGGCGCGGCCCCGAACCCGGCCATGTGCCGCTGGCGCGGGAGGCCGAGCGGCTCGGTTACGACTCGGTGTGGACGGCGGAGAGCTGGGGGTCGGACGCCTTCACGCCGCTCACCTGGATCGCCGCGCAGACCTCAAGGATCGGGCTGGGGACGGCGGTTGCCCAGATGGCGGCCCGGTCGCCGACCACCACCGCCATGCACGCCCTCACCCTCGACCATCTCTCCGGCGGGCGGATGATGCTCGGGCTCGGGCTGTCGGGGCCGCAGGTGGTCGAGGGCTGGTACGGCCGTCCGTTCCCGAAGTCGCCGCTGACCGCGACCCGGGAGTACGTCGAGGTCGTACGGCAAGTCCTCAGGCGGGAGGCCCCCGTTGAGCTCGACGGCCGCTTCCATCCCCTGCCCTACCGCGGCGACGACGCCACCGGCCTCGGCAAGCCGCTGAAGCCGATCACCCACCCGCTGCGCCCGGACCTCCCCGTCCTCCTCGGCGCCGAGGGTCCGAAGAACGTGGCCCAGACGACCCGCATCGCCGACGGCTGGCTTCCCCTCTACTGGTCCCCCACCCGCCCCGAGGCCTACGCGCTCCCCGACCGCCTGCCGGAGGGCTTCCTCGTCGCCCCCATGGCCCGCGTCCAGGTCTGCGACGACGTCTGCGAAGGGCTGCTCCCGGTGAAGGCGATGCTCGGCTTCTACATCGGCGGCATGGGTCACGCGGCCCGCAACTTCCACGCCGACCTCATGGGACGCATGGGTTACGAGGAGGAGGCCCGGCGGATCCAGCGCCTGTTCCTGGACGGACACCGCGAGGAAGCCGTCCTGGCCGTCCCCGACGCCTTCGCCGACGAGATCTCCCTGGTCGGCCCGCGCGAACGCATCGCCGAGCGGCTGGAGTTGTGGCGCAAGGGCCCGGTGACGGACCTGCTGGCCCTGGCCCCGGACCCGCACACGCTACGGGTGCTGGCCGAGTTGAACACCTAGCGACGTTTCGT
Organism: Streptomyces sp. NPDC079141; assembly: GCF_040686775.1. NCBI lineage: Bacteria > Bacillati > Actinomycetota > Actinomycetes > Kitasatosporales > Streptomycetaceae > Streptomyces > Streptomyces sp. NPDC079141. Next base: position 253,141 of record NZ_JBFBLP010000002.1, on the reverse strand, counting down.
TCCCGGCCGAGCGGCAACCCGGGGGGCATGTCCCCTCGATATCGCACCAGTGCCAACTCGGCCGGCACGGTCATCGCGATCGTCGCCGACATCATGGCCCTGATCCTGGGCCTGTGGATCCTGATGTACCTGCTGGACGCCAACCGCGCGAACGACTTCGTGCAGTTCATCCATGACGCGGCCCGCTGGCTCGCGGGCTGGTCGCACGACCTGTTCACCTTCGACGAGGCGTGGGCGAGGGTGGTCGCGGGCTACGGTCTCGCCGCGGTCGTCTACCTGTTCGTCGGCCACGCGATCGCGAACAGGGTGCACCGGCACTGAGCGGAGCGCTGCGCAACGGGGGTCGGTGCGACGCCGGTCAGGGGCGCGGGGAACTGCGCGAACAGCCCCACCGGCCCGCAGCCGCCCGGCGACAAAACCCCCGAACTCTCAGGCGCAGCAGTCCGGGTCCAGCCCCGCCGGCAGGAGGTCGCCGCCGAACACCTGGCAGGTGGCCTCATGGCCCCCCAGCGCGGCGACCGCGAGCAGCAGCGACCCCGCCGTCCATGTCGTCAGCTCGCGCGGCCAGATCGCGTCGTCCTCGAAGACGTAGCCCGTCCAGTACAGGCCGCTCTCCTCGTCCCGCAGGTGCTGGATCGACTGGAGGATGTCCAGGGCGCGGTCGGACTCGCCCACCGCCCACAGGGCCAGGGCGAGTTCGGCGGACTCGCCGCCGGTCACCCAGGGGTTGGGGACGACGCAGCGCACGCCGAGTCCGGGGACGACGAAGGCGTCCCAGGACTCCTCGATGCGCGCCTTCGCCTCGGCGCCGGTGAGCGCACCGCCCAGGACCGGATAGTACCAGTCCATCGAGTAGCGGTTCTTGTCCAGGAACCGCTCCGGGTGCCGCCGGATCGCGTGCCGCAGGGCGCCGACCGCCAACTCCCAGTCCGGCTGCGGCTCTTCGCGCTGCTCGGCGATGGCGAGCGCGCACCGCAGCGCGTGGTGGACCGAGGAGGACCCGGTCAGCAGCGCGTCCGCCGTCGGCGTGCCGTCGTCGTCCCGCCGCCAGCCGATCTGTCCGCCGGGCTGCTGGAGCCGAAGGACGAACTCGGTCGCCGCGTAGACGGTGGGCCACATGCGGTCCAGGAAGGTGTCGTCGCCCGTGGACAGGTAGTGGTGCCAGACGCCCACGGCTATGTAGGCGACGAAGTTGGTCTCGCGCCCGCGGTCCGTGACGTCGTCGAAGGCTCCGTCGGCGTAGGCCGCGTACCAGGAGCCGTCGTTGTTCTGGTGCCGGGCCAGCCAGTCGTAGGCCCGCTCGGCGGCGTCGTGTTCGCCGGCCGCGTCCAGGCCCATGGCCGCCTCGACGTGGTCCCACGGGTCGAGGTGGTGGCCTCGGAACCACGGGATCGCGCCGTCCTCACGCTGTACGGCGAGCAGTCCGGCGACGGTCGCGGCGGCCTGCTCGGCGGTGAGGACCCCGGGCAGGACGAGGTGTTCTGTCCGGGGGGTGGTCACTTGGCGTCCACCCGGGGGAGGTGGGGCTTGGTCGCGTACGCCACGAAGCTCTTGCCGATGAGCGGGTTGAGGGCCTGTTCGGCCACCTTGGTCGCCAGCGGCTTCTTCATGATGTCCCAGACCAGCAGCTTGTGGTACGCCCGCACCGGCAGCGCCTTGTCGTTGTCGACGCCGAACGCGCACTTCAGCCACCAGTACGGGGAGTGCAGGGCGTGGGCGTGGTGAGTGCCGTACGGCTTGAGGCCGGCCTCGCGGATCTTCGCGAGCAGTTCGTCCGCCTTGTAGATGCGGATGTGGCCGCCCTCGACCTCGTGGTAGGCGTCGGACAGCGCCCAGCAGACCTTCTCGGGGCCGTAGCGGGGGACGGTGATGGCGATCCGGCCGCCGGGCCTGAGCACGCGGACCATCTCGGCGAGGACGCCCTTGTCGTCCGGGATGTGCTCCATGACCTCGGAGATGATCACGACGTCGAAGGACTCGTCGGGGAAGGGGAGGGCCAGGGCGTCGCCCTCCATCGCGGTGGCGGTGGCGCCCTCGGGGGCCTCACCGGCCTCCTTCATCGCCGCGAACCACTTGGCGACCTCGCGGATCTCCTCGCCGTTCTGGTCGAGGGCCACGACCTGGGCGCCGCGCCGGTAGCACTCGAACGCGTGCCGGCCGGCTCCGCAGCCGAGATCCAGGACACGGTCGCCCGGGGCGAGCGGGAACCGGGAGAAGTCGACGGTCAGCACGTGGCCCTGCTTTCGCGATCGGATACAACGTCAACAACTTCTGGAGCACCTGTAGCCACAGGTGCGCCCCCCGTCGGAGCCGCGGATGCTGCCCCCAGGGAACGGGCGATGGCCTCGCGGTAGTGGGCCACCGTTCCCTCCGCCGCTCGCGCCCACGTGAACTGCCGCAGTACCCGCTCGCGCCCGGCGGAGCCGAGCCGGGCCCGCAACTCCGCGTCGCCGAGAAGCCGGCTCAGCCCGGCGGCCAGCGCGCCCGCGTCCCCCGGCGGGACCGCCAGGCACGTCTCCCCGTCGCGGCCGGCAACCTCGGGGATCGCCCCGCCCGTCGTCGCGACGAGCGGCGTTCCCGTGGCCATGGCCTCGGCGGCCGGGAGGGAGAAGCCTTCGTAGAGGGAGGGGACGCAGGCGACCTGGGCCGAGCGGACGAGGTCGACCAGTTCGGCGTCGGAGATGCCCTTGACGAAGCGGACGGCGCCTTCGAGGCCGTAGCGCTCGACGGTCTGCGCGACCGGGCCCTCGGTGGGCTGCTTGCCGACGACGACGAGGTGGGCGTCGGGGTGTTCGGTGCGCACCTTGGCGAGGGCCTCGACGAGGAAGACCAGGCCCTTGAGCGGGACGTCCGCGCTGGACGTCGTCACGATGCGGCCGGGTACGACCGGCACCGACGGATCCGGCTTGAACAGGTCGGTGTCGGCGCCGATGTGGACGACGTGGACGCGGTCCTCGCGGACGCCGAGGTGGTCGACGATCTCCGTGCGCGAGGTGCCGGAGACGGTGAGCACGGAGGGCAGCCGGCGGGCGACGCGCTTCTGCATGCGGGTGAAGGCGTACCAGCGGCGTACGGAGTAGCGGCGCTTCCAGCCCTCGGCGGCGTCCAGCTCCAACTGCCGGTCCACGGTGATGGGGTGGTGGATGGTGGTGACCAGGGGGGCGCCGATGTCGCCCAACAGGCCGTAGCCGAGCGTCTGGTTGTCGTGCACGACGTCGAACCGGCCGCGCAGGGCGCGCAGATGGCGGCGGGCGCGCAGCGAGAAGGTCAGCGGTTCCGGGAAGCCGCCGGTCCACATCGTCGCCACTTCGAGGGCGTCGATCCAGTCGCGGTACTCGTCCCGCTTGGGGGTGCGAAAGGGGTCGGGCGAGCGGTACAGGTCGAGGCTGGGCAGCTCGACCAGGGGGACCCCTTCATCGAGGACCGGGTAGGGCTGGGAGCCGATGACCTCGACCCGGTGGCCGAGGCGGGCCAGCTCGCGGGAGAGGTGGCGGACGTAGACGCCCTGGCCGCCGCAGAACGGGTTCCCTTTGTAGGTGAGAAGCGCGATGTCGAGCGGTCGCTCGCCGTCTGCCGCGGGACCCTCGGGGGGACCCGCCTGACTGGCCTCAGCGGTCACTCCAGGCCCCCTTCTCCCTGCACTTTCCCGCGAGATTACGCCGGGACGCTAATCTAGAACAAGTTACAGACTTGATCGTTCAAGAGGCTCTGAATCTACCGGCAGGTAGCGGTGCTGGGAGCGGTGGATCAGGTGATTCACGCCACGGCCGAGGCCTGGCATGCTCTGTGTGATCACCAAGCCTCACCGACTGTCACGGAACGGGATCCATGCCTGCGGAAGCAAGTAGCGCACGCCCCGCCTCTCCGCCCCTCACCGAGCGGCAGGAGGCGCGCCGCCGTCGCATTCTGCACGCGAGCGCGCAGCTGGCCAGCCGGGGCGGTTTCGACGCGGTGCAGATGCGTGAGGTCGCCGAGTCCTCGCAGGTGGCCCTCGGCACCCTCTACCGCTACTTCCCGTCCAAGATCCATCTGCTGGTCGCCACGATGCAGGACCAGCTGGAGCACATGCACGGCACGCTGCGGAAGAAGCCGCCGGCCGGGGACACGGCGTCGGAGCGGGTGGCGGAGACGCTGATGCGGGCCTTTCGCGCGCTCCAGCGCGAGCCGCATCTGGCGGACGCCATGGTCCGCGCCCTGACCTTCGCGGACCGCAGCGTCTCTCCCGAGGTGGACCAGGTCTCCCGGCAGACGACCGCGATCATCCTGGACGCGATGGGCCAGGAGAACCCGACGCCGCAGCAGCTGTCCGCCGTCCGCGTCATCGAGCACACCTGGCACTCAGCGCTGATCACCTGGCTGTCGGGGCGGGCCTCCATCGCCCAGGTGAAGATCGACATAGAGACGGTCTGCCGGCTGATCGACCTCACGGCGCCCGCGGACACGTGAACGACCTACGAGACGGGCCTTCCGGACCGTCGACGTCGGCATTGGCGTAAGCGTTTGCTTTCCGCCCTTGTCGGCTACTCCGGTTCGGAGTACTGCACTACTCGCCTCGTAGGCCTAACTCCAGAATAGAACTTCTGGCCGGATAGGGAACCCCCGATAGCAAACTTTTTCGGGGAAAATCCGGGCGAACCCACTCCTCCGGCAGGAACGCCCACTCCTCCGGCAGGAACACCTACTCCTCCGGCGGAAACACCGGCTCTCCGCTCCCCAGCAGGCTGATCACGATCGCCTCCACCGGACAGTTCTCCGCCGCCGCCAGGATCCGTTCGTTCGCGTCGGTCTCCGCCTCGACCGGATGGGACTGCCGGCCGGTGTCGAGGCGGAAGCCGTCGGGGGCGTGGTGGACGCACTGGGCCGAGCCGATGCACACCGACCGGTCGACCTCGACATGCCAGCGGTCTCCCATCCTCCCTACGCCTCCCAGCCCGCCGGGAGGTGGATCATCTTGTGCTCCAGATACTCGCCGTACCCCTCCGGCCCGAACTCGCGCCCCAGTCCGGAGTTCTTGTAGCCGCCGAACGGGCCGAGCATGTCGAGGCTGAAGGTGTTGACCGAGTAGGTGCCGGTACGGACCCGGCGGGCGACGTCGATACCGCGCTCGACGTCGGCGGTCCACACGCTGCCGCTGAGCCCGTAGTCGGAGTCGTTGGCGATCTTCACGGCCTCGGACTCGTCGCCGTAGGGCAGCAGGCAGATCACCGGGCCGAAGATCTCCTCGCGGGCGATCCGCATGGAGTTGTCGACGTCGCCGAAGAGGGTCGGTTCGACGTACCAGCCCTTGTCCAGGCCCGGCGGGCGGCCCCCGCCCGTGAGGATCTTCGCGCCCTCCTCCTGGCCGATGCGGATGTAGTCGAGGTTCCTGCGCTGCTGGCGCTTCGCGACCAGCGGGCCGACCTGGGTGGCCGGGTCCAGCGGGTCGCCGACCACCAGGGCGCCGGCCGCCGCGGCGAAGGCCTCGGCGAACTCGTCGTAGCGCGAGCGCGGCAGCAGGATCCGGGTCTGGGCCACGCACGCCTGGCCGTTGTTCATCCAGGCGGCCGGGACGACACCGGCGACGGTCGTCCCGACGTCCGCGTCCGGCAGGACGACGGCGGCGGACTTGCCGCCCAGTTCGAGGGTGACGCGCGTGAGGTTCTTGGACGCCACTTCCATGACGCGCTTGCCCGCCGCGACCGACCCGGTGAAGGACACCTTGTCGACGCCCGGGTGCCCGACCAGGTACTCGCTGACCTCACGGTCGGCCGGAAGAATCGACAGCACGCCGTCGGGCAGCCCGGCGTCCTTCGCGATCTCGGCGAGGAGATAGGCGTCCAGCGGCGACTCGGGCGACGGCTTGAGCACGACCGTGCAGCCGGTGAGCAGCGCGGGCGCGAGCTTGGCGGCGGCGACGAACTGCGGGACGTTCCAGGGCACTACGGCGGCCACGACCCCGACCGGCTCGCGGCGCACGAGGATCTTCCCGAGCACTCCGTCGCGCTTCTCCTCGTAGGTGAAGTTCCGCGCGACCGTGATCGCCGCGTCCCACACCATCATCGCGCCGAGCGCCTGGGCGAGGACGCTCCAGGAGTACGGGGAGCCGTTCTCGGAGGAGATGACGCGGGCGATCTCCTCGTGCCGGGTGAGGATGCCGTCCTTGATACGGGTGACGATCTCGATGCGCTCGTCGAGGCTCGTGCGCGGCCAGGGCCCCTCGTCGAACGCCCTGCGCGCCGCCGCGACGGCCCGGTCCACGTCCGCGGAGGAGGCGTGCGGGACACGTCCGATGACCTGCTCGGTGTGCGGCGAGATCACCTCGATGACGTCCTTGCCGAGCGGGTCGGTCAACTCCCCGCCGATGAACAGCTGTCCGTGTTCCACGAGCTCGGTCATGCCCGACGCCTCCTGCGGAGCTGGAGCGGGTTTCTGTGGTCGTCCGCTTGATTTCTGACACTGTTTCAGAACTGATACCAGTTCTAGTTATAGTGGGCAATGGCCGTGAGGCGGAGGGCAGATGACGCATACGTACGATCATGGCGGGGGCGTACGGTCGGTTCGGGTGCCCATCCCGGCCAACCCCCTCGGGTACACGCTGGTGTACGTGGTGGACACCGATCGCGGGCCGGTGCTGGTCGACACCGGGTGGGACGACCCCGGCTCCTGGGACGCCCTCGCCGCGGGACTCACGGCTTGCGGCACCTCGCCCGGGGAGGTCCACGGTGTGGTGATCACCCACCATCACCCCGACCACCACGGCCTGTCGGGCAAGGTCCGCGAGGCCTCCGGCGCCTGGGTGGCGATGCATGCGGCGGACGCGGCGATCGTCCGGCGTACGCGGGAGGCGCGGCCCGAGCGCTGGTTCGCGTACATGGCGGACAAGCTCACGGCGGCCGGCGCCCCCGACGCGCATGTGGCACCCCTCCGCACGGCCCGGCGCGCCTTGCCGGGCTTCTCCCCCGCCCTGCCCGACCGCGAGATCGTCCCCGGCGAACTCCTCGGCATTCCCGGGCGCCGCCTGCGGGCGATCTGGACGCCGGGTCACACGCCCGGCCATGTCTGTCTGCACCTGGAGGAGGAGCACCCGGCCCAACTGCCTGGCCACGGGCGCCTGTTCTCCGGCGACCATCTGCTGCCCGAGATCACCCCGCACATCGGCCTGTACGAGGACCCGGACGACGACACCGTCACCGACCCCCTCGGCGACTACCTCGACTCCCTGGAGCGGGTCGGCCGGATCGCCCCCGCCGAGATCCTCCCGGCGCACCAGCACGCCTTCACCGACGCACCCGCGCGGGTACGGGAGTTGCTCGTCCATCACGAGGACCGCCTCACCGGTCTGCTCGCCCTCCTCGCCGAGCCGCTCACTCCCTGGCAGCTCGCCGAACGGATGGAGTGGAACCGACCCTGGGACCAAATCCCCTACGGATCACGGAACATCGCCGTCTCGGAGGCCGAGGCGCATCTGCGGCGGCTGGTGAAGCTGGGGCGGGCGGAGGCGGTGGCGGGGGGCGAGCCGGTGGCGTACGTGGCCGTTTGATCACCCGCTCGCCGCATGCTGCATCACCCGCTCACCGGGCACCGCATCACCCGCTCGCCGCGTACTCCACCCCTTCCTCGTACGACATGGCGCGCCCCTCCGCGAACGCCCGCTCGTAGGCCGCGTCGCCGATCGCCGCGCGCAGGCGGAGTTCGTGGGAGCGGCGGGCGGCGAGGAGGTCGGGGGAGCTCATCTGGTCGCCGCCGGTCAGTTCCCAGACGTGGGTGGCGAGGCCGAGGACGCGGGCGGCGCGGTGGTTCTCTCCGGTGGCGAGGAGCGCGGCGGCCAGCGCGTCCAGGGCGATGGCGCTGACGACGACGTTGCGGATCGCCGCGCTGTTGGCGATCGCACTGCGGGCGCTGCGCGCGGCGGCGGACGCGTCCCCCCGGACCAGATCGCTCTGGGCGACGAGGTAGTCGGCGGCCGTACCCTCCCAGGACCCGCGTTCGCCGGAGGCCTCGCGTACCTCGACGGCGACGGCGCGCGAGGCCTCGTGCTCGCCGCGCAGCTGGTGCGCGAAGGCCAGGGTGAGCCGCAACTGGAGCTGGACGGCCCCGAATCCGTCCGCCCGCGGCGGGACTCGGGGAGCGGTGGTCAGGATCGCGGCCGCCTCGTCCGGAAGGCCGCTCAGCACCAGCCGGCTGCCCTCCAGATACATGGCGGCGGCCTGCACCGCCGGGTCGGCCTCCGCCCGGGCCTCGTCGGCGCACCGCGCCACGAAGCGGGCCAGCGTGTCCAGGTCTCCCTGGACGATGGCCACCGCTCCCCGCGCCCACAGTGCGCGGGTGCGCGCCGGGCCGGGCGGCGGGTCGTGGGCGAGCACCTGGTCGAGACAGTGCCGGGCCTCGCGCAGATGCCCGCAGTGCCGCCATACGAACCCGATGTCGCCCGCCATCTCCAGGGCGAGGTCCCGGTCCGGGCCGTCCAGGGCGCAGTCCAGAGCACCGCGCAGATTGGCGTGCTCGACGAGGGCCCATCTGCTCCAGTGGACCTGCCGCCCGGCGTTCCACTCGCTCCAGGCCTCGCGGGCCAGCCGCCGGTAGTAGTCGCGGTGGCGTTGCCGTACGGCCTGTTCCTCGCCCAGTTCGCACAGCCAGTCGGCGCCGTACTCGCGGACGGTGTCGAGCATCCGGAAGCGGGCCGGATCGGCATGGTCGGGCTGCACGATCGAGCAGGCCACGAGCCGGTCCAGGAGCCTTTCCACCTGCTCGGCGGGGAGCGGGCCGCCCGCGCAGACCCGGGTGGCGGCGTCCCGGGCGAAGCTCCCCGCGAAGACGGACAGCCGGGCCCACAGCAGTCGTTCCAGCGGGGCGCACAGCTCGTGGCTCCAGCCGATCGTGGTGCGCAGGGCGTGGTGGCGCGGCAGTCCTTCCGCGCTGTCCGAGGTCAGCAGGTCGAAGCGGGAGGACCGGGCGCCGAGGCGGGAGAGCAGTTCGGGCAGCGGGAGTTCGGACAGGCGGGCGGCGGCGAGTTCGATGGCGAGGGGGACGCCGTCGAGGCTGCGGCAGGCCTGGGCGACCGGCCGCCGGGTGGCGGCGTCGAGGGTGAAGCCGGGCACGGCACGGGCGGCCCGTTCGGCGAACAGGGCGTCCGCGTCGGCCTGTTCGCCGGTCTCCGGATCGCCGACCGGCAGCGGGTCGACGGTCAGGGTCCGCTCCTGCGGCAGCCCCAGCCGTGCGCGGCTGGTGGCGAGGACGCGTACGCCGGGTGCGGCGGCCGTCAGTTCGGCGGTCAGGGCGGCGCAGTCCGCCAGCAGATGCTCGCAGGAGTCGAGGATCAGCAGCAGCCGTTTGTCCCGTGCCCAGGCGACGACGGCCTCGGCCGCCGGGCGCGTGGTGCCGTCGGCGAGACCGAGCGCCTCCATCACGGCGAGCGGCACCAGGCCCTCGGCGTGCAGCGCGGACAGCTCCACCAGCCATGCGCCGTCCGGGTAGGCCTCCCGCGCACGGCCCGCTGCGCGCAGGGCGAGGCCGGTCTTGCCGACTCCGCCGGGGCCGACCAGGCTCACCGCCCGGCCCCCGCCCTCGGACGCCAACTCGGCTGCCAGCCAGGCCAGTTCGGCCGACCGGCCGACGAATCCGTGCGCCTCCGGCGGCAGGTTGCCCGGCGTTCCCCTGCCCGGTTCCCTCGACTTCCCCGACACACCGGACAGTCTCGCGCCATCCGGGGGCCGGTTGGCGCGTTGCCCGCGAACCGGAAGCAAGAGGCACAAAAGGCGGCAGGCATGCGCCTATTCGATCGATGACCGACAAGTCACTCTCCGTGAGGGTCGGATGAGGGATATTCGGTCAACGCGTGCGGGGCGAGAGGGAGCAAGGGGGGCAACCGATGGACGCCAATGGCCTGGACAGCGGGACGGGCATGCACCTGTTCACCCTGGTGACGCTGCTGCTGATCGGTCCGCTGCTGGCCTGCGCCTGGCTGAGCGTCCGGCAGACCTTCCTCGCCTCCTGCGCGGCGGTGACGCTCGCGGTGGCGGCGGGCCTCGGCCACGGTGTGCTGCTGCACGCCGACTTCGCCCTCCGCCTCGGCGGGCTCGTGACGGGCTGCGCGGTCACGCTCTACGCGGCCCGCCGGCGCAGCATGCTCGAAGCGGCGCTCGACGGCGCCCGCGAGGTGGCCCGGATCACCCAGCGGGTCATCATGCGCCCCATCTCCCGCAATCTGTCCGGCACGCACGTGTGCACGCGTTACGTCAGCGCCGCCGCCGAGTCGACGCTCGGCGGAGACCTCTACGACGTCGCCGTGACGCCGTTCGGCCTGCGTGTCCTCGTCGGCGACGTCCGCGGCCACGACCTGGAGGCGCTGCGGCTGACCGCGGCGACCCTCACCGCCTTCCGCGAGGTGGCCTACACGGCACCCGACCTGCCCGCGCTGGTCACCGGCCTGGACAAGCGGCTGGCCCCGGAACTCGGCCCCGAGGACTTCGTGACGGCCGTGCTCGCCGAGTTCGCCGCGGGCGAGGTCCGGCTGGTCAACTGCGGCCACCCCGCGCCCGTACGCTCCGGCCAGCGCACCGAACTCCTCGAACCGGCGGTGCCGACCCCGCCGTTGGGCCTGCACCCCGATCCGCCGCAGTACCGCGTACGGCTCCAGCCGGGCGACCGTCTCCTGCTGTACACCGACGGCCTGACCGAGGCCCGCAACCCCGACGGCACCTCGTTCCCCCTCCTCCCCGAGGTGACCCGAGCCCTGCGCGAGCCCCTCCCCGACGACGCCCTGGACCACCTCCACACCAGCTTCCTCACCCACACGACCGGCGGCGCCCCCTACGACGACCTGACCCTGGTGCTGTGCCAGCCGACCGGGGTGTCGGCGGCGATCCCGGTGACCTAGGGCAGGAACGTCCGGATCAGCGCCTCCGCCTCCCCGAGAACCTCGACCTCCCGCGCGCTCAACGTCGGATTGACCGCACGCCGCCGCAGCGCCTCGGCCAGGCCGTCCTCGGTGAGCGCGAAGGGGTCGGCGAGCAGCCCGGCCAGTCCCTCCCGGGCGGTCGCGGCGAACTCCTCGGTGCCGACGGCGACCTGAGCGAGGATCACCGCGGACATGCCCCAGTCCAGGCCGGGTTCGCCCTCCTCGGTGTTGCTCCAGTCGATCACCCGCGGGCCGTCCGGGGTCAGCTCCCCCAGCTCTCAACTTCGTTCGAGCCGGGGGGACCCCCATCGTTGTCCGGATGCAGGTCGAGGTGGAGGATCCGGGCGCCGGCCGAGTGCCGGGCCGGAACGGTGTGCAGCTGCCGCAGCAGCCCGGCCAGCATCTCCCCCGCCTCGCGCGTGCCGATCAGCCCCTCGCCGAAGGCCTGGAGCATCGTCGGCCCCGACAGCCGCTCCATCACCAGCTCCGTGCGCGAGGAGTCCGCGAGCCGCACCCGGGGCACCGGGTAGCCGTGCGCGCGTACGTGCTCCATCACGGCGCCCTCGGCGAGCGCGTTCCCCCATCCCTCCCGGTCGCGGCGCAGCACCCACGCCTCGTCGATCTCGTACACATCCGCCGCTCGCCCCGAGCCGAGCAGTCTCCCCGTGATCTGCATGGCCGTGAACCTACCGGCCCCCATGGCCGCATGTTTACGGGCCGGTAGAGTGGCCGCGTCGTCATCACGCCCGTACGGGGGGAAGCCGGTGCAAATCCGGCGCTGACCCGCAACCGTGAGCAGACCGAGTCTGTGAGCCGGACTGCCCCGTACGGATCGTGAAGGGCTCACGTGCGTCGGCAACCCGTCGGCGTACGGCACCGTCGAGGTCTACGGAGCCGAGCCGCCCGGGGTGTGTCCCGTGCTGCCCGGCTCCCATCAGGGAGAGGCATCCGCCGATCATGAACGTCCGCCGCAGCGCCGCGGTCCTGGCCGCCACCGTCGTGATCGGCATGGCCACGCCTGCCGTGGCCGCGTCCCCGTCCCCGTCTCCGTCCGTGGCGATCCCGTCCGGGCTCTACGGCACCTCGGACCCGACGTACGACGGTGTGTGGCGCCAGTCGCTCGCGCTGATCGCCCAGGTCAAGTCGGGCGTCCTGCCCGCCACCAACGCCGTCGGCTGGCTGCTGGGCCAGCAGTGCCAGACCGGCGCCTTCGCCGCCTTCCGCGCCGAGCCCGCCAAGGCCTGTGACGCCAAGGTCATGGTCGACACCAACAGCACGGCGGTCGCGGCACAGGCGCTGGCCGAGGCCGACGGCGGCGGCCTCATGGACGACGCCCTCGCAGCCGTCAAGTGGCTGAAGACCGTGCAGAACAAGGACGGCGGCTGGGGCTACATGCCCGGCGGGCCGAGCGACGCCAACTCGACGTCGCTGGTCATCGGCGCGCTGAACGCCGTGGGCCAGGACCCGGAGACGGTGGACAACGGCGGCAAGTCCCCCTACGACGCCCTGCGCGAGCTGGCCCTGCCCTGCGACGACGGCGGCGCCTTCGCCTACCAGCCGGACAAGAAGGGCAAGCTGGCCGCCAACGCGGACGCGACGGCCGCGGCCGTGCTGGGCATGAAGGGCATGAGCATGGCCTCGGCGAAGGCGGCCGCCGACACGGACCTCTCCTGCGCCGACACCACCGAGCTCGACCCGGACCAGGCGGCTGCCAACGGCGCGTCCTACCTCGCCGAGACGATGAAGAAGGACGGCTACCTCAAGTCCGCCCTCGCGGGCGCCGAGGACCAGCCGGACTACGGCAACACGGCGGACGCGGTCGTCGCACTGGCCGTGACGGGCGGCCCGAAGGCGGCACAGAAGCCCCTGACCTGGCTGGAGCAGAACTCCGCGGACTGGGCGAAGCAGAACGGCCCGGCCGCCTACGCCCAGTTGATCCTCGCGGCGGACGCGGCGGGCGCGAACCCGCGTGACTTCGGCGGTACGGACCTGGTGACGCAGCTCAACTCGACGGGACCGGAGCCGCAGCAGCGGGCAACGGGCGCGGAGCCGGCCGACGAGAAGAAGGACGAGGACGGTGGTGTCAGCGTCTGGTGGATCATCGGCGTCGGTCTCGTCGGCGGTATCGGCATCGGCTTCCTGATCAGCGCCCGCAACAAGGGGCAGCAGCCGTGATCCGGCGCGCCTGCGCACTGTTGCTGACCGCGCTCGTCCTCTGGGCGGGCGCGGCCCCGGCGCAGGCCGTCGGCTACCGCTACTGGTCCTTCTGGGACCGCTCCGGCGACAAGTGGACGTACGCCACCCAGGGCCCGTCCACCGCCGTGCCCTCCGACGGCGACGTCCAGGGCTTCCGCTTCTCGGTCAGCGAGGACTCCGGCGACGCGGCCCGGCCGCGCAGCGCGGCGAACTTCGCGACGATCTGCGCCAGGACCCCGGCGCAGGAGGGCAGGAAGCGGGTGGCGCTGGTCATCGACTCCGGCACGCCCGAGGACGCCCCGTCCGGCGAGACCCCGCCGGCGCCCCGCACGGCCTGCGCGACGGTGGACCCCGACGCGACCACGGCGGAGGCCCTCGCCTCGGTCGCCAAACCCCTGCGCTACGACGGCAACGCGCTGCTGTGCGCCATCTCGGGGTATCCCCGGAAGGGGTGCGGGGAGCAGGTGACGACCACGGACAAGAAGCCGACGCGGGAGAAGAGCAACGACAGCGAAGGCCCGTCACTGGGCCTGTGGGCCGGAGTTGCGGGGGTGGCGGCCCTGGGAGGGGCGGCGGTGTGGCAGTCCCGCCGACGGAAGAATGCGTAATCCCATAGCCACCGGCAGCCGGGGCGGCCTCCACCCCGGCGCCTGGTGGCTCTGGGCCCTCGCCCTCGGTGTCGCGGCGACCCGCACCAGGAACCCCCTCCTCCTCGGCCTCCTCGTCGCCACGTCCGCCTATGTCGTGGCGACCTGCCGCCGCCCCACCCCCTGGTCCCGCTCCTACGGCGCCTTCGTCAAACTCGCCCTCGCCGTGCTGCTCATTCGCCTCACCTTCGCCGTCGTCTTCGGCAGCCCGGTCCCTGGCACGCACGTGCTCGTCACGCTCCCCGAAGTCCCGCTGCCCGACTGGGCGCAGGGCATCCGCCTGGGCGGAAAGGTCACCGCGGAAGGCCTCCTGTTCTCCCTCTACGACGCCCTGCAACTCGCCACACTCCTCATCTGCGTGGGCGCGGCGAACGCCCTCGCCAACCCCTCCCGCCTCCTGAAGTCCCTCCCCGGCGCCCTCTACGAGATGGGCGTGGCGGTCGTCGTGGCCCTCACCTTCGCCCCCAGCCTCATCGCCGACGTCCAGCGGGTACGCGCCGCCCGCCGCCTCCGAGGCCGCCCCGACAAGGGCATACGCGGCCTGCTCCACGTGGGCCTGCCCGTCCTGGAGGGCGCCCTGGAACGCTCCGTCGCCCTCGCCGCCGCGATGGACGCCCGCGGCTACGGCCGTACCGCCGAGGTTCCCGCCCCGGTCCGCCGTACGACCGCCGCCCTCACCCTCGGCGGTCTGCTCGGCGTCTGCGCGGGCACCTACGGTCTGCTCACCGCGGAGGGCGGCACGTACGGCATGCCGGTGCTCCTCGCCGGCGTCGCCGCGGCCCTCGCCGGCCTTCGCCTCGGCGGCCGGCGCACCCCCCGCACCCGTTACCGCCCCGACATGTGGGACCTCCGCGCCTGGCTGGTCACGGGCTCCGGCGCCGCGGTCGCCGCGCTGCTGACCCTCGCCGCCTCCGTCGACCCCGAGGCGCTCGACCCGGGCGTGGTGCCCCCGGTCGCCCCAACCCTTCCCCTCTGGCCCGCGGCGGCGATCCTCCTGGGCCTGCTCCCCGCGTTCCTCGCCCCCACCCCCGCTCTCAAGGAGCCGTCGTGATCCGCTTCGAGAACGTCTCCGTGACGTACGACGGCGCCGCCGAACCCACCGTCCAGGGCGTGGACTTCGAGGTCCCGGAGGGCGAACTCGTCCTCCTCGTCGGCCCGTCGGGCGTGGGCAAGTCGACGATCCTCGGCGCGGTCAGCGGTCTCGTCCCGCACTTCACCGGCGGCACCCTGCGCGGCCGGGTCACGGTCGCGGGCCGCGACACCCGCACCCACAAGCCGCGCGAACTCGCGGACGTGGTCGGCACGGTGGGCCAGGACCCGCTCGCCCACTTCGTGACGGACACCGTCGAGGACGAACTCGCCTACGGGATGGAGTCGTTGGGCCTCGCCCCGGCCGTGATGCGCCGCCGCGTGGAGGAGACCCTGGACCTGCTGGGCCTCGCCGACCTCCGCAACCGCCCGATCGCCACGCTCTCCGGCGGCCAGCAGCAGCGGGTGGCGATCGGCTCGGTCCTCACCCCGCACCCGAAGGTCCTCATCCTCGACGAGCCGACCTCGGCCCTGGACCCGGCCGCCGCGGAGGAGGTCCTCGCGGTCCTCCAACGCCTCGTCCACGACCTCGGCACCACCATCCTCATGGCAGAACACCGCCTGGAACGAGTAATCCAGTACGCCGACCAGGTCGCCCTCCTCCCCACCCCAGGCGCACCCCCCACCCTGGGCACCCCGGCGGCCATGATGTCCGTCTCCCCGGTCCACCCCCCGGTCGTGGCCCTGGGCCGCCTGGCGGGCTGGACCCCCCTCCCCTTGACGGTCAGAGACGCCCGCCGCCAGGCAACGGCCCTCAGAGCCCGACTGGCAGATCAGCCTGCGCAGCCCGCGGACATACGTACCGCTACCGCCGAGCCTGCGGGCACGCGCACCGCTGACGCCGCCGCTACCGCCGAGCCTGCGGGCATGCGTGCCGCCTGGGGCGGCCCCGCTGCCAAAGAGAGGCGGCACCTCGCAAGCGCGGGCAAGCGCACCCACCCCGGCACCGCAACCGACGGCACCCTGTCAACGCCGGGCAACGCAAACCCACCATCGCCCCGTCGCCGACCGTTCCGCCGCAAACCCAGCCCGACCAGCACCCCCACCACCCCCCACACCGCCGAAATCCGCGCCCTATCCATCCGCCGCGACCAAATCCAGGCCCTGACCCACATCGACCTCACCCTCTCCCCCGGAGAAACGGTCGCCCTCATGGGCCGCAACGGCGCCGGAAAATCCACCCTCCTCGCCTCCCTCGTAGGCCTCGTACAACCGACCACCGGAGAAGTCCGAGTCGGCGGCGCCGTCCCGCACAAGACGGCCCCCCGGGACCTCGTACGCCGAGTCGGCCTGGTCCCCCAGGAACCAAGGGACCTCCTCTATACCGACACCGTCGAAGCCGAGTGCACCGCAGCCGACAGGGACGCCCACGCAGACCCCGGCACCTGCCGCCACCTCGTCTCCGCCCTCCTCCCCGGCGTGTCCGACGACACCCACCCCCGCGACCTTTCCGAGGGCCAGCGCCTAGCCCTCGCCCTCGCGGTCGTCCTCACCTCCCGCCCGCCCCTGCTCCTCCTGGACGAACCGACCCGCGGCCTGGACTACGCCGCGAAGGCCCGCCTGGTCACGCTCCTGCGCGAGCTCGCCGCCGACGGCCACACCATCGTCCTGGCCACGCACGACGTGGAGCTGGCCGCCGAGATCGCCCACCGTGTCGTCCTGCTCGCCGAGGGAGAGGTGATCGCCGACGGCCCCGCCGCGGACGTAGTAGTGGCGTCCCCGTCCTACGCCCCCCAGGTCAGCAAGATCCTCGCCCCGCAGAAGTGGCTGACGGTCGCCCAGGTCAGAGAGGCCCTGGCATGACGAGGACATCACGGCCGAAAGCCGTCCGCCTCGCCCCCCGTTCGATCGCCGCCCTCACCCTGGTCAGCGGAATCGGCGTGGTCGCCTTCGGCTGGCCGTTCCTCACCCCGCCCACCTCCACGGTCGGCACCCACACCCAGGACGCCCCCTGGCTCTTCGCGGGCCTGCTGATCCTGCTGGTCGCCGTCGCCGCGGCGGCGGTCTCGGAGTCCGGCCTCGGCCCGAAGGCGGTCGCCATGCTGGGCGTCCTCGCCGCGACGGGCGCCGCGCTGCGCCCGATCGGCGGGGGCACGGCCGGGATCGAGCCGATGTTCTTCCTGATGGTGCTGAGCGGCCGGGTGCTCGGCCCGGGCTTCGGCTTCGTCCTGGGCAACGTCACCATGTTCGCGTCCGCGCTGCTCACCGGCGGGGTCGGCCCGTGGATGCCGTTCCAGATGCTGTCGATGGGCTGGTTCACGATGGGCGCGGGCCTGCTGCCGGGGGCGGACCGGCTGCGCGGCCGCGCCGAGACCCGGATGCTGGCGGCGTACGGCTTCCTGGCCGCCTTCGCCTACGGCACCGCGATGAACATGCAGGGCTGGCCCTTCATGCACGAGCTCGCCTCGAACATCGCCTTCGACCCGGACGACGGCGTCCACACGAACCTGGCCCGTTTCGTCGCGTACTGCCTGACCACCTCCGTCGGCTGGGACCTGGGCCGGGCGATCGTCACCGTCGTCCTCACCCTCACCGTCGGCCCGACGCTCCTGCGCGGCCTGCGCCGGGCCACCCGCCGGGCGGCCTTCGAGGCGCCGGTCACATTCGACGCTCCCGCTGCGTAGGGGGTCACGCACACGCGGTGAGGATCATGGTGAACCACCCCACATGACCCACATCACCTACGATCCGCCCTAGTGGTACAAACCGGACGCCATGTCCACGCCATAACGGCCTCTGACCTGCACTTTGAGAGCCACGTCACACGAGAAGCGTGTACCCCACATACGACCACAACTAGCAAAAGGGGTCATTGCGGACGCCCCTCCGACCTGTTTCTCTGGATGACGTCGCACGGCGCCGACGTGCCCCACGGGCCTCGGCGCCGACGCATGTCCCCGCCACGCACCGCGTGGTTCCGACACGCCGCGACCGCAACGTCCCCGACGAAAGGTCACCCCTTGTCCGCCGCTTCCTTCCTCCGCACCATCGCCACCCCGAAGAAGGCCCTCACCGGCGCCGCCGTGGCGACTGCCGCCGTCGGCGCGATTTTCGCCGCGGCGCCCGCCCAGGCCGCCACGACCGGTGCCTCCGACGCTCAGGCGATCGCGAAGAAGATGGTCGGCGACTCGGCCCAGTACCAGTGCTTCGCCAACATCGTCGACCACGAGAGCGACTGGAACGTCAGCGCCACCAACGCCTCGTCCGGCGCCTACGGCCTCGTCCAGGCCCTCCCGGGCTCGAAGATGGCCTCCGCCGGCTCCGACTGGCAGACCAACGCCGCCACCCAGATCGAGTGGGGCCTGGACTACATGAAGGACCGCTACGGCAGCGCCTGTGGCGCCTGGAACTTCTGGCAGGCCAACGGCTGGTACTGAGCCGCCGAGTCTCCACGGACCGCACCCGTCTCCGGACGGGTGCGGTCTTCGTTTTTCGCGCACTCGAACCACACCGTCTTCCCGCCCCCGCCGCGCCGGTCCACCCCCCACTTGTCGACCACGGCGTCCAGCAGCACCAGCCCGCGCCCGCACTCGGCCTCCGCCGACAGCCCGACGCCGACACACGGGGTCCGGTCCACCCCGTCCGCCACCTCCACCCGCACCCCCGCCCCGCGCCGCAGCACCAGCACGCGGCAGCGGCGGTCCGGGACATGGCGTACGACGTTGGAGACCAGCTCGGTCACGCCCAGCGCGGCCGCGTCGTACAGCTCCGGCAGCTCCCACTCGTCGAGCAGCGAGCGGACGATGCGGCGGATGTGCCGCGCGGAATGCTCACCCACGGTGAGCTGAAGGGTGTACTGGTGAATGTATTCGTTCACGGTACGAGGCTGACCTCGCGCAACTACTCTGGGCTACAGAACGAACACAACACGCTCCGGAGTGGAGGCAGTTCGTGACGAACATCAACGTTCTTGACCCGGGAGCCTCGCCGCTCGACTACTACGGCTTCGAGCTGCGACGGTACCGAGAGACGGCCGGGCTGACACAGAAGCAGCTCGGGGACATCGTCAACTACACGGCGTCGCTGGTGGGGCAGGTCGAGACGGCGAGAAAGGTCCCGACACCGGAGTTCAGCGAACGGGTGGACGCGGCGCTGGGGACGGGCGGGTTACTGTCGCGGCTGGTGGATCTGGTGCTGCGAAGCCAGCTTCCGGCGTGGTTCCAGCAGGTGGCTGAGCTGGAGGTGCGGGCGGCGGAGATCTGTACGTTCCAGATGGGCATGATGCACGGGCTGTTGCAGACCCCGGAGTACGTCCGTGCGGTGCTCGGTGCGCTCGATGACTCGGATCTCGACGACCGCAGCGCCGTACGACTGGCCCGCCAGCGCATCTTCGAGAAGGAGGAGTCTCCGGTCTTCTGGCTGGTCCTCAGCGAAGCCGCGCTGAATCAGGAGATCGGCGGGCCGGAGATCATGCGCGGCCAGCTGACCCACCTGCTGAGCTTCGAGAAGCACCCCCGGATCAACGTCCAGGTGCTGCCGTACTCGGCCGGGGCGCACGCTGGACTGACGGGCTCATTCACCCTCTTCCGCTTCGCGAGCGATCCGTCCATCGTCTACACCGAGGGCTACGGCAGCGGGCACCCGACCGCCAACCCGGACACCGTCAAGGACTGTTCACTCCGTTACGATCATCTCCGGGCCGCCGCACTCTCAATCAGAGACTCGGCGGAGTTGATCCGGAGCGTGATGGAGGACCGCTATGGAGAGCAACTGGCGTAAGTCCAGCTACAGCAGCGACCAGGGCGGCGAATGCGTCGAGATCGCAGAGAGCACCACCATCTCCATCCGCGACTCCAAGACCCCGGCGGGACCGATCCTCACCCTCGACCCCGCCACCTTCACCGCCTTCATCAACTGGACCTCTACAACCGCTGAATGATCGTGGCGGTGGCCAAGCCGCCGCCGGCGCACATCGTCACCAGCGCGAACTCCTTGTCCACGCGCTCCAGTTCATGGAGCGCCGTGGTGATCAGCCGGGCCCCGGTCGCCCCCACCGGATGCCCGAGCGCGATCGCACCGCCGTTCACGTTCACCTTCTCCAGGTCCTGCTCGAAGACCTGCGCCCAGCTCAACACCACTGACGCGAAGGCCTCGTTGATCTCGACGATGTCGATGTCCTTCATCGACATGCCCGCCTTGCCCAGGACGGCCTTCGTCGCGTCGATCGGCCCGTCGAGGTGGAAGTGCGGGTCGGCGCCGACCAGCGCCTGGGCGACGATCCGCGCCCGCGGACGAAGCTTCAGCGCCCGCGCCATCCGCTTCGAGGCCCACATGATCGCCGCCGCGCCGTCGCTGATCTGGGACGAGTTGCCTGCCGTGTGAACGGCCGTCGGCATGATCGGCTTCAGGCCTGCCAGCGCTTCCATGGATGTGTCGCGCAGGCCTTCGTCCCGGTCGACGAGCCGCCACATGCCCTGGCCCGCCCGCTGTTCGTCCTCCGTGGTCGGCACCTGGACGGCGAACGTCTCGCGCTTGAACCGTTCCTCGGCCCAGGCGACGGCCGCCCGCTCCTGCGAGATGAGGCCCAGGGAGTCGACGTTCTCGCGCGTCAGCCCCCGATGACGCACGATCCGCTCGGCCGCCTCGAACTGGTTGGGCAGGTCCACGTTCCACTCGTCCGGGAACGGCTTGCCGGGGCCGTGCTTGGATCCCGAGCCCAGCGGGACCCGGGACATCGCCTCGACGCCGGACGCGATGCCGACGTCGATGACTCCCGCCGCGATCATGTTGGCCACCATGTGCGCGGCCTGCTGCGAGGAACCGCACTGGCAGTTGACGGTCGTCGCGGCCGTCTCGTAGGGCAGGCCCATGGCCAGCCAAGCCGTGCGCGCGGGGTTCGCGGACTGTTCGCCGGCCTGGGTCACCGTGCCGCTGACGATCTGTTCCACGCAGTCGGCGGGGATGCCGGTGCGGCCCAGGAGTTCGCGGTAGGTCTCGCCCAGGAGGTAGGCGGGATGGAGGTTGGCGAGCGCGCCGCCGCGCTTGCCGACGGGGGTGCGGACGGCTTCGACGATCACGGGTTCGGCGGCCATGGGGGGCGGTCCTCTCGTCCGGAAGAACCAGCAGGCACCAGCAGGAACCAGCGGCTGGCCAAGCAACTAGTACGTGTTCTAGTTCTGCTTGCAGTCTGCTGACGTGACGTCCATCACCGCAAGGGTCTTGCAGTCTT
Source organism: Streptomyces sp. NPDC079141 (assembly GCF_040686775.1). Lineage (NCBI taxonomy): Bacteria > Bacillati > Actinomycetota > Actinomycetes > Kitasatosporales > Streptomycetaceae > Streptomyces > Streptomyces sp. NPDC079141. The sequence continues at coordinate 232,164 of NZ_JBFBLP010000002.1, read as the reverse complement.
CGGCACCCACCGTTACGTTCGCGAGAACTGATGGTCCGTCAGATGGCTGGAGCCGCCATGCCCTGTCCAGCGCTTCCCGACGGGTTCGACTTCACCGACCCCGATCTGCTGCAACACCGCGTCCCCCTACCGGAGTTCGCCGAGCTGCGCCGGGCCGAGCCGGTCCGCTGGATCCCCCAGTCGGGCAATGTCGCCGGCTTCCAGGACGAGGGGTACTGGGCCGTCACGCGCCACGCGGACGTCAAGTACGTCTCCACGCACCCGGAGCTCTTCTCCTCCACCCTCAACACCGCGATCATCCGCTTCAACGAGCACATCGAGCGCGACGCCATCGACGCGCAGCGGCTGATCCTGCTCAACATGGACCCGCCGGAGCACACCCGGGTCCGGCAGATCGTGCAGCGGGTGTTCACGCCGCGCGCGATACGGGCGCTGGAGGAGCGGCTGCGGACGCGGGCGGGCGCGATCGTCGCGGAGGCACGGGCGCATCCCGGGCCGTTCGACTTCGTCACGCAGGTCGCCTGTGAGCTGCCGCTCCAGGCCATCGCCGAGCTGATCGGCATCCCGCAGGACGACCGGGCCAAGATCTTCGACTGGTCCAACAAGATGATCTCGTACGACGACCCGGAGTACGCGATCACCGAGGAGGTCGGCCAGGAGTCGGCGACCGAGCTGATCGCCTACGCGATGAACATGGCCGCCGACCGCAAGCAGTGCCCGGCGAAGGACATCGTCACGACGCTGGTCGCCGCCGAGGACGAGGGGAACCTGAACTCCGACGAGTTCGGCTTCTTCGTGCTGATGCTGGCCGTCGCGGGCAACGAGACCACGCGCAACGCGATCACCCACGGCATGCACGCCTTCCTCACGCATCCCGACCAGTGGGAGCTGTACAAGAGGGAGCGGCCCGCGACCGCGGCCGAGGAGATCGTGCGCTGGGCGACCCCGGTCAACTCCTTCCAGCGCACTGCCACCCAGGACACCGAACTGGGCGGCCAGTTGATCAGGAAGGGCGACCGGGTCGGGATCTTCTACGCCTCCGCCAACCACGACCCCGAGGTCTTCACCGACCCCGACACCTTCGACGTGCTGCGCGACCCCAACCCGCACCTCGGTTTCGGCGGCGGCGGTCCGCACTACTGCCTGGGCAAGTCCCTGGCCGTGCTGGAGATCGACCTCATCTTCAACGCCATCGCGGACGCCATGCCGGACCTGCGTCTTGCGGGCGACCCGGACCGGCTGCGCTCCGCCTGGATCAACGGCGTGAAGCACCTCCGGGTCAGCCTGGCCTGACAGACCCGGGGGAGGCAGGAGCACCCCCATCCCTGCGCCCGCCCCTGCCTCCCCCGCGCACTTCCGCTCAGCCCTTGGGCAGCGAACCGGCGCAGGTCGCCCGGCCGAACTCCCCTGCCGCGGTGGCGCTTTGGACGTGGTTGCCCTTGATGGCGAGGGCGCAGCGGGCCTGGCCGCCCTTCTCCCCCAGCACGATGCTGACGATCGGCTCCTTGCCGAGCGGGACCTCCACGGTCTTGCTCCAGGGCAGGGCGGCCGCCTTCACGACGACGGCATCGCCGGATTCGCTGCGGGCCTGGTAGCTGATGTCGGCGGTGCCGGTGCCGGTCACCTCGTAGGTCACCGCGGCGGTGGGCACGCGGTGTTCCGGCTTTTCGTCGTCCTCTCCCGACTGAAGCACGCCGTAAAGGACGAGACCGCCGCAGACGGACAGAGCGACGCCGGCGATGAGCAGCGCGCTGCGGTCACCGCTCGGTCCTTCCTTTTTCCCGGATTCCGGGGCATCCGATTCCAGCGTGTCGGATTCCTGGGTTTTGGTGCTCATGGTCGACCCCCCTCGAATTTCGGAAATTACCGGGCTCCCATGCCCGCAGTCGGGTGTTTATACACGACCCGGTGGACCGGTGGCCAGCGGACGGAAATTTCGGACACCCGGCAGCCTCTTTGGCGTCATGTGTCGGCATTGTCGCGCGACTTGACAGCGCATGATCACAGTGAATAGAAACCCGGCGCCCCCCACTATGACCTCCTCATCTACGCAGGTGAGGGCGGACGTTGGCGGGGTGTGTTCAAAGTGTGAAACACTAGGAAAGGTTTCGTGTGAGACCCAGATTGGGCAGGCTTTCGGCCTGCCTTGTGGTGGCTGCGGTGACGAGTACCGCATTGCCACAGATCGCATATGCTGCGCCCAGCGGCGACGGTGACGGCAAGGGAATTGTCGATACTGTCAAGGGCTGGTTCGCGGATGATAGCAGTGGAAATGAAGAGCCCCCGTCGCACGACGATGCGGGCGTGGCCGACCGCCAGAAACTGCCGAAGGGCAAGAACGCTCCCAAGGCCGAGCGGGTCAAGGAGCTGAAGAGCAAGCGCACCTCCAGCGCCCGCTTCTGGCAGCTGTCGAACGGCCAGGTCGAGGCGGAGCTGTCGGCCGTACCGACGTCGTACCGGTCGGGCTCGTCGTGGAAGTCCATCGACACCGCGGTGCACGACTCGAAGTCCAAGGGCTTCAGGTTCGCCAACACGACGAACGAGGGCCGCAGTTGGTTCGGCACGGACGCCGACCGGCTGGTGCGCTTCAAGTCGCCCGACGGCCACGCCGTCACCCTGGGTCTGGACGGCGCCGACGGCAGGCTGAAGCCGGTGGCGAAGGGCTCGACCGTCACGTACAAGGACGCGGCGCACGGCGCGGACCTTCAGTACGTGGTCGGCGCGGGCCAGGTGAAGGAGAACATCACCCTCGCCGAACGCCCCGACGGGCCGCTGAAGTTCACCTTCACGCTCGACACCGACGGGCTCACCCCGAAGGCCCGCAAGGACGGCTCGATCGCCCTGTTCGGCGAGCTGCCGAACACGCCGGTGATGGTGATCCCCGCGCCGTACATGACGGACGCCAAGAAGGACACCAAGTCCGTCTTCGGACAGACGTACAGCACGAAGGTCTCGCAGCAGCTCACCCGGGACGGCAAGTCCTGGAAGCTGACCGTCACGCCGGACGCGAAGTGGCTGGCGGCGAAGGAGCGGCAGTACCCGGTCGTCATCGACCCGACGATCACGATCGCGCCGAGCCCCTCGCAGTCCCAGGACACCATGGTCCTGTCGGACCAGTCGACGACCAACTTCAACACCACCTGGAAGCTGTCGGCCGGCAAGACCGACACGGGCACCTCCCGCTCCCTGATCAAGTTCCCGCTGGACGAGATCCCCTCGGGCACGAAGATCGACACGGCGCGTCTGGAGATGTACTTCGACCAGGCGCACACCACCAACACCAACGACGTCACCATCGGCGCCTACCGGGCCACCGGGGCGTGGGACGAGGCGACGGCGACCTGGTCCAACACCAGCGCGCTGGTGGGTGAGCTGTCCGGCACGAGCGTGCAGGTCGACGACGGCGACACGGGCACCACGGCGGCCACCGGCTCCTGGCCCACGTCCGGCTCGACGCTGACGCAGTACGCCATCGGCAGCGACTACCGCTACAACAAGGACTCGGTCGCGGGCGACACCTACACCTGGCAGCCGAAGCTGCCGGAGACCGCCTCCTACCGGGTCGACGTGCACTACGTGGCGGCCACCGACCGGGCGACCAACGCGCCCTACACGGTGACCGGCCAGGACGGCACCACCAACCACACCGTCAACCAGCAGTCCGGCACCAACGGTGTGTGGGCCTCGCTGAACGGCGGCTCGCAGATCGACTTCAACGGCGGCACCGCGGGCAAGGTCGTCCTCGGCGACGGCCCGGCGTCCACCACGACCGCGGTGCTCGCGGACGCGGTGCGCTGGGTGAACCCGGCGTCCATCGTGAAGAACGTCGGCGAGTACAACCAGTGGCACAAGTTCCCGGTCACCGACACGGTCCAGCAGTGGCTCGACGGCTCGGCGACCAACCACGGCTTCGTGCTCAAGGCCACCGACGAGTCGGGCACCGCCCCGACCGGCGGCCCCCGCTACGAGGCCGGTGACGGCGACTACGGCGGCGAGACCGCGACCATTCCGCGGCTGACGGTGACGTACGGCAAGGTCGGCACGACGCTGAACTCGCCGACCGTGGTGCACTCCACGGGCCCCGAGCTGTCCTGGAAGGCGTACTCCAACACCACCGGCGACACCGGTCTGGACATCGTCGAGTACCAGCTGCACCGCTCCACGCAGCAGGCGTTCACCCCGTCCGCGGCGACCCTGGTCGCGCCGGTCGAGAAGACGGTGACGCAGTACACGGACACCAGCGCGACGCCGACCCCGGACTCCTCCTCGGTGGAGATCGGCCGGTCGTACTACTACCAGCTCGCGGTGAAGACCAAGAACGGCCAGCTGCTCGGCTCCCCGACGCGCGTCGTCGGCGTGCCCAAGGCGGGCCGCACCATGCGGCTGATCCAGGGCACCTCCGGAGTCACGGACACCACCCTGTCGTCCACGCAGCCCACCACCAACCTGGACACCATCTCCTCCCTGGGCGTGGGCCAGAAGTGGCTGAGCGTCGGCAACAACTCCTCGACGTACGGCAAGACCCGCGCGGCGATGAAGTTCACCACGTCGACCATCCCCACCACGGCGACGGTGCTGGAGTCCCGGCTGTTCATGTGGGGCGCGGAGACCACCACCGGCACCAACGGCGCCATCTACGAACTCCACGGTCTGACCAAGGACTTCACGGAGACCCAGGCCACCTGGAACAACGCCAACTCCACCACCGCGTGGACCGCGGCGGGCGGTGACTTCTCGGCCACCGTCTCCGACACGGTCGCGCAGGTCTCGGAGGTCGGCCGGCACTGGTGGGACGCCACGTCGCTCACCCAGGGCTGGATCAAGACGCCCACCAGCAACAAGGGCGCCCTGGTCAAGCTGAAGGACGAGACCACCACCGGCCCCCAGGAGCGCACCCTGTTCCTGGCCTCGGAGGCCTCCGACTACCAGCTCGGCCCGCTGCTGCGCGTGATCTACGTCGACTCCACGACCGAGGACACGTACTACGCGCCGCAGACCCCGGCCCGGATGACCCCCAACTCCACCTACTCGGTGGACTTCACGGTCACCAACACCACGTCCAGTGCGTGGGCGGCCGGTGAGCGGGAGCTGTCCTACACCTGGAAGCTGCCCGACGGCACCGTCCCCTCCTACGCCGGCACCTCGCTGGCCACGGCGATCCCGGCGCTCAGCCCGGGCCAGTCGGCCACGATCAAGGCGCAGGTCAAGACGCCGATCAACTCCGACTCCGGCAGCAAGAGCACGCACTTCGTGCTCAACTGGGACGTCCGCAAGATCGCCGACGGCACCTGGCTGTCCGCGGGCACGGGCGGTATCCCGACCCTGCAGCAGAACGTGGCGGTCGAGGACCCGACCTCCAACATGCTGGGCCTGGAGAAGTTCTACTCCTACACCGGCAAGAACACCGGTGCCGGTTCGACGGTGATGAACAACCTCGCCTCCGGCAACACCGTGTGGTCCTACGACGCGTTCAACAACCCCAGCCGGGGTCTGAACACGTTCGCGCGGTTCGCGTACAACTCGCTGGACACCAGTGACTCGATGATGGGCCACGGCTGGTCCGGTCAGGTCACCGGCCCGATCCGGCTGGGTGCGGCGCTGGACTTCCACCCCAACCCGAACCCGACGGAGATCCGTCTGCCCGACGGTGACGGCACCACGCACGTCTTCCGCAAGCAGGCGGACGGCACGTGGCAGGCCCCGGCCGGTGTCCACTTCAAGGTGTCCTTCAAGGCCGGCACCGAGTGCACCCCGGACAAGGACAACACCCCGGACGCCTGGACGCTGCTGCGCCCGGACGGCACCCGCTTCCTCTTCGGCTGCGACGGCTACCTCTCGTCCGTCGTGGACAAGAACGGCAACACGCAGTCGTACACGTACGAGGAGCGCAAGGCCCACGGCAAGCCGACCAAGTTCCTGAAGTACATCACCGACGCCTCGAACCGGCAGACGGTGACGGTCGACTACTACGAGCGGGGCGACTCGACCTACGAGTACATCGACGGCACCGGCGCCAAGGTCAGCGGCTCCGGCCTGACCGACCCCGACATCTACGACCACGTGAAGTCCATCACGGACATCTCGGGGTCCGTGACGGGGCTGCCGACGCGGAAGATCTCGTTCTACTACACCGTGCAGGGCCTGCTCGGTCGGTTCACCGACGGTGACGGCTCCAGCCAGCCGAAGGTCTTCAAGTTCACCTACGACGCCATCCAGGGCAACAAGAACGTCAAGCTGGTGACCGCCACCGACCCGCGCGGGAACGGCACTTCGCTGGCGTACCACGAGCCGCCCACGGGTGACGCGAAGTACCACTGGTGGACCAAGAGCATCACGGACCGTCTCGACGGGGTGACCGACTTCACGTACAAGACGAACCTCACCAACCCGAAGTTCGTCGACGCCACGGTCAAGGACGCCTTGTCGCGCTCGTCGCTGTACGTCACGGACGACTTCGGCCGCCCGGTGTCGACGACCAACGCCAAGTCCCAGACGTCGAAGATGAGTTGGGACGGTGACAACAACGTCACCTACCTGGAGGAGGCCAACGGCGCCAAGACCGCGTTCTGCTACGACCAGAAGACGGGCTTCCCGCTCTGGCAGCGCGACGCGGAGAACAACACCGCGGGCGTCCCGGACCAGGGCACGACCTGTGTGTCCGACTCCACCAAGTGGCCGGCGAACGCGGCGAAGTACCAGTACCAGACCCGCGCGGACGGCTACTCGGCCGACCTGTGGCGCAAGACCTCCCCGGAGGGCCACGCCTGGCAGTTCGGCTACGACACGTTCGGCAACCTGAAGACGGTCACCGACCCCAAGGGTGTCGCGACGGCGACGGCGGGCGACTACACGTCGTCGTACGACTACGACGCCTACGGTCAGCTGACCAAGGCGACGGACGCCAACGGCAACCCGACGACGTACAGCGGGTTCGGTGCGACGGGCTACCCGAGCACCATCACGGACGCGCTGAACAAGTCGACGACGTACGTCTACGACGAGCGCGGCCAGGTCACCGAGGTCACCGACGCGCTGGGCAAGAAGACCACGCAGACGTACGACGTGTACGGCCGTCCGCTGGTCAGCACGGTGCCGAAGGACCAGACCGCGGGCGTTCTGATCACGACCCCGGCTCCGGAGTACGACGCCAACGACAACGTCACCAAGTCCACCTCGCCGGGCGGCGCGGTCTCCACGGCCGTGTACGACAAGGCGGACCAGGTGGAGTCGGCGACGGCTCCGAAGGACACGGCGACGTCGGACGAGCGCAAGTCGCTCTACACGTACGACAAGGTCGGCAACCTCAAGACGGTCACCGAGCCCAAGGGCGCGCTGACCACCACGGACCCGGCCGACTACGTCACCACCAACCACTACGACGAGATCTACCAGCTCACGTCCGTGGTCAACTCGGCCGGTGACAAGGTCAGTTACGAGTACGACAACGTCGGCAACGTGGTCACGGTCATCGACCCGCGGAAGAACGCGACCGCGGACACCACCGACTACACCACCAAGACCGCCTATGACCTGAACCACCGGGCCACGACGGTCACGGACGCGGCCGGCAAGTCGACGAAGAAGTCCTACAACAAGGACGGACTGGTCGTCTCGACGACGGACGCGGAGAACAACACCACCACCATCGCCTACGACCAGCGCGGCAAGCAGACCGAGGTCAAGGTCCCGCACTCGGGCACCTCGACCATCACGTACCGCACGACCAAGTACGAGTACGACCAGGTCGGCAACGCCACCAAGGTGCTCACCCCGCGGACCGTGGCGGCCGGATCGACGGACGCGTTCACGGCCCGTACCGAGTACGACGCCCTGAACCGCCCGGTCAAGCAGTTCCAGCCGTACGACCCGGCGGACTCCCGCTACAACAGCCCGAACGTCTACACCCAGACCACGTACGACGCGGTCGGCCGGGTGGCCAAGACGTCGCTGCCGCCGTCGGAGGGCCAGACGGTCCGCAACGACACGACCTACGCCTACTTCGACAACGGCTGGGCCAAGTCGACCACGGACCCGTGGGACATCGTCACGTCCTACGACTACAACGAGCTCGGTCTGCAGACCGCGCGCACCCTCACCTCGGCGGGCGGCTCCTCGGACCGCACGATGAGCTGGACGTACTACCCCGACGGCAAGCTGAAGTCGAAGTCGGACGACGGCGTCCCCGCGGGCAAGTCGGTCGTTCTGGCCGACAACTCCGACACCCAGAACACCTCTGCCACCGGCACCTGGACGAAGGGGAACATCACCGGCCAGCACGGCTACGACCACCAGACGCACGCGGCGGGCACCGGCACCGACGCCTTCACCTGGACGCTCAACATCCCCAAGGACGGCACGTACACCGCGTACGTGAAGTACCCGAGGGTGACGGGTGCGGCGACGACCGCCAAGTACACGCTGACGCGCGGCACGACGACCGAGCCTTCGGTGACGAAGGACCAGAACGCCTCCACCGGTACCTGGGTCAGCCTCGGCTCCTACACCCTCAAGCAGGGCGAGGACACCAAGCTGAAGCTGGACCAGAACAGCGGCGGCATCGCCGTGGCGGACGCGGTCAAGCTGGTGCGCAGCACCACGGGCGAGACGGACACCGAGAAGAAGACCTTCGCGTACGCCTATGACGTCAACGGCAACCTGACGTCGATCGACGACACCTCGTCGGGCGCGAAGATCGACGCGTACACGGTCGCGTACACGGGCCTGAACCAGGTCCAGAAGGTGATCGAGGCGCTGGCCGGCACGGAGAAGAAGACGACGTCGTACACCTACGACGTCAACGGCCAGCCGGACACGGTGACTCACCCGGACCAGTTCTCCAAGTACACGTACGACCTGCGTGAGCTGGTGAAGACGGTCTCGGTCGGCAAGTCGGCCACGGACGCCTCGCCGAAGGTCACGTCGTACACGTACACCGACCGCGGCCAGAAGCTGCAGGAGACCAAGGCCAACAGCAACACCGTCGACCACACGTACTACCTCGACGGCGCGCTGAAGACCCAGGTGGAGAAGAAGGGCAACGGCACGCTCGTTGCCTCGCACACCTACTCCTACGACCCGAACGGCAACAAGTCGCAGGACGTGGCGAAGAAGATGAACGCCGACAACAACTCGGCGTACCTCGAATCGACCACGGACTACACCTACGACCCGGCCGACCGGCTCAAGCAGCAGGCGAAGACGGGCAGCGGCGCGGGCACGGACACCTATGTCCATGACGACAACGCCAACGTCATCAGCCAGACGGTCAACGGCACGAGCACCTCGTACAGCTACGACCGCAACCGTCTGCTCAGCGCCACGACCGGTACCTCGAAGGCGAACTACACCTACGACCCGTTCGGCCGCCAGGAGTCCGTCTCCGCGGACGGCAAGGTCATCGAGCGGAAGATCTACGACGGCTTCGACCATGTGATCGAGTCGCAGAAGATCGACAGCTCCGGTGCGCTGAAGTCGACGACGTACGCCTTCGACCCGCTGGACCGCACCACGTCGAAGACGGCCGACGGCAAGACCACCACGTTCAACTACCTCGGCATGACCGGCGAGGTGCTGAACGAGGAGGTCTCCGGCGAGCTCACCAAGTCCTACCAGTACAGCCCGTGGGGCGAGCGCCTGTCGCAGGTCAAGCACAACACGGACGGCACGACCGAGGACGGCTACTACGGCTACAACAGCCACACCGACGTCGAGACGCTGACCGACAGCACGGGCGACACCAAGGCCACCTACGGCTACACGGCCTACGGCGCCGACGAGGAGGAGGAGTTCACCGGCATCGACAAGCCCGATGCCGCCGATCCCACCAAGGAGGCGTACAACGCCTACCGCTACAACGCCAAGCGCTGGGACGCCCAGTCCGGCACCTACGACATGGGCTTCCGTGACTACAGCCCGGGTCTGAACCGCTTCACCACCCGGGACATGTACAACGGGGCGCTGGCCGACATGGGCCTGGGCACCGACCCGCTCACCGGCAACCGGTACTCGTTCGGCGGTGGCAACCCCACCACCTTCATCGAGTACGGCGGTCACCGTCCGATCGAGTGCAACGAGGCCGGTTACACCTGCTCGATGAACGACGGCGGTGGCTGGGACATCCAGGCAAGGGAGACGACCTCCACCCCGTCGGCCGACTCGAACATGGTCGACGGCCCGGTGAGCTGCTCGTTCGGCGCGCACACCGCGAACTGCGGAACCACGCAGATCACGGGTGAGCACTCCTGGATGAGGGGCCTGTCCAGCATCTACGGTTCGCAGAAGGACCTCGACACCTGGAACAGCTTCAACGGCTTCCTGTTCGGTGCGCTGACGCTCTTCGGGGCGGACTCGGCCGAAGGCTACGGAGCGAAGTACAAGGACGATTTCGTCGAGGCGTACGCGGACACGATCAAGGCCGCCGCCGCCAAGTACAACCTGCCGGCCGGTCTCGTCGCCGGTGTGGCGTACAACGAGGTGGGCGGCGACCCGCCGGTGACCGACGGCATCTCCTACAAGATCAATGGGAACAAGGCGTCGTTCGGCAATCTGAGCATGCAGGTCGGAACTGCTTCCGAAATGCTCGGATACGACCAGGCGAACATGTCGGAAGAGCAGCGCAAGTTGGTCATATCGTCGCTCGAAGACAACGTCCAGAACATCTTCCTGGCCGCCCGCTACCTTTCGGTCGGACGGGACAAGATCGCTCCTGGACGAGGGGCCGGTGATTTCAGCACCGACGATCTGCGGAATGTCGGCGCCTGGTATCAGGGCGGTCCCTACTGGCAGACAAACCCGAGCTCGCAGGCATACGGCAGCAGAATTGTCGGATGGCAGTCCCAGCTGGGGTACAAGCTAGGCTAGTATCTCGCCAGCTTTAAGGGGGGCGGCGGGTTCTCGCGAACTCGCCGCCCCCCGAATTCAGATTCACCATCAATTGTTATTCGTACTTGAAAGTGAGCAGTAATGGCGAGCAAGGTCAGCGGGGGCCGCATTACGCTGGTGGCATCCATCTACATCGCCGCACTCTTCGCTCTGCTGATCAGCAGGTCGGCGACCAACGAGGCGGATATGTACGGCGAGTCGCAGACGTACGACGTCGACAGCGTGACGAACGCCTACGTCTTCCTTTTCGTTTCTCTCGCTTTCCTGGCGCTGGCCTCCTGGATGGCCCGCTCGTGGAAGGTCTGCTGGGCCATCTCCGTGGGCGTCCTCGCCCTGCTCGTGCTGCGCTGGGCCGATATTCCGCAGCTGCTTTCGTGATCGTGTCCGGTCAACGTCCCGGGCCGGTTCCACGTCTTCGCACACGTGGTCCCATCCGAACTCACCCGCAGCAGACCCCCGCAGTCGGCGGCCCCGGCCCGGCGCCGGCTCCCGCGCGCGGCCTGGGACAGGCACCGGGTCCCCCTGCTGGCGACCCTCCCCCTGCTGCCCCTCTACGTGCTGTGGTGGACCCTCCTCGCCACCGGCGGCGGTGACCTCGCGGCCCAGCAGGCCTGGGCCGACTTCGCCTCACGGCACGGCGGATCGGCGTACAACCTGTTCTGGTACGGCGGGATGCACACCGCCAACTACAGCCTGATCTCGCCCTACTTGATGGCCGCGCTGGGCGTGCGCACGGTCACCGTGATCTCGGGGCTCGCCGCGTCCTGGCTGGCGGCGGTCCTCATCACCCGCTCCGGCGTCCGCCGGCCCCTCGGCCCGGCGCTCCTCGCGTCCCTCGCCCTGTGGTGCAACGTCGCCTCCGGCCGGACCACCTTCGCCCTCGGCGTCGCCCTGGGCCTCGCCGCCTGTCTGCTGCTCACCCGCGAGCGGCGGATCGCCCTGGCGGTGGCCTACGCGGCGCTGGCGGCCATGGCGAGCCCGGTGGCGGGCCTGTTCCTGGCGGTCGTGGGCGCTGCCCTGCTCCTCGTACGGGACTGGGGTCGGGCCCTCGCCCTTCTCCTCCCCCCGGCCGTCGTCGTCGGTGTGACGACGCTGCTCTTCCCGTTCACCGGCGAGCAGTTGATGCCCCCGGCCCGCGTCTGGCCGCCCGTCGTGCTGGGCCTGGCCGTGACCGCGCTGGCCCCGCGCGCCTGGCGGGTGGCCCGCTGGAGCGGCGCGGTGTACGCGGCCGGGACGGTCCTGACGTATCTGATCCCCTCGCCCGTCGGCACGAACGTGGAGCGGTTCGCGGAGCTGTTCGCGCCGGCCCTGCTGCTCGCGGCGCTGCTGAGCGCGCCCGGCCTGGCCGGACTGCGGCGGAATCTGCTGGTCGCCGCGCTGGTCTTCTCCCTCGCCTGGGTCGGCAAGAAGACGGCGGACGACCTGAAGGTCTCGACGCCGGTGCCCGTCTGGGCCGCCCACACCCAGGGCGTCATAGGCGCCCTCGACGGCCTCGGCGCCGACCGCACCCGCGTCGAGGTCGTCCCGGCCCGCAACCACCGCGAGGCCGTGGCACTCGCCCCGCACATCAACATGGCCCGCGGCTGGAACCGCCAGCTCGACAGGGAACGCGCCGGCCTCTTCTACGACGGCACGTTCTCCGCCGCCACCTACCGGGCCTGGCTGGACCGTTGGGCCGTCGGCCTGGTCGTCCTGCCCCTGGGCAAGCCCGACGGCTACGCCGAGGACGAGGCCCGGCTGCTCACCGACCGGCGCCCGGCCTGGCTGGAGCCGGTCTGGCAGGACGCACACTGGCGCATCTACCGCGTCCGCGACGCCGTCCCCCTGGTCTCACCCCCCGCGCAGGTCGTCCGCGCGACCGGCGCCGACCTGGTCGTCCACCTGCCCCGCGCGGCCACGGTGACCGTACGCGTGGCGTACTCCCCGTGGCTGCGCGCCGAGGACGGCTGCCTCTCCCGCCGGGGCGAGTTCACCCGCCTCACGGTCACGGCCCCGGGCGAGTACCGCATCAGCTCGGAATACGACCCTTCAGCGGCTCCGGCTCGGTGTTGACGGGCGCTTCCTCGGCCGAACGGGCGCGGGGGCCCTGGAGGGCGTACGTCAGGGCGAAGCCCGCGGCGACCACCGCCGCGCCGCCCGCCGCGTCCAGGACCCAGTGGTTGCCGGTGACGACGATCGCGGTGAGCGTGAAGAACGGGTGCAGCAGGCCGAGGGCCTTCATCCACATCCTCGGCGCGACGATCGCGATGACCAGACCGCACCACAGTGACCAGCCGAAGTGCAGCGAGGGCATCGCCGCGTACTGGTTGGTCAGCGCGGTGAGCGTGCCGTAGTCCGGCTTGGTGAAGTCCTGTACGCCGTGGACGGTGTCGATGATCCCGAGGCCGGGCATCAGGCGCGGCGGGGCCAGCGGGTAGAGCCAGAAACCGACCAGGGCGAGCAGGGTGGCGAAGCCGAGGGCGGAACGGGCCCAGCGGTAGTCGACCGGGCGGCGCCAGTACAGCAGGCCGAGGACGGTCAGCGGCACGACGAAGTGGAACGACGTGTAGTAGAAGTCGAAGAAGTTGCGCAGGAAGTCGACCTTCACCACCGCGTGGTTGAGGGCGTGCTCGATGTCGAGGTGCAGAAAGCGTTCGAGGTCGAGGATCTGCTGTCCGTGCGCCTCGGCCCGCTCCCGCCCGGCCGAGTTGCTGCCCCCGGTCGCCGCGAGGCGGACCTTGGAGTAGGCGGCGTAGGTGACCCGGATGAGGAGCAGTTCGAGCAGCAGGTTCGGCCGGGCCAGCACCCGGCGCAGGAACGGCACCAGCGGCACATGCCTGAAGCGGGTGGGCACGGGCGCCGCGTACGGCGTGGGAACCGGCGAGCGGTAGTACGGCGAGGTGCGGGACAGGAACGGCACGCACGTCGCGGCGGCGAGGGCGGCCAGCAGTACGACGTTGTCCCGCAGCGGGTACAGGAACGCCATGTTCGGCAGCATCATCTTCGCCGGGAGCGTCATCACCAGGACGACGGCGACCGGCCACACGTACCGGTCGGAGGCCTTCTTGCCGACCCGCCCGACGACCGCCAGCAGCACCCACAGCAGCTGGTGCTGCCAGGCCGTGGGCGTGACGACGATGGCGGTGCAGCCGGTGACGGCCACGGCGAGCAGCAGCTGGCCGTCACGGGCGTAGTGCACGGCCCTGCGGATACCGAGCACGGCCACGGCCGCGGACAGTGCGAGGAAGAGGGCGATCTCCAGCGGCCCGTCCGTGCCCAGCCGCAGCAGGGCGCCGTGCAGCGACTGGTTGGCGAGGTCGTCGGCGCGCCCGCCGAGCCCGACGCCCGCCATGTGGTGCACCCAGTAGGTGTACGAGTCGTGCGGCATCGCGGCCCAGGCCAGCAGCGTGGATCCGGCGAACGTCACGCCGGTCGCGGCGGCGGCCTGCTTGCGGCCCGTGAACCACAGCAGCGGCGCGAACAGCAGCAGCGTCGGCTGGAGCGCGGCGGCCACGCCGATGAGGACTCCGCTGCCGCGCTGCCCGCGCACGGCGAAGCAGCCCAACAGGACGAGCAGGACCGGAATGATGCTGGTCTGGCCGAGCCAGAAGCTGTTGCGCACCGGCAGCGACAGCATCAGCAGGCTGACCGCGACCGGCGCGGCCAGCAGGGAGGTCCGTCTGCTCACGGGCTGCGGCAGGGCACGGGCGGCGACCAGGCCGAGGGCCACGACGAGCAGCAGCGTGCCGAAGGTCCAGCCCCAGCCGAGGGCCTGCTCGGCGGACTTGGTCAGGGGCTTGAGGACCAGTCCCCCGAACGGGGTGCCGGTGAACTGCGTCGAGTCGTACAGCGACCCGTTCACATGCAGGACACCGTTGGGACCGACCCAGGTCTCCAGATCCGTCAGCCGCTCGCCCCGGGGGGTGCTGAGAACGACGGCCACCTGCCGGACGGCGAGGACGGCGGCGATCAGCCACAGCCCGATGCGGGCCGCGCGCAGGCGTGCCCCGGCCGCACCGACGGCCGTCGCTCCGAACGCATCCGCCGGTCGTCGCCCGCTGTGCTCCGCATTCGCCACGCCTCGTCGGCCTCCCGCCCCGTCCGCCCGCGCGTGCCCGCGCGGGGCTCCTTCTGTGAACCCTATGGGGCTCGCGCCGCCCCCGGACAGAGACGCAGGCAACCCCCGCTTCACCTGACGTCCGCTCTCCTTTTGTCCGGATGACGATAGTCCCGGGAGGGTCCCCGCGCCCGCGCACCGCGCGAGATCGATCACAATGCCGAACCGTGTACACGAAACCGAACACGCAGCCGTACCGTCTGAAGCCCTGGCGGCGCGTGACGGAAGGGGCCGAGGTGGTTCTCGCGCGGGAACGGGCGCGCGCCCGGGTGATCGCCGTACTCCTGGCCCTTCTCGCGCTGCAACTCGGCTCCCTGCTGGCACCGGCCTACGCGTGCGGCTGCGGGGCGATGGTCCCCGGGGCCGGGCAGCGGGTGTCGGTGGAGCGTGAGGTGTCCGTGGTCCGCTGGGACGGGCGGCGCGAGCAGATCGTGATGCGGCTGAGGGTCGACGGCGACGCCGAGCGGGCCGCCTGGATCCTGCCGGTGCCGAACCGGGCGACGGTCCGGCTCGGCGACCCCGCGCTCTTCGACGAACTGGACTCCGTGACGGCGCCCGTGCACCGGGTCCGCCACCACTTCTGGCCGCAGGACGGCGACTGGCCGCTGGTCACCGGCCGCGACTACGCGGGCCGGCCGCGCGGCCCCCGGCCCGGCCGGCCGGTCGGCGTGGTGGGCCGGCAGCGGCTCGGCCCGTTCGACGTGGCCCGGCTGACGGCCACCGACCCCGCCGCCCTGGACGGCTGGCTGGACACCAACGGCTTCACGCCGCCGCCCCGGCTGGCGGACGCCCTGGAGCCCTACGTCGACCGCCGCTGGGAGTACGTGGCCGTGCGCCTGGCCCCCGAAACCGCGGGCGCCCGGCTCGGCGGCGACCTCGACCCGCTGCACATCGGCTTCGCCGCCGAGGAGCCGGTCTACCCGATGCGCCTGTCGGGCCTGGCAGCCACACCGCAGTCCCTGGGCCTGTACGTCCTGGCCCGGCACCGCATGGAACCGGCCTCCCCGATCGGCGGCGAGCGCCCCCGCGTCACCTACGCCGGCCGGGTCACCCAGACCTCCGGGCCGCTGGCCGAGCTGGCCGCGGGCACGCCGTACCTGACGGCGATCGGCCAGGAGTTCCCGCGCCCCCAGGACATCTCCGGCGACCACGAGCTGCGCCGGGCGGCGGCGGACGACCCGTTCCAGCAGGTGATCTACGAGGACCGGCTGCGCACGGTGGCCGGCGTCCCGGCATGGCTGCTGACCGTGGCCGGCGGCCTGGCGCTGTCCGCCACGGCCGCGGTGGTCCTGGCCGTACGGCGGTCCCGGCGGCCGGCGCCGGAGTATATTCCTTAGCGCAGCTACTTAGCACCTCTAACTAGCCATGCGAAAGGCACAGGTTGATGAGCGACTCGCACCTCTGGAACGACGTCGACGCCTACTTCACCGCCCACCTCTCGCCCGACGACGACGCGCTCCAGGCGGCCGTCCACGACAGTGAGGCGGCCGAACTCCCGCACGCCGCCGTCACCGCCCCGCAGGGCAAACTCCTCCAGCTCCTCGCCCAGATCCAGGGCGCCCGGAACATCCTGGAGATCGGCACCCTCGGCGGCTACAGCACCATCTGGCTGGCCCGCGCCCTGCCCGCCGACGGCAGGCTGATCTCCCTGGAGTACAGCCCGGTCCACGCCGAGGTCGCCACCCGCAACATCGCGCGCGCGGGCCTGGACAAGCAGGTCGAGATCCGCGTCGGCCCGGCCCTCGACTCCCTGCCCCGGCTCGCCGACGAGAACCCGGCCCCCTTCGACCTGGTCTTCATCGACGCCGACAAGGCCAACAACCCGCACTACGTCGAGTGGGCCCTGAAGCTCACCGGCGAGGGCAGCCTGATCATCGTCGACAACGTGGTCCGCGGCGGCCGCGTGGCCGACGCCGACAGCACGGCCCCCGACGTCCGGGGCACGAGGGCCGCAATCGAGCTGATCGGCAGCCATCCGCGCCTGAGCGGCACGGCGATCCAGACGGTGGGAGAAAAGGGCTACGACGGCTTCGCGCTGGCGCGGGTGCTGGCCTAGACCTCGTGGTAGAAGCCGACGTTGACGCTGCGCGGCGCGGTGCGGTCCTGGACGACGACCTCACCGCTGCCGCCCCGCGGCAGGGCCACGGTGCCGCCGTAGGTGATGCCCTGCGCGTACTGGCCGATGGCGATCCGGACGTCGGAGGACGGCTCGGCCTGGGACCCGCGCAGCCAGGTCACCTGCCACGTCCCGTCCGGACCGCACAGGAACTCCAGGTGCACCCGGGAGACGAACAGCCAGTCGTCGGGGGTCACGAGCCGGCATACGGACTTGTCGCGGCCCACCCGCAGCACCGCCCCCGGCTCGCTGGGCGCGTCGGCCATGAGCATGCCGGCCGTGGCACCCTCCTCGGCCGAGGTGACTGCGGCCATGGTGAGTTCGAGCACGTGCGGTCCTCCTGAAATGGGCTTGGTCAGCGGCCGCATGATAAATCGCCCGGCCTCACCGCGTCCGGCACAATGGACGCATGACCGAGCGAAAGCCACCAGGCGTCCCGTTCGAGTCCTGGGTGGACAAGCAGATCCGCGACGCCGAGCGGCGCGGCGAGTTCACCCAACTCGCGGGCGCGGGAAAGCCGTTGCCGCCCGGAACCGACACCACCTACGACGAACTGTGGTGGATCAGGCAGAAGATGGCCCGCGAGGGCCTGGCCGTGCTGCCGCCGACACTGGCGCTGCGCAAGGAGGCGGAGGACACGCTCGCCGCGGCGCTGGACGCGCCCTCGGAGCGCATCGTCCGCAAGCTCCTCACGGACGTCAACGCCAAGATCCGCGACATGATGTTCAAGCCCCCGCCCGGCCCTCCGCTGGGCATGAAGCCGTACGACGTCGAGGACGTCGTACGGCAGTGGCGGGAGAGACGGGCGGCCGGTGAATCAGACGTGTAGCAGCCGTTCGGCCAGCTCGCGGTAGTCCCGCAGGGCCAGTCGGAGCTGTTCGGTGTCGGTGGCCGAGGCGGGCTTGCCCTCGCCGCCCTCCACGGCCTGCCAGGACCCGCGCAGGGTGCGCCGGCGCTGGGCCACGGCCTCCGTGAACCGTCCCGCGACCTCCTCCAGGACGTGGTCGGCCTCCTCCACGGCGGCACGCGGGCCGTCGACGAAGCCGGAGAGGGCGTGCTGAAGCCGCAGCTCCAGCTTGTCGCACTCGTCGCGCGGGAGGAGCGGGGTGTCGGCTTCGGTCATGTCACTCAACTCTCCTTGACCTGGGGCTTGTTCTCGGATTGCTGCGCGGACTGCTGCTGCTCGGGCTCCGCCCGGTGCCGGCGCCGTTCGGCCGGCCCCACCAGCTCCTCGAAGAGATGCCGGGCCTCGACCATGGCCTCGCGCATCTCCTCGGTGCCCGCATCCGCATGCGCGGTGCGGTGCACGCGCCGGTAGCCGTCCACGTGACCGGCGTGGTGGACGGAGAGCGCGGCGAGCTGCTCCTCGTAGCGCCCGCCGTCGGGGAAGCCCCGGGCGCCGGCCAGCTCCGAGAGCAGCCGGTCCGCCTCGGTGACGGCCTCCCGCGGCGAGTCGACGAAGCGCTCCTGAGCAGCCGTCCAGCGCGTCTCGTACTGCCTACGCTGCGCGGGCTCCAACGGCCGCTCACGCAACGAACCATGCTTCTGCACACGCTCACCGAGCTCCCGCTCGGCCACCTTGACGTCCCCGTCGTGCCGGGCCACGGCCCGGTCGTACTCGGGCCCGAAGCGCCGCCGGAGGCTCCGCCGGTTGCGCGGAGCTTGGGAGCGCAGGGCAACTGCGGCGGCGCCGGCGAGGACGACCGCCACGATCACGATCAGAGCGATGATCAGGCCTGTGGACATGGATGCCTTCCCGGGTTCTTCGAACCGGTACCGGGGTCGGGTAGCCGCGGGAAGGCTGTTCAAACGGCCGCGGGCCGGTGGGGGTTGGTCGACACCCGTAACGACCCTCCTCAACTGACCCGCGCCGCCGACCCGTTGTGCGGCTGTTCGCGGTCGGAGCCGCAGAGTTCGCCGTTCAGTTCCTTGACCAGTTGGGCGAGGTCGGTCGGGCGGTCGGGGCCCCACCAGTCGCCGAGGAGTTCGGCCAGGGATTCCTCGCGGGCCTGGGCGAGGTGGTCGGCGATCTCCCGGCCCTCGTCGGTGAGGACGAGGTCGAGGCCTTCGCGTCTGGCGAGTCGGCGTTCCTCGACCTGGCGGGCGGCGGCGAGGATCACGGGCAGCGGGACGGTGCTGCGTTCGGCGAGCTGTCCGGGCTCGACCCAGCCGTACTTTCTGATGCGCAGCAGCAGCCAGCTGGCGCCGGGGAGGAGGTCGTAGCCGGCGCGTTCGGTGATCTTCCGGTAGATCTCGCGGCGGCCCTCGCGCGTGCCGAGTACGGACAGCGCCCGGCACACCTCGTCGTACGACGACCGTTCGACGGGGTTGCTGGCGAGCGTCTCGGTGACGTCGGGCGCGGTGACGGAGGCGCGCAGCCTGTCCTCCTTGAGGAACCAGGCCAGGACGAAGCCGACGAGGGCGACGGGGGCGGCGTAGAGGAAGACGTCGGTGATGGAGGTGGCGTACGCGTGCACGGCCGCGGGTTGCAGCTCGGCCGGCAGTTCGGCGATGCCGCGCGGGTCGGCCTCCAGGGCCTCCGGCGAGACTCCGGCGGGTAGTTCGGCGCCCCGGAAGGCGTCGGCGAGTTTGTCGCCGAGGCGGCTCGCGAAGATCGTGCCGAAGATGGCGACGCCGAACGAGGCGCCGATGGACCGGAAGAAGGTCGCGCCCGAGGTGGCGACGCCGAGATCCTCGTAGGGCACGGCGTTCTGCACGATCAGCACGAGCACCTGCATGACGAGTCCGAGGCCCAGCCCGAAGACGAAGAAGAAGCTGCTCATCACGGCGGTGGAGCTGTGCTCGTCGAGTTGGTGCAGCAGGAGCAGTCCGAGGGTCGTGACTCCGGTTCCGGCGACGGGGAACACCTTCCAGCGGCCGGTACGGCTGACGATCTGCCCGGAGACGGTGGACGACAGCAGCAGCCCGAGCACCATCGGCAGCATGTGCACCCCGGACATGGTGGGGCTGACCCCCTGCACGACCTGGAGGAACGTCGGCAGATACGTCATCGCGCCGAACATCGCGAAGCCGACGACGAAGCTGATGACGGCGGACAGCGTGAAGGTGCGGACGCGGAAGAGTTTGAGCGGCAGTACGGGTTCGGCGGCCCTGCGCTCCACGGCCACGAAGGCCATGACGAGGAGCACGGCGAGGACCGCGAGTCCGACGATCTGCGGGGAGCCCCAGTCCCAGGTGGTGCCGCCGAGCGAGGCGACCAGAACCAGGCAGGTGGCCACGGAGGCGATGAGGAAGGTGCCGAGGTAGTCGATGACGTGGTGCGCGGTCCGGCGCGGGATGTGCAGGGCTGCGGCGATCACGGCGAGCGCGACGACTCCGACGGGGAGGTTGACGTAGAACACCCAGCGCCAGCTCAGATGTTCGGTGAACAGCCCGCCCAGCAGCGGCCCGAGGACGCTGGTCGCACCGAACACGGCGCCGAACAGCCCTTGGTAGCGCCCGCGTTCACGCGGCGAGACCAGGTCGCCGACGATCGCCATGGACAGCACCATCAACCCGCCACCGCCCAGCCCCTGGAGGGCCCGGAAGGCGATGAGCTGGGTCATGTCCTGCGCCATGCCGCACAGCGCCGACCCGATGAGGAAGATGACGATCGCGATCTGGAACAGCCGCTTGCGCCCGTACTGGTCGCCGAGTTTGCCCCACAGCGGGGTCGCTGCGGTGGACGCCAGCAGATAGGCGGTCACCACCCACGAGAGATGCTCCATCCCTCCCAGGTCGCTGACGATCGTGGGCAGCGCGGTCGACACGATGGTCTGGTCGAGCGCGGCAAGCAGCATCCCGAGCAGCAGGGCGCCGATCGGGACGAGGACGTTGCCCGGCACGTTCTCCCGGACGGCGGTGCCGTGCCGGGCGTGGGTGTCATCGGCCATGAGACCTCCCGGACGTCTCGTTCTCGCCCATCCCATCTTCCATCGTGATCGGTGTGACCGGTTATGGCCTGTTGAGTCCTATTGGAAGCCGGTATTCAGGGGGCTGGCGGGAAGAGTGTGGAGAAGTTCTGCATAATCTCTGGAGTTCTGGAGTTCGCGAGGGGAGGGACGAACAGATGACAGACCCGAAGGGCCATCAGTGCCCGGAGTGCGGGGCGCCACGGGGGGCCGACAACACCCCGTCCTGCGCCTGCACCCAGCGGGCCTCCGAGGCCCTGCGCGATGCGCGTACGGCGGAGGCGGCAGCGGCGGAGGACTTCGACCCGCTGCGCATACGGCCGTACGTGGAGCTGGAGGGCGCTCCCGCGGACGATCCTGCGCCGGACGACACGACCATGCCCCTCTCCCTGGCGCCGGACGTCCACCTGTTCGAGGCCCCCCGGGCGCCGGAGCCGGAGCCGGAACCGGCTCGGCAGCCGCAGGCACCGCGCGGGCGCCGCCGCCGTACCGCCCTGCTGGGGGCGGCCGGAGCCGTGGTCGCGGTGGTCGCGGCGGCCGGCATGGCGAGCGGCCTGTTCAGCTACGAGACGCCGACCCGGGACACAGCACTGCCGGACGACGTACGGGCGAGCGTGCCGGACGACACGACCTCGGAACCCGCGTCGATGGCGGAACCGTCCGCCGACCGGACCTCGGCGTCGCCGTCCCCGAGCGCGACGACGTCCCCGTCCCCGTCGGCAACCAGAACCTCCGCGTCCCCCTCGCCCTCGGAGTCCGCCACACCCTCCCCGACCCAGTCGGCGACCACCGCCCGCGCCTCGGACTCCCCGGCCCCCCAGACCGGCGCCCCGTCCACCGCCACCGTCCTGCGCCGCGGCGACCACGGCGCCGAAGTGACGGAACTCCAACTCCGCCTGGGCCAGCTGTACCTCTACAACGACGACGCCCACGGCAACTTCAACCGGCAGGTCGAGGAAGCGCTGAAGAACTACCAGTGGAGCCGCGGCGTGGGCCTCGACAACCTGGGCGTGTACGACGCGCAGACGCGGGCGAGCCTGGAATCGGAGACGTCGGAGCCGTAGCCCAGGAGCGCTCGCGCACGGCTCGCGCGCCCCTCGAACACCACTGCACGCGCGGGGGAATTGTGGACTCCCCTTCCGAAAAGCGCCCTATTTCCCCTCCTGACGCGCCCCTAGATTGATGAATGGTCGGTTCCGCCGACCGACAGACATCGGGCTCAGGAGGACTCCTTGAACAGCGTGTCGACCACCCCACTGCCGCCGGCCACTCTCAAGGACACCGCCGTGGAGGTGAAGGGCGTCAACGTCGTTTTCCACCGGCGGGGTTCCGAGCCGTACCAGGCCGTCACAGACCTCAGCTTCACCATTCCCAAAGGAACGGTGTTCTGCCTGTTAGGCCCCAACGGGTCCGGGAAGACCACCACGATCAACGTGCTGAACGGCCTGCTCAGGCCGACCGGCGGGGACGTCAGGGTGACCGGACTCGACCCGGCCCGGGACCGCAGGGAACTGCTCCGCCGCATCGCGCTGGTCCCACAGGAGACCGCGCTGTACAACGAGCTCACCGGGGCGGAGAACCTGGAGTTCCACGCCAAGTACTACGGCGTCGCCCCGCGCGAGATCCGGGACCGTATCGCACATGTGCTCGAACTGGTCGGGCTGACCGACCGGGCCGGCCACCGCACCGGCACCTACTCCGGCGGTATGCAGCGGCGCCTCGCGCTGGCCCGCGCACTGCTCACCGACCCCGAGGTGCTCTTCCTCGACGAGCCCACGCTGGGCGTGGACGTCCAGTCCCGGCAGGCGATCTGGGAGCGCATCGAGCAGCTGGCCGACGAGGGCAGGACCGTCCTGCTGACCACCAACTACATGGAGGAGGCGGACGCGCTCGGGCGCGAGGTGCACATCATCGACCACGGCGCGACGGTCGCGCACGGCACCCAGGCCGAGCTGAAGGCGCTGGTCCAGGGCAGCAGGCTGGTGCTCGACTTCGCCGCGCCGGAACGGGCCCAGCGCGCCCGTGCCGTGCTCGACGCCGTCTCCCCCGCCACCATGCCCTCGGAAGCGGCGCTGAGCCTCGCGGTCCCGCGCGGCGTGGAGACCGTCGCCTTCCTGCGCCAGGTGCTCGACGAGGTCGACGCGGTGGGCGGCGTGACCGGCTTCCGCTTCAGCGAGCCCAGTCTCCAGGACGTCTTCCTGCACTTCACCGGCCGCGCGCTGCGCGACTGACCGGCCCGAGGCGGAAGGAGCCACGCGATGCGATCCATCTGGGCCCTGGCCGGCAAGGACCTCACGGTCACCCGGCGCAGCCCCACGTTCCTCGCGATCACCGTCCTCGTACCACTGGTCTTCGTCGGCCTGTACGCCCTGCTCGTGAAGGTGTCCGCGACCAGCCCGGTCGCGATCGCCCAGGAGGGCACCGGTCCGCACAGCCAGCGGATGGTCCAGGTCCTGCGGGACATGTCCAGCGTCGACGGGGAGTTCTTCGAGATCCGGACCACCGACCCGGACGAGGCGCGGCGGATGTTCGACGACGGCGAGATCGGGGCCGTACTGACGATCCCGGCCGACTTCGACCAGCGGGTCGAGGCCGGCGAGCCGGTGTCGGTACCGCTCCAGGTCTTCAACATCAACTCCGACGGCACCAAGAACTTCCAGCTCCGGGCGGAGCACGCGGTGCGCCAGTTCGCCGCGGACGAGGGCGGCTCACTGGCCACCGTGAAGGAGACCTCGGCCTTCTCCGAGGACATGCGGATCACCGTCTATCTGGGCACCGGCCTGCTGATGTTCGCCATCCTCTACGCCTCGATGGTGAACACCGGCACGCTGGTCGCCAGAGAGTGGGAGGAACGCACGGCCAAGCCACTGGTCCTCTCCCCCGTGGGCAACACGCCCTTCGTACTGGGCAAATGGCTGGCAGCCGCGGCACAGACAGTGATCAGCATGATCGGAGTGCTGCTGGGACTGGCCTGGCTGCTGGACTATCCGGTGTTCAGCCTCGGCTGGAACAGCCTGCTCGCCATGGTCGCGCTGTTCGCCTACGGCGCCGGATTCGGCGCCCTGATCGGGGTGGCCCTGCGCAAGTCGCTGCCGATGATCCCGATCTGTGTGGTGCTGGCGGTGACGCACTTCTTCGTCAGCGGCTACGAGTCGTATCTGCGGGGCTTCGCCCACGGCGGCGCCGTCGAGGGGCTGTGGCAGGCCACCCACTGGGCGCCGATGGGGCTGCTCACCGACCAGATGCGCTTCGAGGTGTCGGGGCTGAAGTCCGTCTCGCTGGACTGGTCGGCGATGGGCTGGACCCTCGCCGCGGCAGCGGCGCTCACCGCGCTCGCGGTGCTGCGGATGCGCCGGGCACTGTCGTTCGGCCAAGGCCAGTGAGGAGGGCCCCAGCCATGGAGAAGATCCGTGCTGTCCGGGCGACCAACCAGCGCAATCTGCGCCTCCTGAGGCGCCGGCCGGACCTGCTGGCCCAGTCGGTGCTCGTGCCGATCGTGATGCTCCTGCTCAGCGCGCTGATCTTCGGCGCGGGCGGAGACGACTGGCCGGTGGGCGTGACCGACCACGCGAAGAGCGAGCAGTCGGCGGCGCTGGTCGACGCGATCGAGGAGAGCAGTTCCACCATCACCCCGTACTTCCGGACCATCGAGACGGATGCGACCGAGGCCAAGGAGATGCTCGACGAGGGCCGTATGCAGCTGGTCGTCGAGATCCCGCCCGACTTCGACCGGACCCGCCAGGTGGACATCACCACCTACAACATCAACAGCGACGCGACGAAGAACCTCCGGCTGCGGGTCGAGGACGCGCTGAACGCCTTCGATGCCAAGGCGGGCAACCTCGGTGTCACCGTCGATCTGCGCACGGTCGAGCCGGAGGACATCCCGCGCTCGGAGTTCATCGCCGGCGGACTGACGCTGCTCGCGCTGTTCTTCGGCGCGGCACTGATCGCCGCGAACCTGTTCGCCGTGGAGCAGGAGCAGCGCACCACGAAGGAGCTGCTGCTGACCCCGGTGGGCGCCGGTACGGCGGCACTGAGCTGCATGCTCACGGGAACGGCGGTCGCGTTCCTCACGACGGTCCCGACCTATGTGACGGGCTGGCTGGCCTTCGGCCTGACCCCGGACCCGTCGGCCCTGCTCCAGGTCCTGCTCTTCATGACCCCCCTGATGCTGGCCTGCGCCGGTACGGGCGTCCTGCTGGCCCAGCTGCTGCGCCACCACCGCAGCATCCAGCCCCTGCTGATCCTGGTGGCCATCGCCACCTTCTTCTCGGCGGGCGGTTTCGTCAGTGTCCCCGGGCTGCCCCCGGAGGCCCGTGCCTTCGCCGACTGGTGGCCGCTGTCCCGCATCTTCGAGTGGAACAACCCGGTACTGCACCACTTCGCCGACAACTTCCCCGCCCAGCAATGGGCGTGGGCGCTGGCGGTAGCCGTACTCGGCGCGCTGGCGGCCCTGTGGGCGGCCCGCAAGGAACGCTACGCAGCGCACTCGGCGGGCCAGTAAGGACAGGTCCCCGCCGTGGAGCCCGGCAAGGTGCTCCACGGCGGGGACCTGTCAACGTCTCAGTCGAGGCAGAACTCGTTGCCCTCGATGTCCTGCATCAGCTGGCAGGACTCGTTGACACCGTCGGCGACCAGCAGTTTCCCGCGTACCGCGCCGAGCTCTGTCAGTCGCGTGCACTCGGCCTCAAGCGCGGCCAGCCGCTCCTCGCCCACGAGCCCGGTGCCGACCCGCACATCGAGATGCACCCGGTTCTTGACGACCTTCCCCTCGGGAACGCGCTGAAAATACAGCCGCGGGCCCACACCGGTGGGGTCGGCGCAGGATGCGTCCGCCGGCCCCGAATACCCCTCGGGCACCGCACGCTCGAACTCTTCCCAAGTGGCGAACCCCTCGGGTGGCGGCGGCCCGTCATATCCCAGTACCTGAGCCCAGAAACGGGCGACGAGCTGAGGTTCCGCGCAGTCGAAGGTGACTTGGACTTTCTTGATCGTCGTCATCGGCCCATCGTAGGGACGGGGTTCTCGACCGGGGGCTGAAACAGCCCGGTCGCCGCGTCAGCCCACGTGCAGCCGGACTCCGCCGTCCGCCGGCTCCACCCGTACCTCGGTGAGATCCCGGACCACCACGTCAGGCCCGTGGAAACCGGCCCGCGGGCCGACGCCCACGACGCGCATGCCCGCCGCGCGCCCGGCCTGGATTCCCGCCGCCGAGTCCTCGAAGACGACGCAGTCGGCGGGATCCACACCCAGCTCCGCCGCGCCCTTGAGGAACCCTTCCGGATCCGGCTTGCTCGCGCCGACGGACTCCGCGGTCACCCGGACATCGGGCAGGGCGAGCCCCGCCGCCGCCATCCGCGCCGTGGACAGGGCCACATCCGCCGACGTGACCAGGGCGTGCGGCACGGGCGAGGGTCCCCGCAGCGAGGCCAGGAACTCGCCCGCACCCGGAATGGCCACGACGCCGTCCATGTCCGCGGTCTCCTCCGCGAGCATGCGCGCGTTCTCGGCGTGGTTCTGCGCCATCGGCCGCCCGGGCAGCAGCAAGGCCATCGAGGCGTACCCCTGCCGCCCGTGCACGACCTTCATGACCTCGTCGCCGTTCAGTCCGTGCCGGTCGGCCCAGCGGCGCCAGATCCGCTCCACGACGGCATCCGAGTTGACGAGGGTGCCGTCCATGTCCAGCAGCAGGGCACGGGCGGTGAGCACGGTGGTGGCGGTGGCCGTCATCGGCAGCTCCAAAGCGCGGGACGAGGGACAAGGTGGTCCCGCCCGCCGGTCAGGGAAAACGAGCGGGAGCCACTTTGTTCCTCTACGGTACAAAACCAAACCATGATCACGCCACCACTCCGCCGAACGTTCACACGCCGTTCAGCAAACCCGGCGATCACCCGGCAATCGCCTCCCACAGGCTCCACACCCCCAGCGCCAGCATCAGCAGCGCCGCGATCTGCGTGATCAGCCGCAACGGCACCCGCTTCATCAGCGCCTTGCCGCCGACGATGCCGAGCCCGGCCACGGCCCACAGCGCCAGCACCGCGCCCAGCCCCACCGACAGCGGATCGTCGTACCGCGCCGCGAGGTTCGCCGTCATGATCTGCGTCAGATCACCGAACTCGGCGACGAGGATGAGCATGAACCCCGCCCCGGAGACCTTCCAGAACGACTGGTTCTCCGGCTTGCGGACCTCCTCCTCGTCCTCCCCCTTCTTCATCAGCAGCACCGCCGCACCGCCCAGGAACAGCACACCCGTCAGCGCGTGCACGATCTGCTGCGGCAGCAGCGTCAGCACACTGCCGGCCGCCACGGCGAGCGCCACATGCAGGGCAAACGCGGCGGCGACGCCCGCGAAGACGTAGGAGGCGCGATAACGGGTGCCGAGGACGAGCCCGGCGAGCGCCGTCTTGTCGGGCAGCTCGGCCAGGAAGACGACGCCGAAGACGAGCGCCACAACGCTGAAGCTGATCAAGGTTCCTCAATCGGTCGGGGCTGCCCCACCGAGAGTTCCTACCGCTGCACGGCGACACCTCGGCACGGCAGCACACGGTCAGTGCACTGCTTGCCGAAGGTCTCGCTGGCCGGTCCGCGCAACGCGGACCTGCCTCCGGGCGCCGGCTCAGACGAGCTGAGCAGTATGTCGACGGTCCGGCGAAGAGCTACTCCCCTTCATGCGCCGTCCATCGTACGTGATCGTTTCGCCGTAAACCTTGTCATGTCATGCACGCGTCATTAACTTCTCACGCAACGCACACCTCCCCGCAACACGGCGTGGCGAGCATTCAGGCGCCCGCAACGCCCAACACCCCCACACCCCCAAGGGAGTTCGCATGTCGAAGTTCTACGCGCGTCGACGGCTGAGCATACTCGCGGCCATGACCGGTCTCATAGCCTCCGTCGGCCTCTTCAACGGCCCGACCGCCTCCGCCGCCCTCCCGACCCCGGTCAGCGCCTCCACCGCCCGCACCTACCTCGCCTCGCTCACCGTCGCCACCGAGGACCGCACCGGCTACAACCGCGACCTCTTCCCGCACTGGATCACCCAGTCCGGCACCTGCAACACCCGCGAGGTCGTCCTCAAGCGCGACGGCTCGAACGTCGTCCAGGACTCCTCCTGCGCCGCCACCAGCGGCAGCTGGTACTCCCCCTACGACGGCGCCACCTGGTACGCCGCCTCCGACGTCGACATCGACCACCTCGTCCCGCTGGCCGAGGCCTGGGACTCCGGCGCCGACAGCTGGACCACCTCCCGCCGCCAGGCCTTCGCCAACGACCTGACCCGCCCGCAGCTGATCGCCGTCACCGACAACGTCAACCAGGCCAAGGGCGACCAGGACCCGGCCACCTGGATGCCGTCGATCACCTCGTACCGCTGCACCTACGTCCGCGCCTGGGTCCAGGTGAAGTACTACTACGGCCTCTCCGTCGACTCCGCCGAGAAGAGCGCCCTCACCAGCTACCTGAACAACTGCTGATCGACAGCAATTGGTGATCCCGGAACCTCCCCACCGGCCTCCGTCGTTCCGTACCGTACGGGGCGACGGAGGAGGGGATCACCGTGGCCGAGCTGCGCCTGGGACCACTGCTGAGGTACGCCGACGGCTCGTCCGCGACCGTCTGGGTCGAGGCGAGCCGTCCGTGCACCGCCGAGGTGCGCGGCGCGGACGGCGCCCACGGCACGTCCCGCACCTTCCAGATCGCCGGGCACCACTACGCACTGGTCGAGGTCACCGGCCTGACACCGGGCACGGCACAGTCCTACGAGGTGCTCCTCGACGGCGCCCCCGTGTGGCCGCCGCCCGGCTCCCCGTTCCCGCCGTCCGTCATCCGCACCCCGAGCGCCGACGACCCCGTCCGCGTCACCTTCGGCTCCTGCCGCTGGGCCGCCCCGCCGGAGGGCGAGCAGGACCCGGTCGGACCCGACGCCCTGGACACCCTGGCGGCCCGGATCGCGGCCGACCCGGGATCCGACCGGCCGGACGTCCTGCTGCTGCTCGGCGACCAGGTCTACGCCGACGAGACCTCCGAGGCCACCCGCCGCTGGCTGGCCGCGCGCCGCGACCTGAGCGACCCGCCGGGCAACGAGGTGGCGGACTACGAGGAGTACACCCGCCTCTACTACGAGTCGTGGCTCGACCCCGAGGTTCGCTGGCTGCTGTCCACCGTGCCCAGCTGCATGATCTTCGACGACCATGACGTCATCGACGACTGGAACACCTCCGCCGCCTGGCTCGCCGACATGCGGGCCACCCCGTGGTGGCGCGAGCGGCTGCTGAGCGGCCTGATGTCGTACTGGGTCCACCAGCACCTGGGCAACCTCTCACCGGCCGAGCTGGCCGCCGACCCGCTCTACGCCGCCGTACGACAGACCCCGGACGCCACCGACGAGTTGCGCGCCTTCGCCTGCAAGGCCGACGCCGACCCGGGCTCGGTGCGCTGGAGTTACCGGCGCGACTTCGGCCGCGTACGCCTGCTGATGGTGGACACCCGCGCGGCCCGCGTCCTCGACGAGGAGCAGCGCGCGATGCTCGACCCGGGCGAGGCGCAGTGGCTGCGCGAGCAGACGCTGGACGCGCGCGAGGCGTACGACCATCTCCTCGTCGGCACCTCGCTGCCCTGGCTGCTGCCGCATCTGGTGCACGACGCCGAGGCCTGGAACGCGGCGCTGTGCCGGGGTGAACGGGGCGCGCGCTGGGCCCGGTTCGGGGAGGACCTGCGGCGCCGGGCGGATCTGGAGCACTGGGCCGCCTTCCCGGCGTCGTTCGACGCGCTGGCGGAGCTGATCCGCGAGGCGGGGTCGGGGTCCGGGGCACCGGCGACGGTGTGCGTGCTGTCGGGCGACGTCCATCACGCGTACGTCGCGGAGCCCACCTGGCCCTCCGGGGCGCCCGACTCCCGTGTCCTGCAGCTCACTTGCTCCCCCGTCCACAACTCCATCCCGCTGTCGATCCGGCTCGGCTTCCGCTTCGGCTGGAGCGCGGTGGCACGGGCGCTGGGCCGCCGGATCGCCGGGCACGGCGGGGTGCCACGGCCGCGCATCGACTGGCGGCGCACGGGCGGCCCGTGGTTCGGCAACCAGCTGATGACGCTGACGCTGCACGGGCGTTCGGCGACGCTACGGCTGGAGCAGGCGCGGGCGCGCCGGGGCGAGGGCGCCCGGCTGCGGACGGTCACGGAGTCCGAACTCACCCCGTAACCCGCCCCTTTCGCAGGTTTGCCGGGCCCGTGCCGGCGGTGACGCATCCCACAGAGTCCCCGCGCTTCGGGCACGCTTCCCCCTTCTCCCGGCGGGATGATGAAGGGACCGTCCGCTTCCGGCGTGCGGTCCCCCCAGCGCCCCCCACGCCCGGGAGTCACCTCCTTGTCCGCACCCCCAGCGGCCCCCGCGCCCGTCTCCGTCGCCGTGGTCGGCGCCGGCCCGCGCGGCACCAGCGTCCTGGAGCGCCTGTGCGCCTCCGCCCCCGAGCTCCTCCCGCCCGGCACCCGGCTGACGGTCCATGTCATCGACCCGGCGCCACCCGGCCCCGGCCGCGTCTGGCGCACCACCCAGCCCCCGGAACTGCTGATGAACACCGTGGCCTGCCAGGTCACCCTGTTCACCGACACCAGCGTGGACTGCTCGGGCCCGGTCCGCCCCGGCCCCAGCCTGTACGAGTGGGCGGCGGGCGCGCTGGGCCCCGACGACTACCCCACCCGCGCCCACTACGGCCGCTACCTGGAGTGGGTGTTCGCGAAGACGGTCCGCGAGGCCCCGGAAGCGGTGAGCGTCCGGACGCACACGGCCCGCGCGATACGCCTCGACGACACCCTCGACGGCCGCCAGACCCTCACCCTCGACAACGGCGGCGTCCTGTCCGGCCTCTCCGCCGTCGTCCTCGCCCAGGGCCACCTGCCGACGGCTCCGGACGCCGAGCAGCACCGACTGACCGCGTACGCCGAACGGCACGGCCTGCACTACGTCCCGCCCGCGAACCCGGCCGACGTGGACCTGACCGCCGTACGCCCCGGAGAACCGGTGCTGTTGCGCGGTCTGGGCCTCAACTTCTTCGACCACATGACCCTGTTGACCACCGCCCGCGGCGGCCGCTTCACCCGCACCGACGGCCGTCTGCGCTATCTGCCCTCGGGCAAAGAGCCCCGCCTGTACGCCGGTTCACGCCGCGGCCTGCCCTACCAGGCGCGCGGCGACAACGCCAAGGGCCCCTACGGCCGCCATGTCCCGCTGCTGCTCACCCCCGAGGTGATCGCCGGCTTCCGCAAGCGGGCCGATGCCGGGGAGGCGCCGGACTTCGCGGCGGAGATATGGCCGCTGGTGGCGAAGGACGTGGAGACGGTCTACTACACGGCCCTCGTCCCCGCGCCCGGCTTCCGCGACCGCTTCCTGGCCACCGCGCACCGCAGCCCCCAAGAGGTGGCCGTACTGGAGGAGTTCGGCATAGCGCCGGCCGACCGCTGGTCCTGGACCCGGATCTCCCACCCGTACGCGGAGCGGAACTTCACCGGCCCCGGGGCCTGGCGCTCCTGGCTGCTGGCGTATCTGCGCGAGGACGCCGAGCAGGCCGCCCTGGGCAATGTGGCGGGCCCTTTGAAGGCCGCCCTCGACGTACTGCGCGACCTGCGCAACGAACTGCGCCGGATCGTCGACCACGGCGGCCTGCCCGGAGCCTCCCGCCGGGACCACGTGGACCGCTGGTACACCCCGCTCAACGCCTTCCTCTCCATCGGCCCGCCCCGGCGCCGCATCGAGGAACTGGCGGCCCTGATGGAGGCGGGCGTGGTGGAAGTGGTGGGCCCACGCCTGGAGATACGGGAGGACGGGGACGCCTGGACCGCCCGCTCCCCGGCCGTCCCGGACTCGGCGGTCCGCGTCACGGCCCTGATAGAGGCCCGCCTCCCGGAACCGGACCTGCGCCGCACCGCCGACGGTCTCCTCGCCCGCCTGCTGAGGGCGGGCCACTGCCGCCCGCACACGGTCGACGGCTACGAAACCGGCGGCCTGGACGTCACCCAGCGCCCCTACCGCCTGATCAACCGTCAGGGCCGCCCCCACGAACGGCGGTTCGCGTTTGGAGTCCCCACGGAGGGCGTCCACTGGGTCACCGCGGCGGGCGCCAGACCGGGTGTGGATTCGGTCACGCTTTCGGACGCCGACGCGGTGGCGAGAGCCGCTCTACGTGCGGTCACGGCGGCGGAGGGGCGGCCTCCGGGGTCTTTCACACGGCCGAATGTTGAACTTGCAAGTATCGATGTGGCCCGCCTACCGTAGGAGCCCCAACAGGAACGTCCGTCCCCACGTCCCCAAGGAGCTCCCCACATGACCGGACGCCTCAACAGCGCCCAGCCGTACGCCCTCGGGCTGTTCCGCATTGTCGTCGGCCTGCTCTTCGCCTGCCACGGCGCATCCAAGCTCTTCGGCGCGTTCGGCGGCCAGACCGTCGACGCGGGCAGCTGGCCCAACTGGTACGCGGCCGTCATCGAGTTGGTCGGCGGCAGCCTCGTCCTGCTCGGCCTCGCCACCCGCGCCGCGGCGTTCATCTCC
The DNA here is from genome assembly GCF_040686775.1 of Streptomyces sp. NPDC079141. Classification (NCBI taxonomy): domain Bacteria; kingdom Bacillati; phylum Actinomycetota; class Actinomycetes; order Kitasatosporales; family Streptomycetaceae; genus Streptomyces; species Streptomyces sp. NPDC079141. Next base: position 199,621 of record NZ_JBFBLP010000002.1, on the reverse strand, counting down.
TCCGGCGCGATGGCCTACGCCTACTTCAAGGTCCACCAGCCGTCCGCCCTGTGGCCGATCGAGAACAGCGGCGAAGGCGCCGCGATGTACTGCTGGGCGATGTTCCTGCTGATCTTCACCGGTTCCGGCGCGTTCGGCCTGGACCGCCTGCTCGCCAAGCGCGGCACGACGACGCAGGAGAAGCCGACGGTGGCGCCGGTGGCAGCCTGAGGTTCCCCGCAACGGCCGCGCCCGTCCTCGCTGTTCGGCGAGGACGGGCGCGTACTCCTTCCGTCAGGCGACGACCCAGCCGAAGGGCACGGTGAAGCAGCCGACCCTGACCTTGCTGCCCGGCTCGTCATGGATGACGAGGGAGGCGGCCTCACCCTGCCGGAAGCCCCAGCCGTGCCGGGCCCGGGCCTCGCCCGCGCCGTGCTCGTCGGCGGTGAAGTCGAGCCAGACCTCGTTCTCGGCGTTGACGTGATCCGGGTGCGCCGAGACCTCGTGCTGGTAGTGCCCGCCGGCGGCGGCCGGATCGGCGCCGCAGGGCTTCTGGTGCACATGGACGCTGTACGCATGACCGGGCTTCATGCCCGCAACCCGCAACTTGACGCTCGTCGCGCCGCCGACCGGCGCCATGTGCTGCTCCACCTCGATCCACGAGGCGGCCGGGACGAGCTCCATGTCGTACGTCACCGCCGCCGACGGAACGAAGGCTCCGGGCGGCGCGAACTGGGCGTCCGTCCGCATCGAGTAGCCGTGGGCGCCACCGTCGGCGCCGGCGGCGAGCACGGCCGCGACGAAGGCGCCCGCGCATATGCCTGCCACCATGATGAGTTCCTAACGTCTGTGTCTGCGCCCCCTGCTTCCGTGCTACGGGAGAGTCGCGGCCCCCGCTCCCCGGGGACCGTCAGCCGGGTGAACATCACGTGTTGAACACACGGGTCCCCCGTGAACCACCCGTCACTCCCGTGCGGCGTACGCTGTACAGCCACGGGGGAAACGGGGAGTCGGGGTGCTGGAAAGTTTCGAAAGTATCGGATCACTGACCGCCAGCCCATGGATCTACGGGGTAGTCGCCCTGTCGATCCTGCTGGACGTGTTCGTGCCGGTCCTGCCGAGCGGCGTACTGGTGATCATGGCGGCGACGGCGGCGGCAGCGGGTACGGCGGCGGAGGTCCCCGACATCCTGGCGCTGACACTCTGCGCGGCAACGGCATCGGTCCTCGGTGACCTGGTGGCCTACCGCCTCGCCTGGCACGGCGGCGCCCGCGCGATCGCCCGCTCCCGGCGCATCAGGTCGGCGCAGGAACGTCTCGGCGCGGCCCTCGCCCGCGGCGGCGGCGCGCTCGTGGTCCTCGCCCGCTTCGCACCGGCCGGCCGCTCGGTCGTCTCCCTCGGCGCCGGCGCCGCACGCCACCGCGCCCGCGACTTCCTCCCCTGGTCCGCCCTCGCCGGCCTCTCCTGGGCCACGTACAGCGTCGCCCTCGGCTACTTCGGCGCCCAATGGATGGGCCGGAGCTGGCTGGCCACGGGCGTGTCCCTCGGCGCACTGGCCGCGGCGGGGGCGGGGGCGACGTATTTGGTACGCCGGGGACCGGCGAAGGCGTAGGGCGACTGCGGGCCACCGCGCAGCTGCGGGCCGTCATCCCTCAGCGACTGCGGGCCGTCGTCCCGCAGCACGCCTACCCCTCCCGCACCCGCTTCAGTGACATCCGCGCCTGCACCCGCTCCGCCGCCGCGACCTCCGCCCAGAACCGGTGTCCGCTCACGAACACCGCCAGCTCGTGCTCACGGCGCCGAAGCTTCTCCACCTCCGCCTGCTCATCGGCCGTCCAGCCGGGAGAGGCGGGGCGCTCGACCTTGCGCCACCCGTTGTCGTCACTGAAACCGTCCAGCGGCTCGACCGACCAGGGCAGCCGCTTCAGCAGGGCCGACAACTCGGCCCGGACCTGATGCAGCTCCTCCTGACCGGCGAGGAGGTCACTCGGAAAGTCATAGGTCGTAGCCACGCCGCAATGCTACGCCTGTTCGATTTCGAGAGGCGAGCCGCTTCAGGGGGTTCACGCGAACGGGTGTGACTGCTGCGCCGAGCCACCCGGTGCCGCGGCTCCGGGAAGCGACGGCGGCGACGAGTCCAACCACCCCCACGTCCCGTCCATGGACACCCCTCACCCCCGAACACCAGGCTCGCCCCATGACCGGACTCCTCGCGCTGGCCCTCGGCGCCTTCGGCATCGGCCTGACCGAGTTCCTGGTAGCCGGACTCCTGCCCCAGGTGGCGACCGACCTCGCGGTCTCCGAGGCGACAGCCGGATGGCTCATCTCCGGCTACGCCCTGAGCGTCGCCGTCGGCGCGATCGCCCTCACCGCGGCAACCGCACGCCTCCCGCGCAAGAACGTCCTCGTCGCCCTGCTGACCCTGTTCGTCATCGGCAACCTGCTGTCCGCCGTCGCCCCCACCTACCCGGCGATGCTGCTGGGCCGGATCATCGCGGCACTGTGCCACGGCTCCTTCTTCGGCATCGGCTCCCTGGTGGCCCGCAGCCTGGCCGCACCGGAGAAGAAGTCCCGAGCCGTCGCCGTCATGTTCGCCGGCCTCACCCTCGCAAACGTCCTCGGCGTCCCCTTCGGCGCCCTGATCGGCGAACGCTGGGGCTGGCGAGCCGCCTTCTGGGCCGTCACCGCCATCGGCGTACTGGCACTCGCGGGCATAGCCACCCTCGTCCCCACCGCCACCCCGGACCACCGGACACACCCCGCCCTGCGCACCCAGATCCGCGCCTTCCGCTCCCCCCAGGTCTGGCTCACCCTCACCGCCACCGCCCTCGGCTACGGCGGCATGTTCGGCGCCTTCAGCTACATCGCCTACACCTTCACCGAGGTCAGCGGCTTCTCCCCGACAGCCGTCGCCTGGCTGCTGATGCTCTACGGCGTCGGCCTGGTCGTAGGAAACCTGCTCGGCGGACGCGCAGCCGACCACGACCGCGACCGCACCCTGCTCATCGCCCTGCTCGGACTCACCGTCACCCTGACCCTGTTCGGCCTGCTGGCCGCCAGCCCCACGGCATCGATCGTCCTCGTCTTCCTGCTGGGCCTGACCGGCTTCGCCGCCGTCCCCGGCCTGATCACCCGCGTCACCGACCACGCCCACGGAGCGCCGCTGGCGGCCGGCGCCAACGTCTCCGCGTCCAACCTCGGCAACGCCCTGGGTGCCTGGCTCGGCGGCCTCGCCCTCACCGCCGGCCTCGGCTACACGGCACCGCTCCACGTCGGCGCCGGGATCACCCTGACCGCCGTCGTCGTCATGGCCGTAGCCGCGGGAAATCCCTTTCGCGTTCCGGAGACACGCAAGGCAGCCTGGACGCACCACCACCAGGACCAGCCCTCACCCGAACGGAGCCCCACGGCACCATGACCACCCCCTGGACCACCCGCCCAGAAACCCCCGCCGACACCGCCACCATCCGCGAAATCGTCCTCGCCGCGTTCGAGACGCCCCTGGAGGCCGACCTGGTGGACGCCCTGCGCACCGACACCGCCTGGATCGACGGCCTCTCCGTCGTCGCCGCGGGCGCGGACGGCACACCGGTCGGCCACGCACTGCTCACCCGCTGCCACATCGGCGACGTACCGGCCCTGTGCCTCGCCCCCGTCTCCGTGCTGCCCGAGCACCAGAAGACCGGAGCGGGCGCCGCGGCGATCACGGCGGTGCTCGCGGCGGCGAAGGCGCGGGGCGAGCGGTTCGTCACGGTCCTCGGCCACCCGGCCTACTACCCGCGTTTCGGCTTCACCCGCGCCTCCGCCCACGGCATCGGCGTCACCTTCGACGTCCCCGACGAGGCACTGATGGCCCTCACCCTGGACGCCGACCACCCGCTGCCCGCGGGCACCATCCGCTACGCCGCCCCGTTCGGCATCTGACGGCGCAGCGGACCTCAACACCTCTCTGCCGACGTCAGTGCCCCGCAGCCCTCAACTCCCCCACCAGACGGGCGGTCACCGGCACGGCAACACCATGGCGCTCGGCCGCACGCAGCAGCGCACCGCCGATCGCGTCCAGCTCCAGCGGCCGCCCCGCCTCCGCGTCCCGTTGCATCGAGGACTTGGTCTGCGGCGGAAAGGCGTCGTAGCGGGCGAGGGCCTGGGCCGGATCCGCCGGGCCGCCGCACGCGCGACTCACCGCCGCCGTCTCCTCCACCAGAGCCGTCAACTCCTCGCGGTACCGCGTGCGTACGTCACCCAGCGGCAGCGCATGACGGGTCGTCAGCAGCGCAAAGGGCGCCAGGAACGACATCTTCGCCCACAGCGCCGCCGTCTCGTCCTCCAGCACCCGGGTGACCGGACCGACCGCCCCGAGAACACCGGCCAGCGCATCCAGCCGCTCGCGCGACACCGCGTCACCGGTCAGATCGACCTCCGCGAAGGGACTGGCGTGCTCGATCACACCAGGGGCGACCCGGGTCGACTCGACGCGGATGACGGCCGGGGCCACCAGGTCGTCGCGGTGGTGCGCACGCAGAACAGCGGGATGCTCGACCCCGTTCAGAAACGGCACGAGAAGCGCATCCCCCAGAGCCTTGGCCGGGATGCGTTCCAGCGCCGCGTCCAGGGCGGTGTGCTTGACCGCGACCAGACAGACATCCACCGGCTCCCGCAGCTCCGTGTCCGCCTCGACACCCGCCCGGAAGTCACCGTAGAGCCCACTGCGGACCTGAATCCCGTCCGCACCCAAGGTACGGACCGTCTCCTCCCCGGCCAGACAGATCACACGGTGCCCGGCCCGCGAGAGCAGGCCTCCGAGCAGGCCGCCGATGCCACCGGGCCCGAGTATCGCCACGGTGAGGTTGTTGCCGTCGGACATGGCTGTACATCCCTTCGTCGGTCGGCCCCGGTTCGGTGGCCGCCTCGAAGTGATCATGACAGAGCCCGGACGCGGACGGGGGCGGATTGTCAGACCCGGGGTCCAGACTGAAGACATGTGCCGCAGCATCAAGACACTTCGCCCGCCCGCACAGCCCGAGCAGGCCACCGACGCCGAGATCCGCGCCGCCGCCCTGCAGTACGTACGCAAGGTGTCCGGCTTCCGGGCCCCCGCCGCCCACAACCAGGAGGTCTTCGACCACGCAGTCGACGCCATCGCCCAGGCCACCGCGAACCTGCTGTCCGGCCTGGAAATACGCGGCCAGGCATCCCGCAAGGCCGGCTAGCCCGACACTCCCCGGGCACGCAACGAGACCGTGGCACGCGGCAAGTTCAAGGGGCAGGTTGGCGACTGGGGACGCCGTGGCTCCCGCATCACCCTCGTCGACGAGGAGGCCAGCACCGTGTTGACGAGCTGGCCAGAGGGGGCGTAGTGGCCTGCGATGATGACTGCATGGATCAAGAGCCAGCATCACCCGCCGACGAGGAGTCGGCGTGATCTACCCCGGCCTCATCGGAGGTGCTGTCCTCCTTGCCGTCGTCGTGGCGGGTGTCGTGATCGGGCGTGCGTTCTGCCTGGAGTGCCGGGCTCGGCGGGAGCGGTAGAGCGGCGCTACTCGGGATCGTGGAGCGCGTGCTTCTTCAAGCACGACAACTAGTCCTCGGACTGCGCGCGGACGCCCCAAGGGCCCGCCACCGCGCGAGCCTTCGCTGTTTCGACACTCGTTCGTGTCACAGGACCACCACTCCACCTCCACAACTCCCACACGCGGCGCAAGATGCTCCCCAACTGACTGAACACCCCTGGGGGACACTATGCGCACTCGCACCATCGCGGCCGCTCTGGCAGCAGCAGCCCTACTGGCGCTCACCGCCTGCGAAGGCACCAACGACACCAGCTCCAACAAGCCGGACACCGCCTCGCAGGACACCAGCGGCCAGACCATGCAGGACACCGACACCACCGGGGCCGGCACCGACGCGCCCGCAGACGACGCCGGCGCCGGCGAGGCTGAGTCGGAGACCGCAACACTGCCCGACCTCGTCGGCCTGGACCTACAGGCCGCCCAAGACGAGGCACAGGCCGCCGGGTTCTACGCCCTCGACGACCAAGACGCCACCGGCCAAGACCGCTTCCAGGTCCTGGACCGCAACTGGACCGTGTGCAGCCAGGAGCCCGCGGCTGGCACGCACCCCACGGACACGCTCGTGACCCTGTACGCGGTCAAGGACACCGAGACCTGTTGAGCCCCCTCGACCGGCCCGGCCTCCCTCCCGGCGGCCGGGCCTTCGCATGCCCGGAGGCGGCCATGAGCGTCGACCGGGACAAGCGACCCGTCGACGAAGACGACTACCGGCGCGTCGCCGAGCTGCACGCCCTCGGCATAGGGCGGAACGCCATCGCCCGCGAGATCAGCCGCGCCCAGCGCACCGTCTCGGTCACCCTGGGCTCTGACTCGGTCAGAGCGCTCCGCCCCACCCCCTGCCCGGGGTGGGGCGGTCTACGTTTGTGGACTTTGATCACAGGAGAGGCCTCCCGGGGGTTTCCCCGAAAGGCCTCTGACCTGCTACTTATCCTTGGTGGGCGCGGACGGTTTCGAACCGCCGACATCCTGCTTGTAAGGCAGGCGCTCTACCACTGAGCTACGCACCCGGGACAGGCCGACAGCCTACATTGTCCCGGGCCCCGCCCTGCAATCCGGTATCGCGCGGACAGGGGGTGCTCCATTCCTGGGGACTGAGCGGAAACTCGTCCTGTTCCCAGGACGAATGCCCAGCCGCGTGCCCCGAGTGGTGCTGGGCACACTGGTCGCCCGCTTTCGCTCCGCATCCGGGCGGCACGGATCGTGTCCGTGGTCCGGGCATGCGGGGGCGGGGTCCCTCACGCCTCCGGGGCTCCGGTCCGGCCTGGCTGGTCCGATGCCCCGCACGATCGCTCCGGTCGTGCGGGGGCGGTGCCATCCGTCGCCGGATCGGATGCCCGAGGGCGCGCCGTCCGATCGCCACGGCCGCCGCGTCGTGGCGCTGGGTCTTGCGAGTGGAGGTCGTCAGCGGCTTCTGCCAGTGCTGGGCACCCCACCGGGAGGTGTACGCCGGGTCCACCGCGACGATCGCGATGTTCCGTTCGGCCGCCATCGACACCAGCCGGGCACGGAGCCTGGCGGTGGGGAAGCGGGAGACGAGACGGCGGAACTTCTTGCTGCGGCCCTGCCGCTCGCGGCTCGTGCCGTCGGCGAAGTCGAGGTCCTCGATCGCGATCGCCGTGGCCCCGCTCCTGCGGGTGTGGTGCAGCAGACGGGTCAGCGCGTGCCGGATCTGCGCGTCCCGGTGCTGCGCGCTGCCCGACAGGTCGTAGAGGAACCGCCGTGGCTCTCCGACCGGGTTGCCGTGCACGTCGAGGCGCCAGGCCGCGAGGTGGTCCTCGTTCATGTCCACGGCGACCACGCCATGGGCCAGCGCCGCTCGAAGCGGCATCACCGGGACCGGCATGCGCTTCCAGGAGGCGGTCACGTACCAGCGGCAGCGCAGGGTGTCGTGGTGGATGCGATAGGCCACCGCGCGGCTCGCGACGATCCGGTCCTGCCACTCCCCGCTCCGGTGGGTGAACGCCACGGTCGCGGCGAGCACATACCGGCCGTGCGGGGCATTGGCCAGATGGGACAGGGCAGCCGGCAGCCTGATCGACACCTGTCCGGCGTCGGTGACACGGATGGTCTCGTTGCCCCAGCGCTTGCCGGACTCCCCGTCCGCGGCGAGGAACATCCGGGCAGCCTGCCACCGCTCCCGCCATGTCTCTCGGCTCAGCCCGGTCTCGTCCAGCCGGTGGGCCGTACGCGCGAGCCGCTTACCGCCACGCACCACCCGCACCCGGCCTGCCGCCCAGTCCGCCTCCAGAGCAATCAGCCTGTGCCGGAGAGCCCGGAGGCGCCGGGACTTGGCATGCCACTCCGACCGGGTGGCGTAGCCGCGCGCCGGCCCGGCCCGTTTGTCGGCCTTGGTGCCCAGCGGCCGGGCCAGGCGGGCCTCGATCCGGGTGATCTCGCCTCTCAGCCACGCCATTTCGGCCGCCTGGCCGCGCCTTGCCAGCGCCCACTGGTCGTCCGTCGACCTGGTGACGCTGCCCGCCCAGCGTGCCGAGGAGGACACGGTCAGCGCCCGCTTCCGTGAGGCCCACGAGGCAGCATCGTGGGCCGGCCCCTGCCGGGACCGCGCCGCGAGATCCGCGGACGCCAGCGAGCCGAGGAACCGTCCCACCTCGTTGAGCACCAGCGCGTCCGCCGACGTCACCCGCAGTCGCGTCCGGATCGAGACTCCGGTGGGCCCGGACACCAGGAACGGCGCCGTCAACTCCCGCAGACCGCCCACCCGCCACCCCTCACCGGAACGAAGATCCTTACATCGCATCCAACGACCGTCGCCCCGCCAGGTCACTCATTCGAGGCAAGCACTCCAGTCCCACTTCAGGGCTCCCCTGGGGTTATCCCCACCCCCAACCCGGGAGCATCCCGGATCCCCCCGAGCCCGGCGGATGCCTACCGTCGAAGGACCGTCCTAGCCGTCAGGGGGAGTCCGTCGTGGCCCGTAGCAGCGTTTCCGTCCGTGCCTTTGCCGTCAGTGGTGTTGTCGCCTTGCTTGCCCTGGGGCTCGGGGCCTGTGCGGATGCGGGGGATGACAAGGAGCCGGAGACGCGGAGTTTTGGTGTGGAGGGGCGGACGCTGACCGTCGACTCCGACGACTCGGCGTTGGAGATCGTTTCCGTGGAGGGCGCCGCGGAGGGGAAGATCGAGGTCACGCGGTGGTTCAAGGGGTCGGTGGTTGCGGGGGACGAGCCCGAGGTGACCTGGGCGATGGCGGACGACCGGCTGACGTTGCGGATGAACTGTTCCGGTGTGATCGCCGACTGTGAGGCCAAGCACCGTATCGAGGTGCCGCGCGGTATTGCGGTGAAGGTGGAGGACGGGGACGGGAGTGTGCGGGCGTCCGGCTTCGAGGACGCGCTGAGTATTCGAACGGGTGACGGTTCCGTCCGTGTCACCGACTCCAGTGGTCCGCTGGAGCTGCGTTCCGGTGACGGTTCGGTCCGTGCCGAGGTGGACTCGCGCGAGGTGCGTACCCATACCTCGGACGGCTCGGTGCGGATCGAACTCGGCGTGGTGCCCGACCTGGTGGAGTCCCGCAGCGGCGACGGTTCGGTGACGATCGAGGTGCCGCGGGCGGCCTACCGGGTGACGGCGGAGACGGGGGACGGCGGGGTGGATGTGTCCGTGCCGCGGGACGAGTCCAGCGCCCATGTGGTGAACGCGCACACGGGCGACGGCAAAGTCACGGTCCGAACCGCGAACTAACCGGCCCGTGTGTTCGTCCTTAACCGGTGGGAGAATGACAGCGCCGGGCAGGGCGGACGACAGCACGGGAGAGGGATGTGACGGCGACACCTTCGCAGTCGGACTCGCCGTCGGTGCCGCGTGCACCCCGTCAGGCGCTCAGGGACGCTCTCACCCTCGTGGGCCTGCCGCTGCTCGCCGCCCTCGCGCTGCCGGCCGCGTTCGCCGGCGGCGGCACCCGGCGCTGGTTCGGCGGGCGCGCGGACAACCAGCGGGCGGAGGCGCAGGCCGCGAAGGACGCCGCCGCGGCCGCGTTCTACGAACTCGACACCGCCCAGCGCGATCTGCGGATCTCGATAGAGACGATCACGGCCGTCGACGACTCCCCCGCCGCCCGGCGCGCGGTCACCGACTTCCGGGCGATCAGCGGGCGGATCGACGAGGCCAGCCACCAGTACATCCAGGCCGTCGACGCCCACGACCTCGACCGGGACGACCTGGAGGCCTCGGCCGCCGCTCAGGCGCGTACCGCGCTGACCCGGGCCAAGGAGGAGCTGGGGCGGGTCAAGCAGGAGCTGGACCGCTTCGCGGACGGGCTGGGGCCGCTGCTGGGCAAGGCCGAGACGCAGCTGGCCCGGCTGGCGCCCGCGGTGGAGCGCGCCCGGCAGGGGCTGCTGGCCGCCTCGAACGCCCTGGACGCCGTGCGCGGCTCAGGGCTGAAGGCGGACGATCTCGCCGCCCGGCTGGCGGCGCTCGCCCCGGAGCTGACCAAGCTGAACCAGGGCGCGGGGCAGCACGGTGTGCCGCAGACCCTGGAGCGTGCCGAGCGGGTCGCGCGGGAGGCCGAGGCGGTCCGTGTGGAGGCCGACCGGCTGCCGGAGCGGGCGGCCGAGATCGATCACCGGCTGGTGTCCCTGCGGACCCGTGCGCAGGCTCTTACGACCCGTTCCGGGCAGGTCGAGCCGGTGCTGAGCGAGTTGCGGCGGCGGTTCACCGCGGCCTGCTGGCAGGACCTGCAGTCGGTGCCTGACCACTCCGCGGAGAACGTGCGGCAGGCGGAGCTGAAGCTGAAGGAGGCGCAGGCCGCGCGGGACGCCCAGCGCTGGCCGGACGCGACCGCCCTGCTGTCGACGGTCCGGGCGCTGCTGAACTCCACCGACGAGTCCGTGTCGGCCGCGAGTGACCGCCTGCGGCGGCTGAACGCCGTGCAGAAGGATCCGCAGGCCGAGATCGACCGCACCCGGTTCGCGATCCGGGACGCGCAGCGGCTGGCCATGGCCGGCCGGCACACGCCGGATCCCCGGCATGCCCGGCCGCTGGACGACTCCGTGGCCCGTCTGGAGCGGGCGATCGGCACGCTGGAGGGGCGCCACCCGGACTACTGGCACTTCCTGACCGAGACGGAAGCGGTACGGCGGACGGTGGCGCGGGTGGTCGCGCAGATCCGTGAGGAGCGGGGGGCCTCCGGCGGTTAGGCCGGCGGTTAATCTGTCGGCATGCCTCGCTATGAGTTTCGTTGCCGATCTTGCGGCGACACGTTCGAAGTCAGCCGGCCCATGGCTCAGTCCTCGGAGCCGGCTGCCTGCCCTGCGGGGCATGAGGACACCGTGAAGTTGTTGTCGGCGGTGGCTGTGGGTGGGACCGCGAGCACCCCCGCCGGGCCTGCGCCCAAGGCGGGTGGCGGGTGCTGCGGTGGGGGCTGCTGCGGCTGAGTGGGCCACTGCGGGTGCGTTGTGGCTGGTCGCGCAGTTCCCCGCGCCCCTAGGTCGGCTTCCTCGACGTTCTCAGGAACTCCCGCAGAATCCTCTCCCCCGCCAGCACCCCCCGCTCCGGCAGCGCGGCGATCGTCGGGGCCGTCCAGCCGTCGTCGGCCAGTTCGCCGTGGCCCGGGCGCCAGCCCTTGTCCGCGGCGAGGAGAAGGTCCGCGTCGAGGAGTGAGTCGCCCGCGGCCAGCGTCAAGTCCGCGCCCGTTCGCCTGGCCACCTCGTGCATGGCCGCGCTCTTGGTCAGCGGCTTCGGTACGGCGTAGATCTTGCGGCCCTGGAGCGAGACCGTCCAGCCGCGGTTCTCCGCCCATACCGCGAGTTCCTTCACCCAGTCCTCGGGCAGGAGTTCGCGTTCGACGACGAGGTAGGCGAAGAGGTCCTCGGCGATGCGGTGCTTGCGCACCCACACCGGGTCGGCCGTCGCCATCAGGTGGTCGCGGACCTCGGCCAGTGGCGCGCACTCGTCGGCCAGCCGTGCCTGCACGCGCGCGTGCCAGTCGGCGTCCGAGACGCCGTCCACCAGCAGGTGCCCGCCGTTGGCGCAGATCGCGTAAGTGGGCGCGGGGCCGGGCAGGTTGATGCGCTGGTACTGCTTGCGGGTGCGGGTCGTCGTCGGTACGAAGACGGCCGCGTCGCCCAGTTCCCCGAGCAGCCCGGCGGCCGTCTCGGTCATGTACGACAGGGGCTTGCTCTCGTGCACCTCGACGCAGAGCAGCCGGGGTGCCCGCGCGTCCGGCATGGTCAGCGCGAGGGCCGCCGAGGAGTAGATGAGCGTACGGTCGAGGTCGCTCGCCACGAGTACCGGCATCAGACGTTCACCGCCTTGCCGTCGGCGCCCGTCGCGCCCCGCGTGTACTTGGGGTGGATCAACCCCACGCAGGTGTACGGCAGTTCGGCGACCTCTTCCACCGGGACCCCTCTCTGTTCGGCCAGCAGGCGTACGTGGTCCAGGTCGGCGCCGGCTCCGGCGCGCGCCAGGATCTTCCAGGGGACGCGGCGCAGCAGGACCCGGGTGGTCTCGCCGACGCCGGGCTTGACGAGGTTCACGTCGTGGATGCCGTACTCCTCGCTGATGCGCTCGACGGCGGCCCAGCCCTCCCAGGTGGGGGTGCGGTCGGCGGAGAGCAGTTCCTTGGCCTGGGCGTCCACCGCGTCGGCGACCTCGGGGAAGCGGGCGGCGACGGCGTCGAGGAACTCCACGGAGACATCGGCGCCGGCGAGTTCGCGGTAGAACTTGGCGCCGTGGAAGTCGTTCGGGCCGACCAGGTCCGCGCGCAGCACGGTACGGGAAATCAGGCCGGACACCGTGGAGTTGAGGCAGGCGGAGGGGATGAGGTAGTCCTCGCGGGTGCCGTAGGTGCGTACGCAGGAGCCCGGGTCGGCGAGCACCGCGATCTCCGGGTCGAAGCCGGTGACGCCCTCGGCGGCCTCGAACTCCTCGATGGCGGCGGCCAGTTCGCGGGTGATGGCGCCCTTGCCGGTCCAGCCGTCGACGAAGACGACGTCGGCCGGGTCGTGGTGGGCGGCCAGCCAGCGCAGGGCGTTGGCGTCGATGCCGCGGCCGCGCACGATGGAGACGGCGTAGTGCGGCAGGTCGAGGCCGTGGCGGTGCTGGGCCCAGCGGCGCATCAGCACGCCGACGGGCGTGCCGGCGCGGGCCAGCGAGACCAGCACGGGGCGCGGGGACCGCTCGGCGAGCACGACCTCGGTGACCGCGCCGACGGCCTGCGCGAGGCGGGCCGCGGACGCGTCCAGGGCGGTGTGGAACAGCTCCTGGTACTGCTCGCTCGGCTGGTACTCCACCGGCAGCGACTCGGCGTAGTGCGCGCCGCCGCTCTGGATGGCCTCCTCGCGCTCCTCGGTGGGCGCCTCCAGGGTCACGTCGGAGAGGTCCTGGAGCAGCCAGCCGACCTCCTCGGGCGGGTACGAGGAGAAGGCGGGGCCGCGGAGGGGCTCGGGCAGCATCGAGGGCCTTTCGGGTACGTACGAGGGGACGACCGCGAGGACGACCTGCGGCGTGTGTGCTCTGAGCTGCGCGAGCAGGCCGTCGGGGGCGTGCAGTTCCGGTGTGTCGGCGGTCGAGTCGACCACGGCGACCACGGCGTCGAAGCCGGCGCCGGCGACGTTGTAGGCGTAGCGCTCGCCGGGGCCGTCGGCCGGGTCGTCGTGGGCGGGGAAGACGAGGCGGCTGCGTATCGCGTAGCCGGGGTCGTCGACGGCGAGGACGGGCGAGCGGGTGGTGGTGGAGTAGCGGACCTCGGCGTCGGTGATCTGCTCCAGTTCGCGGGCGAGGCGGAGGGGGGCGTACATCAGCTCTTCGAAGCCGAGGATGTGCACTCGGTGCGCATTCTCGGGGAGTGCCTCTGCCAGGCGGGCTGCCATGGCGGGGAGGGCGTTCTCCAGGCGTATTCGGTGCTGCGGAGTGAAGCCGTGGCGGCCGCCGTCGGGGAGGCCGAGGGGCCAGCGCAGGTCTACCCGCTTGATCGTTGGCTGCGGGTCGGTGGGGGCTTGTCGCGCAGTTCCCCGCGCCCCTGGGACGTCTTCCCACTCCCCGACAAGTTTCCGGCCCTTCTCCAGGACCCCCTCCGGCAGCCGTACGTTTCCGCGCGCCGCCGCCACCAGGTCCACCTCCGCGCCTATCTCCCGCGCGAACGCCTCCAAGCGCCCCGCGTCCGCCGCCGAGCGCATGTCCACCAGCGCGACCACCACGTACCGCCGTCGCGGATACCGCTCGTGAAGATCCCGCACGGTGTTCAGCACCGTGTTCCCCGTGGAGAACTCGTCGTCGACCAGGACCAGCGGGCCGTCGCCGGCCAGCAGCGCCGGGTTCTCGGGGAGCAGCAGATGAGAAGTCGCGTGGGAGTGGGACTCCTCGAAGCCGCCCGCCGGGGCCACGCCCGCGACCGGGCGGCGGGTGGAGTGCAGGTACGGGGCCAGGCCGATGCCGTCGGCGACGGAGTGGCCGAGGCCGGTCGCCGTCTCCGCGTAGCCGAGAACGACCGCGGCGGCCGCCTCCTCGGCGCCCAGGAGGTCCCGTACCCGGCGTCCCAGGGCGAATCCGTAGCCGTAGACCACGGACGGTGACTGGGGTACGTGCTTGCCGAGGACGTGGGAGACGAGGAGGTGCGCCCGCTTGGGGTTGCGGCGCAGCGCGAGTCCCAGCAGGTCCGTCAGCTGCTCGTCGCCGTCGAGCTCGACGCCGAGTCGCTCGGCGACCCAGCTGCCGGACCAGACCCCGTTGTTCACTGCCTTGTTCATGCGTCCCTTGGTTGTCAGGTGTCAGTCGGCGATGCCGGCGGCGAGCAGCTCGACGAATCCGACGTCCTCGTTGGCCACTCCGAAGACCTCGGCGCGCAGCAGAGTGCGCTCGGCCCAGGCCCGGTGCGGCTTCACCTCGTTCATCTTGTTCGTGTACTGCGACCTCAGTACGCCTCCGCCGCCCCGCTCGGGGCGCAGGATGTCCTGTGCGTCGCTGAACTCCTCGTGGCTGACCACGGACAGCGCGTGCACGGGGAGCACGTGGGAGGGGTGGATGCAGGTCTTGCCCGTGAGGCCGTTGGCCTGGTCGAGGGCGATCTCGCGGAGCAGGCCGTCCATGGCGTGCTCGATGAGGGCCTCGCGCAGTTCCTCGGCCTGGCCCTCCAGGAAGGGGCTGCGGCGCAGCTGGGGCTTGAACATGCGCTCCTGGACGCGGAAGTACTCCCAGACCGGGCCGGTGACGGTGAAGCCGGTGCCGTCGGCGCGGCCGAGCATGTTGACCACGTCGGCGATGACGGAGGCGACGATCTGGACGTCGTAGGCCGTCATGTCGGGAGCGCGGCGCAGTCCGTAGGAGGAGCAGAAGTCGGTCACGCCGAGCCGCAGCGCGAGCACTCTTTCACGATACTTGTCGACCGCCCGGAAGATCCCCTCCAGCGTCTCCACGCGGGACTCGCGGAAGAGCAGCTCGGGCGACTCCAGCACGGGCATGGCGAACAGACGGCGGCCGCTCGCCGTCTCGGCGGCCGTGAGCGCCTCCAGGAAGGGGATGCCGCGCTCCTCGGTGAACTTCGGCAGCACGAATCCGGACAGCAGCCGGACTGCGGGGCCGAGGCGTCGTACGAGGTCGGGGATCTGTTCGGGGTGGCGGACCCGGATGAACAGCAGGGGCAGCTCGTCGCGGTCGCGTCCGGCGAGGTCGGTGAACTGCCGGACCAGGTTCTCCTCACCGGCCTGGACGTCCTCGTCGCCGATCGAGTCCTCCAGACACAGCACCATCGAGACCACGCCGCGGTCGGCCTGCTTGAGGATGTCGTCCGCGAGCCGCGGCCGGGTGGCCGGGCTGTACAGCGTGGCACCCAGGGCGGTGGAGAGCAGGCGGGCCGGGGAGTCCGCGTCGAAGACGCAGGGCTCCTGGTGGAAGAGGCGCTGCCGCACCTCTGGGGCGATGTGCCCGAAATGACGCATAAAACTCCCCCGTGGTGACTGAGCGACCCCTGTGATCCGTTCACAGGTGGCCGGTAATAGTACGTAGAGACCCATGTCAGGGGTTCCCGCCGAGCATGAATTTCTGGTAACGCGGGTGCGGACACAGTCAGGTGATCATGTACCCCCGCGTTGTCGTGATCACTACCGAGAGGGCAGGATGACGGCATGACGCACGCCATGTTGAAGGGGTCGAACGTCCCGCTCGAAGCCACGGCCGTACGTGCCGTGCTGCGCTGGACGCCCGGGCAGGGGGTCCCGAAGGTCGATGCCTCGGCGCTGCTCCTCGGCCCCGACGGGCGTGTGCGCTCCGACGAGGACTTCGTCTTCTACAACCAGCCCCGGCACCCCTCCGGGCAGGTGAGGCTGCTCGGCATGAAGCGGGACGCCGAGGGTCCCACAGACACGATCCAGACAGATCTGGCCGGTGTCGAGCCCGACGTCAGTCAGATTCTCCTGGTCGCTTCGGCGGAGGACGTCACCTTCGACCGCGTACGGGGTCTGCGCATCCTGCTGTACGACGCCTCGGTCGCGGACGGCGAGCCGCTGGCGCACTTCGACATCAAGCCGGAGACGGGCAAGGAGACCGCCCTGATCTGCGGCGAGCTGTACCGCCGCGGGGAGGGCTGGAAGTTCCGTGCCCTGGGCGAGGGCTATTCGAACGGCCTGCAGGGCCTGGCGACCGACTTCGGGATCATGGTCGACGAGTCGGAGGCGGCGGCCCAGGAGGAGCCCCTGTCGCAGCCGCTGCCTCCGGAGCAGCCGACGACCGCGGTCCCGCCCCAGCCGGCCTACGGCTATCCGCAGACCCCGCCGACGACCCAGCCGGCCTACGGCTACCCCCAGCCGACCAGCCAGCCCGCGTACGGCGGCTACGGCTACCCGCCCCCGGTGTCCCCGCCGACGCCGGTCCCGACGGGCGAGTTCCGGATGCCGCCGCAGGGGCCGCAGTTCATCGGGCGATAGAGGCGGGCTTGCTCAGCGATCCGCCTTGGCCTTGTAGCCCCGCCCCCACTGCAGTCCCCACCCGTACAGCCGGTCCAGCTCGGCCTGGAACCCGTAGACGAACTTGACCTCGCGCCGGACGAGGATCTCGCCCTTGACGTTCTCGATCATGACGACGGCGCAGGACCGTGCCTGTGGGTGCCGTTCGTCCAGGCCGATCTCGATGCGCGGCCCGTTGCTCGGGTAGAGCGTCACGACCGCGTGGGTGCGGTCGAAGGCCGGCGTCTGGTCGTAGATGTAGACGAAGACCAGCAGCCGCCTGATGTTCTCCCGCTGGTCGAGATTGACGTAGATCGTCTCCCCGGACGCCGACCCGAACCGGTCGTCGCCGCTGAGCTTCACGTATGGCGGTGAGTTGACGTCCCCGAGGAGGCCGCCGAGCGGCTGGACGACCCCCTTGGTGCCGTCGGCCAGCTCGTACAGGCACCCGAGGTCGAGGTCGACGTTCACCATGCTCTGGCTGTGTCCGACGACCTCCGGCGGCTTCAGCGCCTTGAACGGATGCCGCAGCAGACTCTCCCGCTGCGGCCCGCCTATGTCGGAGCTGCGCATCCGCCAGTTGAGGTTGATGCGCAGGTGGCCGGTGGCCGCGTCCTGCTTGGTGAGCGAGACCTGGCCGTGCCGTTTGGTCAGTTCGATCGAGTTGGTCGACGCGCTGCCCGAGTCGAACTGGGCAGCGCGTCCGCGCCAGAGCAGTCCGTCCAACAAGCCCATTCCCGCCCCCACCGTCACTGGCATCCACTGAAAAAACCGGCGGGGCGGCCGGAGGCCCGGCCGCCCCGCACAGAGCGTTCCTCACCCGGAGGGCTGTCACACCCCGGACGCGACCTCAGTCTTGTCGTCCGAGGCCTCAGCTTTTCCCTCGGCCGCCGCCAGCGCGCGGTTGCGGCGGACGGAGGACCAGAAGGACCAGCCGATCAGGGCGACGCCGATCAGGCCGGTGATGACCTCGTGGATCTCGTACTGGATGGTGACGAGAAGGAGGACGGCGAGGGCGCCGATCGCGTAGTGCGCGCCGTGCTCCAGGTAGACGTAGTCGTCCAGGGTGCCCTGGCGGACCAGGTAGACCGTCAGCGAACGGACGTACATGGCACCGATGCCGAGGCCGAGCGCCATCAGGACGATGTCGTTGGTGATGGCGAAGGCGCCGATGACACCGTCGAAGGAGAAGGACGCGTCCAGGACCTCCAGGTAGAGGAACATGAAGAACGCGGCCTTGCCGGCGAGGGCGACGGCCGAGCGGGGCTTGCCGGTGCGGGCGGCCTCTTCCTCCTCCTCGTGCTCGCGCTCCTCCTCTTCTTCGAGCTTGTCCTCGAAGTAGCCGGAGAGACCGCCGACGATCATGTAGGTGATCAGACCGGCGATACCGGAGAGGAGAACCGTCTCTGCCTTGTCGACATGCATGCCGCCGTGCTGGTGGGCGTTGGCCGCGAAGGTCATGGCGGAGACGAGCAGCACGATCAGCGCGATGCAGACCG
Source organism: Streptomyces sp. NPDC079141 (assembly GCF_040686775.1). NCBI lineage: Bacteria > Bacillati > Actinomycetota > Actinomycetes > Kitasatosporales > Streptomycetaceae > Streptomyces > Streptomyces sp. NPDC079141. The sequence goes on along the minus strand of NZ_JBFBLP010000002.1, from coordinate 181,681 downwards.
ACAGCATGTCGATCTTGCCGAGCTTGGCCAGCGGGCGCTCCAGCCAGCCGAGCCACTTGATGTCACGGTCCTCGAAGATGAAGTCGAGGAAGATCATCAGCAGGAACATGCCGCCGAAGGCCGCGATCGCCGGGTGGGCGTCGGTGACGAGCTGCTCGTACCGGTCCTTGTCGGTGAGCGCGAGGTCGACGGCCTCGATCGGACCCATGGACGCGGTGACGGCAACGATGACGACAGGGAAGACCAGTCGCATACCGAAGACGGCGATCAGCACACCGATGGTGAGGAAGATCTTCTGCCAGAAGGCATTCATCTTCTTCAGGATCCCGGCGTTGACCACTGCGTTGTCGAAGGACAGCGAGATCTCAAGGATGGAGAGGATCGCCACGATGCCGAAGGCGGTCCACCCCCCATAGAGGACCGCCGCGACGAGGCCGAGCGCGGTGACCGCAAACGACCAGCCGAAGGTTTTCAGAACCACTGGCTACCCAATCCCTGTGTTGGGGGCGCCCCCAGACGGAGTCTGGGGGAGGGTCTCCCCCGCGCCGTACTCGGCTTTACGAACTTTTGAAGCCGGAGTCTAGTCGGCCCCGCTGCCCACCCCACCGGGTACCTCTTTTTGCTCATAACGCGTTATGAGACGTTGACCCCGAAGTCCAGGGCGATGCCCCGCAGTCCCGACGCGTACCCCTGCCCCACGGCGCGGAACTTCCATTCGCCCTGGTACCGGTAGACCTCGCCGAAGATCATCGCCGTCTCGGTGGAGGCGTCCTCGCTGAGGTCGTAGCGGGCGAGTTCCTGGCCGTCGGCCTGGTTCACCACGCGGATGAAGGCGTTGCTGACCTGGCCGAAGGTCTGGCCGCGCTCATCGGCCATATGGATGGAGACGGGGAAGACGATCTTGTCGCACTGGGCGGGGACCTTGGAGAGGTCGATCAGGAGCGACTCGTCGTCGCCGTCGCCCTCACCGGTGAGGTTGTCGCCGGTGTGCTCCACCGAGCCGTCCGGGCTCTTGAGCTGGTTGTAGAACACGAACCACTCGTCCCCCATCACCCGCCCGCCGTTGCACATCAGGGCGCTGGCGTCGAGGTCGAAGGGGGCTCCGGTGGTGGAGCGCGCGTCCCAGCCGAGCCCGATCATCACCTGAGTGAGGTTCGGTGCGGCCTTGGACAGGGAGACATTGCCCCCCTTGGCGAGCGTGACGCCCATGATGCTGATCCTCCCCGGGTGATGCTTCTTTGGTTGTTTCCCTGCGCGTCCGGCGCCGCACGCAAACCGTGCGGCGCCGGACGGTGCGAGCGCCGGCTCAGACGTTGACGCCGAAGTCCTGCGCGATGCCGCGCAGGCCCGAGGCGTAGCCCTGGCCGATGGCGCGGAACTTCCACTCCGCGCCGTGGCGGTAGAGCTCACCGAAGACCATGGCGGTCTCGGTGGAGGCGTCCTCGCTCAGGTCGTAGCGGGCGATCTCGGCGCCGCCGGCCTGGTTGGCGACGCGGATGAACGCGTTGCGCACCTGGCCGAAGGACTGCTGACGGTTCTCGGCGTCGTAGATCGACACCGGGAAGACGATCTTCTCGACGTCGGCCGGGACGCCCGCCAGGTCGACCTTGATCTGCTCGTCGTCGCCCTCGCCCTCACCGGTGAGGTTGTCACCGGTGTGCTCGACCGAGCCGTCGGGGCTCTTGAGGTTGTTGAAGAAGATGAAGTGCGCGTCGCTCGCGACCTTGCCGGACGAGTTCAGCAGCAGCGCGCTGGCGTCCAGGTCGAAGTCGGTGCCGGTCGTGGTGCGGATGTCCCACCCCAGACCGACGATGACCGCGGTCAGGCCAGGGGCCTCCTTGGTCAGCGATACGTTGCCGCCCTTGCTGAGGCTGACTCCCACGAGTCCTCCATTGGTGTCCAGGGGCGGGGAGCCCCGCCATGCTTGTGATACCGGATCAACGACTCGATCCTAGTAACGGGTTCCCGAAGCCCGCAGGCCTTGGTACCGAAGAATCACAGGGTGTCGAGCGCCTTGACGTACTCGTTCAGGTCACGGGCGTCCGGCAGACCGTTGACGACGGTCCAGCGGACGACGCCCTCCTTGTCGATGACGAAGGTCCCGCGCACCGCGCAGCCCTTGTCCTCGGCGAAGACGCCGTAGGCGCGGGAGACCTCGCCGTGCGGCCAGAAGTCGCTCAGCAGCGGGTACTCCAGGCCTTCCTGCTCGCCGAAGACGCGCAGGGTGGGGACGGAGTCGTTGGAGACGGCGAGGATCTGGGTGTCGCGGTCGGAGAACTTCGGCAGGTTGTCCCGCAGCTCGCACAGCTCGCCGGTGCACACGCCGGTGAAGGCGAACGGGTAGAAGAGCAGCACGACGTTCTTGTGGCCGCGGAAGTCGGACAGCTTCACGGTCGCGCCGTGGTTGTCCTTGAGCTCGAAGTCGGGGGCCTTTTCGCCGACCTGGATGGCCATCGCGGGCGTGTCCCTTCGGTGGGGCTGTTCGGGTGGTCGGGACCACCCTACGCAGCGATCACCGAACGGCGGCGGACGGGCCGACCGACAAGCCGGCCCGTCCGGTGTGTTCAGCGGAGGGTCACCTCTTGGGGGACTTGGCTGCCTTCGGCGTCACCAGCCGGCTGCCGCTCCAGTCCTTGCCGACGCTGACGCTCTTGGATGCGGACAGTCCGGCCGTCGTCGCGGCTTCGGAGATGTCGCTCGGCTCGACGTAGCCGTCCCGGCCCGTCTTCGGCGTCAGAAGCAGGATCGAGCCGCCCTCTTCGATGTACGTGGTGGCGTCCACCAGCGCATCCGTCAGGTCGCCGTCCTCGTCGCGGAACCACAGCACCACGGCATCGGCGACGTCGTCGTACTCCTCGTCCATCAGCTCGCTGCCGATGACTTCTTCAATCGCCTCGCGGAGTTCCTGGTCGACGTCGTCGTCGTAGCCGATCTCCTGGACCACCTGCTCGGGCTGGAACCCCAGCCTTGCGGCAGGGTTCGTCCGCTCCTCCGCGTGGTCCGCGGTCGCGCTCACGGGTTGCCTCCTGATCATGTCTTCGGATGGGGGTCCCCCCAGGCCCGTCCAGGGCTCTGGGGGAAACTCAGCTCGCGCGTGCGCGAAGCATTGGCCGTAGTCCACACGGGCGGGGCGGATCGCGCAAGTACCCGGCCGTCGAGACCGCCGAAACGGTGACGTTCCGGGCTGTGTCACCGCAACTCTCGTCATGGCGCCATGCCCCCAAGGTGACACACGCCACACCGTTCTGCCCTCTTTGCGCTTTTGAGAACCCTCCCGGCGCAGCACGCTTGGATTACCTCGCAGTAGAGATGACGTTTGCCGTCGCGCGGTACACGATGGGGAACGGTGCAGGCACAGCGGACCCACGAGAACAGCCCGAAAACCAGCCCTCTGACAGGTAAGGAACAGCGTGGCTTCCGGATCCGATCGCAATCCGATCATCATTGGCGGCCTTCCGAGTCAGGTTCCTGACTTCGATCCCGAGGAAACCCAGGAGTGGCTCGACTCCCTCGACGCCGCAGTGGACGAGCGCGGCCGCGAGCGGGCCCGCTACCTGATGCTCCGGCTGATCGAGCGGGCCCGCGAGAAGCGCGTGGCCGTGCCCGAGATGCGCAGCACGGACTACGTCAACACGATCGCGACCAAGGACGAGCCGTTCTTCCCCGGAAACGAGGAGATCGAGCGCAAGGTCCTCAACGCGACCCGGTGGAACGCCGCGGTCATGGTCTCCAGGGCGCAGCGGCCGGGCATCGGCGTGGGCGGCCACATCGCCACCTTCGCCTCCTCCGCCTCGCTGTACGACGTGGGCTTCAACCACTTCTTCCGCGGCAAGGACGAGGGCGACGGCGGCGACCAGGTCTTCTTCCAGGGGCATGCCTCGCCCGGCATCTACGCGCGCGCGTTCCTGCTGGACCGGCTCAGCGAGCAGAACCTGGACGCGTTCCGCCAGGAGAAGTCGAAGGCGCCGTACGGGCTGTCGTCGTATCCGCACCCGCGGCTGATGCCGGACTTCTGGGAGTTCCCGACCGTGTCGATGGGTCTCGGCCCGATCGGCGCGATCTACCAGGCGCGGATGAACCGCTACATGCACGCGCGCGGGATCGCCGACACCTCGAAGTCGCAGGTGTGGGCGTTCCTCGGCGACGGCGAGATGGACGAGCCGGAGTCGCTCGGCCAGCTGTCCATCGCCGCCCGTGAGGGCCTGGACAACCTCACCTTCGTGGTCAACTGCAACCTGCAGCGCCTCGACGGCCCGGTGCGTGGCAACGGCAAGATCATCCAGGAGCTGGAGTCGATCTTCCGGGGTGCCGGCTGGAACGTGATCAAGCTCGTCTGGGACCGCACCTGGGACCCGCTGCTGGCCCAGGACCGGGACGGTGTGCTGGTCAACAAGATGAACACGACCCCGGACGGTCAGTTCCAGACGTACGCCACCGAGACCGGCGCGTACATCCGTGATCACTTCTTCGGGGACGACCACCGGCTGCGCGCGATGGTCGAGAACATGACCGACGACCAGATCCTGCACCTGGGCCGTGGCGGTCACGACCACAAGAAGATCTTCGCGGCCTTCTCGGCGGCCAAGGCGCACAAGGGCCAGCCGACGGTGATCCTGGCCAAGACGATCAAGGGCTGGACGCTGGGGCCGAACTTCGAGGGCCGCAACGCCACGCACCAGATGAAGAAGCTGACGGTCGACGACCTCAAGCGCTTCCGCGACCGCCTGCACCTGCCGATCTCCGACAAGGAGCTGGAGTCCGGCGCGCCGCCGTACTACCACCCCGGGCGGGACTCGGAGGAGATCCAGTACATGCACGACCGCCGCCATGGGCTCGGCGGTTACGTCCCGACCCGTGTCGTGCGCGCGAGGCCGCTCGCGCTGCCGGACGAGAAGACGTACGCGACCGTGAAGAAGGGCTCCGGCCAGCAGTCGATCGCCACCACCATGGCCTTCGTGCGGCTGCTCAAGGACCTCATGCGGGACAAGGAGATCGGCAAGCGGTTCGTGCTGATCGCGCCGGACGAGTACCGCACGTTCGGCATGGACTCATTCTTCCCGAGTGCGAAGATCTACAACCCGCTCGGGCAGCAGTACGAGGCCGTGGACCGCGATCTGCTGCTGGCCTACAAGGAGGCGCCGAACGGGCAGATGCTGCACGACGGCATCTCCGAGGCCGGCTGCACGGCCTCGCTGATCGCGGCGGGCTCGGCCTACGCCACGCACGGCGAGCCGCTCATCCCGGTCTACGTCTTCTACTCGATGTTCGGTTTCCAGCGCACCGGTGACCAGTTCTGGCAGATGTCGGACCAGCTCTCGCGCGGCTTTGTGCTCGGCGCGACCGCCGGGCGCACGACGCTGACCGGTGAGGGTCTCCAGCACGCGGACGGCCACTCGCAGTTGCTGGCCTCCACCAACCCGGGCTGCGTGGCGTACGACCCGGCGTTCGGCTTCGAGATCGCACACATCGTGCAGGACGGTCTGCGCCGGATGTACGGCCCGACGGCCGACGGCAAGCCCGGTGAGGACGTCTTCTACTACCTGACCGTCTACAACGAGCCGATCCAGCACCCCGCCGAGCCGGAGAACGTCGACGTCGAGGGCATCCTCAAGGGCGTTCACCGGTTCAGCGAGGGGACGGCGGGCTCGATCCCGGCGCAGATCATCGCGTCGGGTGTCGCGGTGCCGTGGGCCGTGGAGGCGCAGCGGATCCTCGCCGAGGAGTGGAACGTCAGGGCCGACGTGTGGTCGGCGACCTCCTGGAACGAGCTGCGGCGCGAGGCCGTGGCCTGCGAGGAGCACAACCTGCTGCACCCCGAGGAGGAGCAGCGCGTGCCGTACGTGACGCGCAAGCTCACCGGCGCGCAGGGTCCGTTCGTGGCCGTGTCCGACTGGATGCGATCGGTTCCGGACCAGATCGCGCGGTGGGTGCCGGGGACGTACCAGTCGCTGGGCGCGGACGGCTTCGGCTTCGCGGACACGCGTGGTGCGGCGCGGCGCTTCTTCCACATCGACGCGCAGTCGATCGTGGTGGGCGTGCTGACCGAGCTGGCGAAGGAGGGCAAGGTCGACCGTTCGGCGCTGAAGCAGGCGATCGACCGGTACCAGCTGCTCGACGTCACAGCGGCGGACCCGGGAGCGGCGGGCGGCGACGCGTAGCGCTGCTGGAGGACGGATCGAAGGTCGCCCGAGGGCCGAGGGGCTCCTGCCCCTCGGCCCTCGGGCGTTTCCTACGATGCGGGCATGAAGCAGCAATCCGCCCAGGTCCGCTGGGAACGGCACACACAACGCCCCTTGATGGCGCTGGCGGTGCTGTTCGCCATCGCCTACGCCGTGCCGATCGTGGACACCGCGGCGAGCAGGGCGCTGACCCGGACCTGCACGGTGGTCGAGTGGGTGGTGTGGGCGGCGTTCGCCGTCGACTACCTGATGCGGCTGGGCCTGGCCGAGCGCCGGGGGGAGTTCATACGGCGGCACTGGCTCGACCTGGGCGCGGTGCTGCTGCCGCTGATACAGCCGCTGCGGCTGTTGCGGCTGGTCTCCACGCTGATGCTGGTGGGGCGGCGGGCGCGGATGGCCTCGCAGGTCCGCCTGACGACGTACGTCGTGGGTTCGGTCGTCGGCCTGATGATGTTCGGGTCGCTGGCGGTGCTGTCCGTGGAGCGGGACTCGCCGGATGGGAACATCAAGACGCTGGGTGACGCGGTGTGGTGGTCCTTCACGACGATGACGACGGTCGGCTACGGCGACCACGCGCCGACGACCGGTCTGGGCCGCATCCTCGCCGTCGGACTGATGCTCTCCGGGATCGCCCTGCTCGGTGTGGTCACCGCGAACATCGCGGCCTGGTTCATAGCCCGCTTCGAAATGGACGACGTCGAGGAACGCCGCCAGACGGAGGCGATCCAACTCCTCACGGAGGAGGTACGGCTGCTCCGCGCGGAGGTGGCGGCATTGCGGGAACCGTCGCCGTGAGCGAGGAGGGCCACAAGCGTGCCGGCTGCCGGCGCGCTGTCCCCCTCCGGCAGCGCGCCGCAGCACCGGCCGCCCTGTATGCCGTACGAACTTGCCCGAGGAACATGCCGTACGGAGGGCTTGACCCACTGTGACCTGCGGTGTGTGTCGAGGACGAGGAATCTTTAGCGAAGTCACCCTGATAGGGGAAATCTCCGTGGGGGCGGGACCGGCACTGACGGAGAGCCCGCGCGACGCACGGTGACCGAACGCGGCCTTGAAACGTGATACGCGTCACTCGGTTAACGCGAGACTCGTTCGTTCTCCTAGTGTGTCCTCCCAGTGACTTCCTTCGACACCTCCCCCCAACTGAACGTCTGGCGCGCACTGCTCGCGCTGGCCGTGGTGTTCGTGATGCTCGCGACCACCGGCTGGACCGCCCTGCGCAACCAGCGGACGACCCCGGCGCTCCAGGCCTCGCTGTCCTCCTGGGAGCACGGCCGTATCGCCGGTCACGCACTGCCCGACCCGGACGCCGGCCCTGCCCTCCTGGCCCGGTTCTTCGCCTCGCTCACCGCGCAGCAGCGCGCCTCCCTGGCGCACCGCTACCCGCTCGCGGTCGGCAACATGAACGGCGCCCCGGTCGAGCTGCGCTACGAAGCCAACCGCATCGCGCTGGGGCAGGCCCGCAAGGTCGAACTGAAACGCATGCACGACAGCCGGCTCACCCCCGAGGGGCAGCAGGAGGCGGGGCGCCGTATGCACCGCTACGAGTCGCTGATGAGCCCGGACCGGAACGTGCTGGCCTTCGACCCGGAGGGCTCGGGGCGGGTCGCCGAGGTGTTCGGGGACCTGGACAAGGCCCAGCGGGTCTCGATCGTCGTCCCCGGCGTCGACACCGACGTCCTCACCTTCCAGCGCACGAACCGCAAGTACTCGGCGCCCGTCGGCATGGCGGAGGCCCTGTACACGGCGGAGCGCACGGTGAGCCCGACCACGCGTACCGCCGTGATCGCCTGGGCCGACTACACCGCGCCCGGCGGCCTCGGCCTAGACTCGGCCACCGCCATGCGCGCCGAGGCCGGCGCCGTCCGCCTGAACGCGCTGGTGCGCGCGCTGCCCGGCAGCTCGCCCGTCTCGCTGTTCTGCCACAGCTACGGCTCGGTGGTCTGCGGGGTCGCCGCGCACACCCTGCCGGGCCGGGTCGCCGACATAGCGGTGGCGGGCAGCCCCGGCATGCGGGTCGCCAAGGCCTCGCACCTGGAGACCTCGGCCCAGGTGTGGGCGATGCGGGACGCGGACGACTGGATCCAGGACGTGCCGTACCTGGAGCTGGGCGGACTGGGGCACGGGGCCGACCCGATGTCGTCCGAGTTCGGGGCGCGCGTGCTGTCGGCGCGGGACGCGGAGGGGCACGCCGGCTACTTCGTGCCGGGCACGGACAGTCTGCTGAACTTCGCGGAAATCGGGGTTGGCGCGTACCGCTCGGTGCACTGCGCGGGCGATGACGAAGCCTGCCGGGAGGGTTTGTCCGGCACCGCGACGGCCGGACGCGCGTAGAGACCAGAAGAAGCGCGGGCTGCGCAGGGAGGCGACGGAGGAACTCGTGCCGCATACGATGAGCCGCATGGGTGACGTACTGGCCGGATTTCATGCCGCCTGGGAGTTCGAGTCCGACTCCGTGCTCATCCGTTACGAACGGGGGATTCGAACACCTAAGCTCCATCAGGCGCTGGGGGAACGCCGTCTCCCGCTGGCGGCGATCTCCACGGTGACGCTCACGCCCGGCAAACGCGGGACCGTGGTGCTGCGGGTCGAGCCGCGCGCGGGCGCCGATCCGCTGATGGAGGCGGCCGCGGGGCAGCTGAAGGAGCACTGCGACCCGTATCGGCTGGTGCTGCCTGCCGACCGGGAGACGCTCGCGGAGTACTACGCCGACGAACTGCGCGCGAAGCTGACGCAGTCCGGGCCGGCGGAGCGATTCCTTGTGCCGGCGCCCGAGGTGCCGTTGCAGTTCAAGGCCTACGACGGCAAGGCGTCCTTCGACGGGCGGACCGTGCACTTCCGGTGGTTCTGGACGGGCGCGTCGTCGGCGAAGTGGAAGGCCGGGGACCAGTCCTTCGCGGTGGGTGACCTGAGCGGGGTCGAGTGGCGGTCGCCCGAGGTCTTCGAGGGGCATCTACGGCTGGTACGGCGGGACGCTCCGCCGGTCGCACAGGCCGACCAGGATCCGGCGGCCGTGGTGTTCGGGCTGGGATACGGGCCGGTGCACGAGTCACTGCCGTTCGCCGCGGCCGTACTGGCGGCGGTTCGCTCCGCGGGGACCGCTGTCCCGGCTGCGGCTGCGCCGCGCCGGGATCCTGCGGACATCGCCGAACGGATTCGTCATCTCGGGGAGTTGCACCAGGCCGGGCTGGTGACCGATGAGGAGTTCTCCTCCAAGAAGGCCGAGTTGCTGGCGGAGTTGTAGATCTCGGCTTTCCGCCGGTGGGGGCTGGTCGCGCAGTTCCCCGCGTCCCTGGGTAGCTCTACTCCCGTCCGGCGGAAGTGAACGTCATGTCCGCGTACCGGTCCCCCGCCACCTTCTGGGCGATCGGTTCCAGCAGGGCCAGTTGATCCTCCGTCAGTTCGATCCGGGTGGCCGCCGTGTTCTCCTCCACGCGGCCCGGCTTGCGGGTGCCCGGGATCGGGACCACCGGGAGGGCGTGGACCGTGGCCTGCTGCTGGGCCCAGGCCAGGGCGATCTGGCCGAGGGAGACGCCGTGGGCGTCGGCGACCGTGCGGATCGGCTCCAGCAGGGCCGCGTTGGCCGCCGCGTTCTCGCCGGTGAACCGGGGCTGCTGACGGCGGAAGTCGTCGGACGTCAGGTCCTCGGCCTTCGCGAAGGAGCCGGTGAGGAAGCCACGGCCGAGCGGCGAGTACGGCACGAGCGTCACGCCCAGTTCACGGGCGGCCGGCACCACGTGCGCCTCGATGTCGCGGCTGAACAGCGACCACTCCGACTGCACGGCCGCGATGGGGTGCACGGAGTGCGCGGCACGCAGTTCCCCTGCCGTGACCTCGCTCAGACCCAGCTGCTTCACCTTGCCCTCGCGGACCAGGTCGGCCATGACACCGACGCTCTCCTCGATGGGGATCTTCACGTCCCGGCGGTGCATGTAGTAGAGGTCGATCACGTCGACGTCCAGGCGCTTCAGGCTCGCCTCGACGCAGGCGCGGATGTAGGGCGCATCGTTGCGGATGATCCGCTTGGTCGGGTCGTCGGGGTGGATCGCGAGCGCGAACTTCGTGGCGATCACGAGCTCGTCCCGGTGCTGCTTGAAGAACGGCGAGAGGAAGCGCTCGTTCTCGCCCGCGCCGTAGGCGTCCGCGGTGTCGTACAGCGTGACGCCCAGTTCCAGGGCCCGCTCCAGCGTCGCCCGGGACTCCTTGGCGTCCGAGGGGCCGTAGGCGAAGCTCATGCCCATGCAGCCGAGGCCCTGTACGCCCACCTCGGGGCCGCCCTCGCCCAGTCGTGCCGTCCGGATCCTGCCGTTGTCGGTCATCGGGGCCTCTCCGACGCCAGGGCGTGCCCGGCGTCACCGTAGAAAGCGATCTTGCGGTCGAGCACGGCGAGCGTGTCCTGGAGCTCCGCGATCCGGGCCAGGACGTCCCGGCGGGTCGTCTCCAGCAGTTCGTAGCGCTCGCCGTAGGTGTGGTCTCCTTCGCGCACCAGTTCGGCGTACCGCACCATGTCGGCGACCGGCATGCCGGTGAGCCGCAGCTTGCCGACGAGGTCGAGCCAGTCGAGGTCGCGGTTGCTGTAGCGGCGCTGGCCGGTGTGCGAGCGGTCGATGTGCGGCATCAGGCCGATGCGCTCGTACCAGCGCAGGGTGTGCGCGCTCAGGCCGGTGAATGCGGCAACCTCGCTGATCGTGTAGCTGTCCTGGCCGTCCGGCCGCCGGTCGGGCTGGGGCGGTCCGGCGCAGGTGTCGGTCCTGGTACCCGTGGTCTCCGTCACCGTCATGACCTCAACGCTATGGCCTTGGAGTGCACTCCAAGCAAGCGGAACAGGTGAGAAAACCACGGGACATGAAGTGATCGCCGTGGCTAGCGTGCGGGACATGAGTCTCGTACGTCGCGCCACGGCCGAGGACGCCGCCGAAGTGCTCCGGCTGCGCCAGGTGATGATCGATTCGATACCCGGAGCCGACACGTCCACGGACTGGCACCCGGCCGGCCTGGTGGGCCTGCGGGCACGGCTGGCCGAGCCGGACGGGGATCTCGCCGCGTTCGTCGTCGACCACCCGGACCGGCCGGACGCCCTCGCCGCGCTGGTCGTGGGGACGGTGGAGTACCGGATCGGCAAGCCGGCCAACCCGCGCGGCCTGTGCGGATACGTCTTCAGCGTGGCCACCGACCCGGACGCGCGCCGCCGGGGCCATGCGCGCGCCTGTATGGAGTCGCTGCTGGAGTGGTTCCGCGAACAGGGCGTCGGCCAGGTCGACCTCACGGCCTCCGCCGACGCCGAGCCGCTGTACGCCTCACTGGGCTTCGCGCGTACGCCCGACCCCTTCATGCGGCTGGCGCTCTGAGCACCTTTAGGCTCGGGGGCATGAACAGCCTCGCGTTGATCGAGAACTGGCCGGTCCCCACCGCCGCGGCGGGCGTCGTACGAGCCGACGGCACGGTCCTCGGTACCCACGGTCCGGTCGGCCACCGCTTCCCGCTCGCCTCGGTCACCAAGCCGCTCGCGGCCTACGCCGCGCTCGTCGCGTACGAGGAGGGGGCGATCGAGCTCGACGAGCCGGCGGGGCCGGCCGGGGCCACCGTCCGCCATCTCCTCGCGCACACCTCGGGGCTGGCCTTCGACGAGCACCGGGTAACGGCACCGGCCGGGGAGCGGCGGCTGTACTCCAACGCCGGGTTCGAGCAGCTCGGGGATCACATCGCCAAGGCCGCGGACATGCCGTTCGCGGAGTATCTGCGGCAGGCGGTGCTGGAGCCGCTGGGCATGACGTCCACGTCGCTTGAGGGCTCACCGGCCAAGGACGGGGTGTCCTCGGTGGCCGATCTGCTGCGGTTCGCGGCGGAGGTGCAGGCGCCGCGGCTGCTGGACCCGCGGACGGTGGCGGAGGCGATGACGGTCCAGTACCCGGGGACGAAGGGCGTCCTGCCGGGCTACGGCCACCAGAACCCCAACGACTGGGGGCTCGGCTTCGAGATCCGCAACGGCAAGTCCCCGCACTGGACGGGCGCTTCGTCCTCGCCGCGCACCTTCGGCCACTTCGGGCAGTCGGGGACGTTCCTGTGGATCGACCCGGATGCCTCGGTGGCGTGCGTCGCCCTGACGGACCGGGCGTTCGGGCCCTGGGCGGTCGAGGCGTGGCCGGCGTTCACGGATGCGGTGCTGGCGGAGCTCTAAGCCATCTCCCACATCAGCAGCTCCGTCTCCGTGACCCCCACCGCCTCCAGGTCCTTTGTGTCCGTGAGCCGGGCCGCGTCGCCGGGGCCCAGCTGTTCGGGGCCCAGCTGCACTTCGCCGCGTACGACATGGACGTAGACGTACCGCCCGTCCGGCACCGCCGTCCGCTCCCCCGCCGCAAGGCGTCGTACGTGCAGCATCGCGCCCGCCTCCGGGATTGCGTACGGCGTGGAGTCGGCGATGCCGTGGACGGTTTCGTAGGCGGGGTCGCCGCCGGGGGTCAGGGGGGCCAGCCAGGTCTGGACGAAGGTGAGGGGGACCGTCGCGTCGTTGCGCTCCACGTGGCGGACGCCTGCCGCCGAGCTCAGGCGCTGGACGTCGCCGGGGCGGACGACCGTCTCGTGGCCCGTGGAGTCGCGGTGGGTGAGTTCGCCCTCCACCACCCACGTCACGATCTCCGTGTGGCTGTGCGGATGCTCGTCGAAGCCGGCGCCGGGGGCGAGGCACTCCTCGTTGCAGGCGATCATCGCGCCGAAGCGGAGATTGTCGGGGTCGTAGTGGGGGCCGAAGGAAAAGGCGTGCCGGGAGTCGATTCCCGCCGCCGCGTCGCCCCCTGGGTAGCGCTCGTCGGCGCGCCGTACGTCCATCACGGATCCCACCGTAGACCCCGACGGCGCACGCTCCCGTCCGGATAAGGCAGTCTTGTCCCCGTGCCCGAACCCGAAACCGGCCATGCCGGAGCCCCAGCGCGTAACGCCCACCCGCACTCCGCGACCCTGAAGCGGCTGGAGAAGTCCTCCGGCAGCCTCGCCGCGCAGGCCATCGCGCGCATGGACGAGACGCTGCCGTGGTACCGGGCCATGCCCCCGGAGAACCGTTCCTGGATCGGTCTTGTGGCCCAGGCCGGTATCGCCGCCTTCACCGAGTGGTTCCGGCATCCCGATGCCCCGCAGGCCATCTCCACCGATGTCTTCGGGACCGCTCCGCGCGAGCTGACCCGGGCCATCACGCTCCGGCAGACCGTCGAGATGGTGCGGACCACCATCGAGGTCATGGAATCCGCCATCGACGAGGTGGCGGCTCCCGGCGACGAGTCCGTGCTGCGCGAGGCGCTGCTCGTCTACGCCCGTGAGATCGCCTTCGCCACCGCCCAGGTCTACGCCCAGGCCGCCGAGGCACGCGGTGCCTGGGACGCGCGGCTGGAGTCGCTGGTGGTCAACGCCGTGCTCAGCGGGGAGGCCGACGAGGGCGCGGTCAGCCGGGCCGCCGCCCTCGGGTGGAACTCGCCCGAACATGTCTGCGTGGTCCTCGGGACCGCTCCGGACGGTGACTCCGAGTTGACCGTCGAGGCCATCCGGCGGGCCGCCCGGCATGCCAAGCTCCAGGTGCTCACCGGGGTGCTCGGGGACCGGCTCGTCGTCATCGCGGGCGGCAGCGACAACCCGCTCGCCGTGGCCAAGTCGCTGATCGGGCCCTATGCCGCCGGGCCCGTGGTGGCCGGTCCGATCGTGCCCGACCTGCTGGCCGCGACCCGGTCCGCGCAGGCCGCCGCGGCGGGCCTGAAGGCGTGTTCTGCCTGGCAGGACGCCCCGCGGCCGGTCCTGGCGGACGATCTGCTTCCGGAGCGCGCGATCGCCGGGGATCCCAGTGCGCGCGAGCAGTTGGTGGAGGAGATCTACAGACCGCTGGAGGAAGCCGGCTCGGCGCTTCTGGAGACGCTGTCCGTCTATCTCGAACAGGCGAGCAGTCTCGAAGGCGCGGCCCGCATGCTCTTCGTGCATCCCAACACCGTGCGCTACCGGCTCCGACGTGTGACTGACGTCACCGGCTGGTCGCCGTCCGATGTACGCTCCGCGTTCACGCTGCGGATCGCGCTGATCCTGGGGCGTCTGGTCGACGGGGATCTCCAGCCGTAGGGTTTTGTCGGGGGCCCACAAAACCCCCTCGTGTTCTTCGTCCCTGTCCCCACGGGCGGCCGTGGCCGTCCACAAGAGAGAGTGTGAGAGTGCTCGTACTCGTCGCTCCCGGCCAGGGCGCCCAGACGCCCGGCTTCCTGACTCCTTGGCTCGACCTGCCCGGTGCCGCTGACCGCGTCACCGCGTGGTCGGACGCCATCGGACTGGACCTCGCCCACTACGGCACCAAGGCCGACGCGGACGAAATCCGCGACACCTCGGTGGCGCAGCCGCTGCTGGTCGCCGCCGGGATCCTCTCGGCCGCGGCACTCGGTGACGTGGCACCCGGTGCCGTCGCGGGCCACAGCGTCGGTGAGATCACCGCCGCCGCCTTCGCGGGCGTCCTGGACGACACCGCCGCGCTGACCCTCGTACGCAGGCGCGGTCTGGCCATGGCCGAGGCCGCCGCGATCACCGAGACCGGTATGTCGGCGCTGCTCGGCGGCGACCCGGAGACCTCGGTCGCGCACCTGGAGAAGCTCGGTCTGACCCCGGCGAACATCAACGGCGCCGGTCAGATCGTCGCCGCGGGCACGCTGGAGCAGCTCGCCGCGCTGAACGAGGACAAGCCCGAGGGCGTACGCAAGGTCGTGCCCCTGAAGGTCGCGGGCGCCTTCCACACGCACCACATGGCCCCCGCCGTCGAGAAGCTGGCCGAGGCCGCCGAGGCGCTCACGCCCGCCGACCCCACGGTCGCCTACGTCTCCAACAAGGACGGCAAGGCCGTGGCCACCGGCACCGAGGTGCTCGACCGGCTGGTCGGCCAGGTCGCCAACCCGGTCCGCTGGGACCTGTGCATGGAGACCTTCAAGGAGCTCGGCGTCACCGCCCTGCTGGAGGTGTGCCCCGGCGGCACCCTGACCGGCCTCGCCAAGCGTGCGCTGCCCGGCGTCAAGACGCTGGCCCTGAAGACCCCCGACGACCTCGACGCGGCTCGCGAGCTCATCGCAGAGCACAGTGCCTGACAAGGAGCCCTGGAGCATGGCGAAGCTGAAGCCCAGCAAGGGCCACCCGTACGCGCGCATCCTCGGTGTCGGCGGCTACCGTCCGACCCGGGTGGTGCCCAACGAGGTGATCCTGGAGACGATCGACTCGTCCGACGAGTGGATCCGCTCGCGCTCCGGCATCGAGACCCGGCACTGGGCCTCCGCCGAGGAGACCGTCGCCGCGATGTCGATCGAGGCGTCCGGCAAGGCGATCGCCGACGCCGGGATCTCCGCCGAGCAGATCGGCGGTGTGATCGTCTCGACCGTCTCGCACTTCAAGCAGACGCCGGCCGTGGCCACCGAGATCGCCGACAAGCTGGGCACGAACAAGGCCGCCGCCTTCGACATCTCGGCCGGCTGCGCGGGCTTCGGCTACGGCCTCACCCTCGCCAAGGGCATGATCGTCGAGGGCAGCGCGGAGTACGTCCTCGTCATCGGCGTGGAGCGGCTGAGCGACCTGACCGACCTGGAGGACCGGGCGACGGCCTTCCTGTTCGGCGACGGCGCCGGCGCGGTCGTGGTCGGTCCGTCCCCCGAGCCCGCGATCGGCCCGACCGTGTGGGGCTCCGAGGGCGACAAGTCCGAGACCATCAAGCAGACCGTGCCGTGGACGGACTACCGCGAGGGCACGGTCGACAAGTTCCCTGCGATCACGCAGGAGGGCCAGGCGGTGTTCCGCTGGGCCGTGTTCGAGATGGCGAAGGTCGCCCAGCAGGCGCTGGACGCGGCCGGAATCACCCCGGACGAGCTGGACGTCTTCATTCCCCACCAGGCCAACGAGCGGATCATCGACTCGATGGTGAAGACGCTGAAACTGCCGGAGCACGTCACGGTCGCTCGCGATGTGCGCACCACCGGCAACACCTCGGCCGCCTCGATTCCGCTCGCGATGGAGCGGCTTCTGGCGACCGGTGAGGCGAAGAGCGGCGACACCGCGCTCGTCATCGGCTTCGGGGCGGGTCTCGTTTACGCCGCCACGGTCGTTACCCTCCCCTAGGCACACCGTGCCGGATCCCCGGATCCGACGCGGGCCAGCCAAACCCTCTGGATTACTACGAAGGAGCGCCTGACATGGCCGCCACTCAGGAAGAGATCGTCGCCGGTCTCGCCGACATCGTGAACGAGATCGCCGGCATCCCGGTCGAGGACGTCCAGCTGGACAAGTCCTTCACCGACGATCTGGACGTCGACTCCCTGTCCATGGTCGAGGTCGTCGTCGCCGCCGAAGAGCGCTTCGACGTCAAGATCCCGGACGACGACGTCAAGAACCTCAAGACGGTCGGCGACGCTACCGACTACATCCTCAAGCACCAGGCCTGAGTTTCCACTTAGGCCGGACGTGCCCGGCCCCGCCACCCGGCGGTGGCGCCGCTGAATCCTCGTATCCCGTTGGAGAAAGAATTCCCGTGAGCTCGACCAATCGCACTGTGGTCGTCACCGGTATCGGCGCAACCACACCGCTGGGTGGCGACGCGGCCTCTACCTGGGAGGGCCTCGTCGCCGGACGTTCCGGCGTCAAGCCCCTGGAGCAGGACTGGGCCGCCGAGCAGGCGGTCCGCATCGCCGCACCGGTCGCCGTTGAGCCGACCGAGGTGATCCCGCGTCCGCAGGCCCGCCGTCTGGACCGCTCGGCGCAGTTCGCGCTGATCGCGGCTCAGGAGGCGTGGAAGGACGCCGGTTTCGAGGCGAAGGCCGGAGAAGACCCAAACGTCGACCCGGACCGGCTCGGTGCCGTCATCGCCTCCGGCATCGGCGGCGTGACGACCCTCCTCGACCAGTACGACGTGCTCAAGGAGAAGGGCGTTCGCCGCGTCTCCCCGCACACCGTCCCCATGCTGATGCCGAACAGCCCCTCCGCGAACGTGGGTCTGGCCGTGGGCGCCCGTGCGGGCGTGCACACGCCGGTCTCCGCCTGTGCGTCGGGTGCCGAGGCCATCGGCTACGCCATCGAGATGATCCGTACCGGCCGCGCCGACATCGTCGTCGCCGGTGGCACGGAGGCGGCGATCCACCCGCTGCCCATCGCCGCGTTCGGCAACATGATGGCGATGTCCAAGAACAACGACGACCCGCAGGGCGCGTCCCGTCCGTACGACGTCGGCCGTGACGGCTTCGTCCTCGGCGAGGGCGCCGGCGTGATCGTCCTGGAGTCCGCCGAGCACGCCGCGAAGCGCGGTGCCCGGGTGTACGCCGAGGCGGTCGGCCAGGGCATCTCCGCCGACGGCCACGACATCGTGCAGCCGGAGCCGGAGGGCCGCGGTATCGCGCACGCCCTGCAGAACCTGCTGGACCGCACCGACCTGGACCCGTCGGAGATCATGCACGTGAACGCGCATGCGACCTCCACGCCGGCCGGTGACATCGCCGAACTGAAGGCGCTGCGGAAGGTGTTCGGCGAGGACACCGACCACTTCGCGGTGTCCGCGACGAAGTCCATGACCGGGCATCTGCTCGGTGGCGCCGGTGGTGTCGAGACGGTCGCGACCGTGCTCGCGCTGTACCACCGGGTTGCTCCGCCGACCATCAACGTCGAGAACATCGACCCGGAGGCCGAGGCCAACGCCGACGTCGTCCGCGGTGAGGCGCGCAAGCTGCCCGTCGAGGGCCGCATCGCCGCGCTGAACGACTCGTTCGGCTTCGGCGGCCACAACGTGGTCCTGGCGTTCCGCACGGTCTGAGAAGCGCCTGTACGTACGTGAAGGGGCCCCCACCATCAAGGTGGGGGCCCCTTCACGTGTCGGTCAGACCACCTGGTGCAGCCAGCGCACCGGGGCGCCCTCGCCCGCGTACCGGAACGGCTCCAGTTCGTCGTCCCAGGGCTTGCCGAGGAGCTTGGCGATCTCCGCCTCCAGGTCGGTCTCGCCGCGCTGGGAGCGGGTCAGGGCGGCGCGCAGCCGGTCCTCCGGGATCAGGATGTCGCCGTGGATGCCGGTGACGGCATGGAAGATGCCGAGGTCGGGGGTGCAGCTGTAGCGCTCGCCCTCGGCGGTGGCGCAGGGCTCGGCGGTCACCTCGAAGCGCAGCAGGTGCCAGCCGCGCAGGGCCGAGGCGAGTTTGGAGGCCGTGCCGGCCTCGCCCTGCCAGGAGAACTCCGAGCGCCAGGTGCCAGGGGCGGCGGGCTGCCGGATCCAGTCGAGGTTGACGCGCGTGCCGAGCACCCCGGCGACGGCCCACTCGACGTGCGGGCACAGCGCGCGCGGCGCGGAGTGCACGTACAGAACTCCACGTGTCGTCACCGGGACCTCCGGGCAGAGCGGGACATCTTGCGAACTGGCGGACGGCCGTGGCCGGGCAGCCACGTTGATGGCGAGGCTACCGTGCGGCGGCGCAAGGAGTGTGACGTACCGTCGGTCCCGGTGCCGTGAAACGCCCGCCATTCACCCGGCAGGACGCCTGTACGGGTCGGAAGCGTTGCATCGCGCGCGGTCGGGAACTCCCGCACGTTGTCATGGAGGGGGAGTTCTGTTCGACGACCGAGGGGATCAGCTGCGGATGCGGAAGCCAAGCCACCGCTCACCGGCCGTTGTCGCTGTCCTGTCCGCGGCCGTCCTGGGCGTCACCGGTTGTGACGCCGTCGGCGGCAATGCACCGGGTCCGTCCGGGACGGACGCGGTGAGCGTGAAGCCGTCGCCGAGACCGACGCCGGTCTGGGACCGCAGCCCGGAGTCGGTCGCGGCCGTGGGCGACTCCATCACCCGCGGCTTCGACGCCTGCTCGGTGCTGTCGGACTGCCCCGAGGTGTCGTGGGCGACGGGCAGCAGCGAGGAGGTGGACAGTCTCGCCGTACGGCTGCTGGGCGAGGCGAAGGCGGGGCAGCACAGCTGGAACTACGCGGTGACCGGGGCGCGGATGGCGGACCTGGCCGGGCAGATGGCACAGGCGGCGACGCGCAGGCCGGAGCTGGTGGCCGTGATGGCCGGGGCGAACGACGCCTGCCGGGACACCACCTCGGCGATGACCTCGGTGGCCGACTTCCGCACCCAGTTCGAGGACGCGATGAGCACGCTGCGCGAGGCACTGCCCAAGGCGCAGGTGTATGTGGCGAGCGTGCCGAACCTGAAGCGGCTGTGGTCGCAGGGGCGGACCAATCCGCTGGGCAAGCAGGTGTGGAAGCTGGGCATCTGCCCGTCGATGCTCGGTGACGCGGACGCCCTGGACTCGGCCGCCACCCTGCGCCGGGACACGGTGCAGAAGCGGGTGGAGGACTACAACGACGTCCTGAAGGAGGTCTGCGCGAAGGACAAGCGGTGCCGGTTCGACGGAGGCGCGGTCCACTCGTACCGCTTCGGCACGGAGCAGCTCAGTCACTGGGACTGGTTCCATCCGAGTGTGGACGGGCAGGCGCGGCTGGCCGAGATCGCCTACCGGACGGTCACGGCGAAGACGGGGTGACTGGGCGAGGACCGGGTGACTTAGGGTTCGCCCATGATTTCGCACACGTTTTCGCGCATGAACGAACTCTTCGGAACACTTTCCGATGGCACCCCGGTGCACCGCTGGACCCTGGAGCGGGCGGGCGTGCGGGTGCGGGTCCTGACGTACGGCGGGATCGTGCAGTCGGTGGAGGTCCCGGACCGTGAGGGCGTCGCCGGGAACGTGGTGCTGGGG
Organism: Streptomyces sp. NPDC079141; assembly: GCF_040686775.1. NCBI lineage: Bacteria > Bacillati > Actinomycetota > Actinomycetes > Kitasatosporales > Streptomycetaceae > Streptomyces > Streptomyces sp. NPDC079141. The sequence goes on along the minus strand of NZ_JBFBLP010000002.1, from coordinate 161,775 downwards.
TTCGCGGAGCTCGCCGGCTACCCCGCGCATCCGGAGCCGTACCTCGGCGCCCTGGTCGGCCGGTTCGCCAACCGGATCGCGGGCGGCCGCTTCCCGCTGGACGACCGGACGTACGCGCTCGCGCGGAACAACGGCCCCAACTGTCTGCACGGCGGCGAGCGCGGCTTCGACAAGCGCGTGTGGGACGCGGAGCCGGTCGAGCACGGCGTGCGCCTGTCGCGGGTCGCTCCGCACGGCGAGGAGGGCTTCCCGGGCCGTCTGGAGGTCTCGGCGACGTACACGCTGGACGCGTCCGGCGCGCTGGGGATCGCCTACGAGGCCGTCACGGACGCGCCGACAGTGCTGAACCTGACGAACCACAGCTACTTCAACCTGTCGGGGGCGGGGAACGCGGGCGGCCACGAACTGCGGCTGGACGCCTCGCGGTTCACGCCCGTCGACGCGGATCTGATCCCGACCGGCGTCGAGGCCGTCGAGGGGACCCGCTTCGACTTCCGTGCGGCGCGCAAGGTCGGCGCCGGGTACGACCACAACTTCGTGCTCGACAAGGGCGTGAGCGAGGACCCGGTCGAGGTCGCCGAGCTGTACGACCCCTCGTCCGGGCGGGTGCTGACGGTCGCGACCACCGAACCGGGCCTCCAGCTGTACACCGCCGACCACTTGGCGGAGCCGTTCGCGCCGGGCGAGGGCATCGCCCTGGAGACCCAGCACTTCCCCGACTCCCCCAACCGCCCGGAGTTCCCCAGCACGGTGCTGCGGCCGGGCGAGGTGTTCCGCTCCCGAACGGTGTACGGGTTCGCTACGCGCTAGCGGTGTTTCAAAGCGCCGACGGCCCCACCGCGGCCACCACCTCGATCTCGATCTGCGCCTCCGGCCGGAACAGCTTCGGCACCTCGAAGGTCATGCTGGTGGGCGGGGTGCCGGTGATCACCTCGCGGCGTACGGCGCCGTACTCGTCGAGCTGCGAGATGTCGGTCAGGTAGGTGCGGATGTTGATGATGTCGGCCAGGGTCGCGCCGTGCGCCCCGAGGAGGGCTTCGAGGATCGCGAAGATGCCGCGGCTCTGCTCGGCGAGCGTGTCGCCCTCGGCGATCTGGCCCGAGACGAACAACAGCGCGCTGCCGTCGGCCTGTTCGACGCGGGCGACCTGGGAGTAGGCGGGGCTGTACGGCTGCGGGGCGTTGGCGGGGTTGTCGAGGGTGACCTTCATATCGTGCTCCCTGCTCGGATGCGGTCTGCGGCTACGGAGATGTCGGCGGCCGGGACATCGGCCTTGCGGAGGTGGTCCAGCACGGCTTCCAGCGCGGGCAGTTGAGCCGCGTCGGCGACCAGGGCGAGGTCCTTCACGGCGAGTCCGGTGCCGAAGTGGACGCCCTCGGCGAAGGCGCGGGCAACGGCGCCGGCGAGCGGGCTGTCCGCGAGGGCCCTACGGGCGACGGCGTCGTCGAGGCCGAGCGCGTCCGCCAGCCGCAGGGACTCGGCGACGAGGGCGACCCCGCCGATGACGGCCGCGTTGACGACGAGCTTCAGTGCCGCGCCCGAGCCGAGCCCGCCGGCCGGGACGACCTCGCCGAGCCGGGCGAGCACCTCGCGCACGGCGTCCGTGTCACCGCCCGCGAGGATGCGCAGTTCACCGGTGGCCGCCCGGTCGGTGCTGCCCATGACGGGCGCGTCGACGAGGTTCACGGTGGTGGCGAGCCGGGCGGCGAGGTCCCGTACGGCGTCCGGGCCGACGGTCGACATCTCGATCCAGTGGGCGCCGGGACGCAGGGCGGGTACGGCCTCGTCCGCGACCGCGGCGAGGGCGTCCGGCCCGGCGAGCATCGTGATCACGACGTCGGCGCCCCGGACGGCGTCGGCCGGTGAGGCGGCGGCCGACGCGCCCTCGGCGACCAGCGGACCGGCCTTCGCCGCCGTGCGGTTCCAGACGGTCAACGGGTGCCCGGCGGCGAGGAGTCGGCGGGCCATCGGGGCACCCATGTGCCCCAGCCCCAGAAAAGCGATCTTCTCCATGCCGACGACGCTAGGCCCCGCCCATCGATGCGACAAGCGAATGTCTAGCATGGCTGCCATGCCGAATCCGCATCACGCACCGTCCGCGGGCGAACCCGACCTCTCCACCGTCTGGCTGCGGGTCTTCCTGGAGGTCGCCCGGCACGGCTCCTTCACCGTCGCCGCCCGCACGCTCGGCTGGACGCAGTCCGCGGTGTCCCGGCAGATCTCCTCGCTGGAGGGGGCGCTCGGCGGCGCCCCGCTGTTCGACCGGCTGCCCAGGGGTGTGCGGCTGACCGAGGCCGGCCGGGTCCTCGTCCCGCACGCCGAGTCCGTCGCCGCGACGCTGCACGAGGCCGGGCGGGAACTGGCCGCCCTGCGCGAGGCGGCCGGCGGACGGCTGCGCTTCGGCGCGTTCGCCACCGCCGACGCGGCCCTGGTGCCGCAGGCGCTCGCCGCGTTCCGCGCCCGCCACCCCCGTGTCCTGCTCTCCCGCGAGGAGGGCTTCACGCCCGCCCTGCTGGACCGGCTGACCGCCGGTCACCTGGACCTGGCGGTCGTCTCGACGACGGGCCGCGCCCCGCTGGAGGCGTACGAACTCCACCATCTCCTGGACGAGTCGCTGTACGTCGCCGTCCCCGCCGGTCATGAACTGGCGGGCGGCGGCCCGGTGCGGCTCGGTCAACTCGCCGACGCCGACTGGATCTCCGGCAGCGCACGCCCCGAGGGCACCCTCCTGGACGCGGCGCTGCGCCAGGGCTTCCGGCCGCGCGTGGCGCACGTCGTCGGCGAGTGGACCGCCAAGCAGGGCTACGTCGCCGCGGGCCTCGGCGTGACCCTGGTCCCGGCGCTGGCCGCGGCGTCCGTACGGCAGGACGTCGTCCTGCTGCCGGTGCTCGACGAGGGCGCCCCGGCCCGGGCGGTGTACGCGGCGACGGCGCGGGGGCGGTCGCTCACACCGGCCGGGCGGGCGTTCCTGGGGGCGTTGCGGGAGGCGGCGGACCAGGTCGGCAGGGTGTGACGGAGGGAAGAGTGCGGGCGATCCTGAGGATCGCGGGCAGTACGCCGGTCACGCGCTGACGTCCGCACTCTCGTCCGCGCCGTCCTCCAGCGTCTCCTCGTCGAGGAGTTCGCGGGCCAGGAGGGTGGCGCCGGCGACCGCGCCCGGCATCAGGAACACCGCGACGAACGGCACCAGGAAGGCCAGGGCGAGGGGTGTGCCGAAGCCCCAGACGAGGGTCCTGCGGGCGCGCAGGAGGGTGAGGCGGTCACGGAGTTCGACGCCGCGGCGCTGCATGGCCACGGCGGTCAGCTCCTCGGTGAGGAAGAAGCCGGTGACGAGGAAGCCGATGACCGGGACGACGGTCTGGCCGACGACCGGGATGAAGCCGAGGCCGAAGAGCAGGACGGCCCAGATTCCGGCCCGGATGACGATCCGCAGGCTGTCGCGGCCCGAGATCCACAGCTCGCGCCAGAGCGGCAGCCCGGACTCGGGGGCCGTACCGTCCGGGGACACGTCACGGTCGACCTTCTCGGAGAGGCTCTCGTAGAAGGGCTGGCCGATCAGGAGCGTGACCGCGGTGAAGGTGACGACGGACAGCAGCAGCGCGAGCGCGAACAGCACGACGGTGAGGAAGCCGCGGAAGAGACCGAGCCAGGGGCTCGACCAGTCGTCGGCGAAGGGGGTCGCCCAGGCCACGAAGTCGTCGCCCCACGCGGACAGCGCGACGAGCGCCGCCGCGTAGAGGACGAGTGTGATCAGCCCGGGGATCAGTCCGAACTCGTACTGCTTGCCGTGCCGGGCCACCCATCGCTGGCCCCTCAACAGGAACCGGAAGCCCACCCCAAGATCGCGCATGGGAGGCACTCTATCGAGCGGGATCCGGTCACCCCGGAGCCACCGCCACCATCACTCCCGGCTCCGCCGCCGGCGACACCGCCGCCGACACCCGTACCGCTGCCGCGCGCGCGATCCGGCCCGTGCGCGAGGCGGCGGCCAGGAGCAGGGGCTGGATGCGCTCCAGGCCGGAGACCAGGAGCTCCTCGCCCGCGATGAGCGCCGGGCGGGCGGCCTTCGTGGTGGCCGCCGCGGCCTCCGTGAGGTCGGCCAGCGGGGGCAGGGTGGCACGTACGACGTTGGCGCCGGCGACCGCCGCCCGCTCGGCCAGGGCCACCTGGAGGGGCATCAGCGGGGCCAGTGCGGCCGTCAACGCGTCGGCGATGCGGCGGAGTTCGGGGGTGCCGTCGCGCAGGACCTCGGCCGCCGAGCGCAGGAACGGGGTGAGGGCGAGCAGGACGCCCGCGACCAGGCCCGCGCCGGCCGGCAGCAGCGGAGACGTCGCCTCCACCAGGTCGCCGAGCGCCGTCGCGAACTCCTCCACCGCCGGCTCCACCGCGTCCAGCACCGGCAGCAGGCTGTCGCCGAGGGCGGTCAGCAGGGCCTGGGCCGGTTCGCTGACCGGGTGCACCGCGAGCGGGGCGCCGCTGGTGCCGAGGCGGGTGAGGGTGTCGACGATGCGGTAGAAGGCCTCCTGGGCCTGCGGGGAGGCGCTGGCCTCGGCGAGTTCCGCCGTGGTCTGGCGCAGGACGCGCAGCACCTCCGCGCCCGAACCGTCCCTGGGGTCGAAGGTGTTGATGGCGATCCTGGTGAGGTTCCCGGCCGTGTCCAGGAGCTGGCCGGTGATGTCCGTCGTGTTGCGTGCCATGCGCAGTACGTCGTCCCTGTTGGGGAGCGAAGGGATCGTCGCCATGGAGCTCTCCTCGCCTCGGGCACCCTCACCCACAGGATGCCCTCTCCCCGCCGCCCGACATACGCCATCCGGGGCATCGGTGACACGAACTCCCTCTTGTTGTAGTTGAGTCGAACAGGTACACCTCGCCGTACCGATCTCAGGAAGTCCCCGGAGGAGGTACGCGTGCGCACCACAAGGACCGTTCCCGCGAGACCCGTTCCGATCGTCGTCCTCGCCCTCGCCACGGCGGGGTCGCTGTTCCTCACCCCGCACACCGCCGGCGCGGATCCGCAGCCGCCGACCAGGGAGCGTGCGGCTCCCGACGACCGGGCCGCCCGCGCCCCGGAGAGCGCGGCCCGGCGGGCCCTGGCCGCGGACGACACCCTGTCCGACGCCGTCCGCGGCTATCCGCGCGAGCAGACCCTCGCCCCCGACCCGGAGAACCCAGCCGACAAGTCGATCAAGCTGGGGCTCACCCCGTACCACGCGATCGCCCCGAAGCTGAACGCCCTGCAAGGGCTAGGCGACCGGGTGAGCGTGGAGATCGCGGGCCGGTCGGCCGGCGGGCACCGCCTGTATCTCGTGACCGTCACCGCGCCGGAGAGCGACCGGCAGGCGCGCGCCCAGGAGCGGATGCGCGAACTCATCGAGAGCGCGCCCGCGGCGGCCGCCAAGAGCCCCGAGATCAAGGCGAGTTACAAGGCGCCCGTCTTCTTCAACAACAACATCCACGGCAACGAGTGGGAGGGCACCGACGCCTCCCTGAAGCTGATCGAGCGGCTCGCCACGGCGAACGACGCGCAGACCAGGAACCTGCTCGCCCACAACCGCCTGTACTTCAACATCACCGCCAACCCGGACGGCCGTATCGCGGGCACGCGCGCGAACGCCAACGGCTTCGACATGAACCGGGACTTCGTCACCGCCTCGCAGCCCGAGGTGCGGGCGATGCGGCAGATCATGACCGACAAGCAGCCGGCCGTCATGCTCGACCTGCACGGGTACGTCAACGGAACCCTCATAGAGCCCACCACTCCCCCGCACGGCGAGAACTACGAGTACGACCTCTTCCTGAAGAACACCTACGCCAACGCCCTCGGCATGGAGGACGCCGTCAACGGCCTCGGCTACACGCCCGAGAAGGACGGCGTCGAGCCCGCGCAGATCCCGTTCCGGGACCAGGAGGAGGGCTGGGACGACTGGCCGCCGATCTTCACCCCGCAGTACGCGGCCTTCCACGGCACGGTCGCCGCGCACACGGTGGAGATCCCGATGCGGGTGAACAACACGGCCTACGACACCCTGCCTGTCGCCGAGTTGAGGCGCCGGTCGGCCATCAACGTGGACGTCGCGGGCGCCGCCCTGAACGCCACCCTCGACTTCGTCCAAGAGCGCCGGGCCTCGCTGATCGCCGACCAGATCGAGGTGTTCCGGCGCGGGGCCGCAGGCGCGGCGCAGGTGCCGGTGTCGGAGGAGACCGTGCCGGGGGTGCCGGGCATCGGGCCCGAGGACGTCTACACGACCACCTTCCCGCGCGCCTACGTCATCCCCGGCGGCAGCACCGCCGCGGCGCGGCTCGTCGACCATCTGATCGCCAACGACGTCCGCGTCAGCCGCGCGAGCCACTCCTTCCGGCTGGGCGGGAAGACGTATGCGCAGGGCAGTTACGTCGTCGATCTGCGGCAGGCCAAGCGCGGGATGGCGAACGTGCTGCTGGCCGACGGGCGGGACATCAGCGACAAGGTGTCGGTGATGTACGACATCTCGGGCTGGAGCCTGGGCCGGTTGTGGGGTGCCACGGTGGAGTCGGTGCCGGGCGGCAGCCTGGCCGGGCTGCCGCTGCGGCCCGTCGAGGCGGCCGCGCCCGTCGACCATGTCGCCCCGCGCGGCGACCTGCGGCTGCGACTGACCGACCCGAACGAGGTGGCCGCGCTCAACTCACTGCTGGCGCAAGGGATTTCGGTACGGCAGGCGGCGGACGGCAGTGCGCTGGTGCCGGGCTCGGCGCGGGCCGAGGCGGCGGTCGCGGCCCGGACGTACGACGTCGCCTTCGACGCGACGCGGCTGACCGGCGGCACCGAGCTGCGCCGGGTGCGGGTGGCGGCGGCGGTGACGCCGGGTGAGCTGTTCGCGCTGCGGGAGATGAACTTCGACGTCACTCCGGTGTCCACGGCCGTGCTGAACGCGGGCTTCGACTGGTCGACGGCGGATGTGCTCTTCGTGTCGGCGGGACTGGACCACGGCGGCCTCACGGCGCCCGCCAGGGCCGCGCTGGACGCCTTCCTGGCCGGGCACGGTCTCGTCGGGCGGGGCGCGATGGGTGCGTCGGTGAGCTCGGCGGCCGGGCTGCTGGCGGCCAAGCCCGTCGAGGGCAACGGGGACGCCAACGGCGTGGTCCGCGTGGCCAATACGGGCGGCGTCGTCACCGGCGGCGCCCCGGACCACTCCTTCGTCTACGCGCCGGTGTGGTTCACCGATCTGGGGCCCGGGGTGCGGGTCGAGCAGTCGTACGCCACCGGGAATCCGCTCGTCTCCGGGCACTGGCGGCCGGCGGAGGACGGCTCGGGCGGGCCGGCGGACGCGGCGGGGCAGCCTTCCGTGATCAGCGGCGCGCACGCGGTCCTGTTCGGCACCGAGCCGCTCTTCAGGGATCATCCCAAGGGAGAATTCGCCCAGGTGGCACGGGCGTTGTTCACCATGGCACACGCGCACAGCGGTTAGTCGACAACGAGGAGAGCGGATGACGCCGGAGATCCACGGCACCGTCGCGGACGGGTTCGAAGCGGTGCGCGAGGAGTTCACCTCCTTCGTGGCGAGCGAACGGCCGGACTACGAGGGGCAGTTGTGCGCGTATGTGCACGGCCGCAGAGTCGTCGACCTGTGGACGGGGGACGGCGCCGACGCGGACTCGCTGTACGGCGTGTTCTCGTCGACCAAGGGCGCCGCCCATCTCGTGGTCGCCCTGCTGGTGCAGGACGGCACCCTGGAGCTGGACCGCAGGGTGACGTACTACTGGCCCGAGTTCGGGTCCGAGGGCAAGGGCTCGCTGACCCTGCGCGACCTGCTCGCGCACCGGGCGGGTCTGGTCGGCCTCGACTCCGGGTTCACCGCCGTGGAGCTGGCCGACGACCGGGTGATCGCCGAACGGCTCGCGGACCAGCGGCCGTTCTGGCGTCCGGGCACGGCCTTCGGCTATCACGCCCTGGTCATCGGCGCGCTCACGGGCGAGGTGGTGCGCCGGGCCACCGGCCGCACCCTCCAGGAGGTGTACGAGGAGCGGATCCGCGCCCCGTACGGCCTTGACTTCTTCCTGGGCCTGCCCGAGGCGCTGGAGCCGCGCTTCCGCTCGGTGCTGCCGATGGTTCCGACGCCGGAGCAGCAGGCGCTGCTGGACGCGAGTCCGACCGGCCCGCACACGCTCTCCTCGATCGCCTTCAACACGCATGTGCCGGACGCGGGCGAGCTGGTGGACCACGCCAACTCCCGGCTGGTGCGCGCCAAGGGGCCCGCGTCGGCGGGCGGGGTGGCCGCCGCGCGCGGGCTCGCCGGGATGTACGCGGCGGCGATCAGCGAGGTGGACGACAGGTCGCCGCTGCTGAAGCCGGACACGATCGCCGAGTTCGGCCAGATCCACTCGGTCGGCTACGACCTGGTGGCGCGGACGCACAAGGCGTTCGGGCTCGGCTTCCAGGCGACGGCGGACGTCTGGTACCCGTTCCTGGGCGCCGGCGCCTTCGGCCACAGCGGCGCGGGCGGCTCCCAGGGCTTCGCGGATCCGCGCAGCGGGCTGGCCTACGGCTACACCCGGCGACGGTGCGCCTTCCCGGGCGGGGCGGCGCCGGAGAACGTGGGGCTGGTGCGGGCGGTGCACAGGGCCGCTCTGGCTGTGTGACACGGGCGGAGGCCGCACCCCTGTGGTCAGGGGTGCGGCCTCCGTCGTACGGGTTTCAGGCCAGGGTGACCGTGATGTTGCCCCGGGTCGCCTTCGAGTACGGGCAGACCTCGTGGGCCTTCTTGATCAGGGTCTGGGCCGTCTCCGCGTCGACGTTCGGGATGGTCGCCGAGATCTCGACGATGATGCCGAAGCCGTCCTCGTTCTTGCCGATGCCGACCTTCGCGGTGACGGTCGAGCCGGTGATGTCGGCGTTCTCCTGGCGGGCCACGACGCCGAGGGCGCCCTGGAAGCAGGCGCTGTAGCCGGCGGCGAAGAGCTGCTCCGGGTTGGTGCCGGCGCCGCTGCCGCCCATCTCCTTCGGCGGGTTCACGACGACGTCGAGCTTGCCGTCGTCGGTGGCGACCCGGCCGTCGCGGCCGTTCTCGGCGGTGGCGACGGCCGTGTAGAGGACGTCGGTCTGCTGAATGGCCATGCGGTGTCTTCTCCTCTTCCGTCCGTCGCGACTCGCGCCCACGATCGGCGACGGTTTCGGAAAGAAGTTACCGCATGTCGGAAAGTCCGTGAAGCTTACAGCTTGACGATCATCTTGCCGGTGTTGTCGCCGCGCAGGACGCCGAGGAACGCCTCCAGGTTGTTCTCGATGCCCTCGGCGACCGTCTCGCGGTACTTCAGCGCGCCCGAGGCGACCCAGGGGCCGACCTCCTGGACGAACTGCGGCTGGAGGTCGTAGTGGTCGCCGACCAGGAGACCCTCGATACGGCCGCGGGTCTGGATGAGGCGGGCGAGGTTCCGCGGGCCGGGGGCGGGCTCGGTGTTGTTGTAGACGGAGATCATTCCGCAGACCGCGATACGGCCGCCCTGGTTGAGCCGGCCGATGGCGGCCTCCAGGTGGTCGCCGCCGACGTTGTCGAAGTAGACGTCGACGCCGTCCGGGGCGGCCTCCTTCAGCTGCTCGCTCACCGGGCCGGCCTTGTAGTTGAAGGCGGCGTCGAAGCCGTACTCCTCGACCAGCAGCTTGACCTTCTCGTCCGAGCCGGCCGAGCCGATGACGCGGGAGGCGCCCTTGAGCTTGGCGATCTGGCCGACCTGGCTGCCGACGGCACCCGCGGCGCCGGAGACGAAGACGGAGTCGCCCTCCTTGAAGGCGGCGGTGCGCAGGAGGCCGGCGTAGGCGGTGAGGCCGGTCATGCCGAGGACGCCGAGGTACGTGGAGAGGGGCGCGGCGTTCGGGTCGACCTTGACGGCGCTCTTCGCGTCCACGGCGGCGTACTCGCGCCAGCCGAAGAAGTGCAGGACGTGGTCGCCGGCCTTGATGCCCTCGGCGTTGGAGGCGATGACCTCGCCGACCGCGCCGCCCTGCATGACCTTGCCGAGCTCGAAGGGGGCGACGTAGGACTTCGCCGAGCTCATGCGGCCGCGCATGTAGGGGTCGACGGAGAGGTACTTGTTCCGGACCAGGACCTGGCCGTCGCCCGGGGTCGGGACCTCGGCCTCCACCAGGGCGAAGTCCTCGGACTTCGGCCAGCCGACGGGACGGGTGAGCAGGTGCCACTCGCGGTTGAGCGTGGGGGATGCCATGGGTGCCTTGCCTTTCCGGATTACTTCAGGCCCGATTACTTCAGTACCTGAAACAACCATGCGCCTAAATATTTCATGTTGTCAAGTAATCGGGGTAGGGTGGAGGTATGTCCACTCCTCAGAAGACCCGTCCCGACGACCTGACGATGGAGGTCGTCGACCTCATCGGCTCGGTGGTGGCGCGCTACCACGAGGAGTACGAGGAGGCTGCGGCGGAGCATGCGTTGACGGGGGCGCAGGCGCGGTTGCTCGGGCTGCTGTCGTTGGAACCGCTGCCGATGCGGAAGCTGGCGCAGAGGCTGAAGTGCGAGCCGTCGAATGTGACGGGGATCGTGGATCGGCTGGAGGCGCGGGGGCTGGTGGAGCGGCGGCCGGATCCTGCGGATCGGCGGGTGAAGGTGGCTGCCGCGACGGCGGAGGGGCGGCGGGTGGCTCGGGGGTTGCGGGAGTCGCTGCGGTTTGCCCGGGAGCCGTTGGCGGGGTTGTCGGAGCCGGAGCGGGTGGCTTTGCGGGATTTGCTGCGGCGGATGCTGGAGGCGTAGGTGGGGGTGCGGGGGGCTGTTTTCGCCCCCGCCGCCCCTACCCGTCCCGTCCTCCAGGGGCTGCCGCCCCTTCGACCCCGCCCGCGGGGCTTCGCCCCTGCACCCCACCAGGGGCTTCGCCCCTGGACCCCATCGGCCTGAACGGCCTCGTCCTCAAACTCCCCCAGAGGGGGGACCCCCAACGGGCTGGATGTAGCGACCGGCGCCGACAGGTGCCGCCCCCGCGGCAGACGTTACGTGCACCACCACAGGAAGCGACTGCACGTTTCCGACGGGGACGGGTCCGGGGTGGGGGGGTTGGTTGTCGGGGCGGTTGTGGGGGCGGGGGTTGGGGCCGCGGGGGTGGGGGCCGGGGCTGCCGTGGTGTCGGGGGGCGTGCCGTCCGTGGTGGAGGACTGGGTGTCCTTTGTCGGGTTGTCGCTCGGGTCCGGGGAGGCCTTGTCCTTCTCGGGGTTTGATGCCGAGGGGGAGGTGGAGGCGTTCGGGGCGGTGGTGGTCGTGGACCCGTTCGCCTCGTCGCCCAGGGGTTCCGCCGGTTCGCCGTCCTTGGACGTTCCGCTGCCGTCCGCCGACTCGTTGCCCGCCGCCGCGGGGGGCGTCGTGGAGCCGGGGGCGTCCATGCCCAGCTCGGCGAGGCTGAGGCCGCCGGCGGCCAGGACGAAGCCCGCGGTGATCAGCAGGACACGCCGACGGCGGCGCCGGTGCGCGGCTGCCTTGCGATCGCGACGGCTGACGCCCGCCGAGGGCGGAGTCTCCGAATCGACATCGACTTCCTCGGCCTCCGGCGCGCCCTCGGCATCGTCGTAGCCCCCCTCGTACGGGGCCTGATGCGCGTCGTCGTCCGCGTACGCGCGGAGTTCTTCGATCGCGGCGCCGCAGCCCGGGCAGGCGAGGGCGCCATTGAGGTGCCGTCGGCACGGGTGGCAGTAGTCCATGACGCGGGAAGACTAAGTTCCTCGCAGGTAACGTTCATAGGCGCGACTGTGAAAGTTGTGTGCGGAACTAACCGTTCCGGCGCGGCGAGTTGAGGCGTACACCCCGTAGACGCCCATGGCGCCGAAAGCCGTATCGAAAGCCTCACCGAAACCGTTATGTGTTCGACCCATTGACACCCCCGCCACCCCGTCCTTACTGTCACGCCAGCATTTCGAACGTGTGACGAAATTTCGAACACACATTTTTTGGGCCGACGACGCAGCAAGGGGCAACTGCCGTGCGCATCACCGGAATCAGCACACACGTGGTCGGAACGCCGTGGCGCAACCTGACCTATGTCCAGGTGCACACCGACGAGGGCATCACGGGAGTCGGCGAGACCCGCATGCTGGGTCACACCGACGCGCTGATCGGCTATCTGCGAGAGGCCGAGGCCAACCACATTCTCGGTTCCGACCCGTTCGCCGTGGAAGACCTCGTGCGCCGTATGAAGTACGGCGACTACGGCCGCGCGGGTGAAATCGTCATGTCCGGCATCGCCGTCGTCGAGATGGCCTGCTGGGACATCAAGGGCAAGGCCCTGGGCGTGCCCGTCTGGCAGCTCCTGGGCGGCAAGGTGACCGACAAGGTCAAGGCCTACGCCAACGGCTGGTACACGACCGAGCGGACGCCCGAGGCGTACCACAAGGCCGCCCAGGGGGTCATGGAGCGCGGGTACCGGGCTCTCAAGATCGACCCCTTCGGCACCGGGCACTTCGAGCTCGATCACGAGCAGACGCTGTACGCCGTCTCCCTCATCGAGGCCGTGCGCGACGCCATCGGGCCCGACGCCGAGCTGATGCTGGAGATGCACGGCCGCTTCTCCCCCGCCACCGCCGTCCGGCTCGCCAAGGAGCTCGCGCCCTTCAAGCCGGCCTGGCTGGAGGAGCCCTGCCCGCCGGAGAACCTCAAGGCGCTGGAGAAGGTCGCCGCGAAGGTCGACATCCCGGTCGCCACCGGTGAGCGGATCCACGACCGGATCGAGTTCCGGGAGCTGTTCGAGAGCCAGGCCGTCGACATCATCCAGCCCGACGTCGGTCACATCGGGGGGATCTGGGAGACGCGCAAGCTCGCCGCCACCGCCGAGACGCACTACATGCTCGTCGCTCCGCACAACGTCGGTGGGCCGGTCCTGACCGCCGCCTCCCTCCAGGTCGGGTTCACCTCCCCCAACTTCAAGATCCTTGAGCACTTCAACGATTTCGCCGACGCGGACATCAAGAAGGTCGTCAAGGGCGCGCCGCAGGTGAACCCGGAGGACGGGTGCTTCCATCTCTCCGACGCGCCCGGTCTCGGTGTCGAGCTGGACGTCGACGCCGCCGCCGAGTTCCCGCAGCAGCAGGCCCGCTTCGACCTGTGGGCCGAGGGCTGGGAGCAGCGCAAGCCGAAGGGCGGGGAGAAGTGAGCACCGCCGTTGTCATCGAGGGGCCTGGGGAGCACCGGCTCGCCGATCACACTCCTCGCGAGCCCGGCCCCGGCGAGGCGCTCGTCCGCGTCCACGCCGTCGGCATCTGCGGCAGCGACCGCGAGGTGTACCAGGGCAACCGGCCCGAGGGGTATGTCCGTTATCCGCTCACGCCCGGCCACGAGTGGTCGGGAACGGTCGCGGCGGTCGGCGCCGGGGTGCCTTCCGCGCTCGTCGGCCGCAAGGTCGTCGGCGAGGGCTTCCGCAACTGCCAGGTCTGCGACCGCTGCCACTCCGGCGAGACGACGCTGTGCACGGCCGGGTACGAGGAGACCGGGTTCACCCAGCCGGGCGCGATGGCGGCCACACTGACGCTTCCGGCGCGGCTGCTGCACATCCTGCCGGACGACTGCGACCTGACCGCGGCCGCCCTGCTGGAGCCGGCCGCCTGTATCGCCGCCGCGGCGATCAAGGCGAACGCGCTGCCCGGCGAGCGGGTCGCCGTCGTCGGCACCGGAACGCTCGGCATGTTCGCCGTGCAGTTCCTGCGGGCCGGCTCGCCGGGCGAGCTGCTGGTCGTGGGCACGCGCCCGGACCGGGCCGCGCTGTCGCGGGACTTCGGGGCCACCGACTTCCGCACCAGGGACCAGGAGCTCCCGGACGACTTCGACGTCGTGATCGAGACCGCCGGGTCCGCGTCCGCCGCGCGCACCGCCGCCTCCCTGCTCAGGCGCGGCGGGCGTCTGGTCCTGACGGGTATCCCGGCGCCGGGCGCCGAGGGTCTCGACCCCACCGACCTGGTCGTACGGCAGCTGGAAGTGCACACCGTCTTCGGTGCGCCGCCGGACGCCTGGGCCCACACGGTGCGGGTGTTCGCGGCCGGGCTGCTCGACCCGCTGCCGCTGGTCACGCACGAGCTGCCGCTCGACGGGTTCCCGCAGGCCATCGAGCTGGTCGGGTCCGGTGATCCCAAGGTCGGCAAGGTGCTCCTGCGTCCCTAGCCGTACGCCGGTACGGGGGTTACCTGACGAGTCCCCGTACCGGCGTACACCCACAGCCCTCCACACCCTGAGCCGCGAACCTCGTCCGAAATATCGAACAAGAAGGACAGCTTGTGACCGACGCTTCCGCAGCCCGCCGCCCCGGTGAGCAGGCGCTCGCCGCCCTCGGCCTGGGCGCGCCCGACCTCTCCCCCGCCGACGCCTCGCCCCACACCTTCCCGGGCGGCGGCCGCTGGCGCACCGAGATCCCCTCGTGCGAGGGTCCCGAAGCGCTGGCCGTCGTCCTGAAGGAAGCCTCCCGCCTGGACGTGCCGATCCACCGGATCAGCCAGGGCAGCGGCGTGTGGATGCTCACCGACTCCGAGATCACCGAGATGGTCGAGGCGACCGCCGAGCGCGACATCGAGCTCTGCCTGTTCACGGGCCCGCGCGGCACCTGGGACATCGGCGGCTCCACGCGCACCGATTCCCGGGGCGCCGGACTGCGCGCCCGCGGCCACGACGCCGTCGCCGGCTGCGTCGAAGACGCCGTCCGGGCAACGGAGTTGGGCGTCAAGTGCCTGCTCGTCGCCGACGAGGGCGTGCTGTGGACGCTGCACCGGGCACGGGCCGCGGGGATCATACCGGCCGACACGACTCTCAAGGTGAGCGCGCTCATCGGCCCGGTCAACCCGGCCGCGTACGCCGTCTACGAGCAGCTCGGCGCCGACTCGATCAATGTGCCCAGCGATCTGACGCTCGATCACCTCACCGAGATCCGGCGGGTGTCGGCCACCCCCATGGACATGTACATCGAGGCACCCGACGACCTCGGCGGCTATGTGCGGATGTACGAGGTCGCCGAGCTGATCCGGCGCGGCGCACCGCTCTACCTGAAGTTCGGCCTGTCGAAGACGCCTGGGATCTACCCGTACGGCCACCACCTGCGCGATCTGACCCTGTCCACGGCCCGGGAACGGGTGCGTCGGGGCCGGCTCGCCCTGGACCTGCTGGCGCGGCACGGAGCGGACGGGGACATGGCCCCGCTCGGCTCCCGGCTGCCCGGCGCCCTGAAGCGGTTCGAAACGCCCGCATAACGATCGGCGCTTCGAAACTCCCTCATAACGTTCCGGACAACGCCCCTTCACAGAAGTCGACGCAGCCACACACAATCCCACACACCTGCTCTCGGTCGAACGTGGCCACGCAATCCCGATCCACTCGCACCACCAGACCGAACCAGCCCCACACATCAAGGATGATGATCATGCGTACTCGCCGAGCCGCACTCGCCGCCATAGCCAGCGCCGCCTCCCTCGCCCTCACCCTGACCGCCTGCGGTCAGGACTCCGAGGGCGGCAGCGAGGACAAGGGCGGCAGCACCGAGGGCGCCACCATCGGCATCGCGATGCCGACCAAGTCCTCCGAGCGGTGGATCGCCGACGGCAAGAACGTCGTCGCGGACCTGGAGTCCAAGGGCTACAAGACCAAGCTGGTCTACGGCGAGGACGACCCCGACCAGCAGGTCTCGCAGATCGAGAACCTGATCACCCAGGGCGTGAAGGCCCTGATCGTCGCGGCCATCGACAACAAGTCGATGAACAACGTGCTCCAGCAGGCCAAGGACGCCGACATCCCGGTCATCTCCTACGACCGCCTGATCCTCGGCACCGAGAACGTCGACTACTACGCCTCCTTCGACAACGAGAAGGTCGGCGAGCTCCAGGCCACCTACATCGTCGAGAAGCTCGGCCTGAAGGACGGCTCCGAGAAGGGCCCGTTCAACATCGAGCTCTTCGCCGGCTCCAACGACGACAACAACACCCGCTACTTCTTCCAGGGCGCGATGAACGTCCTGCAGCCCTTCATCGACAAGAAGCAGCTCGTCGTCCGCTCCGGCCAGACCAACCTGACCCAGGTCACCACCCTGCGCTGGGACGGCGGCACCGCCCAGAAGCGCATGGACGACATCCTGACCTCCGCGTACAAGAGCGAGCGGGTCGACGCCGTGCTCTCGCCGTACGACGGCATCTCCATCGGCATCCTCTCGGCGCTGAAGTCGGACGACTACGGCTCCAAGGACAAGCCGCTGCCGATCGTCACCGGCCAGGACGCCGAGGTCGCCTCGGTGAAGTCGATCATCGCCGACGAGCAGTCGATGACCGTCTACAAGGACACCCGCGAGCTCGCCAAGGTGGCCTCGAACATGGTCGACGCGGCGCTCAACGGCAAGAAGCCCGAGGTCAACGACGAGAAGACCTACGACAACGGGTCCAAGGTCGTCCCGGCCTTCCTGCTGGAGCCGGTGAGCGTCGACAAGGCCAACTACAAGGCCACCGTCGTCGACTCCGGCTACATCAAGGAAAGCGACCTCAACTAACCCACCGCCGTCACCCTAGGGATTGGAAGGCACGACCATGGCGGGACCCGTCCTGGAAATGCGCTCGATCGTCAAGACCTTTCCCGGCGTCAAGGCGCTGTCGGACGTCACTCTGACCGTCCAGCAGGGCGAGGTCCACGCCATCTGCGGCGAGAACGGCGCCGGCAAGTCGACCCTCATGAAGGTCCTCTCCGGCGTCCACCCGCACGGCACGTACGAGGGCGAGATCCTCTTCGAAGGAGAGGTCTGCGAGTTCAAGGACATCAGGGCCAGTGAGCATCACGGCATCGTGATCATTCACCAGGAGCTGGCCCTGATCCCCTACCTCTCCATCGCGGAGAACATCTTCCTCGGCAACGAGCACGCCACCCGGGGGATCATCAGCTGGACCGAGACGCTGCGGCACGCCACCGAGCTGCTGCGCCGGGTCGGTCTCAGCGATCACCCCGACACCCGCGTCGCCGACATCGGCGTGGGCAAGCAGCAGCTCGTCGAGATCGCCAAGGCGCTGTCGAAGAAGGTGAAGCTGCTCATCCTCGATGAGCCGACGGCCGCCCTGAACGACGAGGACAGCAGCAAACTCCTGGATCTCATCCTGGAGTTGAAGAAGCAGGGCATCACCTCGATCATCATCTCGCACAAGCTGAACGAGATCCGCAAGGTCGCCGACTCGGTGACCATCCTGCGCGACGGGCGGACCATCGAGACGCTGGATGTGAAGGCCGAGGAGACCACCGAGGACCGGATCATCAGCGGGATGGTCGGCCGGGACCTGGAGCACCGCTTCCCGGAGCGGACCCCGCACCAGCCGGAGGAGGGCCAGGCGCCCGCCCTGGAGGTCCGCAACTGGACCGTCCACCACCCCATCGACCAGCAGCGCAAGGTCGTCGACGATGTGTCCCTCTCCGTCCGGCGCGGGGAGATCGTCGGCATCGCCGGCCTGATGGGCGCCGGCCGCACCGAGCTGGCGATGAGCGTCTTCGGCCGCACCTACGGCCGGTACGCGGGCGGCACCGTCCTCAAGGACGGCACGGAGATCCGTACCAAGACCGTCCCGGAGGCGGTCAAGAACGGCATCGCCTACGTCACCGAGGACCGCAAGCACTACGGCCTCAACCTCATCGACACCATCAACCGCAACATCTCGCTCAGCGCGCTGGGCAAGGTCGCCAAGCGGGGCGTGATCGACGAGCACGAGGAGCGGCAGGTCGCCGAGGGCTTCCGCAAGTCCATGAACATCAAGGCCCCGACCGTCTTCGAGCCGGTCGGCAAGCTCTCCGGCGGCAACCAGCAGAAGGTCGTCCTCAGCAAGTGGATCTTCGCGGGTCCCGATGTGCTGATCCTGGACGAGCCGACGCGCGGTATCGACGTCGGCGCCAAGTACGAGATCTACACCGTCATCGACCAGCTGGCCGCCCAGGGCAAGGCGGTCGTCTTCATCTCCTCCGAGCTGCCCGAGCTGCTCGGCATGTGTGACCGCATCTACACGATGGCCGCCGGGCGGCTGACCGGTGAGTTCTCGCGGGCCGAGGCCTCGCAGGAATCGCTGATGCGCCAGATGACCAAGGACAAAGAGGTATCCCGATGAGCACGGATGTGACCGCCAAGACGCCGGCCCCGGCGCCGCCCGGCAAGGGCGGCTCGGCCACCGGGGACGGACTGCTTCAGCTGCTGATGGACGGCATGCGCCGCAACATGCGCCAGTACGGCATGCTGTTCGCGCTCGGCCTGATCGTGGTGCTGTTCGCCGTGTGGACCGACGGCGACCTGCTGCTGCCGCGCAACGTCTCCAACCTGGTGCTGCAGAACAGCTACATCCTGATCCTCGCGATCGGCATGATGCTCGTCATCATCGCGGGCCATATCGACCTCTCGGTCGGCTCGCTGACGGCGTTCATCGGCTCCATGGCAGCCGTGTTCATGGTGAAGAACGACCTTCCATGGCCGGTGGCGGTCGTCCTCTGTCTCGCCATGGGCGCGGTCGCGGGCGCGGCACAAGGGTTCTTCATCGCCTACGGCGGCATACCCTCGTTCATCGTCACCCTCGCGGGAATGCTGATCTTCCGCGGTCTGACCGAGATCTTCCTTGAGGGCCAGACCCTCGGCCCGTTCCCGGAGGGGCTGCAGAAGGTCGCCAACGGCTTCATGCCGGAGGTCGGACCGAACACCAACTACCACAACCTCACACTGCTGCTCGGCCTCGCGCTGATCGCGTTCGTGGTCTTCCAGGAGTTCCGCGACCGGCGCCGCCAGCAGGAGTTCCAGCTGGACGTCCTGCCGTTCAACCTGTTCCTGCTCAAGCTGGTCGCGCTCGGCGCCGCGATCCTCACCGTGACGCTGCTGCTGGCCAGCTACAAGGGCGCCCCGTACGTCCTGCTGATCCTCGGCGCGCTGCTCGTCGCCTTCGGCTACGTGATGCGCAACGCGATCGTCGGCCGCCACATCTACGCGATCGGCGGCAACCTCCCGGCGGCCAAGCTGTCGGGTGTGAAGGACAAGAAGGTCACCTTCCTGGTCTTCCTGAACATGGGCATGCTCGCGGCCCTGGCGGGTCTGGTCTTCGCCGCCCGCTTCAACGCGGCCTCGCCCAAGGCGGGCCTCAACTTCGAGCTGGAGGCGATCGCGGCCTCGTTCATCGGCGGTGCGTCGATGAGCGGCGGTGTCGGCACCGTCCTCGGCGCGATCATCGGCGGTCTGGTCCTGGGCGTGCTGAACAACGGTATGAACCTCGTCGGCATCGGCACCGACTGGCAGCAGGTCATCAAGGGCCTGGTGCTGCTGGCGGCGGTCGGGTTCGACGTATGGAACAAGCGCAAGGTCGGTTCGTAAGTCGCTCGGGCCCCGCCGGAAGGCGGGGCCCCTTCCTTTGCAGGAGCCGCACATGGAACTGAGCAGACGTACCGTCATAGCCGGGGCCGCGGCCGCCGGTGTCACCGCCGCCGTGAGCGGCACAGCCCATGCCACGGGAGGCAACAAGCCGGTGAAGTCGCTCTTCGGCAAGCTCGCCGACGGCACCAAGATCCACATCTGGTCCCTGGAGAACGGCGGCACCCGCCTGAAGGTCCTCTCCTACGGCGGTATCGTCCAGTGCCTGGAGGTCCCCGACCGGCGCGGCCGGTACGCGAACATCTCCGCGGGCTTCGACAACATCGAGGACTACGTCGCCTCCAGCCCCTACTTCGGCGCCTTGATCGGCCGTTACGGCAACCGCATCGACAAGGGGCAGTTCACCCTCGACGGCAAGGCCTACCAACTGTCCGTCAACGACGGCGAGAACAGCCTGCACGGCGGGGCCAAGGGCTTCGACAAGCGGGTGTGGGACATCGAGCCGTTCACCAAGGGCTCGGACGTCGGCCTGTACCTGTACTACACGAGCGTCGACGGCGAGATGGGCTACCCCGGCACGCTGAAGACGAAGGTGACGTACACCCTCACCAAGCACGGCGACTGGCGCATCGACTACGAGGCCACCACCGACAAGGCCACCGTCGTCAACCTCACCAGCCATGTCTACTTCAACCTGGCTGGCGAGGGCAGCGGCACGATCGAGGACCACGAGCTCACGATCGCCGCCTCCCGCTACACGCCCACCGACTCGGGCCTGATCCCCACGGGCGAGCTGGCCAAGGTCGCCGGCACCCCCTTCGACTTCCGCAAGTCGAAGCGGATCGGCCGGGACATCCGGGTCGCGCACCCCCAGCTGGTCACCGCCAAGGGCTTCGACCACAACTGGGTGCTCGACAAGGGCATCACCGCCCGGCCCGAGCACGTCGCCACCCTGCGCGACCCCGCCTCCGGCCGCACGATGAAGATCGCCACGAACGAGCCGGGCCTGCAGTTCTACTCCGGCAACTTCCTCGACGGCACCCTGACCGGCACCTCCGACCGCATCTACCGGCAGGGCGACGCTCTCTGCCTGGAGACGCAGCACTACCCGGACTCGCCGAACCAGCCGTCGTTCCCGTCGACGGTGCTGCGGCCGGGGCAGACCTACCGGACGACGACGGTGCACTCGTTCCATGCGTGACCGTCTCTCATAGCCCGTTCACAACTTCCCAACAAATTCACAGTGGTTGAACGGCGCCACACAGGCATCCGTATCCATGGGTGGCCCGCGCTCCCCCGCGCGGGCCACCTGGACCCGGAGGTTGCCTTGGCTGAGAACGTCACCTCGCTGTTCCGCAGCACGGCGGCGCACAGCCCCTCGATGGCCGCGCTGACCCGTGAGGGCGGTGACGGGGCCGGGCCGATCGACTTCTGCATTCCGTGCAACCCGTACTTCCCCACGCCCGCCATGTTCGACGACATGGCGGGCCGGTTGCGCGACATCATCACGTACTACCCCAGCAGCGCGGACACGATCACGGCCGAGCTGTGCAGCCTCCTCCAACTCCCGCCGCAGGCAGTGGCGATGGGCAATGGCTCGACCGAACTGATCACCTGGATCGACCACTTGCTCGTCCGCGAGTCCCTCGCCGTCCCCGTCCCCACCTTCGGCCGCTGGACCGACCAGCCCATGGAGACCGGCAAACGGGTCGACATGTTCCCGCTCCAGGAGTCCAGCGGCTTCGCCCTCGACCTCGCGCAGTACGCCGAGTTCATCCGCGCCCGGGGCACCCGGGCCGCCGTGATCTGCAACCCGAACAACCCCGACGGCGGCTTTCTGCACAAGCACTCCATCGTCCAGTTCATGGACGCGATGGCGGATCTGGACCTGGTCGTCATCGACGAGTCGTTCCTGGAGTTCGCCGACGCGGAGGCCGAACCGTCGGTGGTCCAGGAGGCGCTGCTGCGCCCGAACGTCATCGTGCTGCGCAGCCTCGGCAAGAACTTCGGGCTGCACGGCATACGGTTCGGCTATCTCGTCGCCAATCCGGCGCTCGCGGGCCTGGTCCGCTCGATGCTGCCGAAGTGGAACCTCAACGCGTTCGCCGAGCATGTCGTCTTCATGCTGAAGAACCACGGTCCGGAGTACGCGGAGAGCCTGCACCAGGTGCGCCGCGACCGCCTGGACATGGCGAGCCAGCTGGCCGCGCTGCCCGGCCTGACCGTCTATCCCTCGCAGGGCAACTTCCTCTTCGTGCGCCTCCCCGTGGGCGCCGAGGGCACCGTGGTCCGGGACCGGCTGCTCACCGAGCACCGGATCCTGGTCCGCGAATGCGGCAACAAGATCGGCTCGTCCAGCCGCTTCCTGAGACTCGTGGTGCGCCCCCAGGTGGACGTGCGTCGCCTGGTGTCCGGCCTGGAGCAGGTGCTCTACGGGACCAGGAGGGGAGCCGCCGTGCCCGAGCTGGCTACAGGGACCAGCTACAGCTCGGGTACGGCGGCCGTGGACCGGCTGGTGGGCTCCACGAACGGGGCGGGGGTGCCGATGCCGGCAGCGATGCCGATGCCGATGCCGGTGCCAACCCCCGCGCCTGCGCCCGCGCCTGCCCCTGCGCCCTATCCGCAGCCGGTGGCCCCGGCCGCGGCCGCGGTCGGCCTTACCCCGCCCGGTGTACCGGCCCGCGGGGGCCTCACGGCGGCGCAGGTACGCGGTACGACGGGACCTGCGCCGGGGCTGACCCCGGCGCCCGCCACCGGCTGGCCGAACAGCCCCAGCTGGCCGAACGCGGCGGGGATGGGGCAGGCGGGGTGAGGGGCGGTCGGCCGGGTCAGTACGCGACGGGCCATCCGCTGCTCCAGTTCAGGAGGTTGATCCCGAGCTTGGGTGTGCCGTTGTCGTTGCCGTCGTAGTAGTGGTAGACGATCAGGTCGCCGTCGACGTCGTTCATGATCGACTGCCCGCCGGGGCCGATGACGCTGCCGTGCGACTCCAGCACCGGGGTGCCGCCGTTGTTCATCATCGAGACGCCGTTCTTGTCGTAGTACGGCCCGGTGATGCTGGTGGCGCGGCCCACCTTCACCTTGTACGTCGAGCTGGTCCCGGCGCAGCAGGTGTCGTACGAGGCGAAGAGGTAGTAGTAGCCGCCCCGCTTGACGATGAACGGCGCCTCGACGGCCTTGGTCCCGGTCGGGCGGGAGGCGAGGGAGTACCGGGTGGTGTTGGTGGACAGCTGCTTCCCGGTGGAGGGGTTGATCTGGATCATCTTCAGGCCGGTCCACCAACTGCCGAAGGACAGCCACCACTTGCCGTCGTCGTCGACGAAGAGGTTCGGGTCGATGGCGTTGTAGTCGCCGGCCGAGCTGGACGTGTAGACGATGCCGTAGTCCGTCCAGCTGCCCGGCAGTCCGGTGGTGGAGCCGGCCAGTCCGATGGCCGAGGTGTTCGTGCCGAACTTCGAGACGGAGTAGTACATCAGGTACTTGCCGCCCCGGTACGAGATGTCCGGCGCCCAGGCCTCCGGCACGGAGGAGTACGTCGACCACCAACTCGGGCGCGAGGAGAAGGCGTCGGCGCCCGCGCTGAACGCGATCCGGTTGCTTGAGGTCTTGCCGGCGAGGCCGCCGCCCGTGGCGTACAGCAGGTACTGCCCGGACGAGGTGCGGATCATCGTCGGGTCGTGGACGACCGTGGAGCCGGTGACCGTACCGGGGTTGGGGTAGGCCGAGGCGGTGGACGGGACGAGGGCGAGGAGGGCGGCGGCGGGGAGGGCGAGGAGGGTGGTTCTGCGGCGAATGGTGGCGCGGGGGGTGCGGGGGGTGCGGCTCATGCGGGTTCTCCTTGCGGGTGGGGATGCAATGTGCTCGATATTTCGAACAACGCTCGCAAGTTCGAACGGGACCGTAGATTCGAACCCCATCCGCGTCAATGGTCCGCGCAGCACCAACTGTCAGTCGGGGAGCTCTTCTTCACGCGCCCGGCGAAGTGACCGCCGTAACCGTCACGCTCGCGTACCTCATCGCGAAGCCGCCGCCCAGTGCGTCCACCGCAGCTCCCATCCCCTCCAGCAGTTCCCCGAGTTGTTCCGCCGGGAGCTGTGTGAAGGGGCCCAGCGTGGGGAGTTGGTCCAGCCAGGTCTCGCGGGTGTACGTCCACTCCCAGTCGTGGCGCCACTCCGCCGGCCCGCCGAACGCACCCGCCGCCCGTATCCCCTCCGCCGCCTTCGCGCACATCAGCGCGTATGCCTCCATGGACTTCCGAGTGATCCAGCGCAGGTCCATCGGCGCATCCGGCAGCACCCGTGCGAAGACCTCGGTGAAGGCGTCCGCCGCCTCGGGCGGGAACTCGAAGGCGTTCCAGAAGACGGCCAGCCGGCCGCCGGGACGCAGCGCCTGAGCCGCCTTCGCCGCTCCCGCGAACGGGTCGACCCAGTGCCAGGCCTGGGCGGCGACGACCGTGTCGAAGCGGCGGCCGACCGGGTCCCACGCCTCGAACGTCGACTCCACGACGTCGATCCCCGTCCCCCGGGCCACCTCCGCCATGCGCGCGTCCGGCTCCACCCCCAGCACCCGGCATCCCGCCGCCCGGAACTGCCGGGCGGCGATGCCCGTGCCGCTGCCGACGTCGAGGACGTCCGGGCCGGGGCTGCCGCCGACGATGCGGTCGACGAGGGCGTCGGGATAGCGGGGGCGGGCCCGGTCGTAGCGTTCGGCGTCCGCACCGAACGACTCCGCCACCTGGCGCTGCCGATGAGGTTCGGGGGCAGAGGGACGGAAGCCCTCCGGCTCTATAGTGGGCATGTGCCCACCATAGTGGGCGAGCGCCCACTTGTAAGCCCCGAGTGACGGAGAGCCGATATGCCCACCGGCGTAGCCATGCGCGACGCGCGCTCGCAGTTGTTCGACGCCGCCGAGCGCATCCTGCTCCGGGACGGGCCGGACGCCCTGACCAGCCGTGCCGTCACCACCGAGGCCGGCTGCGCCAAGGGCGTCCTGCACCGGCACTTCAGCGACTTCGACGCCTTCCTCACCGAGCTCGTCCTGGACCGGATCGGCCGGATCGAGAACCAGGGCTCAACCTTGCACGCCTCCGCCGGCACCGGCACGGTCGCCGGCAACCTCACCGAGGCGCTGACCGAGCTGCTCGGGTCGGTCGCCGTGTCGATGGTCGGGCTCGTCACCTCCCGGGACAAGCTGCGCGACCGGCTGCGCCGGACCACCCCTGTCGGCATCCCGGTGCTCACCGAGGCCGCCGCGATGATCGCCGCGTATCTGACCGCCGAGCGGGAGCTGGGCCGCGTCGCGGCCGATGCGGACGTGGACGTGCTCGCCCCCACCCTGATCGGCACCGGGCATCTGCTGTTCGCCGACCGCAAGGGCACGCCGCCGACGCCTGAAGCCGTCGGGAAGGCCGTGACCACGGTCGTCGCCCACGTCGTGCAAGAACCCTGACCGGCAAGGGACTTGACGGTTTCGGCCCTTATCCGGCTGACAGCCCCCTGACAGTCTCCGTCCCTACGGTGCCGTGTCCATGACATACACCTCAGGCTCAACCCCCACTCCGATCGGGCGTCGCACCGTACTGATCGCCACCGGCGCCACGGCCGCCGCCCTGGCCGTCCCCGCCGCCGCGCCTGAAGCCCCCACAGCCGACACCGCTCCCGTCGCCGCGGCGGCCGTCTGCACCCTCACCAAGGAGATGACCGAAGGCCCCTACTACCTCGACGGGCAGTACGTCCGCGGCGACATCACCGAGGGCAAGACCGGCTTCCCGCTCAAGCTGGCCCTCACCGTCGTCGACGACGACACCTGCGCGCCGATCCCGAACGCCCTGGTCGAGATCTGGCACGCCGACGTCCTCGGCGAGTACTCCGGATTCGTCGGCAACAACGGCCACAACGAGCCCGACAGCGGCACCTTCCTGCGCGGCGGCGTCCTCACCGACTCCACCGGCGTCGCCCGCATCACCACCGTCTACCCGGGCTGGTACCGCGGCCGCTGCGTCCACATCCACATCAAGGTGCACACGGACGTCACGCTCACCTCCGACGGCTCCTTCACCGGCGGCCAGGAACTCCACACCGGCCAGCTCTTCTTCAACGAGACGATCACGGCCCGGGTCGGCGCACTCTCGCCGTACTCGGCCAACACGGTCACCCGCACCACCCTCGCCCAGGACTCCATCTACGACGAGGGCGGCGCCGCATCCGGCCTGCTCACCCTCACCGCCCTGGGCAGCTCCCCCTCCGCCGGTTACACCGGCACGCTCACCCTGGGCATCGAGCAGGGCTGACCCGGGTCGCTAGGGGTTCTCCCAGGCCGCCGGCTCCGCCGCCAGCTGCTGTACCGGCTCGGGGAGCTTGTCCGCCGCGATGTCCGCGATGGTGACGCCCTCCAGGATGCGGCGGACGTTGGCGCGCAGGGCGATCCAGAGCGGGAGGAGCGGCTCGGCGGAGCCGGCGTAGGACAGGCCGGTGGGGCGGACCCCGCGCACGGAGACGATGGGGCCGTCGACGGCGCGGATCACATCGGCGACCGTGATCTCCGAGGCGTCCCGGGCCAGCCGGTAGCCCCCGTTCCCGCCGCGCCGGCTGTCGACCAGACCGGCGCGGCGGAGGTCGCCGAGGATCCCCTCCAGGAACTTGTGCGGAATGTCCTGCGCCACTGCCACGGCCTCCGCCTTCACCGGGTCACCGTCACCGCCCTGTCGTACGGCGAGCTCCAGTACCGCCCGTACCGCGTAGTCCGCCCGTGCCGAGATCCTCATACGACCATTGTCGCCGGTGTCCCCGGCGCGCGGGGTCAGGCCAGCCGGATCACGTTCCAGGACAGCGGTTCCAGTACGGCGGTGAGGGTGCCGTCCCGGAGCGCCGTGCCCTCGGCCGTGTGCGGCGTGACCCGCTCGGGGTCGTCGAGGGTGTTGCGGGCGTCCGGGTCGGTGTCCGAGAGCACGCTGTGCTCGACGACCCGGCTCAGGTCCAGGCCGTTCAGGGCGACTTCGAGCGGCAGCGAGTCGGTACGGCTGCGGTTCACCGCGAACACGGTGACCGTCCCGTCCTCGGCGCGCACGGCGGTGGCGTGCAGCAGGTCGGTCTCGCCGTACTTCTTCGTCTCGTAGGTCGGCGAGTCGACGCGGACGTCGAGGACCTCGCCGCGGCCGTACTTCGAGGCCTGGGAGAAGGGGAAGAACGTCGTCTGGCGCCAGGCCGGGCCGCCGGGCTCGGTCATGATCGGGGCGATGACGTTCACGAGCTGCGCGAGGCAGGCGACCGTTACCCGGTCGGCGTGCCGGAGCAGGGCGATCAGCAGGGAGCCGAAGACGACGGCGTCGGTGACGCTGTAGTTGTCCTCCAGCAGCCGCGGCGCCTCCGGCCAGTCCAGGGCGCTGACCTCGGCCTCGGTGCGGGTCATGTACCAGACGTTCCACTCGTCGAAGGAGAGGTTGATCTTCTTCTTCGACTTCAGCCGGGCGCCGACGTGGTCGCAGGTGGCCACGACGTTGTCGATGAAGGACTCCATGTCGACGGCCGAGGCCAGGAACGAGTCGACGTCGCCGTCGTGCGGCTCGTAGTAGGCGTGCAGGGAGATGTGGTCGACCAGGTCGTACGTCTCCTGGAGGACCGTCGCCTCCCACTCGGCGAACGTGTCCATGCCCTGCCCGGAGCTGCCGCAGGCGACGAGTTCGACGGACGGGTCGATCTGCCGCATGGCGCGGGCCGTCTCGGCGGCGACCCTGCCGTACTCCTCGGCCGTCTTGTGGCCGGTCTGCCAGGGGCCGTCCATCTCGTTGCCCAGGCACCAGAGTCTGATGCCGAAGGGGTCCTTGTCGCCGTGCCTGACGCGCAGGTCGGAGAGTTCGGTGCCGGCGGGGTGGTTGGCGTACTCCTGGAGCTCGATGGCCTCCGCGACGCCTCGGGTGCCGAGGTTGACGGCCATCATGGGCTCGGCCTGGGGGCCGACCTTCTTGAGGAAGTCGATGTACTCGGAGAGGCCGAAGCGGTTGGACTCCGTCGTGCGCCAGGCGAGGTCGAGGCGGCGGGGCCTTTCGTCCACCGGGCCCACGGAGTCCTCCCACTTGTAGCCCGAGACGAAGTTGCCGCCGGGGTAGCGGATGGCGGTGACGCCGAGTTCCCTGACGAGGTCCAGGACGTCCTGGCGGAGGCCGGCCTCGTCCGCGGTGGGGTGGTCGGGTTCGAAGATGCCTGTGTAGACGCAGCGGCCGAGGTGTTCCACGAAGCTGCCGAACAGGCGGGGGTTGACCTCGGCGACCTTGAAGGCCGGGTCCAGGGTGAAGCGGGCGGTGCGCATGGTTTCCTTTCGTGTGCGGGTGGGTGGGGGCTTGTCGCGCCCACGCGGCGGAGCCGCAAATTGATACAGCCCCGCGCCCCTAAGCCACGTTCGGCCAGCCGTCCTTTGTCCAGCTCAGCCTGTTGAGCCCCAGCTTGGGCGTGCCCTCGTCCTGTGCGTCGTAGTAGTGGTACGCCAGCCAGTCACTGCCCTTGTCCTGGAACACCGACTGGCCCCCCGTGCCGATGAACCTCCCGTGCCCCTCCAGCACCAGGTCGCCGCCGCCCTCCAGCATCGGCTTGCCGGTGCTGTCGACGTAGGGGCCCTTGATGTCCGTGGAGCGGCCCACCTTGATCTTGTAGGTGGAGTTCACGCCGGAGCAGCAGGCGTCGTAGGAGGCGAAGAGGTAGTAGTGGCGGCCGTGCTTGACGATGTACGGGCCCTCGACGGCGTACGGGAGGTCGGGCCTGGTTGCCAGGTGGTGGACCGTCGCTCCCGTCACCGCCTTGCCCGTGCTCTCGTCGATCTCGACCATGCGGATGCCCGTCCAGTACGAGCCGAAGGACATCCAGAGCTTGCCGTCCGCCTTGATCAGGGCGGGGTCGATGGCGTTCCAGGAGTCGGTGCGCTCGGAGGAGAAGACTTTGCCGTGGTCGGTCCAGGTGCCGGGCAGGCCGGACGGGGAGGTGGCGACGCCGATCGCCGAGTGGTTGGTGCCCCAGGAGGAGACGGCGTAGTACAGCCAGTACTTGCCGTCGCGGTAGGAGATGTCGGGGGCCCACGGGTCGCCGGTGTCGTTGTACTCGTACCACCAACTCGGCGGGGTGGCGAAGGCGTTGCCCGCGTCGTCCCACTGCTTGCCGTCCTGCGACAGGCGGGCGCCGATGATGCCGCCCGTCGAATAGGCCGCGTAGCCGCCGGACTTGAGACGGATGACGGTCGGGTCGTGGATGATCTCCTGGCCGGTGATGGGGCGCGGGTCGGGGTAGACCTCCGCCGCCTGCGCCGTGTGCGGGAGCAGGGCCAGGAGGGCCGCCGTGGCCACCGCGGTGAGGGTTCTGCGCACGGTTACTGTCCCGCCAATCCCGTGTGGGCCACGCCCGCCACGATCTGCCGCTGGAAGAAGACGAAGACGACGATCAGGGGCAGGCCGGCCATCAGGCCGCCGGCCATCAGCTGGGCCCACTGGATGCCGTAGGAGTTCATGACGGTCGCGATGCCGTTCGGCATGGTCATCAGGTCGGGGTTGTTGGTCACCATGTAGGGCCACAGGAAGTTGTTCCAGGAGGCGATGAAGGTGAAGATGCCGACCGCCGCCAGGGAGGGGCGGGCGAGCGGGACGACGATGGTGAAGAAGACCCGCCAGCGGCCCGCGCCGTCGATGAAGGCCGCCTCCTCCAGCTCGCGCGGGATGCCCTGGAAGAACTTGTAGAGGATGAAGACCATCGCGGCGGGCGCGCACTGGGGAAGGATCATGCCCCAGTAGGTGTCGACCATCCCCATCTGCTGGACCGTGGTGAACAGGGGGACGCCGAGGATCGCCGGGGAGACCATGAGGCCGGCCATGACGACGCCCAGCAGGACGTTCTTGCCGCGGAACTCGGTGCGCGCGAAGCCGTATCCGGCGAGGGCGCTGACGACCAGCACGATCGACGTGACGCACACCGAGACGACCAGGGAGTTCACGAACCAGTTGGTGATGTTGCCGGTCTCGAACAGGGCCTTCCAGGCCTGGCCGGTCCATTCGGCGGGCAGCCAGTGCGGCGGGATCTCGGCCGCCTCGGCCTCGGACTTGAACGAGGTGAGCAGGGCGGCGGCGATCGGTGCCAGGAAGACGGCGGAGACGGCGACGCCGATCAGCGTCAGGACGATCTGGCCGGGGGTCCAGGAGCTGCGGGGCTTGAGCCGTACCTGGGTGCTGCTCATCGGGTGCCCTCCTCACGGGTGCGCAGCAGCCACATCCGCGACAGGGCGACGACTGCGATGATCACGAAGAAGATGATGGACATCGCGGAGGCGTAGCCCACGCGGTAGCTGGTGAAGCCCTGTTCGAGGGTGTACTGGACGAAGGAGCGGGTGGAGAGCTCCGGTCCGGGGCCGAAGTCCATCATCACGACGGCCTGGTCGAAGAGTTGGAGCGAGGCGAGGATCTGGAGGGCGATCACCAGGCCGGTGATGTTGCGCAGCATGGGCAGGGTGATGTGCACCATACGGTTCCAGGCGCCCGCGCCGTCGAGCTTGGCGGCCTCGTACAGGTGGGCGGGGATGCCCTGGAGGGCGGCGAGGTAGAGCAGGAAGCTGAAGCCGACGGTCCACCACAGGGTGGTGATGACGATGGCGAGCATCGCGTACGACTTGTCGGTCAGCCAGGGCGTCTCGATGCCGAGGGTGTGGTTGAACAGGCCGATGCCCTGGGTGAACAGCCACTGCCACATGTTGGCCGCGACGGTCGACGGCAGCAGGAACGGCGCGAAGAAGCACAGCCGCCACAGCCACTTGGCGTGCTCGATGTTGTGGGCGAGCATCGCGAGCAGGAAGGCGAGGACCGTGATGCAGGGGACGACGAGGAGCGTGAAGTACGCGCTGTGGCCGAGCGCGTCCCACATCGCCGAGTCGTTCAGGGCTTCGCGGTAGTTGTCGAAGCCGACGAAACTCGCGCCCTCGCCGGAGATGTTGGCGTCGGTGAAGCTGAGGTAGACGCCGCGCAGCAGCGGCCAGATCACGAAGAGCACGAAGAGGGCGAGGAACGGGGCGACGAACCAGCCGCCGTGCTGGAAGCCCTGCCTGCGGCGGACGGTCGCGGCGGCCGTGGCGGTCCTCGCCCGGGCCGGTGCGACGACGGTCTGAGCACTGGTCGTCATGCGACCGCACCTCCCTGCGCGGCAGTTGTGCCGTCCATCGGGTTCTTCGAGGCGAGGAGCGTGGTGAGCCGGTCCTTCATCCGCCGGGCGACGGCGTCCGGCTTGGCGGAGCCCATCGTCGAGGAGACGACGACCGGGCCGAGGTCCTGGGCGAGCACACCGGTGGAGCCGGCGAACCACACCTTCGGCTCGGTGGCCTGGTGGTCCATGGCGCTCACGTACTCGTTCTGCGGGGTGAGTTCCTGGTACGCGGCCGTGGACAGGGTCGGTGTGTAGGCGGGGATGTGGCCGCCGGCCGCCCACTGCTGGGCGTGCTGGACGACGTAGGCGGCGAGTTGGTGGGCGGCTTCGTTGGTGGCGCCGCCGCGGCCGGACTGGTGCGGCAGGACGAACGCGTGCGACTCGGCGTGGGTGGCCTGCTTGCCGAAGACGGGCGGCAGCGGGGTGGCGCCGTAGTCCAGCTTCGCGCCGGAGAAGACGGGCACCGACCAGTTGCCCTCCCAGGTGAAGGGGGCGCCGTTGATGAACTGCTCGCCGGTGGGAGCGCCGGGGATGACATAGCCGTCGGTGACGTGCCGGCGGAGGAACTCCAGGACCTGGGTGGCCTTGTCGGCGTCGAAGGTGACCTCGGTGTTGGCGTCGTTGAACCAGGTGCCGCCGAGCTGGGTGTAGAAGGCGACGAAGAACCACCACTGGAAGTTCTGGTCGTTGGCCCACAGGCCGATGGTCTGCAGGCCCTTCTGCTGGACCTGCTTGGCCTTCTTCAGGACGTCGAACCACTCGGTGGTGGAGGCGACCGGGATCATCCGGCCGTCGTCGCCGAGGAGATCGGCCTTCTTCAGTACGTCCTTGCGGTAGAAGCAGAGCTGGACATGGATGTCGAGCGGCAGGGCGTAGAGCTTGCCGTCGATGACGCCGCGGTCCCACAGCGCGGGGTTGTAGTCCTCCTTGCGTACGCCGTACTTGGCGAGGAGGTCCATGTCCCACGTGTCGAGGAGCCGGCCCGGCGAGAAGCCCGCGACCCGGCCCAGGTGCATGACGGAGAGGTCCGGTGCGCGGTTGCCGGCGGCCGCCATGGCGAGCTTGGTGTAGAAGGGGTTGCCCCACTGGAGGGTGGAGTCCTTCACGTCGATGCCGGGATTGTCCTTACGGAAGGAGTCCAGCATCGCGATCATGTTGGAGCCGTCGCCGCCGCTGAAGAGGTTCCAGTAGCGCACACGGGTGTCCGCGCCGGAGGCGAGTGCGTCGGCCCCGGTCCCGAGCGCCGCGAAGCCGAAGCTTCCGGCGACGGTCAACCCGCCCATTCCGGCGAGAAGTTGCCTGCGACTCAGGCCAGGTCGTCCCATGCCCTGCCCTTACTGTTGAAGATTTGAGTGGTTCGTTGGCGTCTACTGCTAAAAGTCCGTTCGAAATTTCGTATGGCGCCCGTAACTTCGAACGGGACCGTAAAGTTCATGTGCCTGCACGTCAATGGGTTACGCAACATTTCGAAGGCACTTTCAAGCCGCGGCCGATCGCACCCGGCCGGTCAACCGGTCGTTCCCGGTTGAACTACGGTCGTCGGATCGCATGACGCGGACAGTTGTGGCCGCGTAGTCTCGAACGGCCCGCCGGGCGACTCCGGGACGGCGGCGAGACGAGGGGGAACGATGGACATCGCGGGCGCGCGGAGGAGGGCGTCCCGGGTTGCGGCGGCGCTGCGGCGCTCACGCGGCGGCCCCACCATGCGCGGCCTCGCGGCCGACCTCGCCACCGCCCTGCGGGCCAGACCCCGCCCCCCGGCCGACGTCCGTGAACTGTGCTCGGCACTGTGCGAGGAGATGAGCAGGCGGCGCGGCGGGCGACCCGTCGAGCTGCGCTTCGAGCGGTTCCCCGACGAACTCGAAGTCACCGGCCTGTGGGTGGAGTTCCAGGACTTCGACCTCGTCATCGTCGAGGAACGCGCCGAGGCCGTACAGCAACTGGTCATCCTGGGCCACGAGTTGTGGCATCTGCACGCCGGGCACCGGCACGGGGTGGGCGGGGCCGCCGCCCGCGCCCTGGCCGGCGAACCCGACTGGACGGACGCCGCCCTGGCCGTCGCCGCCCGGCACGGCTCCCGGGAGCGGGACGAGGCCGAGGCGGAC
This sequence comes from Streptomyces sp. NPDC079141, assembly GCF_040686775.1. Taxonomy (NCBI): domain Bacteria; kingdom Bacillati; phylum Actinomycetota; class Actinomycetes; order Kitasatosporales; family Streptomycetaceae; genus Streptomyces; species Streptomyces sp. NPDC079141. Next base: position 129,200 of record NZ_JBFBLP010000002.1, on the reverse strand, counting down.
GACTTCGGGCACCGGCTGGCGGCCGCCTTCCGGCCCCTGCTGTCCGGGCGGGGCACCGAGGCGTCCCTCGATCCCGTCCAGCGGTCCATGGGCTACCACCGACGACACGGAGGTGCGGCGCCGTGATGATCGCCCTCACCGGTGCGGCCGCCGACTCGGCCACGCTCGTGCTGGACGCGACCCGCATCCTCGGCGACTTCAACAGCTCCTTCTGGATCCCGACCGCCGTCCTGACCGCCGCCCTGGCGATCAAGCTGCCCAGCATCATCAGGATGTGGCGGGACCCGCTGCTGCGCGCGGTCGGCGGCCTGCTGCTGTTCGCCTGCGCCGTGTTCGTCTTCGCGGCCCCGAACACCATCGCCTGGACCAACCGCGTCACCGGCGTGCCCAACATCTCGGCGCCCTGGGTGTACTCCCTGCTCACCGCGCTCTGCGCGTCCTGGCTGCTGCTGATCATCGCCTGGCGCAACGGCATCTCCGAGGGCTCGGCCCTGACCCGCCGCGCCACCCGCTGGGTGGTCTCCGTCTACGCGGCCGTGGTCGTCGCCCTGTGGGTGCTCTTCGCCCTCGCGGACGCCCCCGTGGAACGGCTGCGGGACCTGGACACGTACTACGCCAACACCCCGTTCATGCGCGAGGAGATCCTGCTCTACCTGCTCGCGCACACCGTGGCCTGCGCCATCACGGCACGGCTGGTCTGGAACTGGATCCGCACCGACGGCCTCGACGCCTGGCTGCGCTGGGGGCTGCGCTTCCTGGGCATCGGCTACGCGACGAACCTGCTCTTCGACGCGACCAAGCTCACCGCAGTCGTCGCCCGCTGGACGGGCCACGACCTGGACTGGCTGAGCACCGTCGTGGCACCGGCCGCCGCCTGCGTCTCCGCCTCCCTGGTGGCCATCGGCTTCATCATTCCGCACGCGGGCCAGTACCTTCAGGAGCACTGGCGGATCCGGCTGCGCCATCTGCACCTGCGGCGTCTGTCCCGGCTGATGCAGTCGGTCACGGGCACCCGCGAACCCTTCACCCTGCGCGGTCCGGGCGAACTGCGGCTGATCCGCCGGGAGACGTTCATCCGCGACGCGCTCCTCCAGGTGGCCCGGCACCTCGACGAGGGCCTGCGCGGCCGCTCCCACGACGCGGCCCTCGCCCTCGGCTTCGCGCCCGCCCGGGCCGAGGCGCTGGCCGCCGCCGTGACGATCCTGGACGCCGTCGAGACGCGCAGGCGGTCCCCGGAGACGGACAGCACGGCCTCCCCGTCCGGCCCCGACACCGCCTATCTGCTGCAGGAGATCCAGGCCGTGTCCCGTGCTCTCCGCCACCCCGACGACATGGCGGCGGTACGCGCCCGAGCGACCGCCCTGGCAGAGAGTGCCCCTGCATGAGTGAACGTCATACCCCCGGCGGCAGAACCGCTGTCGTGCTGGGGGGCTCCCACACCGGCATGCTCGCGGCCCGTGCACTGGCCGGGTGCGTCGACCGGGTCGTCGTCGTCGAGCGCGACACCCTGCCCGACGGGCCCGGACCGCGCAAGGGACTGCCGCAGGCGCGGCACGCGCACATGCTGTGGTCGGGCGGGGTCCGGGCCATGGAGGAACTGCTGCCCGGGATCGCCGAGGTGCTGCGCGGGGCGGGGGCGCGCCGGCTGCCGGTCACCACGGACGTGGTCGCCCTGTCGGCGCAGGGCTGGTTCCGGCGCTGGCCCGAGTCGCACCATGTGATCCTGGCGAGCCGGGACCTGCTGGACGCGACGATCCGTACGCAAGTCCTCGCCGACGAGCGGATCGAACTGGTCGGCCGGGCGGAGGCATGCGGCCTGGCCGGTACGGACGCGGCCGTGACGGGCGTACGGATCCGGATGCACGACGGCGCCGAACGCACCCTGGAGGCCGACCTGGTCGTCGACGCCACCGGCCGCGGTTCCGGCGCCCCCGGATGGCTGGCGGCGCTCGGACTGCCCGCGCCGGAGCGGCGCGAGGTCGACTCCGGGCTGGCCTACGCCAGCCGGCTCTACCTCGCCCCCGAGCAGGCGCGGGACGGCTTCCCGGTGGTCAATGTGCAGCCCGACCCGCGGGACGGGGGGCCGGGCCGGGCGGGCTTCCTGCTGCCCATCGAGGACGGCCGGTGGATCGTCACCCTGTCCGGCACCCGCGGCGGCGAACCCACCGGCGGCGCCGAGGAGTTCGTCCGGTTCGCCCGTGAGGAGCTGCGGCACCCGGTGATCGGCGAGCTGCTCGCGCGCGCCGAGCCGCTGTCCGACGTGGCGTTCACCCGCTCCACCGTCAACCGGCGTTATTTCTACGAGCGGATGGCGAGGTGGCCGGAGAACTTCGTCGTCCTCGGCGACGCGCTCGCCGCGTTCAACCCGGTCTACGGGCACGGCCTGTCGGTCGCCGCCCAGAGCGCCCTGCTGCTGCGGGACGTGGTGCGGCGGCACGGGGCGGCGGCGCCGGGGCTGGCGCGCCGGGCCCAGAAGGCGGTGGCCCGCCCGGTCCGCGCGGCCTGGGATCTGGCCATCGGCCAGGACGTCTTCTACCCGGGCGCGACGGAGAGCGGGCCCACGTTCAGGGAGCGGCTGGTGGCCGCGTACGTCGGCCGGCTGATGTACACGGCCACCGGCAACGGGCGGATCGCCCGGCGGGTGACGGATGTGACGTCACTGGAGCGGCGGGCGGAAGTGCTGCTGACGCCTAGCGTGCTGCTGGCGGCTGCCGTCGGCCCGCTCAGGCCGGTGCCTGGCGGGCCGCCGTTCACCGTGGAGGAGCTGAAGCGGGCGGGGTTGCAGTAGTCACCCGGCGAAGGCCGGCTGCGCCAGCCCCTTCCCCACCCCCGGCACCACCAGCAGCGAGCCCGCCACCGGGTGCGGGGCCTCCAGGCCCACCCGCGCCGTGGTGATGTACAGGTCGGTCAGGTCCGCGCCGCCGAACGCGCACGCCGTCACCCGCGGGGTGGGCAGGGTGATCACCCGGTCCAACTCGCCCGCGGGTGTGTAGCGGCGTACCGCCGCGCCGTCCCACAGGGCGACCCAGACGCAGCCGTCCGCGTCGACGGTGAGGCCGTCGGGGAATCCCGCGCCGTCCTCGATCCCGGCGAACGGGCGGCGGTTGGTGACCTGCCCGTCCTCGTGGTCGAAGACGTCGACGCGGCGCGTGGGCGAGTCGACGTAGTACATGAGTCGGCCGTCGGGGCTCCAGCCGGTGCCGTTGCTGACGGCGACGTCGCCCAGGACCTGCTGGACGGTGCCGTCACCGGTGATCCGGGACAGCGTGCCGCCGCCCGCCGCCTCGTCGTAACGCATGGTGCCGGCCCACAGCGAGCCGTCGGGGGCGACGGCGGCGTCGTTGGCACGGCGGCCGGGGACGGGCTCATGGTGGAGCCAGCGGAAGGAGCCGTCCGGGTCGAGGACGGCGACTCCGTCGCGGAGGTTGAGCACAAGACCGCCGCCGGAACGGGGCTTCACCGCACCCACGTGCTGGTCCGTCGTGCGGACGGTCCGGCGGCCCGAGGACGGGTCGTAGGTGTGGATCCGCGCGCCCAGGATGTCGATCCAGATCAGCAGGCCGCTCGCCGGGTCCCAGGTCGGCCCCTCGCCGAGGGTCGCCTCGGCCCGTACCGCCACCTCGTACGCGGTCATGCCACGCTCCGGTGTCCGAGCCGCTCCGACAGCTCGGCGGCGCCCTTGGCGGCGAGCTGCTCCAGCTCCGTCCTGCGGTCCTCGCTCCAGCGGATCATCGGCACGGAGATGGACAGCGCGGCGACGACCCGCCCGGTGCGGTCGCGCACCGGCGCGGCCACGCAGGAGACGTCCGGGTTGGACTCACGGCTCTCCACCGCGATCCCCCGCTCACGGATTTCGGCAAGGGCCTCGCGCAGCGCGCCCGGTTCGGTGATGCTGTTCGGGGTCATCGCGACCAGCTCGGCATCGTCCGGGATGCGCGAGGTGAGCTCCGGCTCGGGCAGCGACGCCAGCAGCATCTTGCCGACGGAGGTGCAGTGGGCGGGCAGGCGACGGCCGGCCGCCGACACCATGCGCACCGCGTGCGTGGAGTCGACCTTGGCGATGTAGATGACGTCGGTGCCCTCCAGGATCGCCACGTGCACCGTCTCGTCGCAGGTCTCGGCGACCGACCGGGCCACCTGCTGGCCCTCGGCGGCGAGGTCGAGCTGCTCGGCGTACCGGCTCCCGAGCTGGTACGGGCGCACGCCGAGCCGGTAGCGGCCCGGCTGCCCCGGCACCGGGGTGATGTACGACCGGGCGGCGAGCGTGGTGACCAGCTCGTGCACGGTGGTGCGCGGGAGCTGGAGCTTGCGCACGATGTCGGGGGCGGAGAGCGTGCCGTCCCCGTCGAGGAAGAGCTCAAGGATGTCGAGAGCCCGGGTCACGGCAGGTACAAGGCGTCCCACGTCCGGCCCCCTCCCTAAAGTCAGGCTGTGTTCGAAATTTCAACAGCCGATCGGAATGGCGAACACAGGTTACTCAAGGTGAGTTTGCCCGGGCAATGGGCCTGCAGTGATCCGATCTCCGGGCGCCGCGCGCTCACGCCTCCCGGAGGTGGTCGAACGCGGTGCTCAGCAGGTCGAGCGCCACGGCCGGGGTGCGTTCCTCCTCCGGCAGGCCGGCGTACGCGAACAGTGCGGAGCGCATCGCGCCGACGGCGGCCCGGGCCAGCACGGCCGCGCGCAGCGGCGTGGCCCGATCGGGGTCGTGCTCGGCGAGCCGCTCCAGCAGGGCGCCGGCCAGACCGTCCTCGAACTGGCTCAGCACCGGCAGGAACTGGCGCACCGGCTGGCCGGGAAAGCGCTGCGGCGGCCCGCTGAACATCAGGCCGGGGGCGCCTTCGGCGATGAGGTCGAGAAGGGCGCCCAGGACGGCGGTGTACGGGTCCTCGCCCGCGGGGCGGGCGACGACATGGGCCCGCATGACCGGGATGAGGTCGAGGACCTCGTCGAGGACCAGGTCCTCTTTGGAGGGGAAGTAGCGGAAGAAGGTCCGCTCGGTGACTCCGGCGGCCGCCGCGATGTCCCTCACGGTGGTCTGCGCGTAGCCACGCTCCTCGAACATGCGGTGGGCGGCCTCCTGGAGTGCCTTGCGCGTCGCCGCCTTGTGCGCTTCGCGACGCCCGCGCGGCTCCGCGGAGGGGGTGTCGAGGGTTGCCATGAGCGGAGTATCTCAGGCGGAAAACCGACGGTACAGAATCTGTCAGTCATGACAGATTCGCTATGCTGTCAGTCATGACACTTTTTCGGAGGGGGCGTGTGCTCCGCGGGCGGGTGTCCCGCAGAGCCCGTCTGATCGCCCTGGGCCTGGTCGGCGCGGTGCTGCTCACCGGGGGCGCGGCCGAGGCGGTGGCCCGTCACCGGGCGGCCGACCGGCTCGCGGATCACATGGAGGAGCGCCTGCAGACCGGCATTGACGTGGGCTTCGGACCGACGCCGGTGATGCTGCAACTGGCCCGCGGGTCCTTCCCCAAGGTGGAGGTCTCCGGCGAGGGCGCGACGTTCCGCCGGTTCTCCGGGGTGGACCTGCACGCCGAACTCGCCGATGTGGTCCGCACCGGCGACGGGCTGTCGGTGGCCGACACCCAGGTCAGCGCCGAGCTGACGGACGCCGCCCTGGCGAGCGCCGTCGCCACGATGACCGAGGGCGGAATCGCCGTCGCGGGGGTGACCACCGACCAGGAATCCGGCGAACTGATCGTGCACGCCGGTCCTGCCGGACGGATCTCCGTCGGTTTCCGGCCGGTCCTTGAGAAGCAGGGAATCCGGTTTGAACGCACCACCGTGAGCGTCGGCCAGCGTGTCGTCCCCGACGCCCTCGCCGGCCAGCTGCTCGGGGACGCCCCGCAGGAGCTCGACCTGTCCGGGCTGCCCCTCGACCTGGAACCGGAGCAGCTCGACGTCACCGCCGACGGGCTGCGCCTGGAACTGGCGGGAGGCAGTACGACCGTGAAGGCCTGACCCGCCCCGCCCCCTTCTTATGACGCCTCCCTCTCCTACGACGCCTCCCCCCACCGCACATGCCACTACTGCACGAGGAGCATCTCCGTGGCGACATGGCTCTATCGGATCGGTCTCGGCGCCTACCGCCGTCGGCGGCTGGTCCTCGCGGCCTGGCTGGCCGTGCTGACCGGCGCCGTCTGCGCGCTGCTCGTCGTGGGCGGCAAGCTCGACAACGAGTTCACGATTCCCGGCTCCGAATCCCAGCAGGCGCAGGACACGATGGCCGAGGACTTCCCGGCCGCCGCGGGCACCAGCGCCCAGATCGTGTTCACCGCACCCGAGGGCAAGGTCACCGATCCTGAGGCCATGCAGGGCATCCAGCGGACGCTGGCCGCCGCGCAGGACGCCCCACAGGTCGCCGCGGTGATCCCGCCCGACAAGGCCGGAACCGTCACCCCAGACGGGCGCACCGCCCTCGCCCAGGTCAACTACGACGTCAGTCGCTCCGACCTGGACGACGGCACGCTCGACTCCCTGGAGAAGACCACCGAAGCTGCCGAGAAGGCGGGCCTCGATGTCTCCGTGGGCGGTCAGGCCTACGGAAACGGCGTGCTCACCCCCAGCGTCCTCGAACTGCTCGGTGTCGTCGTCGCGCTGGCGGTGCTCGCCATCACCTTCGGCTCGCTGCTCGCCGCCGGGATGCCGCTGCTGACCGCCTTCGTCGGCATCGGCACCGGGCTCGCCGGGCTGCTGGCGGTGTCCTCGGGGGTGACGGTGTCGTCGACCGCGCTGAGTCTCGCGCTCATGCTCGGGCTCGCCGTCGGCATCGACTACGCGCTGTTCGTGCTGTCCCGCCACCGGACCCAGCTCGCCCAGGGGATGGACCCACGCGAGTCGGCCGGCCGCGCAGTCGGCACGGCGGGCAGCGCGGTGGTCTTCGCCGGGACCACGGTCGTCATCGCGCTGGTGGGTCTGGTCGTGGTGCGCATCCCGTTCCTGACGGTCATGGGTCTGAGCGCGGCGGCAACCGTGCTCATCTCCGTGCTGGTGGCGGTGACCCTGCTGCCGGCGCTGTTCGGCCTCGCGGGGGCACGGCTCGCGCCACGTCCGGGATCACGGGCGGCGCGGCGGGCGGCCGTGACCGCCGAGGAGGAGAACACCGGGAAGGTCATGGGGCGGCGCTGGGCCCGGCTCGTCACCCGGCGCCCGCTGCTCGTCGTCATCGGCGCCGTCGCCGCCCTGGTGACCCTCGCGCTGCCCGCCGCCGATCTGCGGCTCGCGCTGCCCGACAACGGCACGGCGGCGCACGGGACGTCGCAGCGCGAGACGTACGACACCGTCGAGAAGACCTTCGGGCCCGGCTTCAACGGGCCGCTGCTCGTGCTCGCCGAGGCGGACACCCCCGGGGAGGCCGGGCAGCGGCAGGTGGCCACGGTCGCCGGCCGGTTGCAGAAGCTGCCGGGCGTGGTGAAGATCGGCCAGCCGCAGTACGCGCCCGAGTCCGGGCGGGCGGTGATCCAGGTCGTGCCCGAGGGCGGCCCGCAGGACGAGGCCACGCAGGACCTGGTGGACGCCATCCGCGACGACGCGTCCGCCATCGAGCGGGAGACCGGCGCCGCCGTCTCCGTCACCGGCACCACGGCGATCGGGATCGACGTCTCCGACCGGCTGAGCGCGTCCCTGCTGCCGTTCGCGGCGGTGGTCGTCGGGCTCTGTCTCGTCCTTCTGCTGCTGGTCTTCCGTTCCCTGGTCGTGCCGGTCAAGGCGACCGTCGGCTTCCTGCTGTCGGTCGGGGCCTCCTTCGGCGCGGTCGTGGCCGTGTTCCAGTGGGGCTGGCTGGCCGACGCACTGGACGTGGCCAGGACCGGACCCGTCGTCAGCTTCCTGCCGATCGTGCTGATGGCGGTGCTCTTCGGCCTGGCGATGGACTACGAGGTGTTCCTGGTGTCCGGCATGCGCGAGGAGTGGGTGCGCACCGGCCGGGCCAAGGACGCGGTGGTCGACGGGGCCGCGCATGCCTCGCGGGTGGTGACGGCGGCGGCGCTCATCATGTTCTTCGTCTTCGCCAGCTTCGTGACGACGGAGGACGCCATCGTCAAACCCATCGCGTTCTCCCTGGCGTTCGGCGTGCTGGTGGACGCCTTCGTCGTCAGGATGACCCTCGTGCCCGCGGTCCTGGCGATGGTGGGACGCGGTGCCTGGTGGCTGCCACGCGGTCTCGACCGGCTGCTGCCCGACCTGGACATCGAGGGCGCACGACTCAAAGAGCCGGCCCCGGCCGAACCGGAACGGCCACTGACCGAAATCAACGCCAGCTCTGGCTGAATTCACCGGGGTACCGTTCAAGACATCTGAACCACCCAACGAAATACACGACGTCGGCCTGCCTCCCGGGTTTACCGGGAGGTAGACCGACGTTTTTGCGCCGCTAATTGTTACCGGCGAGGAAATTTACACTGGAATATTTGATTCCACTAGTAGCCCTGTGTTTGACTGAGGTCACCGGATCGAATCCGGATCGAACGGGGGAGAGACAGACCACTCTTCTTTACATCTTCCGTACGCCGTTCCGGCGTATCTCCAACTGGACGCTCCGACCTGCGCAAAGATGCCCGGTCGGAGTCCATCGGCACGCACGATTCCCTCTCCCGCCGTAGGCCCATGCGGCCATTTTCTGCCGCCCGAAAGCCAAGGGAACACGCATGCATCTCGAAGAGAAAATCGCCCCTGCCCGCCATGGGCTGCGCGCCGCAGCGCGCCCTGTCATCACCGGCGCCGCCCATTCCTTCCCGGAAACCCGGACCAGCCAGGACGACCTCTGGAAGGAATTCTTCCTGGAGCACTACGACGGTTTCCCGCTGGCTCGCCGGATATTCGAGAATTCCGGAATCAGCTCCCGCTCCACGGCCGTGGACCCGCGCGCCGAGAGGGAAGTGTCCAACTGGAGCACCGGACAGCGCATGGCGCGCTACATCGAGGAGGCCGTGCCCCTCGGCAAGCGCACCGTCTCCAACGCCCTGGAGGCCGCGGGCCTGGCCCCGTCGGACGTGGGCCTGCTGGCCGTCGCGTCCTGTACCGGCTACACCACGCCGGGCCTCGACTTAAGGCTCGCGGACGAGCTGGGCATGAGCAGCAGGGTCCAGCGGCTGTTCATCGGCCACATGGGCTGCTACGCCGCCGTCCCCTCGCTCGGCGCGGTCTCCGACTTCGTCGCCTCGCGCGGCCGGCCGGCAGTGCTGCTCTGCCTGGAGCTGACCTCGCTGCACGTCCAGCCGCCCACCCGGGACATCGAGCAGATCGTGGCGCACGCGCTGTTCGCCGACGCCGCCGCGGCCGTCGTCGTGGAGCCCGACGCCGGCGCCGGGTCCGGCTACGAGGTCATCGACGTCGTCGCGGCCACCGACCACAGCACCGCCGACCTGATGAGCTGGCAGATCACCGACCTCGGCTTCAAGATGGGCCTGTCCCCCAAGGTCCCCGACATGCTCGCGCAGCACGTCGGCGAGGTGGTCCGCGACCAGCTGCTCGCCCCGCACGGGCTCACGCCCGAAGAGGTCACCGGCTGGGCCGTGCACCCCGGCGGCAAGCGCATCCTCGAAGTCGTCGGCGAGCGGCTCGACCTGCCCTCCGACGCACTCGACGCCTCCTACGGCGTCCTCGACGAGTGCGGCAACTGTTCCTCGCCCACCGTCCTGATGGTCCTTGAGCGTCTGCCCCGCACCGACGGCCCGGTGGTCGCCATGGCCTTCGGTCCGGGCCTCACCCTGTACGCGGCCCTGCTGCGCCGGTCCTGAACCGGCCGGGGCTCCGACGGACCACACTTCCGTCGGCCCGCCCCGAGCACCTTCTGGCACGACCCACGGACACCGACCCAAGGACGAACGGAAGGAACAGCTGCGCCATGCCCACCCCGACCTCACCGGGCCAGGTCTTCGTCACCGGCACCGGACGCTGCGGCTCGACCCTGGTCTCCGAGCTGCTGCGCGAACACCCGCAGGCCCTGAGCCTGTCCGAGCTCTTCAACCACCTCACGGACATGTACCGGATCACCGCCCGGGTCTTTCCCGAAGGCCCGCTCACGGCCGCGGAGTTCTGGGACGTCCTGTCCTCCCGCAACACCGTCAACCGGCTGCTGACCGCAAACGGTCTGGCCCCGAGGGAGGTCCTCTACCGCCCCTCGCCGACCACCCGTTTCCAGGCCGACACCGGCATCCCGGCGGTCCTGCTGACCACGCTCCCCCACCTCACCGACACCCCCGACGAGCTGTACGACGAACTCGAAGCGGCCGTCGCCGAGTTCCCGGACGCCCGGGCCGGCGAGCACTACCGGCGCCTGTTCGCCTGGCTGTGCACGCGCTTCGGCAAAACCCTGTGGGCCGAGCGCAGCGGCGGCTCGCTGATCCTCGCCGGGCAGTTCCGCGAGCACTTCCCCGACGCCCGCTATCTGCACATCGTGCGCGACGGCCGGGACACCGCGCTGTCGATGAGCCGCCACACCGGCTTCCGGATGGCGGCGGTGGTGATGGCACTGCACCTCACCCTCGGCCACGACCCGTACGCCGAGACGTCCGAGCGGGACGTCGAACGCGATCTGGGCTTCGTACCGGAGGAGTTGCTGCCGTTCCTGCCGGAACGTTTCGACGCCGACGCCGTGCGCGACTACCGGCTCCCGGTCTCGCTGTTCGGCACGTACTGGGCCGACGAGATGCAGCGCGGCATGGAGGCGATGTCCGCGCTGCCGCAGGAGAACGTGCTGCACGTCTGGTACGAGGACCTGCTCGCCGCGCCCGAGGAGTCCCTGCACCGCATCGGCGAGTTCCTCGGCGCGGACTTCGTGGACACCGACTGGGAGCGCCGGTGCGCGGCCAAGGTGGGCGCGCCCTCGTCCTCCTGGCGCGATCTGCCCGACGCCGAGCGCGAGGAGCTGGACCAGGCGTGCGCCGCCGGGTTCTCCGTACTCGCCGCGCACGGTGTCGTCCCCATGGCCCCCGCGACGGCAAGGAGCAGCGCATGAAGACCCCGCTGACCAAGGGCGCCACGGTGTGGCTGACCGGGCTGCCCAGCTCCGGCAAGACGACGCTGGCCCAGGCCCTGGCCAGCCGCCTCACCAGGGAAGGGCATCGGGTCGAAGTACTGGACGGCGACGAGATACGCACCTTCCTCAGCGCCGGCCTCGGCTTCACCCGCGAGGACCGGGACACCAACGTGCAGCGCATCGGCCTGGTCGCCGAGGTGCTGGCACGCAACGGCATCCTGGCGCTGGTCCCGGTCATCGCGCCGTACGCCGACAGCCGGGAGGCGGTCCGCAAGCGGCACGAGGCGAGCGGCACCCCGTATCTGGAGGTGCATGTCGCCACCCCGCTCCAGGTGTGTGCCGTGCGCGATGTGAAGGGCCTGTACGCGCAGGCCCGCGCCGGGCGGCTGTCCGGGCTCACCGGGATCGACGACCCCTACGAGCCGCCGCAGTCGCCGGACGCGAAGGTGGAGACCCAGCTCCAGTCCGTGGACGAGTCGGTGACCGCCGTGCACGCGCTGATGGCCGAGCGGGGGCTGCTGTGACGACGGTTGCCGCCCGGCTCGGGCACACCGACGTCCTGGAGGCGGAGGCGGCGTACATCTTCCGGGAGGTGGCCGGCGAGTTCGAGAAGCCGGTGCTGCTGTTCTCCGGCGGCAAGGACTCCGTCGTGATGCTGCATCTGGCGCTGAAGGCGTTCGCGCCGGCGCCGCTGCCGTTCGCGCTGCTGCATGTGGACACCGGGCACAACTTCCCGGAAGTGCTCGCCTACCGGGACCAGGTGGTCGCCGCACATGGGCTCACCCTCCATGTGGCGTCCGTACAGGACTACATCGACCGGGGTGTGCTGCGCGAACGTCCCGACGGCACCCGCAATCCGCTCCAGACGCTGCCTCTGCTGGAGGCGATCAGCGGCGGCGGGTTCGACGCGGTGTTCGGCGGCGGGCGGCGCGACGAGGAGAAGGCCCGGGCCAAGGAGCGGGTCTTCTCGCTGCGGGACGAGTTCGGCACCTGGGACCCGCGCCGCCAGCGGCCCGAGCTGTGGCAGCTGTACAACGGCCGCCATCTGCCCGGCGAGCATGTGCGCATCTTCCCGCTGTCCAACTGGACCGAGCTGGACGTGTGGCAGTACATCGCCCGCGAGGGCATCGAGCTGCCGTCCATCTACTTCGCGCACGAGCGGGAGGTGTTCCTGCGGTCCGGCATGTGGCTGGCGCCCGGCGACTGGGGCGGCCCGAAGGACGGCGAGCCGGTGGAGAAGCGCCGGGTGCGCTACCGCACCGTCGGCGACATGTCCTGCACCGGCGCCGTGCTGTCCGAGGCGTCCGGCGTCGACGAGGTGATCGTCGAGATCACCGCGTCCCGGCTCACCGAACGCGGCGCCACCCGGGCCGACGACCGGCTGTCGGAGGCCGCGATGGAGGACCGCAAACGCGAGGGGTACTTCTGACATGACCGCGGATGTGACCGCTCCGGGCCATCCCCCGCATATCACCGCCGCCCTGATGGTCCGCGACATCTTCCAGGAAGCCAGGTCCCGGCTGACCGCCGGGCCGGGCGCGCAGAAAGGACGCGTGAACCCCATGGCCACCGCCCAGCCCTCCGAGGCGACCGCGGCCGAGGCTGACCTGCTCCGCTGGGCCACCGCCGGCTCGGTGGACGACGGCAAGTCCACCCTCGTGGGACGGCTGCTGCACGACTCGAAGTCCGTCCTCGCCGACCAGTTGGAGGCCGTCGCCCGCGCGTCCTCCGGCGAGGGCCCCGACCTGGCCCTGCTCACCGACGGGCTGCGCGCGGAGCGCGAGCAGGGCATCACCATCGACGTCGCCTACCGCTACTTCGCCACGCCCCGGCGCCGGTTCATCCTGGCCGACACCCCGGGACATGTGCAGTACACCCGCAACATGGTCACCGGCGCCTCCACGGCCACGCTGACCGTGATCCTCGTCGACGCCCGCAAGGGCGTGGTGGAGCAGACCCGGCGGCACGCCGCCGTGTCGGCGCTGCTGCGGGTGCCGCACGTGGTCCTCGCCGTCAACAAGATGGACCTCGTCGACTACGAACAGTCCGTGTTCGCCGACATCGCCAAGGAGTTCACCCGGCTCGCCACCGAACTCGGCATTCCCGAGGTCACCGCGATCCCGATCTCCGCGCTCGCCGGTGACAACGTCGTCGAACCGTCCACCCGTATGGACTGGTACGACGGCCCGACCGTGCTCGCCCACCTGGAGACCGTGCCCGTCACGGACGAGGTGACCGACGGACCCGCCCGGTTCCCGGTCCAGTACGTCATCCGCTCCGGCGACGTCCGCCGCTACGCCGGCCAGGTCGCCGCCGGTGTGCTGCGGGTCGGCGACCGGGTCACCGTGCTGCCGTCCGGGCGCACCACCACCGTCACCGGCATCGACGTGCTGGGCGCCCCGGCCGAGCTGGTCCGCTCGGCGCAGTCCTGCGCGCTGCGGCTCGCCGACGACCTGGACGTCTCGCGGGGCGATCTGATCGTCCCGGCGGCGGCGCTGCCCGCGGTGTCCCGGGATGTCGAGGCGGCCGTGTGCCATCTGCACGAGCGGCCGCTCAGGCCCGGTGACCAGGTGCTGCTGAAGCACACCACGCGCACCGTGCGCGCGGTGGTCCGCCGGATCCCCGGATCGGGGCAGCTCGACCTGAACGAGATCGGCCAGGTCGCCCTGCGCACCGCCGAACGGCTGGCGTTCGACCAGTACGAGGACAGCCGGCGCACCGGCTCCTTCGTGCTGATCGACCCCGCCGACGGCGCCACGCTGACCGCGGGCATGGTCGGCGCGACCGCTCCGGGACTCCCCGATGCGGCTGCCTGAGCGCAGCCCGGTGTTCCGCCCCTCCCGGCGTCCGCTCCGCGCGGCCCTCGCGCTGCTCCTGCTGCTGTTCCTGGCGGCGGGCTGCGGCTACGGGTCCCGGGCGCCGGGGGTGGCGGCCGCGCCGGCCGTGGGCACCGGACCGCCGCTGTCGGCGGAGGAGGTCTCCGTCGGCTACTTCGCCAACGTCACCCACGCCACGCCGCTGGCCGGTGTGCAGAAGGGCATGTTCACCCGTGAGCTGGGCGGCACCCGGCTGCGCACACAGGTGTTCAACGGCGGCCCGTCGGCGCTGGAGGCGCTCAACGCGGGCGCCGTGGACATCGCGTGGATGGGACCCTCGCCGGCCGTCAACGGCTTCCTGCGGTCCGAGGGCCGCGGTCTGCGGATCGTCTCGGGCGCCGCCTCAGGAGGGGTCTCGCTGGTCGTCGACGCCGACACGAAGGTGCGCGGCACCGACATCCGGGGGCTCCGGATCGCGACACCGGAGGCGGGCAACACCCAGGACGTGGCGCTGCTGCACTGGATCCGCGAACAGGGCTGGGAGGTGGACCCGCGCACCGGGCGCGGTGACGTCACGGTGGTAAGGCAGTCGTCCAAGGAGATCCCGACCAGCTTCCGGCGGGGCACGATCGACGGAGCGTGGGTGCCGGAGCCGGTGGCCGCGCAGCTCGTCGCCGCCGGCGGCCGGGTGCTCCTGGACGAGTCGGACCTGTGGGACGACGGCGCGTTCGTCACCGCCCTGGTGGTGGTGTCCCCGACGTTCCTGGCCGAGCATCCCGATGTCGTGGAGGCCGTACTGCGCGGCTCGGTACGCACCAACGCCTGGCTGAAGAGCCACCCCGCCGAGGGGAAGGCGGCCGTCAACGACGCCATCGAGACGGTGACCGGCAGACCGCTGGAGCGCGACGTCCTCGACGCGGCCTGGCGGCATGTGCGCCTCACCGACGACCCGCTCGCCGAGACGCTCGCCGAGGAGGCGGACCGGGCCGACCGGCTCGGGCTGCTCGGCGGGAACCCCGAGGCCCTGGACGGAATCTTCGATCTGCGCCCCCTCAACCGGGTCCTCGCCCAGCAGGGCGAACCGGCCGTGGACGACGCCGAACTCGGTGTCGCCACTCCGACCACCTGAACCCGAAGGATTTGATCCCATGTCAGAAACGGTGCTGCGGGCCGTATCGTCGGCCCGCCCGGTCGCCCTGGCCGAGACGGGGCAGGCGGCCGTACGGCTCAGCCATGTCTCCAAGTGGTTCGACACCGCGGGACGGCGCCAGACGGTCCTGGACGACATCAGTCTGACCGTCGGCCACGGGGAGTTCGTCTGTGTGCTCGGCGCCTCGGGCTGCGGCAAGTCCACCCTGCTCAACCTGGTGGCAGGACTTGACCGGCCGTCCGCGGGCGCCATCGAGGTCACCGGCGGCCGTCGGCCGGCCCTGATGTTCCAGGACCACGCCCTGTTCCCCTGGCTCACCGCGGGCCGCAACGTCGAACTCGCCCTGCGCCTGCGCGGAGTGCCCCGGCGCGAGCGCCCCGACGAGGCCCGCCGGCTCCTCGACCTGGTCCGGCTGAAGGACGCCTACGGCAAGCGGGTGCACGAGTTGTCCGGCGGTATGCGCCAGCGCGTCGCCCTGGCCCGCGCCCTCGCGCAGGAGGGCGACGTACTGCTGATGGACGAGCCGTTCGCCGCGCTCGACGCCATCACCCGGGACGTGCTCCACGAGGAACTCACCCGCATCTGGTCGGAGAACAAGCTCTCCGTCGTGTTCGTCACCCACAACGTCCGCGAAGCGGTCCGGCTCGGCAAGCGGATCGTGCTGCTGTCCTCCCGCCCCGGCCGGGTCGCCCGCGAGTGGACCGACTCCGAGCTCCCGGAGTCGGCGCTGACGGCCCGGATCACCGACGCACTGCGGGAGGAGATCCGCCGCCATGGGCGCCAGTGATACGACCGCCCCCCGAAAGCTCCAGGAGACCGCGGCCGTCGAGGCCGGTCTCGACGCGCTGGACAGCGCACCGGCCGGCCCCGCCCGCACCCCCGTGCGGCAGATCCTGCGCGAGCGGGTGCTGCCGCCGGTGGCCGCCGCCGTTCTCGTCCTGCTCGCCTGGCAGCTCGCGTACGAGGCCGAGATCAAACCGGACTACCTGCTGCCGTCACCGGCCGACGTGTGGCGGGCGCTGTCGGACCAGTGGTACGAGGGCACGCTGTTCTCCACGGTGTGGACGAGCATGCAGCGCGGCGCCCTCGGGTTCGCCGCGGCCGTCGTCATCGGAACGGCGCTGGGGCTGCTGCTCGGCGCGGTGCGCTCGCTGCGGGTCGGCATCGGGCCGGTGCTGTCGGGGCTCCAGTCTCTGCCGTCGGTGGCCTGGGTACCGGCGGCGGTCGTGTGGTTCGGGCTCACCGACGCCACCATCTACGCGGTGGTCCTGCTGGGCGCCGTACCGTCCATCGCGAACGGGCTGCTGGCGGGCGTCGACCAGGTGCCGCCGCTGTATCTGCGGGCCGGACGGGTGCTGGGGGCGACCGGGCCCGCCCGGGTCCGGCACGTCCTGCTGCCCGCCGCGCTGCCCGGCTACCTGGCCGGCCTCAAACAGGGCTGGGCGTTCTCCTGGCGGTCCCTGATGGCGGCCGAACTCATCGCCAGCTCCCCGGAGTTGGGCCTCGGCCTGGGACAGCTGCTGGAGAACGCGCGCACCTACCAGGACATGGCGCTGGTCCTCGCCACCATCGGGGAGATCCTGGTCGTCGGTATCGCCGTCGACCTGATGCTGTTCGCGCCGCTGGAGCGGCGGGTGCTGCGGTCCCGGGGACTGGCGGGGGCGCGTTCGTGACGAGAGGGGCGCCGGTCCGCGTGCCGTCTGCTGTACTGACCCGGTGAGCCTGCCCTCGGGTCCGGGGCCCTCGTGGCTGCTGCGGCTGGCGCCGTCCGCGGTGCCGCCGGAACCGGCGTGCCCGCCGGAGACGCTGGCCGTGGCCGAACGCCCGCTGGGCCCGGGCCCGGTCGGCTGGGCCGTCGAGGTGGCCCGGGACATGGCGGCGCACATCGTGCGACAGGTGCCCGAGCACGGCGCCCCCGGCGCCTACCCGCCGTTCCAGCGGGCGGTGGAGGCCACCGTTCTGACGGCCCTGCGGGGCCTTGCCACCGAACCGGAGCCGTCCGCCGCGCTGGTCGCACCGGAGGCGCTGGCCGGCAACGCCGAACTGGCCCGCCGCAACCTCCCGTTGGACCGGGTGCTGCGCGGCGTCCGGCTCGGCCACGCCTATCTGCACGCACGGCTGATGGAGGCCCTCGACAAGGAACCGGAGGACATCCGCGCCCAGGAAGCCCACCGGGTCAGCGAGTTGCTCTTCGTCTACGCCGACGTCCAGGCCAGCCGGCTGGCCGAGGAGTACGTCGCCGAACGGGACCGGTGGCGGCGCAGCACCGAGGCCGCCCGCCGCCGCACGGTGGACGACCTGCTGGCCGGACGGCTGATCGGCGGGGCGGTCGCCGCGCGCACCCTCGGCTACGAACTGGCCCGGCACCACGCGGCGTTCATCGTCACCTCCCGTTCCCAGGACACCTCCGCCGACGAACTGCGGCAACTGGCCGCCGAGTTGTGCCGTGCGGCCGGCGGGGAGAGCCTGCTGGCCGTGGCGGCGGGCGCCACCGAGCTGTGGGCGTGGGCCTGCTGGCCGGCCGAGCCGCCCCGCGGCGCACTGGCCGGGCTGCCCGGACTGGTCCCCGAGCGCAGACCGCTGCGGGTGGCGCTGGGACCGGTGGGATACGGCGCGGAGGGCTTCCGGCGCAGCCACCGCGGCGCCCGGGAGGCCGAGCGGGTGGCCCGCCTCGGCCGTACGGGCTGGCTGTGCGACTACGCCGACGTCAGCACGGCGGCGCTGCTCACGGCCGACGCGGAGCATGCGCGGTGGTTCACGGCTCGGGTGCTGGGAGCGCTGGGGGCCGATGATCCGCGGGTGCGGGAGCTGCGGGAGACGCTGCGGGTGTATCTCGCCGAGGGGCGCAGTCCACAGGGCGCGGCCGAACGGCTGTTCGTGGCGCGCAACACGGTGACGTACCGGGTGCGGCGGGCCATGGAGCTTCTCGGCCGGCCGTTGGAGCAGGACGCGCTGGAGCTGCGGATGGCGCTGGAGATCGCCCGGTTGCTCGGGCCGGGGTAGGTATGGGTCCGGCATCCCAAACAACGGCCGGAGTTTGGGCTGTCGGCCCAAAGCCCGGAAGGCGCGGTCGACGTTCACTGCAACGGAAGACCAACAGCACCTGACCGCGCGCCCCCACCGCGCACCCGCAGCCGTACCCCTTCTCCACTCCGGGATCAGCCATGCCCTCTTCTCCCGCAGCTCCGGCCTCCCCCACCCGCCGCACCCTGCTGCGCACCACGGCAGCCACTGCCGTCACCCTCCCCCTGCTCCCCACCCCCGCGCAGGCCGCGCCCCTGTCCAGTAGCGGCACCGAGCTGATCCTGCTCGGCACCAGCGGCGGCCCCGTCCCCATGCACGGCCGCGCCGGAATCGCGTCCGCGCTGGTCGTCGACGGCCAGGTCTACCTCGTGGACTGCGGCCCCGGCACGTTCGGCCGGTACGCGCAGGCCTGGCTGACGGCCGGCCAGCTCGCGGCGATCTTCATCACCCACCTCCACTCCGACCATCTGTCGGACCTGTACGCCCTGTTGTGGCTGCGATTCGGCGGCTTCCAGCCGCTGGACAACCCCGTGCACGTCTACGGCCCGGGTTCCGCCGGAAACCTCCCCGCGATCTGGCCGAAGGGCCGATCGGTCCGGACCGTCAGCCCGTCGGAACCCGCACCCGGCACGGAGGACCTGATCGCCGGGCACATCGCCGCCACCGCGTACGACATCAACGTACGGATGCGCAGCGAAGGCTGGCCCGACATCCGCACCATGATCCGCCCGCACGACGTGCGCTTCCCGATGCCCAAGGGAGCCGGCCCGCGCAAGCTGATGGCGCCGCCGATGGAGCCGTTCGAGGTGATGCGGGACGACCGGGTCCGGGTGACCGCGGTGCTCGTCGAACACCCGCCGGTCTTCCCCTCCTTCGCCTTCCGCTTCGACACCGCCGACGGCTCGGTCGTGTTCAGCGGCGACACCGCGCCGTGCGCGAACGTGGCCCGGCTGGCCAAGGGCGCGGACATCCTGGTGCACGAGGTGATGGACCTGGACACGCTGGCCCTCGGCGGGCTGAAGCCGGCGCAGCTGCGGCACATGGAGATCAGCCACACGGACGCCACCCGGGTGGGCCCGCTCGCCGAACGCGCCGGCGTGGGCACGCTGGTGCTGAGCCATCTGGTCCCCGGCGCCACGAACGTCGTCCCCGACTCGACCTGGCACACCAAGGCGAGCAAGGGCTACTCGGGCCGCGTGATCGTGGGCAACGACCTGGCCCGGCTGCCGGTGGGGGCGCGGCGCGGGTAGAGATCGAGGGCCGTGCGTACCTCGTGCTGAAACTCGGTGGTTTGCGGTACGTCGGGGGTGGGGGCGGCGGATACTGGCGCCCTGCACGGAGCCGCTCGGGGGGTACGAGGTGTTCAAGGGGCGTCTGGCCGGCATCGGCGTCGGGGAGTACACGTCGGATGCGCACAAGCAGCTGGATCATGCGGTGGGAGACGTGGAGGCGCTATCCGCGCTGCTGGGGGGCGCCTTCGACGGAGAACCACTGCGGAACCCCACGGAGGGGGAGGCGCGCGGCTATCTGAGGGGGCTGCGGGGCACGCTGGCGGCCGACAGCGCGCTGGTCGTGGTGTGGAGCGGGCACGGCAGCCTTCCGGCGGCCGGTGGTCTGCGGCTGCTCACCACGGACAGCGGCACATACGCGGACGACGGTCTCGGCCTGACCGACGTCGTGCTGCCCTGCGCCCAGTCCGGCGCCAACCAGCTCCTCTTCGTCTTCGACACCTGCTTCTCCGGCGACGGGATCTCGGCGGACGACCTGGCCACGCTGATCATGCGGGAGACCCGGGCGGCCGGACAGGTCTGGGTGGGCGTGATCACCTCCTGTCTGCCGCCGGAGAAGGCCCGCGACGGGCTGTTCGGGCAGCGGCTGCGCAAGGTCCTCGCCGTGGGTCCGGATCTGCCCGAGCTGCGGATGCGCTGGTCGGTGCACAACGAGTACGTGCGCGGCGACGACGTCTGCGACGCGGTGGTCAAGGAGTGGAACAGCGGCGCGCAGACCCCGGACTTCCGGTCCCGGGGCAGCGCGTGGTGGATGTTCCGGAACCCGCTGTACGACGCCGGGGCGCCCGAGCAGGTGGTCGAGCATCTGCTGCGGGCGGCGCGGAGCGGGGCGCGACTGGACGAGCAGTCCTGGTTCACCGGGCGTACGGCGGAAGTGGACCAGGTCGTGGAGTGGGTGCAGGCAGGCAGCCCCGGTCTGCAGGTGGTGACGGGGTCGGCGGGGACCGGGAAGTCGGCGATTCTGGGGCGGGTGGTCAGCCTGTCCAACCCGGAGGAGCGGCGGCGGCTGCTGCATGAGGACGGCCGTCCCTGGAGCCATGAGCTGCCCGCGGAACGGTCGGTGTCGGCGCATGTGCACGCACGCGGCCTGACGGCGGACCTCGCGGCCGAACAACTCGCCGGCCAGCTCGTCCGGACCGGCCTGCTGACCGCCCGGGAGGCGCGGCGGAACGCCAGTGAGCTGGTGGGCGAGGTGCAACGGGCCGTCGAGGACGGGGCCGAGCCGCCGGTCCTGGTGCTCGACGGGCTGGACGAGGCGCGCGGCGAGGCCTTCAAGCTCGCGGACGATCTGCTGACGCGGCTGGCCGCGCATGCGGTGGTGGTCGTGTCCACCCGGGACATGCAGCGCGGGGAGGGCCCCTCACTCGTGGCGACGCTGGCGCCCGAGGGGGCGGGGATCGACCTCGACGATCCCGAGGTGCGGCAGCGGGGACGGGACGATCTCCGGAAGTACGTACGCCTGCGGCTGAGCGACGTCGACCCGCGGATGGACGCGGAGGCAGTGGCGGGACATCTGTTCGGGGAGGACGCGGCCGAGGTTCAGCACACGTTCCTGCTGGCCCGGTTGGTGGCGGACCAGCTCTCCGCGGCTCCGGTCGACACGTCCGAGGCGGGCTGGGAGGAGAAGGTCAGCCACTCGGTGGAGGAGGCGCTGGACACGGACCTGGCGGCGGTGCCCGCGGACTCCGTCGACCTGGCCAAGTCCGTTCTGCGGGCGCTGACCTGGGCCTACGGCGCGGGATTCCCGGAGGACGAGTGGCTCGCCGTCGCCAACGTCGAGGCCCCGGAGGGGGCCGAGGTCACCCGGGAGGACCTCAGCCGGGTGCTGGAGCAGCTGGGCCGGCATGTCGTGCAGGACGGTGAGGAGGGCGTCGCCGTCTATCGGATGGCGCATCAGAGTCTTGCGGATCATCTGCGGCCGGTGTTCACGGGCTCGGCCGAACAGCCCTTCAATCCACGAGGGTTGGCGGTGGCCGAGGCGCTGCTCGGGGTGTACCGGGATCACCTCGCCGCGGGGATTCCGGCCGAGAGCCCGGCCTATCTGTGGCTGTACGCGTGGCGCCACGCCGCGGATGCCGGGCCGGAGGGGCTGGCGCTGCTGCGCCCGCTGGCGGAGACGAGCCCCCCTCTGCTGCCCGATGTCGGCATGACCGCCTCGTTCATCGGCGTGCGGTTCCAGCACTGGGGGCTGGAGGTCGAGGCAATGCCTCTCATCGAGGAATCGGCCGATCTCCACCGCACGCTCGCCGAGAACGACACCGCCTACCTCCCCTCCCTCGCCAGCGCCCTCACCCACCTCAGCAACGGCTACGGCAGCCTGGGCCGCCACCACAAGGCCCTGCCCCCTGCCGAGGAAGCCCTCGATCTCTACAGCGACCTGGCCGAGAGCAACCCGGCCCACTACCCCGAGCTCGCCATGGCCCTCACCAACCTCGGCATCCGCTACAGCGAACTCGGCCGCCACGACGACGCGCTGCTCCCCACCGAGCAGGCCGTCGACCTCTACCGGCTGCTGGCCGAACACGAACCGGCCCACCTCCCCGACCTCGCCAGCGCCCTCAACAGCCTCGGCATCCGCTACCGCAACCTCGGCCGGATGGACGAGGCGCTGAGCCCCGCCGAGGAAGCCGTGGACCTCTACCGCACCCTGGCCGAACGCGATCCGGACCATTTCGCCGACCTCGCCATGGCCCTGAACAACCTCGGCATCCGCTACGGCAACCTCGGCCGGCACCGGGAGGCGCTGGCCCCCGCCGAGGAATCCGTGCGGCTGCGGCGGGTAATGGCCCTGACCAACCCCGCCCATCTCCCCAGCCTCGCCAGCGCGCTCAGCAACCTCGGCACCCATTACGGCAGCCTCGGCAACCACACCGACGCACTGGGCTGCACCGAGGAGGCCTACCAGCTCTACCGCGGTCTGTCCGACACGAACGCCGCCCATCTCCCCAACCTGGCCGGGTCGCTCAACAGTCTCGGCACTCACTACAGCAGCCTGGGCCGGCACCGGGAGGCGCTGGCCGCCGCCGAGGAATCCGTTCGGCTGCGGCGGCTGCTGGCCGAGACGAACCCCGGCTACCTGCCCAGCCTCGCCGGATCCCTCACCAACCTCGGCAATCACTACCAGACCCTCGGCCTGCGCACCGAGGCACTGGACACCGCCAAGGAAGCCGTGGACCGATGGCGCACGCTGGCCGGGACCAACCGCGCCTACCTGCCCAGCCTCGCCGGATCCCTCACCAATCTCGGCAACCGCTACAGCGGCCTCGGCCGGCACAGCGAAGCGCTGGACTGCGCCAGGGAAGCCGTGGAGCGATGGCGTGTGCTGGCCGTGGACAACTTGGGCCACCTGCCCAATCTCGCCGGGTCCCTCAACAGTCTCGGCCTCCGGTTCAGCGAGCTCGGCTACCGCGCCGAAGCGCTGGACTCCGCCGAGGAAGCCGTCGGCCTCTACCGCACCCTGGCCGAGACCAACCCCGCCCACCTCCCCGAACTCGCCAGCGCCCTCACCAACCTCGGCATCTGGTACGGCGAGTTCGACCGGCACGAGGACGCGCTGCCCCCCACCGAGGAAGCCGTCCGCAGCTACCGCACCCTGGCCGAGACCAACCCCGCCCACCTCCCCAATCTCGCCAGCGCCCTCACCAACCTCGGCAACCACTACAGCAACCTCGGCCGGCACCGCGAAGCGCAGGACCTGACCGTGGAGGCCATCGGCCTCTATCGCACGGTGCTCGAAGCCAACCCCGCCCACCTCACCGATCTCGCCAGCGCCCTCGCCAACCTCGGCATCCATCTCGGCAGCCTCGGCGACCACACCGCCGCCCTGGAACCCGCCGAGGAGTCCGTCGCCCTCTATCGCACCCTGGCCGCCGCGAACCCCAACCATCTGCCCGACCTCGCCGTGGCATTCACCGCCCTCGCCAACCTCTACGGCCTGCTGGGGAGATCAGCTGAGCCGCTGTGGGCGGACATTCTCGGCGAGGCCACCCCCGTCAGCGCCGCTCACCTCCTGTTGCAGCGCTCCGCCCTCGCGCCCGCCGGCGACCCGAGCGCGGCGGCCTGGCTCGCCGAGGTCGAACGGTCCGAGACCGCCGCCGAGTCCAAACGGTCCAGGGCCGCCGTCGAGGACACCGGGCTCCTCTGGCTTCTGCACGCGGAGGGCCGACGGCACCGGGCCGCCGACCCCGA
Organism: Streptomyces sp. NPDC079141; assembly: GCF_040686775.1. Classification (NCBI taxonomy): domain Bacteria; kingdom Bacillati; phylum Actinomycetota; class Actinomycetes; order Kitasatosporales; family Streptomycetaceae; genus Streptomyces; species Streptomyces sp. NPDC079141. The sequence continues at coordinate 105,758 of NZ_JBFBLP010000002.1, read as the reverse complement.
GGCCTTCGACCGGGAATGGCGCCGGCTCACCGCCGAGCCCCCACCGGCCTGGCTCACCCTCGACCACGATCTGCTGGAGCAGGTCCGGGCCTGGGTCGACACCGAGTCCTACAGCGCCGAACGGAACCATCTCGCGGCGCACCCGGAAATCCTCGCCCCTGAGGCCGACGTCTGTGTGGACGAGATCCTGTCCGGTCTCACCGACGATGCCGCCGAGCGCTACCGTGCCCTGCGCCAGTCGGCCCGGAGCGAGGGCGTCGAGGCCGCGTACCGCCCGATCCTGAGCTCCGTCCTCGCCTACGAGTTCGCCACCGCCTCGTACGCCGACCGGCGAACGCTCCTCGCGCAGCGCCGTGCCGACCTCCTGGACGACTATGTCTTCGGCACGCTGTCGAGCGAGGCCGCCGACGCCGAGGACCGCCGTCTGTTCAGTCAGGCCTACTGCCTGCTCAGGCTGGCTCAACAGGGCGCCGAGGCCGCCGCTTTCGACGCGCTGGACGACCCGTCGCTCTTCCCCGCCCTGCTCCACGACGCGGCGCGGCAGCCCGACCCCGTCGCCCTGCACGCCGCCGCGCTCGTCGCCCTCACCGCCGCCACCGACGACTCCTCCATGGCCGAGGCCGAGTTCCATCTGGCCATCGCCATCGCTGCCGCCGACGACGGAGAACAAGCCGCCGAAGCGCTGGCCGCCGCCTGCGACCGCACCCCCGACGCCATCCCCACCTGGATCGACGCCCTCGTGGACATCACCCCCCACCACCCCGCCGCCCGCACCCTCGTCCCCCGCCTCACCGCCCGCCTCCGGAGGACCACCCCCGATGACCACTGACCTCGTCGTAGTCCTCCCCGGCATCACCGGCAGCACCCTCCGCACTCCCAAAGGCCTCGTCTGGTCGCCGACCCCGGGCGCCGTCCTGGAGGCGATCAGGACCTTCGGCCGTTCCGTGAACGACCTCCGCCTCCCCGAAGGAATCGGCGACGACCACCCGGGCGACGGCGTGGAACCCGTGGCCCTGATGACCGACCTCCACCTCGTCCCCGGCCTCTGGACCCCGGTCAAGGGCTACGACGTCCTCCTCGACCGCCTCCACTCCCTCGGCTGGACCGAGGCCGCCGGCAACCTCCTCCCCGTCCCCTACGACTGGCGCCTGTCCAACCGGTACAACGCCCGCCGCCTCATCACCGTCGTCGAGCCGGCCCTGGAACGCTGGCGCGCGAAGCATCCCCGGAACGCCGACGCCCGGCTCGTCTTCGTCTGCCACTCCATGGGCGGGCTCATCGCCCGCTGGTACATCGAGAAGTGCGGCGGCGCCGGCCACACCCGCAAGCTCATCACCCTCGGCACCCCCTACCGCGGCGCCGCCAAGGCGCTGGCCCAGCTCGTCAACGGCACGCACCAGCGCCTGGGCCCCCTCTCCTTCGACCTGACGGCGTTCGCCCGCACGCTGCCCTCCCTGTACCAGCTCCTCCCCGAGTACGCCTGCATCGAGGACCCGACGACGGGAGAGCTCTCGAAGACGACGGAAGTCCGCGGCGGAATCCCGGAGTTGGATCACAAGCAGGTCCTCGACGCCATGCGCTTCCACACCGACCTGCGCACAGCGGAGTCCGCCCGCCCCGCCTCGCTCACCGCCACCCACGCCCTGGTCGGCATCCAGCAGAACACCCCGACCACCGCCCGCATCAAGAACGGCGGTATCGAACTCCAGGGCACCTACATCGGGGAACTGCACTACGGCGACGGCACCGTGCCCCTCCCCGGCGCCTGCCGCTCCGACGTCCCCATGGACAGCAACACCCTGCGCCGCATCCCCGACCAGCACGGAAACCTCCAGCGCAACACGGCCGCCCTCGACGAGCTCGAAGGCATCCTCACCGCAGCCGACGTCGTGGTCCGGGCGCCCGGGGAGACACAGTTGCGGCTCGACGTGCCCGAAGTCATCACGGCCGGCGAGGAGTTGTCCGTACGGATCGCCTCGGCGGGCGGCGCCGGGATCGCCGTACGCCTGACCGTCACCGACGAGAACGGCGGCCTCGAAGACGCCCGTGTGGTCCTCGCCGGGCCCGAGCCGACGCAGGCGCTCTTCGACGGTCTCGCGCCCGGCGCCCACACCGTCGACGCCACCGGCACCCGGCCCGGTTCACCCGTCGCGGCCGTCAGCGGCGACACACTCGTATGGGAATGACCCGAGGACCGGCTCACCCCCGCACCTCGCCCAGCACCCCCCTCAACCGCTGTGCCCGCAGCACCAGTTCCAGCTCGAAGCGGCGGTCGGGGTTGTCGATCTCGTCGCCCCACAGTTCACGGATCTGGCGCAGGCGGTAGCGGACCGTCTGGGGGTGGACGCCCAGTCTGGCCGCCACCTCCGGCGCCCCGCCCCGCGTCTCCAGCCAGGCCAGCAGCGTCTCCGCGAGGCGGCGGCCGTGGGTCGGGCCGCAGTGGGTGAGGGGGGCCAGGCAGCGCAGGGCCAGGTCGTCGATGAGTTCCTCGGGCTGCAACAGCACCAGCGCCTCGGTGTGTTCCGTGCAGTACAGGACCTCGCCGGCCGGCAGCAGGCCGCGTTCCATCAGCCGTACCGCCGCCTCCGCCCAGCGCAGCGACTTCGCCGCGTCGGCGAGCGGGACCGGGGGGCCGATCGCGCCCGACCAGCCGGTCAGCGCGCGGTGGAGCAGCTCCGAGCGGCCCGCCGCGTCCGGTTCGGGGACGACCATCCTCGGCTGTTCGTACTCCATGTCGAGCAGTACGCCCTGCCCGACCGCCGGCGCGACCGCCTCCCGGGCCGGGCGCAGCACCACGCCGACGGCGACCTTCGACGGCAGCGGCCAGCCGATGCGGGCGGCGCGTTCGGAGAGGGCGTCGGCCGGGTCGCCGCGGTGGTGTTCGGCCAGCAGGAGCTCCATCAGCCGGCGCTGGAGGCGCAGGCGTTCGCCGGCCTGCCGCGCCGCCGCCTCCGCGTAGCCGCGCACCGACTGGTCGACGAGGCCGTCGAGGTACTCGTAGCCCGCGTCGACGAGTTCGTACATCGCCGGGGGCGGGATCTCCACGCGCTGGCCGATGTCGGCGAAGCGGCGCCAGGCCAGGCGTACGCCCATGCGGTAGATCGCCTGCAGCGAGTCGAGGCTGCGGCCGTTGATGCCCTCGCCCCGGCCGAACTCCTGGAACACGCCCGGCGGGACCGTCGGGCGGCCCTCCGCCGTCTCCAGGTGCTGGACGAAGACCTCGATGGCGCGGCGGATGCCGACCAGGGCCATGGGCTCGCCGGACTCGTCGAGGACCACGGGCAGATGGGGGTACTCGCGGCGGATCTCGCGCAGGATCTCCTCGGCGAGCGCGGGCGCCTCGGCCATGGCGATCGCCGCGAAGCGGCGGACCTGGAGGCGGGGGACGTCGTGCCAGGCCGAGCGGGCCGTGACGGCGTCGGTGCGGGCGGCGGGCGGCACGGGTCAACTCCCCTGGCCTGCTTGTTCGTACGTGATCAGCGGGGTGTTGGGCTGGTCGGGCGTCGCTTCGAGCAGGGCGACCACGCCGAGCGCGGCACCGACCGCCAGGGCGGCGGCGAGCGCTACGGTCAGCGCGGCGGCGAGCAGTCTGGACATCGCAGGGTCAGCCTCTCTGTACGGCCGCTTCTCGGTCGTCCCCACCCGGGCTTCCCGTCCCTGCCTGTCGGCCCCCAGTGTCGGCAGGACATTGACACTCCGTCAAGGGGCGCCTACGGTTCCCGGCCCATAGAGCGGCCCGAACTCCGCCATCTCACCCTCTCCTGGAGTGCCCGGATGCGCCGAACCGCCTCACCTCTCTCGCTGATACTGCTGGGCCTCGGCACGTTTCTGCTGGTCCTGGCCCCCCTGCTCGCCTGGTACGTCGAGCCACGGGCCGCCGTGAACCCGATCGACATCGACACCACCGCCGTGTACGAAGGCACCGGCAGCGTCTTCGACACCGAGCGGATCGAGACCGTGCCGGACCGGAAGATCACCGTCACTCAGCGTGTGCGGGGCAATGTGGCGGAGAGCGAGCGCAGCGGCAACGCCGTGTGGGACGTCACGACGACCGTGGACACCGACAAGTCGCTGCCGGCCGCGGATCCGCACGACGCGCTGGACTTCGTGCCGCACCGCTGGGTGATGGACCGCAAGACCACCGAGCCGGTGCACTGCTGCGAGGAGAAGCCGTACATCCAGGGTGAGGCGTATCTGAAGTTCCCCTTCGACGTGGAGAAGCGCTCCTACCGGTGGTGGGACAACACCCTGGGCGGGACGGTCACGATGCGTTACCGGGGTACCGAGAAGGTTCAGGGGTACACCGGATACCGGTTCACGGCGTCGGTGCCGGCGACGAAGACCGGGACGCGGCTGGTGCCGGGGAGCATCGTCGACCTGGACGTGCCGCAGGTGCTGGCCGAGGAGTGGTACGCCAACCACGGTGTCGAGCTGATCGTCGACCAGACCACCGGCCGCGTGCTCTACGCGCAGACAGGCCCGCGCCGCACGCTGCGCGCGCCCGGCAGCGAGAAGGACGCGGCGGTGCTGCTCGACGCGCGGAAGATCTCGTTCACCACCGAGACGCAGAAGGAGGCGGTGCGGCAGGCGGAGCAGGACACCGACCAACTGCGCATGGTGGGAAAGACTTTGCCCATTGGTGCGGCTGTGGCGGGCTTTGTCCTCGCCGCGGTGGGGGGTGTTTTGGTGGTACGCGGGAGGCGCCGTCCCGATTCTTCCGAGTTGCCCCAGCCTCCGCTCACGATATGACGTGACGTCAGCTCTAATAAAGCCGGAAATTGTCATCTCGGTGAGTAGCCGTGGCGAACGGCTGGGCGAAAACTGTCCACCCCACCCGAGCACAACCCGTCCACAGTCCGTTCGCAGCAAGCACCTGGTTCCCCCACAGAAGCACCCATTCCGCCCCGGCCGTAACCAGTCGGCTCTTTTCCCCCACGCTGAGTTCCGCACCCCGAGACGAGTTGGAGCACCCATGCCCCAGCACGTGCCGTCCTCGCTGCACGCACCGTTCCCCACGGTGCCGCAGCACCCTCCGGCGCTCCCCCCACAACCGCGCCGAATCGTTTTCCTTGCCCACCGTGACCTCGGCAACCAGGCCGCCGGGGGCTCCGAACTGCTCGTCGACCGGCTCGCCGACGGACTGACCCACCTCGGCCACCAGGTCACCCTGCTGTGCGGCGGACCCGCTGCCTACCGCGACTACCGGGTCGTCTCCGCCGGCGGCGCCTACGGCCACTACCTGCGCGCCCGTTCCGCCTTCGCCCGTCAGGTCGGCGAGGCCGATCTGCTGGTCGAGGTCTGCAACGGGGTGCCGTATCTGGCGCCCCTGTGGCACCGCGGTCCCACGCTGTGCCTGGTCAACCACGTCCACACCGACCTGTGGCGGATGCGGTTCTCGGGGCCGCTGGCCCCCGCTGCCCGGATCGGACGAAGACTTGAGCACTGGGCGCTGACGGGGGCGCAGCAGCAGAGTCTGCTGGTGGCCGTGTCGCCGTCGACCGCGCATGCCCTCCGGGCGATCGGCGTGGAGCGGGAGCGGATACGGGTCGTCCACAACGGGGTTGAGGAGCCGGGGCCGCGCGCGGACCGCTCCTCCGAGCCGCTGTTCGTCGCCGTGGGACGGCTGGTCGAGTACAAGCGGATCGATCTGCTGCTGCGGTTGTGGGAGCGGGTGCGGCCGGTGACGGGCGGGCGATTGGTGATCGTCGGTGACGGTCCCGAGCGGGGGCGTCTTGAGCAACTCGCCGGGCCTGGAGTCGAGTTCACGGGGCATGTGACCGAGGCCGAGAAGCACCGGCTGCTCTGCGCGGCCTGGTTGCTGCTGCATCCCTCCGCGGTGGAGGGGTGGGGGCTGGTGGTGACGGAGGCTGCGGCTCGGGAGACTCCGGCGATCGCCTTCGACGTGCCTGGGCTTCGGGACTCCGTGGTTGACGGTGAGACCGGGGTGCTGGCCTCTGGGGAGTCCTCCTTCGCTGCTGCCTGGTGCACCTTGGCGCTGTCCGGGCATCGACGGGAGTTGATGGGGAAGGCGGCGCGGGATCATGCGGCCGGGTATCGCTGGGACCGGACGGTGAGGCAGTTCCGGGCTGTTGCGGCGGAGGCCGTGCGAGGTTGGCGGCCGTGACGCCTAATCGCCGGGTGAGTGAGGCCGTCTCGCGGCTGCGGGTGCGTCGTGGCTTGTCGCGCGCACGCGGCGGTAGCCGCATATCGGATACAGCCCCGCGCCCCTATTCACGCGACCCCTCGTTTGGCAGATCCCTCACTCTGTTTCGCGCCTTCATGCGCGAGCAGGACGATCCCGAAGCCTGCTACTCCCTCCTCGCCCGCGATGCCGTCTCCCAGGTCGAGGCCTACGACGGCCCCCTCGCCGGCCGTACCGTCGTCGACGTAGGCGGCGGCAGCGGGTACTTCACCGAGGAGTTCCGGCGGCGCGGTGCGGACGCGTATCTCTTCGAACCCGATCTGCACGAGCTCGGCCGGAAGCCGCCCGACGGGAGTGTGATCGCCGACGGCTATCTGCTGCCGTTGTACGACGGGGTCGCCGACGTCACGTTCTCCTCCAACGTGCTGGAGCACGTGGCCGACCCGCAGACCTTCCTCAGCGAGCTGGTGCGGGTGACCCGGCCCGGCGGGCTGATCTATGTGTCGTTCACCAACTGGCTGTCGCCGTGGGGCGGTCACGAGTGGGCCCCGTGGCACTACCTGGGTGCCGACCGGGCCCGCGCCCGCTATCGGCGCCGTACCGGCAGGCCCGCCAAGCACACCCTCGGCGAGAACCTGTTCGCCGTGCACATCGGGCCCACCCTGCGGCAGGTCCGCGCCCGCGACGACGTCACGGTCGTCTCGGCGCGCTCCCGCTACTGGCCGTTCCTCGCCGAGGCCGTCGTCAAGGCGCCCGGCATCCGCGAGGTCGCCACCTGGAATCTCCTCCTCATCCTCCGGCGGTGTCCCCCATGACGACCACGGTCCAGGCCCCTCCTCCGGCAGCCGTCCCCACCACCGCGGCCACCTCGGGCCCTCCTGAGGGGCCGCGGTCGCGGCGCTGGCTGCTGGGTTTCTGGGCCGTGGTGTCCGTGCTGTTCCTCGCGGTGCATCCGGGGCGGCAGACCTTCGACACCAAACTGGGTGTCACCGTGGACCCGGGGCGGTTCTTCACCGACCTGGGCCAGCTGTGGCAGGACCAGGGCAGCTTCGGCGGGATATCCGACCAGTACGCGGGCTATCTGTTCCCGATGCTGCCGTTCTACTGGCTGGCCGACGCCGTGCAGCTGCCGGTCTGGCTGGCGGAGCGGCTGTGGATGTCGCTCATCGTGTCCGTCGCCTTCTGGGGTGCGCTGCGGCTGGCCGAGCGGCTGCGGGTGGGCAGCGGGGCCTCCCGGCTGCTCGCCGCCGTGGCGTACGCGCTGTGGCCGGTGTTCACGGTCGTCGTCGGCTCGACGTCCGCCGCCGCGCTGCCCGGCGCGTTCCTGCCGTGGGTGCTGCTGCCGCTGGTCGACGAACGGTACAGCGCCCGGGTCGCCGCTCTGCGGTCGGCGCTGATCATCCCGTTCATGGGCGGTGTGAACGCGGCCTCGACGCTGGCCTCGCTGCTTCCGGTCGGGCTGTATCTGCTGTCCCGGCCGCCGGGGCCGCGGCAGCGCAAGCTGATCGCCTGGTGGGTGCCGGGGCTGATCCTGGCGACGGCCTGGTGGTGGCTGCCGTTGCTGCTGCTCGGCTTCTACGGCGAGAACTTCCTTCCCTATGTGGAGAGTTCGCAGACCACGACGGAGACCATGGCGGCGACGGAGGCGCTGCGCGGGAGCGGGAACTGGGTGGCCTATCTGCACTTCGGGGACGCCTGGCTGCCGGCCGGCTGGGCGGTCGCCTCCTCGGTCGTGGTGATCGTCTGCTCGGCGCTGGCGGCCGGGCTCGGGCTCGCGGGCCTGGCCAGACGGGACATGCCGGAGCGGCGCTGGCTGGTGCTGACCGTGCTGACCACGGCGCTGATCCTGCTCGCCGGGTACGGCGGCGCGTTCGGCGCGCCCTTCCACGGGGTCGTGCAGGACTGGCTGGACGGCGGGCTCGTCCCCTTCCGGAACATCTACAAGTTCCAGACCGGCCTCGCCCTCGCGCTCGTCCTCGGCCTCGCCCACCTGGTGGGTGTGGCGGCCGAGGCCCGCGGGGCGCGCCGGGTGCGCGGCCGGCGCTTCGCCACGCTGATCGCGGCCGTGCTGATCCTGCCGGGGCTGATGTGGCCGTATCTCAACGGGTCGATCCTGAACCCGGGTTCGTTCCGGGAGATCCCCGACTACTGGGAGGCCACGGCGGGCTGGATGGAGGAGTTCTCCCCGGACGCGCGTGCCCTCGTCGTCCCGGCGACCGCGCACGGCATCTACACCTGGGGCTCCACGATCGACCAGCCGCTCGATGTCGTCGCCGAGTCCCGCTGGGCGCAGCGCGACTACGTGCCCTTCGGCACCGCGGGCAACCGGCGCGCGATGGACGCCGTGCAGCAGGCGCTGACCAGCGGCGCCGAAGTGCCGGGTCTTGCCGACTACTTGAGCCGGGCGGGCGTGTACTACGTCGTCGTCCGCAACGACCTCGACCCCGACCAGATCGGCAATGTGCCGACAACGGTCGTCAAGCGCACCCTGGAACAGTCCGGGTATGTGCGGGTGAAGGGCTACGGCCCGGTCATGACCGGCGGGACGATCGCCCCCGACACCCCGCTCCAGGTGGAGGGCCTGTATCCGCGGCAGCGGGCGGTGGAGATCTACCAGCCGCCGCAGGGGGTGCCGCGGCCGGGGCAGGCCGGGCTGAGCGCGGTCGCCGACACCGCCGTGGTCTCCGGCGGCCCCGAGTCGCTGCTGCCGGTCGCGGGCTCGCTGCGCGGCCGGGCGAGCGTGCTGACCGGTGACAACCATCCGGGGCTCGGCTCGCCGCCGGTGCAGATCGTCGGCGACGGGCTGCGGCGCGCGGACACCCGGTTCGGGCTGGTCAACGCGAACACCTCGTACACGTACACGCGCGACGAGCGCAATGCCTCCGACGCCACTCAGGACGCCGGTGAGAAGCCGCACCAGATCCTGCCGACGAAGGGCCGCGACCATCAGACGGTGGCGGAGCTGCGCGGCGCCCGCTCGGTCACGGCCTCCAGTTACGGCAGCTGGCTGTTCCATCTGCCGCAGTACGACCCGGTGAACGCCTTCGACGGCAACCCGGACACCGCCTGGACGGAGGGCTCGGAGAGCTCGCCGGCCGGGGAGTGGCTGCGGATCGGGTTCTCCGACGAGTACGACATGCCGGGCTCCTTCAAGGTGGCTCCGCTGCCGCAGGAAGGCGTGCGGTCCGCGCCGACGCGGGTGCGGGTGGAGACCGAGCGCGGCAGCGAGACGACGTACCTCCAGCCCGACGGCACCGTGCAGAGCGTCAGGGCGCCGGCCGGGCCGACGGACTGGATGAAGCTGACGATCCTGGAGTCGGTGGTGCGCCGCGCGGGGCTGACCGGCGCGGGCTTCTCCGAGATCGACCTGCCGGACGTCCAGGTGACCCGCATGCTGCGGCTGCCCACCGACGCCGAGGACTCCCAGGCCGCCGCCGAGATCGTCTCCCTGTCCCGCCCGGCCGACCCCACCGGACTGTCCGCGACGGGCACCGAGGCGGGGCTGCACCGGCGCTTCTCGACGGCCGGCTCGGGGACGTACGAGGTGCGGGCCGGCGCGGTGCCGGTGCCCGGAGAGGCGCTCGACCGGCTGCTGTACGAGGTGGCGCCCGGGCAGCGGAACCAGATCGTCGCGACCGCCGACTCCACGGCCCGGCTCGGCGCGGGCCTGACCCCGCGCAACCTCACCGACGGTGACCTGACCACCGCGTGGATCGCGGGCGACCGGCCCACGATCCATCTGAGCTGGGAGGGCAAGGTCCCGGTCGGCGAAGTGGTGCTGCCGCCCGCCGGGGGCCTGGCCACCCGGCCCACCGAGGTGCACATCTCCTCCCCCGACGGCGCGGCGATCGCCGGCGTCGACGAGAACGGCAACGTCCGCTTCCCGCCGATCACCACCGACCGCCTCGACATCACCATCACCGACACCGCCCCGCTGACCCTGTACAACCCGTTCGTCGACGAGGACATGCAGCTCCCGGTGGGCCTGACCGAGGCCTACGTCCCCGCCCTCGGCGACCGCTACCGCACCCCGCAGCCGAAGGGCACCCGGACGTTCTCCCTGCCGTGCGGCAAGGGTCCGGTGCTGGCGGTGGACGGCGAGCTGTACGAGACGAGCGTCAGGGGAACCGTGCGGGACCTGGTGGAGCGCCGGCCCGTCGAGGTGACGCCCTGCCAGGAGGGGCGTACGGACGGCGAGTTGGAGCTGTCCTCCGGCTCGCACCGGGTCGAGGCCGGGGACGCCGGTCCGCTGACCGTGTCCGAGGTGACGCTGACCCGCGGCACGCTCACCGAACCCTCCGCCACTCAGCGCGAGTTGGGCATACGGGACTGGCTCGGCGACCGCCGCGAGGTGACCGTCGGCTCGGGCGCCGCCTCCTACCTGACCACGTACGAGAACTTCAACGACGGCTGGAAGGCCACGCTGGACGGCAAGGAGCTGACCCCGGTCCGGCTGGACGGCTGGCAGCAGGGCTGGCGCATCCCGGCCGGAGAGGGTGGCACGGTCGAGCTGTCCTACGAGCCCGCGGTGACCTACGAGGCCGGGCTGATCGGCAGCGGGGTGGCGCTGGCCGCCCTGGCGGGCCTGGCGCTGTGGCGTCGCCGCGCCCCCAACCCCGACGAGCAGCAGCCGCTCCCGCCGGCGCCCGGCCTGTGGCTCGGCACGGTGGCTCTGACGCTGGTCGCCGCGGTGATCGCCGGCTGGTTCGCCCTGCTGGTCCCGGCGCTGGCACTGCTGTCCCGGCGGCGCCACGAACTGCTCGTACCGATCGCGGTCGTCGCGCTCGCGGCGGCGGGCGTCGTGACGGCGATCGGGGCCGGGGAGCCGGTGGCGGAGGAGACGGGGGCGTTCGGCCCCACGGCCCAACTGCTGGCGCTGATCGGGTTGTTCGCGGCGCTGGTGAGTGTCGGGGAACGGGACGAGGAGAACGGCGAGGACGGCGAGGACGGCGCACCTGACGGACCTGCCCCCTTGCGAAAGGAGGAGCCGGCATGACCGCGCTGGACCGACCCGCCCGCGACTCCGCGCCGGTGCGGATCCCGTTCCCGGTCGTGGACGAGGTCGCCCGGCACTGCCTCCAGGAGGAGGAACCGGAGACGGTCCACATCGAGGTGCACCTGCCGGGCCGCCTGGACCCCGCCCGCCTGCGCACGGCCTTCGTCGAGGCGCTGCGCCGGCATCCGCGGATCCTGATGCGGGAGGCGCCGGGGCGGTGGTACCGGCGGCGCTACGAATGGGAGCTGACGGCGGAGCCCGACGTGGAGGTGGTGAGCTTTCCGGCGCCGGGGCGGGACGCGTTGCGGGCCGCGCGGACGCGTGCGCTGACGGCCGTACCGCCGCTGTCGGCGTCGCCGCCGATCCGGCTGGAGGTGGTGGAGGGGGCAGGGCCGGTTCAGGGGAGCGAGGCGACGGACGCGGTGGGCGCGACGGCCACCGCTGCGGGTAGTGGTGCCGCTGGGGCGGCACCCGTCCCACAGAGAGCGGCACCCCGCAAGCGCGGGCAAGCAAAACCCCCCGACAGCAACCCCAACCACACGGTCCTGTTCCTCACCATCAACCACACCGCCCTGGACGGCCCCGCCTGCCTCCGCGTCCTCGCCACGGCGGCGGAGCTGTACGGCGGCCGGGACAACTCCCCCGCAGCCGCACCCACTCGTACTCCTGAAGCCCCACCGCCCGTGGAAAACACCCCCTCCAACTGGAACCGCCCCGCCCGCGTCGCCCCCGGCACCCCCGAGCCCTCCCCCGGCAACGGCATGCTCGTCTGCGAACTGCCCCTCCCGCACCGCCCCAAGGGCTCCCCGTACACCGTGAACGACCAGCTCATGGCCGCCACGGCGCTGACCCTCGCGCACTGGAACCGGGAGCACGGCGCCCCACCCCGTCCTCTGCGCATCACGATGCCCGTGGACGACCGCCCCCGCGACACCACGATGCCCATCGGCAACGGCACCCGGCTCGTCGAAGTCCCCTTCTCGCCCGAGGAGCTGGACCCGTCCGACCTGCCCGCCCTCCTGCGCCGCACGGCAACCCGCACCCGCGCCCTGAAGTCCCTCCCCCGCCCCCAGCTCGGCCACGGCGCCGCCCTGCTCACCGCGCCGCTCACCCCCGTCGCCTGGCGGGCCGCGCTCACCCGGGGGCTGCGCCGGGCCGCCGCGCCCTGGACCTCGACGACCCTGCTCAGCAACATCGGCCGTATCCCGTACCCGCTGGACTTCGGCGAGGAGGCCGGCCGGGCGTACGCGGTGTGGTTCTCGGCGCCGGCCCGGATGCCGCGCGGCCTCACCGTCACCACCGCCTCCACCGCCGGCCGGCTGCACCTCGCCCTGCGCTGGTCGCGGGCGCTGCTCAGCCACGGCGACGGCGCGCATCTGCGGGACCTGTTCGAGCACTACCTGCACACGACGGAGGTCACCGAATGACCACCACCGCACCCCGGAGGGAGCTGCGGGACTTCTACGAGGACCCGGCCGTCCCCGTTTCCTCCGGCACCTCGCGCAGTCTCCGTCAGGCCCGCATGCTGGCCTCCGCCCTGGGGAGGACCACAACCCCGAGGACCGTCCTCGACATCGGCTGCGGCGACGGCACCGCGGCCGCCACCGCCGCCCCTCTCCTCCCCGGTCATCGCATCGTCGGCGTCGACTGGTCCCAGGACGCGCTCAGACGGGCCCGCACCCGGCTGCCGTACTCGGTGCGCGGTGAACTGACCGACGGCGGGCTGCCGTTCCGGGACGGCTCCGCCGACGCCGTGCTGTTCAGCGAGGTGATCGAGCACCTCGTGGACCCGGACGCGGCGCTGGACGAGATCCGCCGCGTCCTCAAACCGGGCGGCCACCTCATGCTCTCCACCCCGAACCTGGCCGCCTGGTACAACCGCGCCCTGCTGCTGGCCGGGGTCCAGCCCGTCTTCTCCGAGGTCAGCCTGCGTGCCGTCCACGGCCGCCCGGGAAGGGAGGTCGTGGGCCATCTGCGGCTCTACACCGCCCGTGCGCTGCGGGAGTTCGTCGCCGCGTCCGGCTTCGACGTCGTTCGGCTGGCGGGGGCGCCCTTCCACGGCGTACCGCGCCCACTCGTGCCGCTCGACCGGCTGGCCTGTGTCAGACCCCCGCTCGCCTCGATCCTGCTGCTGCACGCGCGGAAGACCTAGAAGGAAGGGGGGCGACCATGTGGTGGGGAGTGGCCGCGGCCCTGTTGGCGAACGTCCTGTACAGCACCGGATTCGTCCTGGAGAAGCGGGCGCTGGCCGCCCTGCCCGAGGTGACGATCCGTCAACCGGCCCGGCTGCTGCGGCTGGTGCTCGGCAGCCCGCTGTGGATCGGCGGTTCGCTGGCGCTCGCGGCCGGGTTCGCGGCCCAGCTCGCCGTGTACCGGACGCTGCCGATCGCCGCCGCCCAGGGCATCTTCGTCTCCGGCCTTGTCCTGCTCGTGCTGCTGTCCGCCCGGCTGCTGGGCGAGGAGACCAGCGGGCGCGAACGGTACGCGCTCGCCGCGATCCTCGCCGCCCTGTTGATGGTGGTGCTGTCGCTGCGCGAGGGTTCGGAGACGGTGAGCCGGGACGCGCCGTATCCGCTGATCCTGCTGGTGTGCGTGCCGTCCCTGGCGGGCGGGGTGTGGCTGTACAACTCCGCCGAACGGCGCACCCGGCACCGGCACCGGCTGCCGACCACGGGCGTGGAGTACGGCGTGGCGGTGGGGCTGCTGTACGGGGTCAGCTCGCTGGCGATCAAGGGCGTGTCGAGCTATCTGACGACCAGCGGCGTGGGCGGTGCGCTGCTCGATCTGCTGCGGTCGCCGTATCCGTATCTGCTGCTGTTCACCGGCGCGTTCGGTCTGGTGATGTCGCAGGCGGCGCTCCAGCGCTGCCGGGCGTCGCTGATCGTGCCGGTGTGCACGACCGTGACCTGTCTGTACACGGCCGTGCTCGGCACGCTCTCGTTCGGCGAGGCGCTGCCGGAGGATCCGCTGCGGCTGACGCTGCGGGTCGCGGGCACGGCGCTCGCCGTCGCCGTACTGCTGTCCATGCCCCGGCACGACCAGCCGGTGCGCACTCAACCCCCTCTCGGGGCCAAGGAGTTGACTCCGCCATGAAGGCCGACGACCCGCTGCTGCAGATTCTGGCGTGCCCGCTGGACAAGGGCCCGCTGCACCTGATCGTCCCGGACGGGCCGGCCGATCCGGGCGAGGCGCTGTACAACCCGCGGCTGCGCCGCCGCTATCCGGTCGTCGACGGCATCCCGCAGCTGCTGCCGTCCTCCGGGGAGCAGGTCTCGGACGACGAGCACGAGGCGCTCCTCAAGCGGATGGCCCCATGACCACGCTCGCCGCCCGAGTGTCCCCGCTCCTGCCCGTCCGGCTGGTCGCCGCGACCGCCCGGGCCGTCTACCCGCGCTTCGAGCCCGAGCTGGCCCGGCTCGCCGACCTCTGTCCGCCCGAGTGCGGCACGGCGGTGGACGTCGGCGGCTGGTACGGCCCCTGGACGCACCGGCTGGCCGGACGGGCCCGGCAGGTGGTGACCGTCGAGCCGGTGCCCCGGCTGGCCCGGCTGCTGGCCTCGGGGACCCCGCCCAATGTGCGCGTGATCCAGGCCGCCGCCTCCGACCGTCCCGGCACCGCCCGGCTGTGGCTGCCCTCCGGCGACGAGGGCGACCGCGGTGTGTCCTCCCTGGTCCGCCGGGACATCCACGGCCACACGCTCGACGTCCCCTGCGTCACCCTCGACGACCTGGCGCTGCGGAACGTCGGCTTCATCAAGATCGACGTGGACGGCAGCGAGCCCGCGGTACTGCGCGGCGCGACCGGGCTCCTCGCTCGCGACCGCCCGGCGCTCTTCGTCGAGCTGGAGTCCCGTATCCAGCCGATCGCGCCCGTGGTGACGTATCTGTCGCTGCTGGGCTACGACGGCTGGGTGCTGCCCGGCACGTCCTGGGTGCCGCTGGCGTCCTTCCCGCTGGAGGCCCACCAGGCGGCGGTCTCGCACGTCGTCTCGCAGGGCCTGCTGCGCCGGGTGCTGCCGTTCCGCGGGCCCCGGTATGTGAACTCCGTGCTGTTCCTCCCGGACGGACGGCTGCCGGGCGGGCCGGTGCGCGACGATGGGTCCCATGCCCTCCGCTAGCCCCTTCACCCCGCTCCACTTCCAGCTGGTGCTGCTGCGCCGCATGGCCGACCACAATCCGGACCTGGTGGAGGACGCCCGCCGTGAACTGGGCGTGTCCATCGCCGACATGCGCGAGGCGAACAAGCGGTGGCAGGCGATGGTGCGCTCTCCCCGGTCCCGCGCGGCCGCGTCCCGGTACCGGTCCGTGCTGGGCGCGCCCGAGTCGGTGATCAGGCGCAAGGTCGGTGATCTGGAGTGCGAGGCGTGGCTGTGGCCGGTCCCGCTCTGGCCCACCCTGCGCTTCGAGGTGCTGCTCGCCCCGAACGGCGCGGTGTGGAACGAGTGGCTGGTGCGGGCGCCGGACGCCGCCGGCCCTGCTCTTCGTACGGTGGAGGACCTCGTCCCCTGGTCCTGCACGGTCGACGAGGCGGCCCGTGCGTTCGCCCCCGCCCGCCCCCTGGAGGGCTCGGCCCCCACCCGCTGGGGCCTGGCGTTCACGGCCCCGGACCGGGAGGGCGTACGGCACCCGTGCACGGCCGAGTTCACCTGGGGACTGTTGCAGCGGGTGCGGCAGGCCGGGTGAGTGATCGACGGCGGCCCCCGCGCGGACGTATTCGATCACCCCTGGCCCTCATCCGCTCCGAACCCGTCCCGGTGATCGGACATTGCCGGTCATCCGGCGGACTGCGCTGCCCAGGGCCCTACGGTCCGGAGGTGAGTTCCGCATCCGCCGGGTCCCGACCCGCCCTTCTGGAGGCGTCCCGATGACCGAGATGACCGCGCACACGGACCATGCCCGTCGGACCGTGCCCGTCGAACGGCTGAAGCTGGGCGATCACGCCTGTATGAGCCTGCCCGAGGGCGAGTCGCCGTGGAAGGTCTTCACCGCGTACACCCGGACCAGCCTGGCCCGCCGGGAGAAGGTCCTGCTCGTGATGACCCCGGACGACATGAGCGACGACGACGTGGTCGCCTTCCTGGACGAGGGCAGCGGTCAGGCGGCCGAGGCCCGGGACAGCGGGCAGCTCTCCCTCAAACGCACCACGGAGGTGTACGTCCCCGACGGCAGCTTCCGCAAGGAGCGCACCGTCGAGCTGTACACCGACGAGGTCAACAGCGCCTACCGCGAGGGCTGGGCGGCGCTGCGGCTGACGTCCGACATGAGCTGGGCGCACACGATCGGGCTCGACCACGAACGGCTGCTGGACTACGAGGCGTCCGTGGCACCGCTGTTCGCGGATCCGCTGTTCACCGCGATCTGCTGGTACGAGCGGCAGCGCTTCGGCGACGACCTGATCGACGGCATGTGCAAGGTCCATCCGCTGCGGGTCATGGAGAGCCTCGACTCGCTGGAGGTCACCACGACACCGGACGGCGGCCGGATCACCGGCACCGCGGAACTCGACACCCGTACCGAGTTCGTCGAGGCCCTGCGGGAGGCGCTGAGCCGCCGGGACGCCGCCGCCGGGCCCACCCGGTTCGTCCTCGACCTGAGGGACCTGTGCTTCATGGAGGCGCACTGCGCGTGGCAGCTGGTGAGCCTGGCCCGCTCGCTTCCGCACGGCAGTGAAGTCACGGTGCGCTGCTCGGAGCTGTTGGCGGTGGTGCTGCGGCAGCTCGGCGCCGACGAGGTGCCGCAGCTGGTGCTGAGCGTCGAGGAAGACGAGGTGGCGGTATGAGCGGGGAGCTGCTGCTGCACAGGGAGTTCGGGCGCGCCGACCTGCCGCTGGTGCGCAGCCTGATCGCCGGGGGCGCGATCCGGGCGGGGCTCGCGGGGACGGCGAACGGGGCGTTCGTGCAGGCGGCGATGGAGGTCGCCACGAACGCGGTGGTGCACGGCGGAGGCGGCGGCACGGTCGAGCTGCGGCTCGTCGAGGGCGAGTTGCGGTGCGCGGTCACGGACACGGGGCCGGGCCTGCCGGAGCGCACGTCCGCCGCGGAGGGGCACGGGCTGCGGCTGGCCAAGGCGCTGACCGGCCGACTCGAACTGCACAGCGGCCCGGGTGTGCGGGGGACGACGGCGGCGCTGGCGGTGCGGGTCGACTGAGGTTGCGCCTCAGGGTGGCAGCTGCCTGCTGAACCACACCGCCACCTGGCTCCGCCTGCCGAACCCCAGCTTGACGAGGATCCGCTCGACATGCCCCTCGGCGGTGCGCCGGGAGATGACCAGGGCGTCGGCGATCTGCTGGTTGGTGCGGCCCTGCGCGACCAGCTCGGCGACTTGGAGCTCGCGGGGTGTCAGCTCCGGCGCGGCGGCGTCGGCGGGGGCTGCCGCCGCCGGCTTCCGCTCCTCTCCCAGGGCGTAGGCGAGAACCTCGTCCAGGGAGAGGGCGCCGCCCCGCCGGTGTGCGCGTTCGTAGGCGGCGTCGCCCAGCAGCCGGCGCGCGTGGCGTTCGGCGATCCGGTGCCGTCCGGGGCCGCGCGGCTCCACCGGGTTGCCGCCGATGGCACCCCAGATCCGGTCGACGGCCCCCCGCAGCACCCCCGCCCGCTCGGCATCCCCCGCGAGCGCCTCCGCGGCGGCCAGCACATCGAGGGTCCGGGCGAGGCTCTGGTGCTGATGGACGGTGTACGGCAGCCGGAGGCAGGCGCGCGCCTGCTCGGCGGCGCTGTCGTACTCGGCCGCCGACCAGTGCGCCAGCGCGAGTGTGCGCAACGCCCAGGACCGCACCCACTGTTCACCGTGCTCCTCGCACAGCGCTATCGCCTCCCGGCACAGCGGCACCGCCTCCTTCGGCCGGCCCCGGCAGACGAGGGTGCAGGCCAGTTCGACCCGGGTGAGGACCGTGAAGCTGACCGTCGAGGAGAGGGCCTTGCCCGGGCCGAGGCTCCCCACGGGGGCGGGGACCGGCGGCTCCTCCTCCGAGGCCGCGGCCGAGGCCGTACGGTCCGGGTCGATGCCCGCGAGGACGGCCGCCGAGCGGGTGTGGACCAGCGACGTCAGCGCACCGCCCCACAGCGCCCTGGTCAGCGCCTTGTCCGGCTGTGCCCCGGCGCGCAGCGCCCCGTCCATCCAGTGCCGCCCCTGGCCCCAGGCGCCGCCGGCCACCCAGTGGAACCACAGGGACGCGGCCAGCCGCAGCCCGTGCTGGGCCTCGCCGGGCGTGGTGAGGCAGAAGTCGAGCGCGGCGTGGAGGTTGTCCCGGTCGGTCCGCAGCCGGTCCGTGATCTCCACCTGGCACGGCCCGAACCAGGTCCGTTCGTACTCGGCGGCCAGCCGCGCGAAGTGGTCCCGGTGCCGTCGGCGGGTCACGGTCACCTCGCCGAGCTCCTCCAGCCTCTCCCGCCCGTACTCGCGCAAGGAGACGAGCAGCCGGTAGCGCACCTGCCCGCCGGTCTCCTCCCGGGCGAGCACCGACTTGTCGACGAGTCCGGCGACGGCGTCGAGGACGGCCGCGGGGTCGATGCCCTCCCCCGCGCACACGGCCTCCGCGGCCGTCAGGTCGAAGCTGCCGACGAACACCGAAAGCCACGCCCACACCAACTGCTCCTGCGGGGTGCACAGTTCGTGGCTCCAGTCGACGGCGGAGCGCAGGGTGCGGTGGCGTGGGGCGGAGGCGGGGCTGCCGCCGGTGAGCAGCCGGTAGCGGTCGTCGAGGCGTTCGATGAGCTGGTCCACGCCGAGCACCCGCACCCGTACGGCCGCAAGTTCGATGGCGAGCGGCAGCCCGTCGAGCCGCCGGCACAGGCGGGCCACGGCCTGCTGGTTGGACTCGCCGACGGTGAAGCCGGGCACCACGGCGGCCGCCCGGTCGGCGAACAGCCGGAGCGCCGGGAACCGTTCGGAGGCGTGGGCGCCCGCGTCGAGCTCGTGCGGGGCGGGCGCGGACAGCGGCGGCACCTCGTAGAGCCGCTCGGCGGCCAGCCCGAGCCGGTGCCGGCTGGTGGCGAGGATCCGCACGCCTTCGGTGGCCGACAGCACGGCGGCCGCGACCAGGGCGCAACTGCGCGGCAGATGCTCGCAGTTGTCGAGCACGATGAGGGCCTGCCGGTCCCGCAGGTGCTCGACGATCACCTCCAGCGGCGGCCGCAGGTCCTCGGTGTGCACCCCGAGCGCGTCGATCACGGCGTGCGGCACGAACGCCTCGTCGGTGAGCGCGGCCAGCGGCACCAGCCACACCCCGTCGGGGTAGGTGCGCGCGACCCGCCGCGCCACATGCGCGGCGAGCCGAGTCTTGCCGACGCCGCCGGGCCCGGTCAGCGTCAGCAGCCTGCCCTCGGACAGCAGCCGTCTGACGGCCGCCGACTCGTCCCGCCGCCCCACGAAGCTGGTCAGCTCCGCGGGGAAGCCGGACACACGCCGCGACCCCGATCCGCCCACGACCAGTCACGCCCTCTGTAGTGGTCCCCGCACGTGCTGTTGTTCCCCGCAGGGTAGGCACCGCGTGACCACGGCAGGCCGGGTTCCCCGATTTCCCGCCTCTACGGGTGACCTTGGCTTGCGCCCGCGGCGGCGAGCACCGCCTCGACCACGCGGGGCACCGACCCGGGGTGCAGCTGGAGGAACAGATTCGGCTCGACCAGCTCCAGCTCCATCACCTGCGGCTGGCCGTCCTCCCCGTCGACGAGGTCCACCCGCGCGTACAGCACCTCGGCCGCGTCCGGTACGGCGGCCAGGGCGCGCTCGGCGACGGCGAGCTCGGCCGGGGTCGGCGTCCACGGCTCCAGGCCCGGGTGGGCGACCTTGTCGGCGTCGAAGGCCGTACCGGGAGCGAGGACGGCCTGCTTGCGGCTGGCGTGCAGCAGCCGCCCGCCGAAGAACTGCAGCGCCCGCTCCCCCTGGCTGTCGATGCTGCGCACATAGGGCTGCACCATCGCGGTGAACCCTTCCTCGTGCAGCCGCGCGAGATGCGCCACGGCGGTGTCGTGCCGGTCGGGCGTGTAGCGGGCGGCGTACCGCGCACCCGCCCCCGAGGTCGGCTTGACGACGTACTCGCGGTCGCCCGGCAGGTCGGCCTCCTCCCCCGGCGCAACGTACAGAGTGGGTACGACGGGCACCCCCGCCCGCGCCAGCTCCCCGAGGTACCGCTTGTCGGTGTTCCACCGCACGACCTCGGCCGGATTGGCGAGCCGGGTCACCGAGCCGCACTTCTCCACCCACGCCAAGAACTCGGCCGTGCGCCAGCTGTAGTCCCAGGTCGACCGGATCAGCGCGAGGTCGTATCCCGCCCAGTCGACAGCGGCGTCGTCCCAGTGCACGACGTCCACCTCGGCCCCGGCGGCCGTCAGCGCCTCCCGCAGCACGGGCAGATCGCGGTCGAGGCTGGGCTCGGGCCGGGGGTCGTAGGTGACCAGGGCTATTCGGGGCACGGCGGGCTCCAGGGTCGTACGGAAGGCAGATGAAACGGCCACCGCAGGCTAACCGGGGCGCCTGCAACCGCGGCAACCCATTAGCGGACGTGGCGGACCGCACAGCCCGAGCGGCGTCCCGTACGGCAGGATCGTGATCGACGGCTTGTGCCCCAGTGAAGGAGTGCGTCGCGTGTCCTCTCTCTTCCCGGCCCTGGCGGCCGGTCCGGCGGGGCGGGTCGCCCTGCGGTTCGGTGACCGGGCCCTGACGTATGCGGAGCTGGCCGCCGCGACCGGTGCCCTGGCGGCGCGGGTGGCGGGGCGTGGCCGGGTTGCCGTGTGGGCGACGCCGACGCTGGAGACGGCGGTCGCGGTGGTGGCGGCGCTGGAGGCCGGGATCGCCGCCGTACCGCTCAATCCGAAGTCGGGCGAGAAGGAGCTCGGGCACATTCTGGCCGACAGTGCGCCGGGGGTTGTGCTGGCCGCGCCCGGTGACGAACTTCCGGCGGCGCTCGGCGGGTTGGAGCGGCTGGATGTGGATGTGCGGGCGGTTGGGGCGCGGCCGGACGAGCGGGCCGGCGAGGAGGATCCGGCGCTGATCGTCTACACCTCCGGCACCACCGGACCGCCCAAGGGCGCGGTGCTGCCGCGGCGGGCCGTCGCCTGCACCCTGGACGCGCTCGCGGACGCCTGGCAGTGGACCGGCGAGGACGTCCTCGTGCACGGTCTGCCGCTGTTCCATGTGCACGGCCTGGTCCTGGGCATCCTGGGCCCGCTGCGCCGGGGCGGCTCCGTCCGGCATCTGGGCCGGTTCGAGACGGACGGCGTGACGCGCGAGCTGAACGACGGCGCAACCATGGTGTTCGGCGTGCCGACGATGTACCACCGCATCGCCCAGGCCCTGCCCGGGGACCCGGAGCTGGCGAAGGCGCTGACCAAGGCGCGGCTGCTGGTCTCGGGTTCCGCCGCGCTGCCCGTGCACGACCACGAGCGGATCACGGCCGCCACCGGGCAGCGGGTCGTGGAGCGGTACGGGATGACGGAGACGCTGATGAACACCAGCGTCCGGGCCGACGGCGAGCGCCGGGCCGGGACGGTCGGCGTGCCGCTGCCGGGCGTGGAGCTACGGCTGGTGGAGGAGGACGGGACGCCGATCACCGCGTACGACGGGGAGACGGTGGGGGAGATCCAGGTGCGCGGGCCGAACCTGTTCACCGAGTACCTCAACCGGCCCGATGCCACGGCCGCCGCGTTCACGGCGGACGGCTGGTTCCGTACCGGCGACATGGCGGTGCGCGATCCCGACGGGTACGTCCGGATCGTGGGCCGCAAGGCCACCGACCTGATCAAGAGCGGGGGCTACAAGATCGGGGCGGGTGAGATCGAGAACGCGTTGCTGGAGCATCCGGGCGTACGGGAGGCCGCCGTCACCGGGGAGCCGGACGCCGATCTCGGCGAGCGGATCGTCGCCTGGGTGGTGCCCGCCGACCCCCAGTTGCCGCCCACCGCCGAGGAGTTGGCGGACCACGTGGCCCGCCGGCTGGCCCCGCACAAGCGGCCCCGCGTCGTGCACTATCTGGACGCCCTGCCCCGGAACGACATGGGGAAGATCATGAAGCGGGCGCTGAGCCGTGCCTGACCGCCTCTCCGCGCGGGAGATCCTCGCGCTCGTCGCCGACGCCTCCTCGTTCACCGAACTCCCGCACCGGGAGCGGGAGTCCGCGCCGGACGGCCCGCTGGGCTGGCGGGGCTACGACGCCTCGCGGCTGCGGGCCGCCGAGCGCACCGGCGAGGAGGAGTCGGTGGTCTGCGGCACCGCGACCGTCGGCGGCACCCGGGCCGTGCTGATCGCGTTCGAGTTCGGCTTCCTCGGCGGCTCGCTCGGCGAGCGCACCGGCGACCGGCTGGAGGGTGCGTACGAGCATGCGCGGTTGTACCGGCTGCCGGTCGTTCCGCTGATCGCCACGGGCGGCAGCCGGATGCAGGAGGGCATGCTCGCGCTGACCCAACTCCAGCGCGTGGCCCGGCAGTCGGTGCTGACCCGGGAGGCCGGGCTGCCGCAGATCGCGGTGTTGCGGGACCCGACGACCGGCGGCGGCTGGGCCACGCTGGGCGCGGGCGCCGACGCGGTCCTCGCGCTGCCCGGCGCGCAGGTCGGCTTCGCGGGCTCCCGGGTCCGGCCGCCGGACGCGGATCCGGCGGCGTACACGGCTCAGGCGCAGGTCGCGGCGGGCGCGGCCGACGCGGTCGTGGCGCCGGGGAAGCTGCACGAGACGCTGGGCCGGTGGCTGCGGCTGCTGACCTGCGCCTCGGACGCGCCGGCGCCGGTCCCGGCGGCGCTCGGCGCCACGGATCTTCCGGCCACGGGCTGGGACGCGGTACGACGGGCCCGCGCGCCCGAACGGCCCCGCGCCGAGCGCTACTTGGACGCCTACTTCACCGACCGTGTCACCGTCAGCGGGGACCGCTGCGGCGGCACGGACCCGGAGGGCATGCTGTGCGGCTTCGGCGAGCACGAGGGCCGCACCGTCGCCTACGCCGCCCAGACCGGCACGGCGACCCGCCCGGCCGGCTACCGCACGGCCGCGCGGCTGATCCGGCTCGCGGACCGGCTCGGCATCCCGGTGCTGACCCTGGTGGACACCCCGGGCGCGGCCAACGACGCGGAGGCGGAACGCCAGGGCGCGGGCGCCGCGATCGCGGACCTGTTCACCGCGGTGGCCGCCGCGCGCACCCCGGTCACCACGCTGGTGATCGGCGAGGGCGGCTCCGGCGGCGCACTGGCCCTGGCGGCACCCGGCAACACCTGGGCCACGCCGGACAGTTACTTCTCGGTGATCGCCCCGGAACTGGCCGCGGCGATCCTGAAGCGGCCGGCCTCGGAGGTGGAGGCGACGGCGGACCAACTGCGCATCAGACCGCAGGACTTGGCGGAGCTCGGGGTGATCCGGACAGGGGAGCAGATGTTCTGACGGCAGGAAAACCGAAGAAGCGGCGCCGCTCCCCGTCCCAGGGGGCGGCGCCGTCCGCGTTCCGGCGTGCGGAAACCGGGACAGGCCCGGGGACCGTCCGGAACAATGAACACGCTCGGTTCACGGGACGACGGGGGCGTCATGGAAGGCTTGGTCGAGTTCAAGACGGAGGACGGCACCGTGATCGCCGTCGAGGCCGCGGAGGAGGCGTCGGGCTCGCGCCTGGTCTCCCGCGACGGCACGCTGCAGGCCGCCCGCACCTTCGAGAGCGCGCTCGCAGGGGTCCGCTCGGCGGCCGAGGCCGCGCTGCGGACCTTCCGTGACGGAGCGCTCCAACCCGACGGCGTGGAGATCGAGTTCGGTGTGAAGCTGTCGGCCGAGACCGGCGCCATCATCGCCAAGGGAGCGGCCGAGGGCCATCTGACCGTGAAGCTGACCTGGTCCCCGGAGCCCCGCAGCACGCCATGAACCCCACCGAGTGGCAGGCCCGCATCGAGTGCGGCGGCCAGGTCGCCGGCGCGGGTTTCCTGGTGACCCCGACCAAGGTGCTGACCTGCGCCCACGTCGTCGCGGGCAGCGGGCACGGCAGCCCGCTGACCGTGACCTTCCCGCAGCGTCCCGGCGACGCCCCCGTCCCCGCCCAGGTGGTGGTGCACGGCGGCTGGGGCCGGGCCACCGACCCCGGCGACCTGGCCGTACTGGAACTGGACCGGGAGGTCCCCGTCACCCCGGCGGCGCTCGCCCCGGCCGACACCGCGCACGGCGACCGCAAACTCGTCGCCTACGGCTTTCCGCGCGGCTACGACGAGGGCACGCTCGCCGAGTACCGCACCGCGGGACCGGTGCTGATCAGCGGCGAGTGGATCCAGCTGGAGGCGTGGAGCGGGTACGGCCAGCCGCTGGCCGCCGGATTCAGCGGCGCCGCGGTCGCGCTGGTCGACACCGGCGAGGTCGTCGGCATGGTCACCGCGGCGGCCGGCGCCCGCGAGGTGCGCACCGGCCGCATGATGCCGACCCATGTCATGGCCCGCTACTGGCCCGACCTCGGCGGCCTCCTCCCCTCCCCCGGCGCGGCCCACTCGGACGGGGCGCGGCTGCGCGGACTGGTGGAGAAGGCACTCCGGTCGGGCCTGGACTGCGATCCGGTACGGCTCTACGCCGACGCGGCCGGGCCCTTCGACCCGCTGCCGCCGCCGGAGGGCTTCGACTCCCTGTGGTCGGCGGCGTGGTTCGTGCTGTGCGAGGTGGACGACGCGGCCACGGTGACCCGGTTCGCGGACCGGCTGGACGCGCTGCTGCACGCCCCGCCCCGGCCCGCGGCCGGCACGGCACCGGACTGGTCGCCCATCCTCGTCGAACTCGGCCACAGCGGCGCCGGGGACGACCTGGTGCGGGTGGAGGTGTCGGCGTACAGCGGGGGCCGGCGGCATCCGGTCGGCTCGGACACGGTCCCGCAGGGCAGGCTGCCCGCCTATGTGCAGGAGCGGATCGAGGCGGCGTTCTGTCATCTGACGCCCGGCGCCGACGAGTTGATCGCTTTCGCGCTGCCCCGCGACTGGCTCGACTGGCCCGTGGACCGCTGGGACAACGGCCCCGACGACACCACCCCGCTCGGCTGTGTGTACCCGGTGGTCGTCACCGACCACGGACGGCGCAGGGCCGGTACGCGGCATGTGCTGACCCGCGCCTGGCAGCGGCTGGACGCCTCCCGTGCCGGTTCGCGGATGCAGCGCGTCCCGTGCGGCAGCCCGGAGGACGCGCGCAAGCTGCGGCTGAGGCTGCGTCAGGGGCAGGCGTGTGTCGCGGGCTTCGGTGCGGAGCCGGGCTCGGCGCGCGTCCGGCCGCACTTCGAGGCGTCGTTGACCGCGCCCGCACCGGTGATCGTGTGGTCGCGCCGGGGCTGCGCGGCGGCGGACGGCTGCGTGGGCGACTGCTCGGGCACGGCGTTCCTGGACGCGCTCGACGCCCGCTTCCTCGATCTGCCGCCCCTTGAACTTCCCCGCAGCATCCTGGAGTTGCGCGAGGAGGCCGAGGCGGAGGACGAGCACTGGGCGCGGGACATCCAGTTGCTGTGGGACGATCCGCGCTGCTTCACCGACCCGCACGCCACCGCCGTACACGTCCAGTCACCCGTCACCTGACCGCCCACCGGACACCACGGAGAACGCAGCCATGCCGCACTGGTCCGTCTACACCGGCAACAGCGAGCCGCACGACGGTGTCGCCGAGCTGCCCGCTCCGCCGCCGTGGCGGGCGTTCGACGGCGGGCCGGTGGTGCCGCCGCCCGGCGAGGGCGACGACGACGCGGCCGTCTCGCCGGACCGGGTGCACCGCGCCCGCGCCTACGTCGCCACCCCGGAGAGCGTCCAGCTAGTCAACGCGGCCCTGTGTCTGCGCCGCCCGCTGCTGGTCACCGGCCCGCCCGGGGCCGGCAAGTCGTCGCTGGCGTACGCGGTGGCACGGGAGCTGCGCCTGGGGCCCGTGCTCCGCTGGAACATCACCAGCCGCAGCACCCTCGCCGACGGGCTCTACCAGTACGACCCGCTGTCCCGGCTGTACGCGGCGCGCGGAGACGGTGTGTCCGGCGAGGTCGCGGACCATCTGCGGCTGGGCCCGTTGGGCACGGCGCTCCTCCCCCACGACCGTCCGCGCGCCCTGCTCGTCGACGAGCTCGACAAGAGCGACCTGGACCTGCCGAACGACCTGCTGAACGTCCTGGAGGAGGGCCAGTACGAGATCCCGGAACTGGTCCGCGCGGCCCGGCACTCCGCCGACGGCACCGCCGAGGTCCTGGCCGACGGCACCGACAGCCCGGTCACCGTCCGGCGCGGCCGGGTGCGCTGCCGCGCCTTCCCGTTCGTCGTCCTGACCAGCAACGGCGAGCGCGAGTTCCCGCCCGCCTTCCTGCGCCGCTGCGTCCGGCTGAAACTGCACCGGCCCGACCGCGCCCAGCTCACCCGGATCGTCCGCGCCCACCTCGGCGACCCCGACGACCGTACGGAGTCCCTGATCACCGGCTTCCTGGAGCGGGCCGGCGCCGGCGAACTCGCCACCGACCAGCTCCTGAACGCCATCTACCTCACCGGCATCGCGGGCCTGGACGGGGCATCGCGCGAGAAGCTGGCGGAGCAGCTGATGCCGTTCCTGAGCGCGGCGGCGGACGGCGATGGGTTCTGATCCCGGGTCCGTCGCCAGGCTGGCGGCGGTACTGGCCGCCGCCGCGGGGGAGGAGGCCGGTCCCACTCCGCGCGAGATGGCGGAACTGCTGTGGTTCGCGGGGCAGTTGGGGGTGCCGGAGGAGCGGCGTCCGCGTCCCGGCACGACCGGGAAACCCCCCGCTCCCCTTCCCCCCAGCCCGCCACCCCCGCCGGACGCACCGAAGCCTCCCCCGCCTCCCTCGCCACCCCCCACCCGCACCCCCGACGGCCGCATCCCCCTCCACCTCCCGCGCCCCTCCGCCCCGCGCCCCGGCACACCGCTGCTCGCGCCCGCGCCGCCGATGCTGCACCACCCCCTCGCCCTGCAACGCGCCCTGCGCCCCCTCAAACGCAACGTCGCCTCCCCGCACGCCCGCGTCCTGGACGAGCACGCCACCGCCGACCGCATCGCCCGGCTCGACACCGACCCGTCCCTCTGGCTCCCTGTGCTGCGCCCGGCCCCGGAACGCTGGCTGCGCCTCAACCTCGTCCACGACACCGGCCCCACGATGCCCGTGTGGCGGCCCCTGGTGCGCGAACTGCACACCACGCTCGCCCAGTCGGGCATCTTCCGCACGGTCACCCTGCACCCGGCCGGACCCGACGGCCGCGCCCGGCAGGTGCCCGACCTCGCCGACGGCCGTACCGTCACCCTCGTCGTCAGCGACTGCATGGGCCCGCAGTGGCGGCCGGGCGAGGCGGGCGACCGCTGGTACCGCACCCTGCGGCACTGGGCGGCCCGGATGCCGCTGGCCGTCGTACAGCCGCTGCCCGAGCACCTGTGGCACACGACGGCGCTGCCCGCCGAACCGGGCGTGCTGACGGCCCCGGCCGCCGCGGCGCCCGCGGCGGCCCTGTCCTTCGCGCCCTACGCCCCCTTCCCGCCGCCCGCGGCCGCCGTCCCCCTCCCGGTCCTCGAACCGGGCCCGTCCTGGCTCGCCCACTGGGCGGGGCTGCTCTCGGCCCCGGACGGCGGCCGGGCCCCGGGCGCGGTGGCGTGGCTGCCACCGGCTCCCGTCCCGCCGCCCGTCGAACCGGACGTTCCCGACGTGGCTTCCCTGCCACCTCAGGATCTCGTCCTGCGCTTCCGGGCGACCGCGTCCCCGGAGGCGTTCCGGCTCGCCGGGCATCTGGCGCTCGCCGTGCCCGCGCTGCCGGTGATGCGCCTGGTGCAGCGCGCCCTGGAACGCAGTCCCCGGCCCCAGCACCTGGCCGAGATCGTCCTCAGCGGCATGCTGACGGCCGTCCCCGGACCGGCCGGCTCGTACGAGTTCCGGCCGGGGGTACGGGAGTTGCTGCTGCGGTCCCTGCCCCGCACGGCCCGTACCCGGACGCGGGAGTTCCTCGCCCGGGTCGGCGGGCTGATCGACGAGCGGGCGGGGATCGCGGCCGGGGAGTTCCGGGCGGAGGCGGGCGGGGAGGGCGAGGCGTTCGCGACGGTTCGGGCGGAGACGGTGCGCCGGTTGGGAGGTGGGGAGGAAAGGCCTCGGGTGATCGGGCGGCACTACCGGCTGGTCGAGCGGCGGGGGGCGGGCCGGCGGATGTGGGAGGCGGTCGACACCCGCACCGACGGGCGCGTACTCGTGCAGCTGTATCCACGGCAGCCGTTTCCCGCCGAACGGTTCCTGCGGGAGGCACAGGAACTCATGAACCTGGACCATCCGAACCTGGTCCGGGTGCTGGACTTCGGCGTCGAGCGCGAACAGCCTTATCTGATCACGGAGTTCGTGGACGGCCTGACCGTGAGCGAGCTGGTGCAGGGCAGCGGGCCGGGGGTGTCCTTCAGCGTGTTCGCACGGCTGGCCCGTGACGTCGTACCGGCGCTGGACGCCCTGCATGCGCGCGGCCTGGTGCGCGGCCAGGCGGGCTCGAACGGACTGCTGCTGCGGCCGGACGGCTCGGCGATGATCAGCAGGTTCGCACTGGGCGAGGAGTCCCGGGGACAGGACCTGGAGTCGGACTTCCTCGAACTCGACCAGCTCTTCTTCCAGTTGTCCGTGATCGCCAGAGCCACCGCCCCACCGCCGCACCGCACCCTGCTCGCCCGGATCGCGGACGGCGGCGTACGACGGCCCGCCCGGACCGCGGCGGCGCAGCTGGCATCGACCACCTGGCCCGGCCCGCGCTACAGGCTGCTCGGCCCGCCCCGGATCGAGGTGGGCAACCCCCGGCTGTTCGCGCCCTCGCCCGAGGCCCGCGCGATGCTGTGCATGCTGCTCCTCATGCGCGGCCGCCGCATCGCCAACTCCACGCTGGCGCAAGGCCTGTGGGAGAACCCGCCCCCCAACCCCGAGGCGACCGAGCGGATCGCCGAGCTGGCCGCGGACCTACGACGCCACCTGGGCCCGGGCACGCTCGCCGCCCTCGCCGACGGCTACGCGCTGTACGCGGCGGACTCCTACATCGACGTGGTCGCGGTCGAGGACCTCCTCGAACGACACACCTCCCCGCACAACGCGCTGGCCTACCGAGCCGATCTCCAGGGTGCTCTGAGCCTCTGGTACGGCGACCCCCTCGACGGCGTCCCCGGCCCGGCCGCGAAGCTGGCCCGCGCCCGCCTTCGCGCCCTGCACCAAAGGGTCTGCGTCGCCCGCGCCGAACTCGACCTGGACCTGGAGGACTTCGCGCAGGCGGCGGCCGATCTGACCACGCTCCTCGCGGACCACCCGGACAACGGGGAGTTCCGCCGGCTGCACATGCTGGCCCTCAGGGGCCTGGGCCGGATCTCCGAGGCCATGGACTCGTACGAGGCCTACGAGGCGATCCACAACCGCCAGTACGCGGACCCGATCGATCCCGCCCTCCAACTGCTCTACCGCGAACTGCGGGACGCGCCGCAGCAGGACCGGCCGGCCATCATGTTCCGGACCATCGACCTGAGCGGGTCCGCGGAGCGTGAGGCCCTCGGTCGGGCGGTGACCCGGCTGCTGTCACGCGGAGGGCTCGCCCTGGACGAGTACGAACTGAACGCCCGTGACAACGGCTACCTCGTCGTCACCGAGCCCGGCGCCCGGCTCCTGCCCGTCCTGGTCGCCGTCCTGCGCGGGCTGCCCGAGGCGCTGGCACTCCCGGAGCCGTTGCGCCCCCTCCGGCTCCTGGTGACCTTCTGGCCCACCCAGACGGACGTGCCACCGGACTTGCGGTCCGCGCTTGACCGTTCGGCGGACGGGTCCGTCGTGGTCATTCACGACAGCCTGTACGAGAAGTTCGTGGAGAGCTCGGCCGCCGGTTCCTACAGGTTCTGGCCGCTGTCACTGGACGAGGAGGTCGCCTGGTACCACGCCCTGTCCGGCGAGGACGGGCCATCGGCCCGCGACCTGGTGCGCGGACCGTTCACCACGGACGACCTCTCACGGCTCGGCCCTCCGGCCCCGGGCACGGCCGTCGTGCACACCCGGCCCGACGGCCCGCTGACGCTCCTCGACCCGGACGGATCGCACGGAGACCGCCCCCCGGGGCCCATCACCTTCTTCGACGTCAACCTGTCCACACAGCAGTACCACTCCACGGTGGCCCTGCCGAGTTCCCGCGGCGGCACCTTCGCCGCGGCCGTCGAGATCTCCTGGTACGTCGACGACCCGGTCGCCTTCGTCCTCGGCCGGAGCACGGACATCCCCCAACGCCTCCTCGACCACTTCCTCGACCGGGCGGCCCGCATCACCCGCCGCCACCCCGCGGTCCGGGCGGGCGCCGCCCAGCGCGAACTACGAACCGCCGTACGCGAATGGCCCGTCCCCGGGCTCTCGGTCACGTACTCGGTGAGCCTGAACCAGCCGCCCCTCCCTGACCGGCCCTCCTCCCCCCACCGCACCCTCGCCGACCTCCTCCGCCCCGCCGAATCCGTCCTCATCGCCTTCGAGGGCCCGTTCGTCCGCCTGTTCCCGCCCCAGGCCGCCCGCACCGCCACCCTCGATCTGCTCTCCCTGGCCATCGAGCACCGCGACCCCGCGGAGACCCTGGCCGGTCGTCCCTTCCCCGACGCGGGCAACGAGCTGCACCCGTTGGGCGTGCTGCGCGCCTTCGCCGACCACCCCCTCGGCCCGCTGCTCCGGGACCGCCTCGACGAGCTCGAACTGGGCGCGCTCGCCGGCTCGACCCCGACCCGCCACTCGGCCGCCCTGGTCCGCGCCCTGTACCAGGCGGGCCGTCGCGTGCGGGTGGTGACGGACTGTTCCGAGGCGGTCGTGCACGCACACCTGGGGAGCCGTTCACTTCCGGTGTCGGGGGTGTACGGCCGCGCCGAGGACCTGCGCCTGCTGATGCCCAACGCCGACTGCCTGCTGCGCGCCCTGCACTCGCCGGCGCTCCCGGCCCCCACGGGTCTGCTGATCGGCTCCTCGGTCGCGGAACTCGAAGCCGCCCAGAGCCTCGGCCTGGGCTTCATCGGCTACGCCCCCACCCCCGAAGCCGACCGCCGCCTCCGCGAGGCCGGCTGCGAGACCACCGTCTCTTCCCTCGAACCCCTGGTCGAAGCCGCCCGCACTCTCTGAAACTTATCTCTCCTTTACTTTGGACATAAGCGACAAAAACCCCCATTCAGCCGCACCCCACCCGGCCCACCACAACACGCGCCCCCTCCCCCGCCCCCCGCACGATGCCAGTGAGGCCCGCCACCCGGCGGCCCACGGTCTGTGCTCTCGGGAGGACCTGCCATGACCGCCAGTCTGGAGCAGCTGCGCCGCTGCCACTTCGCCGTCGACCTGGGTGCGGCGAGGACGCGGGTGTACGTGAAGGGCGCCGGGCTGGTCGTCGATCAGCCCTCGGTCGCCGCCGTGAACACCCGTACCGGCGCGCTGATCGCGGTCGGCGAGTTCGCGGAGAAGATGACGGGCCGCACCCCCGACTACATCCGCGTCGTGCGTCCCGTCTCCGGCGGCACGGTCGTCGACATCGAGATGGCGCAGCGCATGCTGCGCCATCTGCTCGGCGACAAGATCCGTCGTACCCTGCGCCGCAAGCCCCGGCTGCGCGCCGCCGCCTGCACCCCGCACGACGCCGATCCGCTGGCCCAGCGCGCGGCGATCGAGACGCTGGTCGGGCTCGGGGCGCGCCGGGTGGAGCTGGTGGACACGCTGATCGCCGCGGCCGTGGGGTGCGGGCTGCCCGTGGAGCGCCCCGAGGCGACCATGATCATGGTGTGCGGGGCGGCCGCGACGCAGGTCGCCGTGCTCTCGCTGGGGTCGATCGTGACGGCCGAGCGGATCGCGGTGGGCGGCGAGGCCGTGGACCACGCGATCGTGCAGCACCTGCGCCACCAGCACGAGCTGGTCCTGCCGAGCCAGTCGGTACGGCCCCTGCAGCTCGCCCTGTCCGGCAACGGGCTCACCCCGCACGGCCCGGCGTCGACGGAGATCCACGGACGCGATGTGGCCACCGGGCTCGCCCGCTCCGTCCAGGTGGACACGGCCGCCGTCCGTGACGCCATCCAGACGCCGCTGACCGCCGTACTCGACGGCATCGGCAAGGTGCTGCGGGACTGCCCGCCCGACCTGGTCGCCGACCTTGCCGACCGCGGGATCATGATGGTCGGCGGCAGCGCGCTGCTGCCGGGCTTCGACCAGATGCTCCGGCAGGCCACGGGGATGCCGGTGCACATCGCCGAACGGCCCGACGTGTGTGCGGTCCAGGGCCTCGGCACCATGCTGGAGGGCAAGATCGCACCGCTGGAGCTGGACCCGCTGGCCACGTGAACCCGCCGTGACCGTCCCCCGCTTCCCGCCCCTCCTCGAAGCCGTCCTCGGTGTCGGCACCGACCTCGACCTGCGCACCACCCTCCAGCACATCGTGGACGGCGCCGCCGAACTGACCGGCGCCCGGTACGCGGCGCTCGGCACCGCCGACCCCGGCCAGGACGGCCTGGCGGAGGTCCGTACGCCCGGCGCCGAGCCCCCGTACCCGCTGAGCGTGCCGATCCCCGTGCACGAAGAGATCTTCGGGCACCTGTACCTGGCCGGAAAGCGCGAGGACGCCCCGTTCACGGCCGAGGACGAGCAGCTGCTGCGCATCCTCGCAGCCCAGGCCGGCATCGCGATCGGCAACGCCCGGCTGTACGAGGCGGCCCGGCAGCGCGAGCGGTGGATCGAGGGTGCGGCGGCCGTCACCACGGCGCTGCTCGGCGGGGAGAACGCGGCCGACGCGCTGGTGACGGTCGCCGAACGCGCCCGCCTCCTCGCCGACGCCGCCGCGGGCGTCATCCTCCAGCCCACGCCCGAGGGCGGCATGGAGATCGTGACGGCGTCGACGCACGAGGACCCGGGGGACATCGTCGGTACGACCATCGAGCCCGGCAGCCCGGTCCTCGAACAACTCCTGGGCGGGGAGCCGGTGTTCGTCGACGACTCGGCGACCGACCCGCGCATGACGACGCATGTGCGGCACCGTTTCGGGCCGAGCATGATGCTGCCGTTGCAGGCGGGCGGACGTCTGATCGGCACGCTGGCCCTCCCCCGCCGCCGCGGCGACCGCCCGTACACCTCCGTGGAGCGGCTGCTGGCCGTCCAGTTCGCCTCCCAGGCCGCGGCCGCCCTCGTCCTCGCCGACGCCCAGCACAGCCGCGAGCTCCTCGCCGTCTTCGAGGACCGCGACCGCATCGCCCGCGATCTGCACGACCTGGTCGTCCAACGGCTGTTCGCCACCGGCATGATGCTGGAGTCCACGCAGCGGCGCAGCAAGGTGGCGGACGTCCAGGAGACCCTCGGCCGGGCGGTGGACGAACTCCAGTCGACGATCCAGGAGGTCCGTACGACGATCTTCGCCCTCCAGCAGCCGCCCGCCGAGGCGCCCACCACCTTGCGGGGCAAGGTCCTGCGGGAGACGGCCGGAGCGGCGGCGGTCCTCGGCTTCCAGCCGTCGGCGCACTTCAAGGGCGCGGTGGAGTCCCGCGTGCCGGACGACACCGCCGTCCGCCTCCTCACCGCCCTGCGCCGGGCCCTCGCCACCGCCTCCCGCCGGTCCGCCGTCAGCCGCATCGAGGTCACGGTCGACGCGACGGCGACGCTCCCGGACGGCCGGGCCGCCGTACGCCTGACCGTCCACGACGACGGCACGGCGGACGACGGCACGGCGGACGGCGGCGGGGCGGGGACGACGGTGACGTGGCAGGCGCCGATGTGACCACCGCAACGGCCACCCGGGCTCCGTCAGCGTGACAACTGCTCTGCGTCCGCGACCAGTTGCGCCGACAGCCGGCTCGCCGCCTCCGTGTCCTCGCTGTCCGCGGCCTCCCGGGCCTCGCGCAGGTCGTCGGCCACCTTCTCGGCCGCGGCGGACTCGTCCCGCAGCCGCTGCCAGGCCAGTTCGAGACTCGTCACATCCCCGGCAACCGCCCCGGGGTCACCGGCACTCGCATCGATCCCCAGCTGCCGCGCCCACAGATCGAACCGCTCCAGATCCACGGTGCGCACGGGCTCGTACCGCAGCCGCAGGTCCGTCACGTTCTGCGCCACGCGCAGCGCCGCTTCGTCCCCGTCCTCCGCGAGGGCGTCCAGGTCCCGTGTCATCTGCCGCTCCAGCAGGTCCGGCACCTCGTCGGCGGAACGGTACGCCGTCCACGCCTCCCGCAGCGCCCGCGCGTCCTCCTCGCTGACCTCGCCGTCCTGCGCCGCACGAGCGGCGTCGTCCAGCGCGGTGAGCGGGGCCGGCACCGCGCCCGGCCGTGCGTCCGTGGGCACGGCCAGCGAGACCGCCTCCAGGTCGCCGCCCTCGGTCCCGGTGGAGAACTCTCCGTACCCAGGGGCGAAGATCTTCTCCTCGGTGGATCCGTCCATGTGCACCTCGCGCACGGTGATGGCGCCCTCGACGTCGCCGTAGGGCCCCTCGACGGTCTGGTCGACGGTCTTGACCGTGACCTCCTCGAAGACGACACCGGGCTGGTTCTCGGGCCGGTACACATCGCCCTTTTCCGGATCCGCGGGCATGATCATCGCGGCGGGTGCCTTGTCGCGGCCCGCCTGCCAGGTGCCCTCCGTGTCGGCGACGACCCCGTCCTCGTAGTTGAAGACGTCCTCGCCGAGGTACCAGACGGAGCCGTCGTCGGCCTGGGCGTACCAGTCGAGGGCGACCTCCTGGATCCGGCCGTCGGCGTAGGCGACGTACTGCGAGGTCAGGGCGGAGACGGTGGTGCCGTCGAAGGTGATGGTCTTGGTGCCGGGCAGCACGCTGACCTCGGTGCGGAAGACCTCGTCGTCGGCCTGGCCGCCCATGACGACCTGGTCGACCTCGGAGGTGGGGTGCAGCGGGTTCGTGATCCGCGTCGGGTGGGAGAACTTCGGCTCGGCCAGGTCGACGCGGGCGCTCTCGGGCGCGAGCGGCAGGCACTCCTTGCCCGTCTCGCCGGTGTCCTCGTCGACGACCCGCACACATCCGTCGCCGTTGGCTCCCTCCGATCCCCCGGCGTCCCCGGAACAGGCCCCGGCCATCAGTACCACGGCCCCCACGACGGCCCCCGGCCACAGCAGTCTGCGCTGAGTGTTCATGGCGGCCTCCTCACAACCGATCCGCTGCTCGGAGCATCTCCCACGGCCGCTGAACGTCCCCTGAACGCCCCTGAACGCGCTGTCAGAATGGCGAGGGGCATGCCTGCCGCGACGGCGGGTACGACCCCTCCCGTACGGGGGAGTCGCGGAAGCGGCCGAAGAGCGAGAGGTGTCGGAAGTGATTCGAAAGCTGCAGGCGGTCGCGTTGGACTGCGCTGATGCGGTACAGCTTGCGGAGTTCTACGCGGAACTGCTCGGCGGCCGGGTGGTCCAGGACCCGGACGACGCCGACTGGATCGAGGTGCACGGGTTCGAGGGGACGCCCCTGGCCTGCCAGCGCGTGGACGGCTACCGCCCGCCCCAGTGGCCGGGCCAGGAGCGCCCGCAACAGCTCCACCTGGACTTCGACGTGGACGATCTCGAAGCGGAGGAGAAGCGGGCACTCGCCCTCGGCGCGACCGTACTGGAGCGGACGGACCAGCTCCGCCCGGAGGCCAACTGGCGGATCTACGCGGACCCGGCGGGCCATCCGTTCTGCCTCTGCCTCCACTGACTCATTCGCGGTTGCCGCAGCCCGGCCCGGACGGATAGGAAGCCTGCATGCTGAAGGGCGACAAGGTCGGGCTGCGGGCCCGTCACGAGGACGACATCCCGATACTGCGGACCGAGCTCTACAACGACGTGGTCAACGCCGCGCGGGCCGAGAGCGGGCCGTGGCGGCCGATCGCGCCCGGCTCGAAGGACCCGCGGCTCGTGGTGGACGACAAGGAGCAGGGCCATGTCCCGTTCTCCGTCGTCGAGTTGGACGGCGGCACGCTGATCGGCACCGCGACGCTGTGGGGCATCGACAACCACAACCGGTCCGCACACATCGGCCTCGGCCTGCTGCCGGCCTCGCGCGGCAAGGGCTACGGCACCGACGTCGTCGCGGTGCTGTGCCACTACGGTTTCGTCGTACGCGGCCTGCAGCGGCTGCAGATCGAGACGCTGGCGGACAACGACGCGATGCTGCGCTCCGCCGAGCGCAACGGCTTCGTCCGCGAGGGCGTGCTGCGCTCCGCGGCCTGGGTGATGGGCGAGTTCCTGGACGAGGTGCTGCTCGGACTGCTGGTGCGGGACTGGAAACCGGACTCGAAGCGCTGAGCGCTCCGCTCGAAGTGCGGCGCTGTGCCGTCGGTCGGCCGCGGCGCCGTCGTGGCTGGTCGCTCCCCCGCGCCCCTTCGGGCGCTACCGAACCGCAGCCGACTTCACCCGACCCGCTTGCTGTCACTCGCCCGCCGACGGCAGCGTCACCACCAACCTCGCCCCGCCCAGACCGTCCGCCGCTCCCGCCTCCGCCCGGCCCCGGTGCGCCGTCGCCACCTCCGCGACGATGGCGAGGCCCAGACCGGCGCCGCCGGCGTCCCGGGCGCGGGACTCGTCCAGTCGTACGAAGCGGTCGAAGACCCTTCTGCGGTCGGGGGGCGGGATGCCGGGGCCGTCGTCGTCCACCGTCAGCCGTACCTGTCCGTCCCCGGTGTCCGTCAGCGCGAACGCCACCCGGGTGCGGGCGTGCCGGGCCGCGTTCTCGCCGAGGTTGCGCACCAGGCGCCGCAGCGCCTCCTCGTCGCCGGTGACCCGGGCCGCGCCGACGCGCGTGCTGTCGACGGCGAGGTCCGTGGCCGCACGCAGGCGGCGGCTCTCGTCCAGGACCAGGTCGTCCATGTCGACGGGACGGCGCCGCAGGGCGAGCGCGCTCTCGTCGGCGCGGGCGAGCAGCAGCAGGTCGTCGACCAGCCGCTGCATGCGTACGGCCTCCTCGCGCACCGTCCCGGCCAGCGAGGAGGCATCCGCCCGGTCGGGGTGGGCGAGGGCCACCTCGGCGTGCTGGCGGACCGCGGCGACCGGTGAGCGCAGTTCGTGGGAGGCGTCCGAGACGAACCGGCGCTGCGCGGCCTCCGCGCGGGCCACCCGGCGCAGCGATCTGCCGACGGCCGCCCAGGTCGCGGCGGCCGCGAGGAGCAGCAGCACGGGGACGCCGATGAGCAGCAGCCGGGTCACCGTCCACGTCGCCTCGGCGACGCCCGAGGGGGCCCGGCCGTCCAGGACCAGCAGTTCCCGGTCGCCGTCCGCCGCGCCGACCGCGACGACCAGGAACGCGTCCTCGTCGAGGCCGGTGTCGACCGTCGTGCTGCCGCCGGGCGCGAGCCGGGCCAGCGCCGGGCGGCCGCGGACGTTGTCGCTGGCCGCCACGACCGTGCCGTCCGCGGCGACGACCTGGAGGAACTCCTCGTCGTCCGCGGACACCGCCAGGGTCGGCACCCCGCGGCCCGCCTCGATCACCCGGGCCACCTCGCCGGCGCGGTCCCGTGCCGCGTCCCGGACGTCGTTGCTCAGCTCGGTGCGCAGCCCGAGGACGAGGGCCACGCCCCCGGCGACCAGCGCCACCGCCACCGCGAGCACGGCGATGACCGTGGCCCGCACCCGTACGGCCCGCAGCTGCCGCCGCGCCTGCTCACCGGTCCCCGGGGTCATCCCGCACCAGCCGGTATCCGTGCCCCCGCACCGTCACCAGCGACCGCCGCCCGAACGGCCGGTCGACCTTGTTGCGCAGCCGCCGGACGTACACCTCGACGATGTTCGGGTCGCCCTCGAAGTCGTCGCCCCAGACCTGGTCGAGGATGGTCCGCTTGGACACGGCCTCGCCGGCCCGCCGCAGCAGGAACTCCAGCACCGCCAGCTCGCGCGCGGTCACCTCGATGTCCCGTCCGGCCCGGCTGACCGTCCGGGTCGCGGGATCGAGCCGCAGGTCACCGGCGGTGAGGACGGCGGGCCGCTGATGGGCCTCGCGGCGGAGCAGGGCGCGCAGCCGGGCGAGGAGTACGGCGTAGGAGACCGGCTTGGTCAGATAGTCGTCGGCGCCGGTCTCCAGGCCCTCGATCTCGTCCCACTCGCCCTCCTTGGCGGTGAGCATGAGGATCGGCGTCCAGTCCCCGGCGCCGCGCAGCTCCCGGCAGACCCGGTAGCCGTTGAGGCGGGGCAGCATGATGTCGAGGACGATGGCGTCGTAGGCGTTCTCGCGGGCCATCCACAGCCCGTCGACGCCGTCGAGGGCGACGTCGACGGCGAAGCCCTCGGCCTCCAGCCCGTCCCTGAGCCCGGCCGCGAACCGCTCCTCGTCCTCGACGACCAGCACGCGCACACTCTCACGCTACGGCAGCTCCTTCAGCAGCGCGGTGAAACTCTCGGCCCAGCCCTCGACGGTGGCGGCCGTGAACAGGTCCGTGGAGTACTCGAAAGTGACCTTGATGTCCTCGGCGCCCGGCTCCAGCACCACGTAGAGCTCGTTGCGTGCCACGCCGTAGGTCGGGAGCCCCTCGACGCGGGTGCGCAGACCGGGCAGGTCCAGGGTCGGCGGCGGGGTCGTGACCACGGTGAACAGCACCGTCGGGAACAGTCCCTGCCCGGTGCCGGGGGCCACCAGCTCCGCCACTTCCGTCAGCGGCAGGTCCTGGTGGTCCAGGGCGGCGAACAGGGTCGCGGCCAGCTGGGTCGCCAGATCCCCGAAGGTCCCGGCCTCGGACAGCCTGGCCCGCACCAGGACCGCGTCGCCGATCAGTCCGACGGTTCCCGCGCGCTCGCGCCGGGTGCGGTTGGCGCTGGACGCGGCCAGCACCACGTCCGTGGCGTCCCCGCACAGCCGGCCCGCCCAGCGGGCGAACGCCGCGGCCAGCACGGCGTACGGGGTCACCCCCAGCCGGGCGGCGGTCGCCGCGATCCTGGCGGGCGTCTCCCCGCCGACCGTCCAGCTGTGCAGGGCACCGCGGCCGGACAGGGCGGCCGGGCGCGGATGGTCGTAGGGCAGGGGCAACCGCAGGGGTACGCCGGTGAGTTCGGACCGCCAGTAGCGCTCCAGCTCCGCCCGGCGTGCGGCGGGCAGGGCGTGCTCGTCGCGGGCGAAGTCGGTGAACTGGGCGGTCACCTCGGGCAGTTGATCACCCTGGTACAGCCGCCCCAGCTCCTCCCGGACCACCCCGAGCGACCAGCCGTCGCAGATCGCGTGGTGGAACACCGTCAGCAGGATCCAGTGGTCGGCGGCGAGCCGGGCCAGCCGGAAGCGGAACAGGGGGGCGCGGTCCAGCGCGAAGGGCTCGCGGGCGTGCTGCTCGCACCAGCGGTCGGGGTCGAGGACCTCGTCGACCAGGACCTCCACCGGCACGTCGGCCAGTACCTCCATGCTCTGCCCGGTGCACCTGCCGCGCAGCGCGTCGTGCCGCCGCACCAGCTCCGCCAGCGCGCCCTTCAGGCGCTCCACGTCCAACTCCCCGTGCAGGTCGATGCGGTGGACGACGTTGTAGACGGAAGGGTCGGGGCGTTCGTGGTGCCGTTGCCACAGCCGGCGCAGGGTGGAGGTGAGGGGGACCCGCCGCTCCGTGCGCGACGCGATCCCCCGGATCGTCGGCGTCCGGAAGAAGTCGGCCATCGTCACCTCGACGTCCAGCTCCTCCGCCATCCGGTGCAGCAGCCGGATCGCGCCGAGCGAGTGGC
Organism: Streptomyces sp. NPDC079141; assembly: GCF_040686775.1. Classification (NCBI taxonomy): domain Bacteria; kingdom Bacillati; phylum Actinomycetota; class Actinomycetes; order Kitasatosporales; family Streptomycetaceae; genus Streptomyces; species Streptomyces sp. NPDC079141. The sequence continues at coordinate 66,062 of NZ_JBFBLP010000002.1, read as the reverse complement.
CGCCGAGCTCGAAGAAGGGCCGGTGCACCGGCACTTGGGCAACGTCCAGCTCCTCGCACCACAGCTCGTGCAGGGCCTTCTCCAACGGGGTGACCGGCTCCGCTTCCGGCTGCTCCTCGCCCGCGGGCTCGGGCAGCCGGGCCCGGTCCAGCTTCCCGGCGGCGTTCACCGGCAGCCGGTCCAGCGTCAGCCAGCGTCCGGGCACGAGATGGCCGGGCAGCTCGGCGGCCAGCGCGGCCCGCAGCGGCCGCACGTCCTCCGCCACGACATAGGCGACCAGCTCGCTCTCCCCGTACCGGTCCCGGCGCGGCACGACCGCCGCGTCCCGCACCCCCGGCAGCGCGGCCAACGCCGCCTGCACCTCGGCGGGTTCGACCCGGTGGCCGCGGATCTTCACCTGGTCGTCGACGCGTCCGCAGTACTGGAGGGCGCCGTCGGTGCGCCAGCGGGCCAGGTCGCCGGTGCGGTACAGCGTGCCGTCCTCGACGAAGGCCGCGGCGGTCTCCTCGGGCCGGTCGAGGTATCCGTGCGCGACCGGGGTGCCGCCCACGCAGATCTCGCCGACGGCCCCCACCGGCACCGCCCGCCCGTCGGCGTCCCGCAGCAGGATGCGGGCGCCCGGCACCGGCGTGCCGATCGGCGGCAGCGTCCCGTCCTCGGGGTCGACGCGGTGCGAGGTGACGATGATCGACGTCTCCGTGGGGCCGTACTGGTTGTACAGCGCGCAGCCGGGGTGCGCGGCGAGGAAGCGGCGGAAGGCGTCGGTGAGGTGGAGTGCCTCGCCCGCGCAGTACAGCTCCCGCAGGGCGGGCAGCCGCGGCCCGGTCTCCACGAGGTACCGCAGCGGCGTGCACGGCATGAACATCCGCTGCACCTCGTACCGCCGCGCCGCCTCCGCGACGACCGCCGGGTCGTAGCGCAACTCGTCGTCGATCAGGACGAGTTCGGCGCCGGAGGCGAGGGTCGTGAAGATCTCCTGCACGCTGACGTCGAAGGTGGGCGAGGTCCACTGGAGAGTGCGCAGCGGCGGGTGCTCGGCGAGATGGGCGCGGACCAGTCCCGTCGGGCCCCGGTGCGGAACGACGACGCCCTTGGGGCGGCCGGTCGAGCCCGAGGTGTAGATGCAGTAGGCGGGGTCCTCGGGGTGCACGTCGGCGGTCGGCGGGTCGCAGGGCAGAGCGGGGTCGGTGTGCTCCACCAGGAGCGTGTCGGCGGTCAGCTCCGGGTGCCGTTCCCGCATCCCGCCCGAGGTCAGCAGCAGGACCGGGTCCGCGTCCGCGAGCAGCGCGGCCAGGCGCGGGGTGGGCGAGGCCGGGTCGAGCGGGAGGTAGGCGGCGCCGCTCTTGAGGACGCCCAGCAGGGCGGTGATCAGTTCCGGGCCGCGTGGCAGGAGGACGGCCACCCGTGTTCCGCGGGTTGCGCCGCGGGTGCGCAGGAGGTGGGCGAGGCGGTTGGCGGACGCGTCCAACTCGCCGTAGGAGACGCGCCGTTCGGCCGCTACGAGGGCGACGGCGTCCGGGGTGCTGCGCGCCTGCCGCTCGACCAGGCCGTGCAGCGTGTCCCCGGCCGTGGGCGCCGGCTCGTCGAGGCGACCCAGGCCGGCGAGGGCGGCCCGGTCGGCGTCGGTGACGGCGGTCAGCTCGGGCAGCGGGGCGGCAGGGTTGTCCAGGGCCCGGCGCAGCACCTGCTCCACATGGTCCACCAGACGGTGCACGGTGGACCCGTCGAACAGGGCCGTGTCGTACTCGACCATGAACCGCAGGCCGTCGCGGTGGTGGGTGAGATAGACGCTGAGGTCGAAGGGGGCCCGCTCGCTCGGCACGTCGAGCAGGGTGGCGGTCAGCCGGGGCGGGTCGAAGTCGGCCTCGCCCTCGTTCTCATACTCCACCATCACCTGGAACAGCGGATTGCGGCCCGGGTCCCGGTGCGGGTTGAGCGCGCCGACGAGTTCGTCGAAGGGGACGCTTCGGTGCTCGTAGGCCTCCATGCTGCCGTCGCGCACCCGGCGCAGCAGGGTGGGGAAGTCGGGGTCCCCGGTGAGGTCGACGCGCAGCGGCACGGTGTCGAGGAAGAGGCCGACGTGCTGCTCGGCGCCCGCGGGCCGGGCGGCGACGGCGGTGCCGAGGACCACGTCCCGCTGTCCGGCGTAGCGGCCGAGGACGGCACCGATGGCGCCGGTCAGGGTCATGAAGAGGGTGGCGCGGTGCGTGGCGGCGAACGTGCGCAGCCGGCCGGTGAGTTCGGCGTCGAACGCGTGCGTGAGGCTCGCGCCCGCTCCGGTCCTGACCGGCGGGCGGGGGCGGTCGGTGGGGAGGTCGAGGTCGGGGGCGCCGCCGAGCGCGTGCCGCCAGAAGTCGAGGGAGGCGGCGAGCCCGGCGGGCTCGGGGCGGGCGGGCACGGGCAGTTCGGGGAGCGCCGGCGGCTCCTCGTGGCGGTAGTAGGCGGCGAGGTCGCGGGCGAGGACGGCCGTGGAGGAGGAGTCGAAGACGATGTGGTGGGCCAGCAGGAACAGCAGATGCCGCTCGTCCGACAGCCGCAGCAGCCGCGCGGTGACCAGCGGGCCTTCGGTGAGGTCCATCCCGCCCTGCCCCTCGGCGGCGAGGACGGCCCGCAGTGCCTCCTCCTCGTCGGCGCCGCCGAAGTCCTCGACCGGACAGTCCAGGGACACCTGGTCCCGTATCTCCTGGTACGGGACCCCGTCGGCCTCCCCGAACACCGTGCGCAGGGCGGGATGCCGGTCCGCGACCCGCCGCAGCGCCCGGGACAGGGCGGGAACGTCGAGCGGACCGTCGAGGCGGATCGCCTTGGGCTCGCAGTACATGGTCGTGCCCGGGTGCAGCCGCTCCAGGAACCAGATGCGGCGCTGGGCGGGAGACAGGGGCAGACGGCTCGGCGCTGCGGCGGCCAACGGCTTCGGCTCGTACTCCCGGCGGCGCACCCGGTCCAGCACCGGCAGCGCGGCCAGCACCTTCTCCCTCGGCACTCCGAAGTCCACGAAGCAGGCGATCTCGTCCGCCCCCGCCGCCACCAGCCGCCCGACCGCCTCGGCCGCCGAGCGCTCGTCGCCGATCAGGGCCCGGGAGCCGCAGTAGCGCTCGTACGCCCGCCCGAGCAGGAACTCCACGTCGTCCTCGGGGGTGTTCTCCAGGTCGACGTCGAAGCCCAGGCTGTTGGTGACCTGGTCGAACAGGGACAGCGAGGAGCGCAGATACGACACGAAGGGCCGGTAGGCCTCGGCGCGGGCGCGCTCCGCGTCCTCGTCGAGATAGGTGTGCACCAGCACCACCACCCGGCCGGCCGCCGGATCGAGGCCGTGCTCGGCCCGGGTACGCCGGTACAGGGCGATGTTCTCCGCGAGCTGCTCGACGGTCTGCGTCATCAGGTTGGTGACCACGCCGAGCCCCTCGGCGGCGGCCCGCCGGTAGCTGTCCGGGTTGCCCACCACGGCTGCGTACAGCGGCAGTTCGGCCTGGATCGGCCGCGGGTGCAGCCGTACGTCGACCTGCGAGCCGTCTCCCGCGGTCACGCCGACGGGCTTGCCCGACCACAACCGGCGTACGGTGCCCAGCCGTTCGTACATCACCTCGCGGTGCCGGCCGAAGTTCTCCGGCGCGAGCGCGAAGTCCGTGGCGTGCCAGCCGCTCGCGACGCACAGGCCCGCCCGGCCACCGGAGATGTTGTCGACGACCGACCATTCCTCGGCGACCCGCACCGGATGGTGCAGCGGCAGCACGACGGAACCGGCGTTCAGCCGGATCCTGCTGGTACGGGCCGCGAGGGCGGCGGCGAGCACGGAGGGGTTGGGGAACAGTGCGCCGAAGGAGTTGAAGTGCCGCTCCGGGAACCACAGTCCGTGGAAGCCGTGCCGGTCGGCGAACTCGGCGGCGTCCATGATGAGGCCGTATTTGTCGTGGGCGGTGCCTTCGGGGTAGTCGCCGAAGAAGTAGAGGCTGAAGTCGGGGGCGGTGGTGGGGGCAGGGGCCGGCTGCGGTCGGGGCAGGGGCTTGGGAGTGGGCTGTGCCTGAGCGGTCAGTGCGTCCAGTTGACGGTTGATCACTCCAGTGACCTGGTCGGCCAGTTGTTGCGCAAGTTTGAGCTGCTGGCCGAAGAGTTCGTGCAGGTCGGGCGTCGCTGAAGGCGCGGGTGCAGGTGGTTCCGGCATCGGCTGTGGTGCCTCAACCTTCGGCTCCCCCAACCGCTCCGCCAGCTTCCGCGGTGTGTCGACCGAGTCGAACAGCTCGCGGACCGGCACGCGTACGCCGTACCGCTGTTCCAGCTTGGTCGTCATGCCCATCAGGGCGAGGGAGTCCGCGCCGAGCTCGAAGAAGGAGCGGTCCGGCGTGATGTCGGCGACGTCGGCGCCGAGGGCGTCGGCCACCAACTCCCGTATTTCACCGATGAGTTCGCCGGAGACAGGCGCGGCGGACGGCATCGTGACGGTACGGGCGGCGGACTCGCCGCCCACCGGACGCTGCCGCAGGGGATGCCCCGGCAGGGAGATCCTGCCCCCGTCCCCCGTGATCGCCCGCCAGTCCAGTTCCGCGCCGCGCTCGTAGGCCTCCCCCAGGGACTGGAGCAGCCCGGCCGACTGCTCGACGGCCTCCGCTCCCCCGCCCTGCCCGGCCAGCCAGCGGCTCGCCGGGGCGCAGTGCCGCCCGAGTCCGGTGAGCGTCTGTCCCGCGCCGATCTCGACGAAGTCGCCGTGTCCGCGGGCGGTCGCCGTGGCCATGGCGAGGTCGAAACGGACCGGCTGCCGCGCCTGGCGGAGCAGATAGCCGACGTCGACGGTCCAGCCCTCGGGCCGCAGTTCGCCGTCGGCGGTGGTGATCAGCGGGGTGGCGAGCGGGCGGTACGTCACCTGCTCGGCGTACGCCCGGAAGGCATGCAGCGCCTCCTCGACGGCGGCCGAGTGGAAGGCCCGGTCCACGGGCAGCGCGCGCCCGTCCAGTCCCTCGTCTGCCAGCAGGCGTGCGGCCGCTTCGAGCGCCTCGGGCGGTCCGGAGATCACCTGCGAGCGCGGCCCGTTGACCGCGGCGAGTTCGGCCCCGGCGGCCCGCGCGACACGTTCCGCGTCCGCCCGCCCGGCGCGGACGGCGAGCATGCCGCCGGGCGGACAGAGGGCGTGCATCAGCCGCCCGCGCCGGGCGGTGAGCCGCAGCCCGTCCTCCACGGTGATCGCCCCGGCCGCGCACAGGGCCGCGTACTCGCCGACGCTGTGCCCGAACAGCAGCGCGGGACGCACGCCGGCCGCCCGCCACACCTCGGCGAGCGCAGTCTGGTGGGCGAAGAGGGCGGCCTGGGCGGTCTCGGTGGGCCAGACCCAGTTGTCGGCGGCGGCCGTCCCGTCCAGCAGGAGGGGCAGCAGGTCGGCGCCGTCGAACTCGTCGGCGTGGATCTCGGCGCACCGGTCGAGGATCCGCCGGGCGGCGGGATGGGCGGCGTACAGTCCGCTCGCCATGCCGGCGCGGGCGCTGCCCTGACCGGAGAACGCGAAGGCGACGGGGCCCAGGGGTGCCGTGGCGCGTGCCCGGGCCTCCAGCGCCCCGGCGAGTTCGTGCGCCGTACGCCCGACCGCGGTGACGCGTGCCGGGCGGTGCGGCCGGCCCAGCGCCAGGGTGGCGGCGACGTCGGCGGCCGGGAGATCGGACTGCTGCCGCAGCCGGCCGGCGAGCGCTTCGGTCAGCTCGCCCAGGGCCTGCTCGTCGGTGGCCGACACCGGTACGAGAACGGGCAGTTGAGACGCGGTCGCGACAGACGGGCGTACGGGGGCCTCCTCCAGGACGAGGTGGGCGTTGGTGCCGCCGACACCGAGGGCGCTGACGCCGGCCCGGCGCGGGACACCGTCGGGGGTGGACCACGGGCGGAGCTCGGTCGCCAGTCGCAACGGGCTGTTGTCCAGGCGGAGTTCGGGGTTGGGACTGGCCAGATTGAGGGTGGGGACCAGTGTGCGGTGGCGGAGCATGAGCACCGTCTTGATCAGACCCGCCATGCCGGCACAGCTGTCCAGATGACCGATGTTCGGTTTGACCGACCCGACGGCGCAGAATCCGGTGCGCCCGGTGTCCTCGCCGAGGGCCCGGCCGAGCGCCTCGAACTCCACGGGGTCGCCGAGTTGGGTTCCGGTGCCGTGCGCCTCCACGTACGAGATCGTGTCGGCGGCGACGTCGGCACGGCGCAACGCCCGGCGCACCACGTCCACTTGTCCGGCCACGCCGGGCGCGGTGAAACCGACCTTGCCCGCGCCGTCGTTGTTGACCGCGGAGCCCAGGACGACCGCGTGGACGGTGTCACCGTCGGCGAGGGCCCGGTCGAGCCGCTTGAGCAGGACGGCGGCGACCCCGTTCCCGCCGACCGTGCCGTCGGCCTCCGCGTCGAAGGGCCGGCAACGCCCCGTTGGCGACAGGACAGAGCCGGGGTGACTGCGGTACCCGCTCTCCTGGGGCAGGTGCACGGCGGCGGCACCGGCCAGCGCGAGGTCCGCATCGCCGGAGAGCAGCGCCTGGCAGGCGAGATGGACGGCGACCAGCGAGGTCGAGCAGGCGGTCTGCACGCCGATCGCGGGCCCGGTGAGGCCGAGCCGGTAGGCGACCCGGGTGGCGAGGAAGTCGGGCTGCCGGCCGATGGCACTCTGCATGCCGGTCGCGGGATCCGACTCCGGCAGTGCGGCTTCGCCGGCCTGCTGATGGCCGTAGAGATTCATGCCCGACCCGGCGAACACCCCGACCCTGGTCGCCGGCTCGCCCCCCGCGTACCCGCCGTCCTCCAGCGCCCGCAGGCAGCACTCCAGGAACAACCGGTGTGCGGGATGCGTCAGTTCGGCCTCCTTGGGACTGATCCCGAAGAACTCCGGGTCGAACTCGTCGACCCCGTCGAGGACTCCGCCGACCGGCACCCGATCGCCGTCGATGTCCCCGAACACACGGACGCTGTCGACCCCGTCCCGCAGATTGCCCCAGAACCCGTCCACCGAGTCGGCCCCGGGAAAACGGAGAGCCATACCGACGACGGCGATACGACGATCGGCGGCGTCGCGGTCTGCGGCCTCCGTCCGCTCGAACTCCGGCCGGACGCCCGCAAGATGTGCCCCGAGCGCGGCAGCAGTCGGATGCTCGAAGAACACCGTCTGCGCAATCTCCACCCCGAGCCGCTCCTGAAGCCGCACCCGCAACCGTACGAGAAGAACAGAGGTCAGCCCCAACTCATAAAACGGCGCACGCACATCAACAGCCCGCCCAAGAACCCCGGCAAGCTCCTCACACACGACGAGCGTCACAACATCGGGATCAACCCCGACCCCCCGCGCTCCCGCACCCGCCGACGGCGCCTCAGCCCCACCAGGGCCACCCGCACCCGACAACGAATGCCGCACGGGTGGTGCGGGTGGGAACGAAACGGCCGAAGGCGAAGCCGAGGCCGTAAGACCACCGACAACCCACTCCCGCAGCACCCCCCGCCGCACCTTCCCCGCAGGCGTCCGAGGAAAGTCCTCCCCCGGCACAGCCACCACATACGCCGCAGTCAGCCGCAGCCGCCGGAACAGCTCCGCCCGAACCTCCCCCGCGATCCGCGCATCCTCCTCAGCCCCCCGGCTGACGAAGAACACCGCCAGTTCCTCGCTCCCCCGCTCCTCCCGAGGAACACCGCACGCGGCCACCTCCCCCGCCCGCACCCCACTCACCGCACACGCGACTTCCTCCACCTCGTGGCAGTACACGTTGTGCCCGTTGAGGATGATCAGGTCCTTGCGCCGCCCGGTGATCACCACCTGCCCACCGTCGAGAAAGGCCAGATCGCCGGTGTCCAGCCACTCCCGCCCATCAGGAAACGCCGCCGCGTCCGCCTCCGGGTTGTCCACATACCCCGGCGTCAGCCGCGCGGCGGACCGCACCTGAAGCCGGCCGATCCGCCCCTGCCCCGCAAGCTCACCTCGGTCGTCCACCACCCGCAGGGTGACTCCGTGCGCGGGCGCACCGGCCGCGACGAAGGTGACGGTCTCGCCCTCCGGCGCACCCGCGTCGGCACGCACCAGCTCCCCACCGAGGCTGCTCTTGCGCAGCCGGTGCACGGTCCCGGGCCGGTCGAGACGCCCGAACGTGACAGCCGTGACGGTCTCGGCCATCCCCCAGGCCGGAACGACATGCCGCTCCTGAACGCCGTACGCGGCAGTCGCGTCGAGGAAGCCCCGCATCACGGGCAGCAGAATCTGCTCGCCCCCGCACACCAGGGACTTCAGCCGGCCCAACTCCCAGTCGCGCCCGGGCTGTTCGGCCAGCGCATCGGCAACGAGCCGGAACGCGAACGTAGGCGCCCATCCGTGCCCGGCCCGGTACTCGTGCAGCAGATCGAGCCAGCGCAGCGGATCCGCGAGCACCCACTCGGTCGGAGCGTGGACGTTGGTGGACCCGGTGAAGACGGCGAGCAGGTGGTACAGCAGAAAGGCCCCGCTGTGATCCACCGGCAGCCAGTTGACCAGCGTGTCGTCCGCCCGCACATCCAGCACCCGCCGGCTGCTCGCGGCGAAGTCGGCAAGCCCGGCATGGGTGAGCCGCGCGGCCTTGGGCGCACCCGTGCTGCCCGAGGACAGCATCAGCAGCGCGACATCGGCCCCGTCCGGCGCGACGTACTCGTGCACCGCGGAGGCCTCCAGGCACTCGCGCACATCGGCAGCCCGCAGGCCGGGCGCCGTACGCGCCAGGCCTGCGACGCCGGACGCATCCGTGAGCACCAGCGGCCGTTCCAGCAACGCACAGGCGTGCAGCAGCCGTTCGTGCGCCGGCGACCCCGCCGCCGGAGGCTCCGCGATGGCGACCGGACACACTCCGCCGAGCACACACGCCCAGAAGGCGAGGAAGAAGTCGGCGAGGGGCAGCCCGCAGAGCACCACCGTGTCACCGCGCCCCACCCCACGCTCACGCAGCCCACCGAGCAACCGGCGGGCACGGGACAGCAGTTCGGGGTACGGCAGCGCAGTCGCGGTTCCGTCCGGGGCGAGGGTGACCACCGCGCCGGCGGAGCCGGCCGCCCGCAGCAGCGCGTCCACGGCGTCCCGCGGGTCACGCTCGTCCCGCTCCGGCTCGGGACCGCTGCACATCGACGCCCCCCGTACCCGTTCCATGCGTACCCTCATCCCTTTCTCGGTGACCCGGAGGCCCGTCGGTCTCTCGTGTAGCGGACGGCAGTAAAAGCGCGGTCGACGTCTCCTCGGCGGCCCGCGAGGAGCAGGGCCAGCGCCCCGCACACCGCCGTCCCGTGGAACAGCGCCACGACGGTCAGCGGGGAGAGCGACTCCAGGGCCGCCGCGGCGGCGACGGTCCCGAGGGCGAATCCGGACTGCTCGGCCGTGGCGGTCAGCCCGAACAGCCGGCCGCGCTCACGGTCCTTCGCGGCCTGGAGCCGCGTGGTGTAGACGATCTCGGTCCAGCCGTCCGCGAACCCGGCCGCCGCGGCCGCCAGGACCAGCGCCACGGCGGGCAGCCCGGTGAAGGCCAGCACGAAGGCACAGGACATCGCGCAGGTGCCGAGCGCGAACCCCCGTTCGCCCCACGCGGCGCCGTCCTTGGTCCGCACCCGCTTGAGGACCTGGTGGGCGAGCACGGTGCCGACCGCCCAGGCCGCCCAGAAGCGGCTCATGAACAGGGCGGGATGCGAGGGGTCGGCGAGGTCGGCGACGATCGGCAGGGCGACGTTGTGCGAGGAGGAGGCCAGCGCGTCCGTCCCGCGCAGCAGGATCATGCCGAGCAGCAGGGCGGGCACGCCGGCCCAGGCCCGCCACAGCGCCCGCCGCTCCCCCGCACCGGAAGCACCCCCCGCCGCCTCCCCAGCCGCCTCCCCCGTCTCCTCCGTGCGCGGCCGCAGCACCAGCAGCACCACCCCGGACACCACGAAACTCGCGCCGTTGAGCGCGAACGCGGTGCCGTAACCGCCGTAGCCGATGACCGGGGCCGCGGAGGCGAAGCCGAGGACCGTGGCGAGGGAGCGGGCGGTGACGAGCAGGCCGTTGGCCTGGGCGCGCCGGTCCTGGCCGACCATGGCGGGGACCGCGCTGCGCAGGGCCACGGTGAAGAAGGTGTTCCCGGCGCCCAGGACCACGACCGCGAGGCCGAGCAGCCACAGCGGCGTGCCCGAGGCGGTGAGCGCGAGGACGGTCATCGCGGCGGCCTGGGCGGCGTCGGTGCAGATCATCACGGTGCGGCGGCCGACGCGCCCGGTCAGCGCTCCGGCGGCCGGACCGGACAGGACGCCGGCGAAGAGCCGCAGCGCCATCACGGCGCCGATGCCGAGGGCGCTGCCGGTGACCTCGTAGGAGAACAGGCTCAGTGCGATGAGGTTGAGGTAGTTGCCGTAGGCGGAGACGGCGTAGGCGGCCACGAGGAGCCGGAACCTCGACGCACTGACCACTCGAACCCCCGTTCTGCGACGGCTCACCATAGACACCGCGCGGAGCGGAGACGGTCATGATCCGGCCAAGGCAGCGGAAACTCTGCGGTGTTGGCCGAGAACGTTCGGGACCGCCCAGTGATCGTTTCCGCACACGCCGGACATCCAGGCGCGAAGCAGACCCTCGATTGTCACTGCCTGCGCTTACTGTCGATCCATGGCGCACGAGAACCACATCCCCCCGCCCGGCTACGACCCGATGTCCGTCGAACGCTGGGCGCACGAGCCGGACAAGCGCCCGGGCCGCACCGCCTTCCAGCGCGACCGCGCGCGCGTGCTGCACTCAGCGGCCCTCAGAAGGCTCGCGGGCAAGACCCAGGTGGTGACGCCGGGCACGTACAGCCAGGCGTGGGACGCCAGCCCGCGCACCCGGCTCACGCACTCCCTGGAGTGCGCCCAGGTGGGCCGGGAGCTCGGCGCGGCCCTCGGCTGCGACCCCGACCTCGTGGAGGCCGCCTGCCTCTCGCACGATCTCGGCCACCCGCCCTTCGGGCACAACGGCGAACAGGCGCTCAACGAGTTCGCCGAGGACTGCGGCGGCTTCGAGGGCAACGCCCAGTCCCTGCGGCTCCTCACCCGCATCGAGCCCAAGCGGTTCACCCCGGAGGGCTCCGTCGGCCTCAACCTCACCCGCGCCGCCCTGGACGCCGCCACCAAGTACCCCTGGCCGCGCGGCACCCACCCCACCGACCCCAAGTCCCCCAAGTTCGGTGTCTACGACGACGACCGCCCCGTCTTCGACTGGGTCCGCAAGGGTGCCCCGGGCACCCGCGCCACCTTCGAGGCCCAGGTCATGGACTGGTCGGACGACGTGGCCTACTCGGTGCACGACGTCGAGGACGGCCTGCACGCCGGCCATATCGACCCCAACCACCTGCACGCCGAGCCCGAGCGCCAGGCGGTCTTCGCGGTGGCCGTCGGCCGGTACGTGCCTGCGGACACCGACCCGGCGGAGCTGTCCGCCGCCCTGGACCGGCTCCAGGAGCAACCCTGGTGGCCGCACGGCTACGACGGCACCGCCGTCGCCCAGGCCCGGCTGAAGGACGCCACCAGCCAGCTCATCGGCCGCTTCTGCCTCGCCGCCGAGGGCGCCACCCGCGCGGCGTACGGCACCGGCCGGCTCACCAGGTACGGCGCCGAACTCGTCGTACCGCACGAGGCGCGCCTGGAGTGCGCCGTCCTCAAGGCCGTCGCCGACCGGTACGTCATGCAGCGCGCCGAGCAGGAACGGCTGCGCGCCGATCAGCGGATCGTCGTCGCCGAGCTGGCGGAGGCGCTCACCGTGCGGGCCCCGGACGGGCTCGACCCCCAGTTCCGTGCGCTGTTCGACCAGGCGTCCGACGACCGGGCCCGCAAGCGGGTGATCGTCGACCAGATCGCGTCCCTCACGGACGCCTCGGCCCGTTCGCTCCACGCGCGCCTGACGGAGCACCGATGAGACACACCTGAGACATCAGGGACGAGAGGGACACCGAAAGGCCCCGAACGTGACCCTCCGTGGCCTGATCGGGCCACTCCCTCTTCCCCCATCACGCTGCGTGCGGGACGCTCCCATGTGGCGGCACCCTTACGAGGAGGCATCAAGTGGTCGACGCGGATCAGACATTCGTCATCGTCGGAGGCGGACTGGCCGGCGCCAAGGCGGCCGAGACGCTGCGGGCGGAGGGCTTCACCGGGCGCGTGATACTGATCTGCGACGAGCGCGACCACCCCTATGAGCGTCCGCCGCTCTCCAAGGGCTATCTGCTCGGCAAGGAGGAGCGCGACAGCGTCTTCGTGCACGAGCCCGCCTGGTACGCGCAGAACGACATCGAGCTGCACCTCGGCCAGACCGTCGACGCCGTCGACCGCAGGGCGAAGACGGTCCGCTTCGGCGAGGACGGCACGGTCGTCCACTACGACAAGCTGCTGCTCGCGACCGGCGCCGAGCCCCGCCGCCTGGACATCCCGGGCACGGACCTCGCGGGCGTCCACCATCTGCGCCGGCTCGCCCACGCCGAGCGCCTGCGGCACGTCCTGACCGCGCTGGGCCGGGACAACGGCCACATCGTGATCGCCGGAGCCGGCTGGATCGGCCTGGAGGTCGCGGCGGCGGCCCGGGAGTACGGCGCCGAGGTGACCGTCGTCGAGCCGGAGCCGACCCCGCTGCACGGCGTCCTCGGCCCCGAGCTGGGCCAGCTCTTCGCCGAGCTGCACCGCGAGCACGGCGTCCGCTTCCACTTCGGGGCGCGGCTGACGGAGATCGTCGGCCAGGACGGCATGGTGCTGGCGGCCCGTACGGACGACGGCGAGGAGCATCCGGCGCACGACGTGCTGGCCGCCATCGGCGCGGCCCCGCGGATCGCGCTGGCGGACGCGGCGGGCCTGGAGATCGCCGGCCGTGCGCACGGCGGCGGTGTGGTGGTCGACGAACGCCTGCGCACCTCCGACCCCGACATCTACGCGGCCGGCGACGTGGCGTCCTTCCCGCACACGCTGTTCGACACCCGGGTGCGGGTCGAGCACTGGGCGAACGCGCTCAACGGCGGCCCGGCGGCCGCGCGCGCCATGCTGGGCCGTGACGTCGTCTACGACCGCGTCCCCTACTTCTTCTCCGACCAGTACGACCTCGGTATGGAGTACTCCGGCTGGGCGCCCCCCGGCTCCTACGACCAAGTGGTGATCCGGGGGGACGCGGGCAAGCGGGAGTTCATCGCCTTCTGGGTGAAGGACGGGCGCGTGCTGGCCGGGATGAACGTGAATGTGTGGGACGTCACAGAGCCGATCCAGCAGCTGATCCGCACCAGGACCCAGGTGAACACGGAGGCACTGGCAGACCCGCACGCAGCTCTCGAAAACCTCATCCCGTAGCTGTCGGTCCATCCCCGTGCTGCAATTCCCGGGGGACAACCCCCGGACCCCCGGCAGAGGTCGGTCTCGCCCCAGGAGTGTCAGTTCGGCCCCGTAGAATCACCTCGTGGCAGGACGGATCAACGACGAGGACGTGAAGGCGGTACGGGACGCGGTCCCGATCGACGCCGTGGTGTCCGAGTACCTCCAGCTGCGCAACGCGGGCGGCGGCAACCTCAAGGGGCTGTGCCCGTTCCACGACGAGAAGTCGCCCTCCTTCCAGGTCAGCCCGAGCAAGGGGCTCTTCCACTGCTTCGGCTGCCAGGAGGGCGGCGACACCATCTCATTCGTGATGAAGGTCGACCACCTCTCCTTCTCCGAGGCGGTCGAGCGCCTGGCCGGCCAGGCCGGCATCACCCTGCGCTACGAGGAGGGCGGGTACAACCCCGCCCACCAGCGCGGCGAGCGCATCCGCCTGGTCGAGGCCCACAAGATCGCCGCCGAGTGGTACTCCGAGCAGCTCGCCGTGAGCCCCGAGGCCGAGACCGGCCGGCTCTTCCTCGCCGAGCGCGGCTTCGACCAGGCCGCCGCCGTCCACTTCGGCGTCGGCTACAGCCCGCAGGGCTGGGACCACCTCACCCGCTATCTGCGCGGCAAGGGCTTCACCGACAAGGAACTGCTCCTCTCCGGCCTCTCCCAGGAGGGCCGCCGCGGCCCCATCGACCGCTTCCGCGGCCGTCTGATGTGGCCGATCCGCGACATCGGCGGCGAGGTCGTCGGCTTCGGCGCCCGCAAGCTGTACGAGGCGGACAACGGCCCCAAGTACCTCAACACCCCCGACACGGCGATCTACAAGAAGTCCCAGGTCCTCTACGGCATCGACCTGGCGAAGAAGGACATCGCCAAGGCCAGCCGCGCCGTGGTCGTCGAGGGCTACACCGACGTCATGGCCTGCCACCTCGCCGGGGTGACCACGGCCATCGCGACCTGCGGCACCGCGTTCGGCGGCGACCACATCAAGATCCTGCGCCGGCTGCTGATGGACAACGGATCGGCCCGGGTGATCTTCACCTTCGACGGCGACGCGGCCGGCCAGAAGGCGGCCCTGCGCGCTTTCGAGGACGACCAGAAGTTCGCCGCCGAGACCTACATCGCGATCGCGCCGGACAACATGGACCCCTGCGAGCTGCGTCTCGCCAAGGGCGACGACGCGGTCGCCGACCTGGTCGAACCCCGTACCCCGCTCTTCGAGTTCGCGCTGCGCCAGATCGTCGTCCGCTACGACCTCGACACCCCCGCGGGCCGTGCCGCCGCCCTGGACGAGGCGGCCCCGATCGTCGCCCGTATCAAGAACAGCGGCGCGCAGCACGAGGTCGCGGTGCAGCTCGCCGGCATGCTCGGCATCCTCGACACCCAGTTCGTGGTCAAGCGGGTGGCGCAGCTGGCCCGTTGGGCCCGCGACCGCGGCGGCAAGGGCCCGGCCCCGGCGCGCGGCCCGCAGCAGCCCTACGACGCCGCCCCGCGGCCCTCCGCGGCCGGTCCGGCCCTCAATCTGCGCAACCCCGTGTACGCCACCGAGCGCGAGCTGCTCAAGCTCGCCCTCCAGCGCCCCGAGCTGGTCTCCCCGGCCTTCGACGCGTACGGCGTCGACGAGTTCACGGCCGCCCCCTACGCCGCCGTACGCCAGGCGATCATGGAGGCGGGCGGCGCCGAGTACGGCGTACAGGACGCGCAGGACTATCTGGTGCGGGTGCGGGACGCGGCGCCCGACGACGCGGTCCGTGCGATGGTCACCGAGCTGGCCGTCGAGGCGATCATGCGCCGCACGGTCGACGAGAACTATGCGGGCGACCAGCTCGTCACGGTCCGCCGCCGGGCCGTGGAGCGGCGGGTCCGCGACATCCAGTCGACCCTGACCCGTCTCGGCTCGCACGGAGACCCGGCGCAATTGGCCGGTGTGCAGAACGAACTGTGGGTACTCCAGCAGTACGACCAGGCGCTGAGGGCCCAGGGAGCCGCGGCTCTGTAGGGGTTCCCGGAACGGCTCGATAACCCCCCGGTCACGGACCGGACGCAAAAAGTCACCGCACGCCCCTCGTGGCGGTGATGTGTCGTACTCCACACTGGGTTCCGGTGCCTGAGTCCTCGGAGCGCGGCCGATCCGTCCCCCACGGGTCCCACACCCCCGCGGTTCCACTCATCGCGTACGGGACGGACAGCGGCGAGGCCGCCGACTCCGCCCTCGAAGCAGCGCTGCCGCACACCTCAGCAGCGATCATCCTGGAGGTCGCCCCCGTGCAGACCCAGACCCTCACCCAGACCGACAGCAGTACGGACGCCACGGACGCCGAGTCCGACGTCCTGGTCGCGGTTCCCCCGCAGAACCGTGCCGCGCACCATCCCGAGGCGGAGCCGGAGGGACCGGCCGCCGAGGCGCTGGAGGCCGTGGAGCCTCCCGAGCCGGTCGAACCACCGCGCAGCCGTACCGACACCGGCGGCCCGTCCTCGGACCTGTTCCGCCAGTACCTGCGGGAGATCGGCCGCATCCCGCTGCTCACCGCCGCCGAGGAGGTCGAGCTCGCCCGCCGCGTCGAGGCCGGCCTGTTCGCCGAGGAGCGGCTGACCAACACCCCTGATCCGGACAGCCAGTTGGCGCTCGACCTGGACCGTCTGGTGGTCATGGGCCGGATGGCCAAGCGCCGGCTGATCGAGGCGAACCTCAGGCTGGTCGTCTCGGTGGCCAAGCGCTACGTGGGCCGCGGCCTGACCATGCTGGACCTGGTCCAGGAAGGCAACCTGGGCCTGATCCGGGCGGTCGAGAAGTTCGACTACGCGCGTGGCTACAAGTTCTCCACGTACGCCACCTGGTGGATCCGCCAGGCCATGTCCCGCGCGCTCGCCGACCAGGCCCGCACGATCCGCGTCCCGGTCCATGTGGTCGAACTGATCAACCGGGTCGTCCGCGTCCAGCGCCGCATGCTCCAGGAACGCGGGTACGAGCCGACCCCGGAGGAAGTGGCCGCCCATCTGGACCTCGCGCCGGAGCGCGTCAGCGAGGTCCTGCGCCTCGCCCAGGAGCCCGTCTCCCTGCACGCCCCGGTGGGCGAGGAGGACGACGTGGCGCTCGGCGACCTCATCGAGGACGGCGACGCGGCGAGCCCGGTCGAATCGGCGGCGTTCCTGCTGCTCAGGGAACACCTGGAAGCGGTGCTGTCGACCCTCGGCGAACGCGAACGCAAGGTCGTCCAGCTCCGCTACGGCCTGGCGGACGGCCGCCCCCGCACACTGGAGGAGATAGGCCGCATCTTCGGCGTGACCCGGGAACGCATCCGCCAGATCGAGTCCAAGACCCTCAACAAACTCAGGGACCACGCGTTCGCGGACCAGCTGAGGGGCTATCTCGACTGAAGGGTAGGGGCCGCCTGACGGCGGCCCCCGTGCGCTCAGTCCACCTCGGCCACCGCCTCCGCGAACTGCGCCTTGTACAGCCGCGCATACGCCCCGTCGGCCGCCAGCAGCGTCCCGTGGGCGCCCTGCTCGACGATCGACCCGTTCTCCATCACCAGAATCGTGTCCGCGTCCCGGATCGTCGACAGCCGGTGCGCGATGACGAACGACGTCCGCCCGTGCGCCAGCTTTGCCATCGCCTTCTGGATCAGCACCTCGGTCCGGGTGTCGACGGAGGACGTCGCCTCGTCCAGCACCAGGATCACCGGATCCGACAGGAACGCCCGGGCGATGGTGATCAGCTGCTTCTCACCGGCGCTGACCCCGGCCCCGTCGTCGTCGATCACGGTGTCGTACCCGTCGGGCAGCGTCCGCACGAACCGGTCCGCGTGGGCCGCCCGCGCCGCCTCCTCGATCTCGCCCCGGGTGACCTCGCGGGACGCCCCGTAGGCGATGTTCTCCGCGATCGTGCCGCCGAACAGCCAGGTGTCCTGGAGCACCATGCCGATCCCGGCCCGCAGTTCGTCCCGGGACATCGTCGCGATGTCGACTCCGTCGAGGGTGATCCGGCCGCCGGAGACGTCGTAGAACCGCATCAGCAGGTTGACCAGCGTGGTCTTGCCCGCACCCGTCGGCCCGACGATCGCGACCGTCTGCCCCGGCTCCACCGTCAGCGACAGGTCCTCGATGAGCGGCTTCTCGGGGTCGTAGCGGAAGGACACGTCCTCCAGCGCCACCCGCCCCCGCAGCTCCTCCGGCCGCACCCCGGGCACGGGGTCCGCCGACTGCTCCTCCGCGTCCAGGAGTTCGAAGATCCGCTCCGCCGAGGCGACACCGGACTGCACCAGGTTCGCCATCGACGCGACCTGTGTCAGCGGCATCGAGAACTGCCGCGAGTACTGGATGAAGGCCTGCACGTCACCGATGGACAGCGCCCCGGACGCGACCCGCAGTCCGCCCACCACCGCGACCAGCACGTAGTTGATGTTCGACACGAACATCATCAGCGGCTGCATGATCCCGCTGTTGAACTGCGCCTTGAACCCGGCCTCGTACAGCGCCTCGTTCTGCTCGGCGAACTGCTGCGCCGACTCGTCCTGCCGCCCGAACACCTTCACCAGCGTGTGCCCGGTGTACATCTCCTCGACGTGCGCGTTGAGCTTGCCGGTGGTGCGCCACTGCTGCACGAAGTGCGGCTGGGACCGCTTGCCCACGCGCGTGGCGACGTAGAACGACACCGGCACGGTCACCAGCGCGACCAGGGCGAGGATCCAGGAGACGTAGAACATCATCGCCAGCACACCGATGATCGTCAGCACGGAGTTGATGAGCTGGCCCATCGACTGCTGGAGCGTCTGCCCGATGTTGTCGATGTCGTTGGTCGCCCGGGACAGCACCTCCCCGCGCTGCCGCTTGTCGAAGTACGACAGCGGCAGCCGCGACAGCTTCGTCTGGACGTCCTCCCGCATCCGGTACATGGTCCGGTTGACGGTCCGGTTCACCAGCCGCGTCGCCACCGCCATCAGCAGTCCGGCGGCGACGAACACGGCGAGGGCGAGCAGCAGGATGTTCCCGACGGCGCCGAAGTCGATGCCCTCGCCGGGCGTGAAGTCGGTGCTGCGGAGCATGTCGGCGACATCGCCGTCACCCCGCTCCCGCATCCCCGCGAGCACCTCTTCCTTCGTCGCCCCGGGCTCCATCTCCCGTCCGACGATGCCCGCGAACACCAGGTCGGTGGCCGCGCCGAGGATCTTCGGCCCGACGACCGAGAGGCCGACGCTCACCACCACGCACAGCAGCAGCACATAGAGGGTGAGCCGCTCCGGCTTGAACTGCGCGACGAGCCGTTTGCCGGACACCTTGAAGTCCAGCGACCGGTGGTCCGGTCCGGTGCCGGCCATCATCCGCCCCATGGGCCCGGCCATCAGGCGGCCTCCGCTTCCGTCAGCTGGGAGAGCACGATCTCCCGGTAGGTCTCGTTGTCCGCCATCAGCTCCCGGTGCCGTCCGCTGCCGACGACCCGGCCCTCGTCGAGGACGACGATCCGGTCGGCGTCCCGGATGGTCGCCACCCGCTGGGCGACGATCACGACGGTCGCCTCGGCGGTCTCCCGCGACAGCGCGCCGCGCAGGGCGGCGTCGGTGGCGTAGTCGAGGGCGGAGAAGGAGTCGTCGAAGAGATAGATCTCCGGGCGCTGCACCAGCGTGCGGGCGATGGCGAGCCGCTGCCGCTGCCCGCCCGAGACATTGGTGCCGCCCTGCGCGATCGGCGCGTCGAGCCCGGCCTCCAGCCGCTCCACGAACTCCTTGGCCTGCGCCACCTCCAGCGCGTGCCACAGGTCCTCGTCGGTGGCGTCGGGGTTGCCGTAGCGAAGGTTCGTCGCGATCGTCCCCGCGAACAGGTACGGCTTCTGCGGCACCAGGCCCACGGTCCTGGCCAGCACCTGCGGGTCGATGCCCGCCACGTCCTCGCCGTCGACGAGCACCTGGCCCTCGGTCGCGTCGAACAGCCGCGGGACAAGACCCAGCAGGGTGGACTTGCCGCTGCCGGTCGACCCGATGACGGCCGTGATCTCGCCGGGCCGCGCGACGAGGTCGATCGCCTTCAGTACGGGCTCCTCGGCGCCGGGATAGCGGAACCCGGCCCCGCGGATCTCCAGATGGCCGTGCCGGCGCAGCTCGCGCACCGGGGCAACCGGCGGCACCACGCTCGACGACGTGTCCAGGACCTCCTGGATGCGCTCGGCGCAGACCTCCGCGCGCGGCACCATCATGAACATGAAGGTGGCCATCATCACGGACATCACGATCTGCATCAGATAGGCGAGGAACGCGGTCAGGTCGCCGATCTGCATGCCGCCGTTGTCGATGCGGTGGGCGCCGAACCACACCACCGCGATCGAGGACAGGTTCACCACCGTCATCACGATCGGGAACATCAGCGCGAGCAGGTTGCCGGAGGCCAGCGACATCTCGGTGAGGTCGGCGTTGGACTTCCGGAAGCGCTGCTCCTCGTAGTCGTCGCGCACGAAGGCGCGGATCACCCGGTTGCCGGTGATCTGCTCGCGCAGCACCCGGTTCACGGTGTCCAGGCGTACCTGCATGGCCCGGAACAGCGGCCGCAGCCGCCGCACGATCAGGGTCACGCAGATGCCCAGCACGGGCACCACGGCGATCAGCACCGCGGACAGCGGCACGTCCAGGCCGAGCGCCAGCACGATGCCGCCCACGCACATGATCGGCGCCGACACCATCAGCGTGAACGTCATCAGGGCCAGCATCTGGACCTGCTGCACGTCATTGGTGGTACGGGTGATCAGCGAGGGCGCGCCGAAGTGGCCGACCTCACGGGCGGAGAAGGACTGCACCCGGTCGAAGACGGCGGCCCGCACGTCCCGGCCCAGCGCGGAGGCGGTCCGGGCGCCGTAGTACACGGCACCGATGTTGCACACCACCTGCGCCAGCGAGATGGCGATCATCAGGGCGCCGTAGCCGAGGATGTAGCCGGTGTCGCCGGTGACGACACCGTTGTCGATGATGTCCGCGTTCAGGGTCGGCAGGTAGAGGGTGGCGCAGGTCTGCAGGAACTGCAGCAGCACCAGCAGGGCGATGGGTTTTCGGTAGGGCCTGAGATAGGTCCGCAGGAGTCGTATGAGCACGCTGGGTCTCTCGGGGTCGGCGGCGGGGCGGTTGGTTGCCCCTGGCCCCTATCGTCGGACACTCCACCCGCGTTACCTCAACCGATTAAGCCAACAGCAGTCCAAGAACCGACCGATGTGAGGCTTTGGTCCTACGTCCTACGACCGAAACGCCCCCGGATGGGTCTGCTCCCGCACCGACACGAACTGCTGGCGCACGGCCTGCCCGACCGCGAGCTCCTCGCCCGGCTCCAGCACCTGCGCCGCGGCGCCGTGCCAGGCCGGCGGGGTGCGCGGGTCGAGGGTGCCCTGCGACGCGCCGAGCGCCCAGGCCGCCTGCCGGGCGGCACCGATCGCCGCGTAGTCGGCGGGCTGCGGTACGACGACCTGCGCGCCGAACAGCGAGGGCGCCGAGGCCTGCACGGCCGGCAGCTCGGCCGCCGCGCCCAGCAGGAAGACCCGCCGCACCTCCACACCCCGGCCGCGCAGCACGTCGAGCGCGTCCGCGAGCCCGCACAGCATGCCCTCGAACGCGGCCCGCGCCAGATGCTCCGGCTTCATCGCCTCCCGCCTGAGCCCGGCCAGCGTCCCGGCGGTGTGCGGCAGATGCGGGGTCCGCTCGCCCTCCAGATAGGGCAGCAGCACCAGCCCGTGCGCCCCCGGCGTCGACTTCATCGCCAGGTCGGACAGGCTCTCCAGGTCCGGCAGGCCGAGCAGTTCGGCGGTACCGCGCAGGGTGCGTACGGCGTTCAGGGTGGTGACGACCGGCAGGTGCATGCCGGTGGCGTCGGCCAGGGCGGTGATCATCCCGCTCGGGTCGTGCAGCGCCTCGGGGTGCACGGCCATCACGGAACCGGAGGCGCCGAGCGAGACGACCGCGTCGCCGAGCCCGATGCCGAGCCCGAACGCGGCGGCCATCGTCTCGCCGGTCCCGGCGGAGATCAGCAGCCCCTCCGGTGTCGTACCGGCCGCCTCGGAGGGCCCCATCACCTCCGGCAGCATGGCCTGGTGACCGAGCGCCAGCTCGACGAGGTCGGTGCGGTAGGCGCCGGTGGCGGCCGACCAGTAGCCGGTGCCGGAGGCGCCGCCCCGGTCGGTGGTCCGGCGCACCGGGCGTCCGAGGAGCTGCCACACCAGCCAGTCGTGCGCCTGGAGGAGGACGGCGGTGCGGGCGGCGGCGTCGGGTTCGTTCTTGGCCAGCCAGCGCAGCTTGGTCACGGGCTGCGCGGCCTGCGGTACACAGCCCACGGCCTGCGCCCAGGCCTCGCGCCCGCCGAGCGCGTCCACCAGGTCGGCCGCGGGGACCTGCGCGCGCTTGTCGGCGCCGACCATGGCGGGGCGGACGGTGTTGCCCTGGGCGTCCAGGGGGACGACGGCGTTCTGCTGCGCGGACACGCCGATGGCCTGGACGCCTTCGAGAAGACCTCCGCCGGCGGCCTCGCCGAGGGACAGGAGCCAGGCCTGCGGATCCACGTCGGAGGGGCGGCCCTCCACCGGATGCTGGGCATACCCCTGCCTGAGCACGGCTCCGGTGTCCGCGTCGCAGACGACGATACGAGTGAACTCGGGCGAGCTGTCCAGCCCGGCGACTATCCCCATGGCGAAAATTCTATGGGTCGAACGCCACAGGCATGTGCGCGCCTAAGTGTTGCTGGTCCCCCAGTCGTCCTCGGCCTGACCGTTGGTGTTGCGGTCCCGGAGGGATCGGACCCGCTGGGCCACGGAGTCCGGGACGTGGTCGCCGACCTTGTCACTGACGGCGTGGTACGCCTTGCCCGCGTACACGCGGCCCTGCTGTGCCGCGGTCTCGGCGGTGTTGCGGACCGCCGGGTTCTGCGCCACCTGGCGTGCCGACTTCTTCAGCTGTTCGTAGCGTTCGCGCCCGGCACGCGTGCCCAGCACGTAACCCAGAGCCAGCCCGACGACGAACGTGAGCTTGTAGCGCATGGCGGCCACCCTTCCCTCGTGTAGGTCGGTGCCGGGGGAACCGATTGGCGGAGCACCCCCCTGCTTGCGCTAATGTATGTGTCGCAGCGAGCGCCCGCCCCCTGGCGAATACCCAGGTAGGTACGTTCGATGCAACGAGGCATTCCTCCGTAGCTCAATTGGCAGAGCAGCCGGCTGTTAACCGGCAGGTTACTGGTTCGAGTCCAGTCGGGGGAGCTCGGTCCTCCGTAGCTCAATTGGCAGAGCAGCCGGCTGTTAACCGGCAGGTTACTGGTTCGAGTCCAGTCGGGGGAGCAGATTGAACGAGGACCCTTCGGGGTCCTTTTTCATGCCCCGGGGAACCGCGCGCTCCGCGCGGAAGTCCTTGAGGGCATGCGTAGTCGACCATCCGAAGCAGGAGATCGTATGAGCGGCTATGCTGCGGCAGACGGCACGTACAAATGTGCGCGACACGCCGCTATGGGGCGGTAGCTCAGCCGGTTAGAGCAGCGGACTCATAATCCGTCGGCCGTGGGTTCGAGTCCCACCCGCCCCACCACTCGCTACGCAGGAAGATCTTCCGACCAGCACATTCACTGGTCGGCAAGTGGGTCACGGGATGCCGACGGCGCGTTTTGAGGCGCGCTTCGTCATCGGCAGGACAGATTCAGGACGCCAATTCCGGTCAAATCGGACATGGGGTCCATGGGGTGATTCGCGCGAGGCGAGGCGCCCCTGCTGACCGCCCTCGGCCGGCAAACGGTTCGGATGGAAGCGCCTCCACATCCTGCCCACCCCCGAAGTTGGCCGCGCGAGGTGCGCGTGGCGAGTTCGAGCAGGCCGCAGCGGCGCATGACGCCGAGAAGCGCGCGCGGCGCGAGGCCTTCGAGTGATCACGTACCTCGTGGACACCTCGGCTCTGT
The DNA here is from genome assembly GCF_040686775.1 of Streptomyces sp. NPDC079141. NCBI lineage: Bacteria > Bacillati > Actinomycetota > Actinomycetes > Kitasatosporales > Streptomycetaceae > Streptomyces > Streptomyces sp. NPDC079141. Next base: position 42,863 of record NZ_JBFBLP010000002.1, on the reverse strand, counting down.
GGCACCTGTTCCGCACCCAGGGCGCGCTGCGTCCCTGGGAGGGACACATCGCCGCCGGCGAAGAATGCCTGGCGTTGGGTCGATACCGCCCAGTACAAGCTGACCCAGCGGAGCCAGCATCGGGCGGCTGCCCGCTCCCCGCGATCCCCGCGTGCGTGAGGCCGACCTCGTCTTCCTGGCGCAGCTGCCCAGTCCGCTGGAGCTCTCCCCGCGTGTGCGGGGCCGAAGGTCAGAATGGACGCGCTCTTGACCCAGGCCGTGTGGGGCCAGGGCAGCACCCTGACTCTTGCGGGTCCGCTGGCTGAACTGGTGAGGAGCCGCTTCCAGTTCGCCGACCATCGGGGCCGCCGGCACTCCGCCAACGGCCACCTCAGTCCCAACGAGTACGAACGCCGACACCACACCGCTGAGCTCACGCTTGCCGCGTACTCAAAGACGCGTGTCCACCATCACGGGGGAAGGCCTCTGGGGTTCCTTGCGGTCTGTCGCCGAAGCCTGAGCCGGAGCCTTCTGGAGGCTGGTTCCTTCGACATCGAGGTCGGGCAGGCCCCTGTCCAGCCAGCCCGGTAGCCACCAGGCGCCCCGGCCGGCGAGAGCGAGTACTGCCGGTACGAGCGTCATGCGGACGGCGAAGGCATCGATGGCCACGCCCACGGCGAGGGCGAACGCGATGGGTTTGATCAGGGAGTCGTCGAGAGGGAAGAACCCCGCGAAGACGGTGAACATGATCAGGGCGGCGGCGGTGACGACCCGCACGCTGTGGCGTGCGCCGTCGACGACCGATCGGCGTGCTTGGCCCGTGTGAGCCCATTCCTCGCGCATACCGGACACGAGGAACACCTCGTAGTCCATGGCCAGTCCGAACAGCACACCGATCAGAATGATCGGCAGGAAGCTGACGACGGGGCCGCTGTGGGGCACCCCGAGGAGGTCGGCCAGCCAGCCCCACTGGAAGACGGCGACGACCAGACCGAGCGAGGCGCCGACCGAGAGCAGGAAGCCGACGGCGGCCTTGACGGGGATGACCAGCGACCGGAAGACGATCATCAGCAGGAGCAGGCTGAGGCCGACGACGATGGCGACGAAGGGCAGCAGGGAGTCGCTGAGCCGGTTGGAGACGTCGATGTTGACGGCGGTGGTGCCGGTGACCGCGACGGAGGCGCCGGTCGTGTCACGGATGTCGGGCGCGGCCTTGCGGATGTCACGGACGAGTTGGTCGGTACGGACGCTGTCCGGACCGGAGGCGGGCAGGACGGTGATGACGCTCTGTGCCGGGTCGCTGGTGGGCTGGGGCGGGAGGACGGCCTTGACGTTCTTGAGGGTCTGGAGCTTCTGGGCCACCCGCACGCCGGCCTGTGCGCTCGCGGCAGCCGTGCCGTTCTCGGTCTCGGCCAGGACGAGGAGCGGGCCGTTGAAGCCGGGGCCGAACTTGTCGCTGATCGTGTCGTAGGCCTTGCGCTCGGTGGAGGAGTGCGGGGCGGAGCCGTTGTCGGGAAGGGACAGGCGCATGTCCATGGCGGGCAAGGCGAGGGTCGCCAGGATGCCCGCCACCGCGAGCACCGTCAGCAGCGGCTTGGCGATGGCCCACTTGGTCCAGCGGGTGCCCATGGTGGTGTGGCCGGTGGACCCCTCGGTGTCGGCGGCCCGCCGGGCGGCGCGGCTCTTGGGCCGGGGAGTGAGCCGGGAGCCGGCGAATCCCGCGACGGCTGGGACGAGGGTGATCGCCGCCAGTACGGCGATGAGTACGGCTCCGGCGGCCCCGAGACCCATGACCGTCAGGAACGGGATGCCGATGATGCTCAGCGCGGCGAGCGCGATGATCACGGTGGTGCCGGCGAAGACCACGGCGCTTCCGGCCGTGCCGGTGGCCAGCGCTATGGATTCCTTCGGGTCGGTTCCGCGGGCCAGTTGCTGTCGGTGGCGCGACAGGATGAACAGCACGTAGTCGATGCCGACGGCCAGGCCCAGCATGAGGGCGAGTGTGACGGCGGTCGAGGAGATGCTGACCGCGGGCGCCAGGGCGAGTAGCCCGGCCAGTCCGACTGCCACACCGATGAGCGCGGGCACCAGTGCCATGCCCGCGGCCAGCAGTGAGCCGAACGTCACGACGAGGACCAGCAGGGCCACGGCCACGCCGATGATCTCCGACGGGCCGACGTGGACGCCCTTGCTGCCGTAGACGGAGCCGCCCACCGAGGTCTTCAGCCCGCCCTTCTCCGCCGCTTCGGCCGTCTTCTCGATCGCGTCCACGGATGAGGTGCGGACCTGAGCGTTCTGGACGGGGTACTGGACCTGGACGATCGCCGTGGTCCGGTCGGCCGAGACGGCGCCGGAGTCCCGGGGGCCGACGACCTCGCTGACCTGGGGAGCCTTCTTGGCCTCCGCCACGGTCCGGGCGATGGCCGCGGCGTAGGGGGCTTCGGTGACCTGGTGGTCCCTGGGGGCCGTGAAGACGATCTGCGCGTTGGCACCCGAGGCTTGCGGGAGAGTCTTGCTCAGGCTGTCCAGCGCGCGCTGCGACTCGGTGCCGGGCACCGAGAAGCGGTCGTCGAGCTTGCCGCTGAAGACGCTGACGCAGGTGATGAGCGCGGCCAGGACGAAGAGCCACAGTCCCAGGACGAGCTTTCGGTGCCGGTAGGCGCTGTGACCCAGCCGGTGGAGCAGGACGGCCATGACGAACTCCCTAGACGGTGGGGATCCCCGCACCCGGGCAGCGGACGTGGGCGGGGAAGCGGAGGGCACAGGGTCGGACTCCGGCCACGTGACAGCAGCCGCGCGACCGGTCGGAGCCGATGGGTGCCTCGTTCGGTGCGACCGACTTTATCACCTGCTCAAGTCAAACGACCGAGTCATTCGACTATCGCGGCACGCAAGCCGCCAACGGGCGATGGAGCCGAAAGACCGACCTCGTCGTGATCGATGCGGGACTGGCCGGGCTCACCGCAGCGCGAGAGCTCGTCGCGGCAGGCAGGTCCGTGGCCGTTCCGGAGGCCCGCGACCGGGTCGGCGGGCGACTGCTCAACCACGACCTGGGTGACGGTCAAGTGACCGAGATCGGTGGGCAGTTCGTCGGACCTACCCAGGACCACATCCTGGCGCCGGCCAAGGAGGTCGGCGTGGCCGCGTACCAGGCCGCCGTGCCCGGCGAGCGGGTCTACGTGCACGACGGCAAGGCCAAGCGGTTCTCCGGACTCATGCCACCCGACCTGTTCGCGCGGCCGGACATGGGCATCGCCCCGGCCCGCATCGAGCAGGCGGCGGGCAAGGTGCCCCGGCGGCGGCGTGGCAGACCCCGAACGCCCGTGAACCGGACGGCATGACCTACGAGACTTGGCTGCGCAAGGCCGAAATCACCGGCGATGCCGTCGGTCTGATCGACGATGGCCAACCGGAACACCTGATCCGTTCCGAGGCGCCCAACACGCGCGACTGGTGCGGTGACCGGCAAGGTTCACCGGCTCGCAAGCCATGTCAGCTCGCAGGAACGGGCACCAGGTCCAGCCGGCCGCCGGCCATGGCCACCACGGCGGATACGAAGGCCTGCAGGCACGTGTGCTCGGCCTCCTCGTCGGGGTGGGAGAGATGTTGCATCGTGAGCCCGTCGAAGCCGGCGAGGAAGAACCGCGCAATCGTTTCCGCAGGCTGGGCAAGGGCCAGGCCGGTGCGCTCGGCCGCTTGGGTCACCAGCCTCGCCGTCACCTCGGTCACGCCCCGATAGTGGCTCTCCAGGGCCTCGCTCAGGGCGGGGGAGCGGAGCGCGAACATGGTCAGTTCCGTGAGCAGCTGATGACTGGCGGGCTGCTCGCGCACCGTCCGCCACAGGGCGGCGGCAAGCGTACTGGCCGTCTCCTCGAAGCCGGCGTCGGCCGGTGCGGCCTGCTCGACCTGAGTGATCAAATCCTGCGTGAGCTGCTCCATGACGGCGCGGTACAGCCCTTCCTTCGTGCCGAAGGTGTAGTGCACCGTGGCCTGAGCAACCCCCAGCTCGGCGGCGATGGCACGGGTGCTTCCGGCCGCGACTCCTTCCCTGGTCATGAAGTCGATGGCCGCTTTGATCAGTTGGGGGCGGCGCTCGGCCGCGGGAACGTGAGCCATGACCGCATCATACCGACTTGGTCCTGTGATCAAGTCATCCGAACAAGTCAGGTTGCGCGCAGCCGGATGTCGTGGCGCGGCCGCTGAGGTCCGGTCCGTGGCCGCGCGGGTCAGTTCCCGCTGAACGGCGGGTGAATACGTTTCCTTGAACACCCGTGAAGCGGGACGAACGAGGAGGCAGGCCCGTGAAGGAAAGCCAGTTTGATACGTGTGTGATCGGGGCGGGACCTGCCGGGCTGGCGGTCGCCAGGGCACTGGCGGAGCGGAATCTGCCGTACACGCATCTTGAGCGGCACACCGGGCCCGGCGGTATCTGGGACATCGACAATCCCGGCAGCCCGATGTACGAATCGGCCCACTTCATTTCCAGCAGGACCCTGTCGGGATTCGGCGGCTTTCCGATGCCCGACCACTTCGCCGACTACCCGCCGCACCGGCAGATCCTGTCGTACCTGCGGCTCTTCGCCGACGCCTACGGGCTGACGGACCGGATCGAGTTCGGCGTCGAGGTCGAAAGCATCGAGAAGAACGCGGACGGCACCTGGACGGTCACCCGGGCCGACGGCCGCGAAAGCGTGCACGGGCAGGTCGTCGTGTGTACCGGCTCGCAGTGGCACCCCAACATCCCCGAAATTCCTGGGGAGTTCAGCGGTGAGGTCCGGCACACCGTCGGCTACCGCAGCGCGGAGGAGCTGCGCGGCAAGCGCGTCCTGGTCGTGGGCGCGGGGAACTCCGGCTGCGACATCGCCTGCGACGCCGCCCGGACCGCCGACCACGCGGTGATCAGCATGCGGCGCGGCTACTGGTTCATCCCCAAGCACCTCTTCGGCCGACCGGTGGACACCATCGCCAACAGCGGGCCGCACCTGCCGATGTGGCTGGCGCAGCGGATCTTCGGTGCCGTGCTGCGCATCATCAACGGCGACCCGACGCGGCTGGGGCTGCCGAAGCCGGACCACAAGCTGTTCGAGACCCACCCGGCCATCAACTCGATGCTGATCCACCACCTCCAGCACGGCGACATCACCGCCAGGCCCGGGATCGCCCGTGCCGAGGGCAGAACCGTGCACTTCACCGACGGCACGAGCGACGACTTCGATCTCATCCTGCTGGCCACGGGCTACGTCCACAAAGTGCCGGTCGCGCAGCAGTACTTCGGCGACGAGCAGCACCCCGACCTGTACTTGTCGTCGTTCTCACGCGAGCACCTGGGCCTGTTCGGCATCGGCTTCGTGGAGACCAACTCCGGTGCGTACCGACTCTTCGACACCCAGGCGCAGCTGATCGCCGGGCATATCCACGACGCGCGGCACCGGCTGCGGAACGCTGAACGGTTCACCCGGATGATCCGCGCCGACCGCCCGGATCTGTCCGGCGGGCTGAAGTTCGTCGACTCGCCCCGCCACACCGGCTACGTCGACAGCGGGGCGCTCGTGAAGTACCTGGGCAAGGTCGCGCGCGACATGGGCTGGCGTACCGAGGGCCAGCCGCCCCCGGTGCGGTCCCTGCGCGCTGTCAAGGAAGGCAGCGCGGCATGAGCGGGTACGACTACACCGACAAGGTCATGCTGGTGACCGGCGGCGCGGGCGGCATCGGCAGCGCGCTGTGCCGCCGCTTCGCCTCCGGCGGCGCCCGGTGCGTCGTCGTCGACATCGACGAGACCCGCGCCAGGACCGTCGCCGCAGATCTTCCCGGTGCCGGGCACACCGGCCTCGGCTGTGACCTGATGGACCGCGCCCAGGTGGAGCGGGTGTTCGAGCTGGTCGCCGAGGTCTACGGCCGCCTCGACGTGCTCGTCAACAACGTGGGCATGACCAGCGCGGAACGCTTCGATGTCCGCAGCGTCGAGAGCATCGAGCGGGAGATCGGCCTCAACCTGACCTCCCCGCTGGTCACCACCCGGATCGCGATCCCCCTCTTGCGGGCCTCCCGGGACGCCCGGGTGGTCACGACAGTCTCCCTCGGCGGGATCTTCCCGCTCGGCGAGACCCCGATCTACACGGCGTCCAAGTTCGGGCTGCGGGGCGCGATGCTCGCCATCGGGCTCGACCTCAGGAGCAAGGGCATTCTGGCCGGCTCGGTGCTGCCGTCGGCGACCGACACCCGGATGCTGCGCCAGGAAGCCGTGGACGGCGGGAACTCCATGCAGTTCCAGGACCCACCACAGCAGCCCGCCGACGTCGTCGCGGCCGTGGTGAGCCTGCTGGAGAAGCCCCGCCTGGAGGCCTACCCCCGGCCCGGCGAGTCCCGTCTGGTGCGGTTCGCGATGCTCATGCCGAACCTGCTGCCCAAGGTTTTCCCGCTGTTCCGCAAGCGCGGTGACCGCGGTATGGCCCGCTATCTCGAAGATCTCCGCCGACGCGGACTGGCCCGCCGGACCGACGGGCGCTGGGAGCTGGTGGAGGAAGCATGACCACGAACGAGATGCTGCAGGTCGTCAACCCCGCCACCGGTGAGCCGATCACCTTCCTGTCCGCCGCGAGCGCCGACGACGTCTCCAAGGCTGCCGAGCAGGCCCGGCAGGTCCACGAGGCCGGGGTGTGGTCGCGGCTGCCGGTCCGGGAGCGCGGCGCGGTGCTGCTGCGGCTGGCCGGCCTGATGGAACGCGACGCCGAGATCCTCGCCCGGCTGGACAGCGAGGACGCGGGCAAGCCGATCACGGAGTGCCGTACGGGCGACGTACCGGGGGCGATCGAGTCGATCCGCTGGTTCGCCGAGGCTGCCGACAAGGTCTTCGGCCGCCTCGCGCCGAGCGGGCCCGACGCTCTCGGCCTCATGAGCCGCGAACCGGTCGGGGTCGTCGCGGCGATTCTGCCGTGGAACTACCCGCTCGCCATGACCGCATGGAAGGTCGGACCCGCCCTGGCTGCGGGCAACTGCCTGCTCGTCAAGCCCGCCGAGGCGACCCCGCGCTCCGCCCTGCACCTGGCCGAACTCGCGACCGAGGCCGGCCTGCCCGAAGGAGTGCTCACGGTGCTGCCCGGTTACGGCCGGACAGCCGGGGCGGCCCTGGCCCGCGACCCCCTCGTGGGGGCGCTCTCCTTCACCGGGTCCACCGCGACCGGCCGCAGCATCCTCAAGGCCGCCGCCGACAGTAACTTCAAGCGCGTATCACTGGAGATGGGCGGCAAGAGCCCCCAGGTGCTCATGGCCGACGCGCTCTCCTACGGCGATGAGCTCATTGACAACATGATCGAAGCCGCGTTCCTGACCATGGGGCAGAACTGCACGGCCGGCTCCCGGGTTCTGGTGCACCGCAATATCGCCGAGGAGGTCGTCGAGCGGTTCACGGCCGCGGCGAGAGGGCTGGTCATCGGTGATCCGGCCGACCCGCACACGCAGCTGGGGCCGCTCATCGACCACGCTGCCTTTGATCGGGTCGCGGGAGCCGTGGAGGCCGCACGGGCCGGCGGAGCCCAGATCCACACCGGGGGACTGCCGCACGGGCTGCCTCCGCGCGGCGCCTACTACCCGCCCACCGTGATCACCCACGCCCCCGACGGCAGCGACGTTCTCACCAAGGAGCTCTTCGGCCCCGTCGTCACCGTCCAGACCTTCGCCTCTGAGGACGAGGCAGTACGCAGGGCGAACGCCACCGAGTACGGACTCGCCGCCTCCCTGTGGACCCGCGACCTCGACACCGCGCTGCGGCTGGCACGCGGCATCGAGGCCGGCGTGGTCTCCGTCAACGCCTACAGCGAAGGGGACATCACCACCCCCTTCGGCGGTTGGAAGCAGTCCGGATTCGGTGGCGTGGAGAAGTCCACCAATGCCTTCGACCAGTGGACCCGGGAGAAGACGGTCTGGATCCACACCCGCTGACGCGTCATTACGTCATTCCATCTGTCCCGTGTCCCGGAGCATCCGCTCCCGCAGACGGACCGGTGAGGTGCCGTGCCACCGGCGCACCGCGCGGCGCAGCGCCCGTTCGTCGGAGAATCCCGCCCGGCGGGCGATGTCGCGCAGTGTCAGTTCCGGACGGAGCAACAACTGCTCCACACGCTCCCGGCGCACTCCCTCGACGAGTGCCTCGTACGTCGTGCCGCACTCGGCCAGCCGACGGCGCAGCGTCCGCTCGCTTGTCGCATGCCGGCGCGCCTGCTCACCGAACGAAGGCGCCACGGGGAGGCTCTGCGCCACGGAGATCTCCAGCACCTCCAGCAGATCCTGCTGGTCACGGCGGGAAGCCAGCTGCGCGTCGAGCATCTCCAGAGTCGACGCGTAGCTCACCGGATCCCGGCCGGGCATCCGGGTACGGGCCCACGCGGGGTCGATGACCAGGCGGTTGGCGGGGGCGTCGAACCGGACCGGACAGCCGAACAGGGCAACAAACAGGTCGTATTGGCGGGGTGGCGGAAAGGAGAACTCCACGACCTTCGGCGCGAAGTCCGGACTGACGGCCAGCCTGGACAGGGTGACCACGGAGGCGAACGCCTCCTCGATCAGGAAGGAAGCCACGACCGGGTCCATGGCGGGATCGGGAAGATCGGCGCGCAGCACGAAGGCGTCGTCCTCCTCACCCGCACCCGCCGACCACACCACCATCGCCCCGGACAGGTTCTGGTACCTCACCCCCGTCCCGATGGCGTGCCGCAACGTGTCGTCGGCCATCAGGGCGAAGCCGAGCAGGCCCCACGCGGTCAGGTGCTGCGCTGCACCGACCTTCAGCCCCAGGCGCTCGTCCCCGGTGAGCTCCACCGCACGGCGGATCACCGAGCTGCCCTGCCGGTACGACACCCGCAGCGCGGCGGAACGCATGACCGTCTCGTCCAGCCCGACCTGCTTCAACACGGGCCGCAGATCGATGCCGCGCTCGTCGGCGACCACGATCAGGCAGCGCAGGATGTTCGGCTGGATCGTCGCCGACGTGCTGCGGCTGGTCCCGGGAAGGTCCGCCGGGCCGGGGGTAAGGGACATCGCACTCACCTTCTCCTCGGCGACCACCGTAGGCAGCCGGCATCACCGGTCGCATGCTTTGGCCCCCGAAGCCCCCTCTACGGCCCCTGGCGCCCTGAGCTTGGCTTCCGCGCCTGGCTACGGCTTCCGGAACCTGCACCCATTCGACCCGCTGGACCTCGACCGGTCACCCAGCGCACACAGGAATGAAGGCGCGACAGCATCATGTCCTTCAACGCTCCAGCCCGGGCGGAGGCCGGGCACCCGGTCTCCAAGACCGGCGCCCGAAGGGGCGCGACCCTCGCGTTCGCCGTACAAGGTCTGTCCGTCGCCGCCGTGTACACGACCGTCCCCGCTGTCACCGAACACCTGAACCTGGCTCCGCTCCTGACGACGGCCATGATGGTCGCGGTGGCACTGACGGCAGGTGGCGGCAGCTTCCTGGGTCTGGCCGCGATCCGCCGCGCCGGTCCCGTCGCCACGATGAGCGGGGCCATGCTGACGGCTGCCGCCACGCTGGTGCTGATCGGACGGGCCTCCGACGAGGCGACCGTCATCTGCGCGTACATCCTCTTCGGGCTCGCCGTCGGTGCCCTCGACATCGGGGTCAACACCCGGGCAGCGGCGATCGAACGCGCCTACGGCCGCAGCATCTTCGGCTCCTTCTACACGGCATGGAGTGTGGGGGGCGTGGTCGCGGCCCTGCTCACCGCCGGGGTCGCCCGGCTGGAGTGGCCCGTAGCCGCCGGCCTGAGCGTTGAGGCGGGCATCGTGCTGCTCCTCGCCGTCTGTATGCGCACGCACGCCCTTCCTTCCTGCGCGGGGCCGTCGGACACTCTCGCGCAGCCGCCGCTGGGGCGCCGCCTGTGGATTCGGCTCATCCCGTTCGGCTTGGTCCTCCTCGTCGTCTACGTCGTCGACTCCACCGTCTCGGCCTGGTCGGCGGTGTACCTGCGCCAGACCCTCGCCGCGTCCCTCACGGTCGCGCCGCTGGCGTACGCGGCCTACCAGGCCGGCACAGTCGTCGGCCGCGCCGCCACCGACCTCCTCGTGCAACGGTTCGGAGCGGTAGCCGTCGTCCACACCGCGGCCCTGCTGGTCGCGGGCGCCCTGGCAGGCATGGCCGCCGCGCCGAGCTGGCCGTTCGCCGTTCTTGCGGCCGGGGCGGTGGGTCTGGGGGCGTCCGTCCTGGCTCCGCTGTGTCTGAGCTTCGCCGCGCGGTTGCGCCCCGCTGCCTCGGAGGTGGTCCTGGCGCGCCTGAACCTCTTCAATTACGTCGGCGTCATCGCCGGTGGCGCGGTGAGCGGGCTCCTCGGCTCCACCGGCCGGTTCCGTCTCGCCTACGCGGCACCGGCCGCCCTGGCGCTCCTTCTCCTGGTCGCCGCCCGCCACTTCACCCGTGGGTTCGAGTCCCACCCGCCCCACCACGCAGGTCCGCAACCTGAGGAAACGTCACATCAGAGCGGCCTCGGAGCTTTGGGCCACCGGACTGACCTCAAGTGCCTTGTTGCGGCGGACGGACGACAGGAACGACGCCGCGATCAGCATGACACCGACCAGGCCGGTGATGATCTCGCTGATCTCGTACTGGATGGTGACCAGCAGGATCGCGGCGAGGGCACCGATCGCGTAGTGCGCGCCGTGCTCCAGGTAGACGTAGTCGTCCAGGGTGCCCCGCCGGACCAGGTGGACCGTCAGCGAGCGGACGTACATGGCACCGATCCCCAGGCCGAGCGCCATCCAGAAGATGTGGTTGGTGATGGCGAAGGCGCCGATCACTCCGTCGAAGGAGAAGGACGCGTCCAGGACTTCCAGGTAGAGGAAGAGGAAGAACGCCGCCTTGCCGGCCAGGGCGGCCACTGAGACCGGTCTGCCCTCGGCCTTGGCCTGTTCCTCCTTCTCGTGTTCGTGTTCCTCCTCCTCTTCGAGCCTGTCCTCGAAGTGTCCGGAGAGGCCGCCCACGACCATGTACGTGATGAGACCGGCGATGCCGGAGAGCAGTACCGTGGCGGACTTGTCCGCATGGCCCGCGCTGACGTGCGCGTGGGTGGCGACGGTCAGCGCCGAGACCAGCAGCACGACGAGCGCGACGCAGACCGACAGCATGTCGACCTTGCCCAGCTTGGCCAGCAGGCGCTCCAGCGGGCCGAGCCACTTGATGTCGCGGTCCTCGAAGACGAAGTCGAGGAAGATCATCAGCAGGAACATCCCGCCGAACGCCGCGATGGCGGGGTGGGCATCGGTGACGAGGTCCTCGTAGCGCCCGGGGTTGTCGACGGCGAGCTCGACCGCCTCGACGGGGCCGACCTTGGCGCTGATGGCGACGATGACGACCGGGAAGACCAGCCGCATGCCGAACACCGCGATCAGGATGCCTGCGGTGAGGAAGAGCTTCTGCCAGAAGGCATTCATCTTCTTCAGGATTCCGGCGTTGACCACCGCGTTGTCGAAGGACAGCGAGATCTCCAGGATCGACAGGATCAGTACGATCCCGAACGCCTCCCAGCCCCACTGCCACGCGGCGAAAGCGAGGCCGAGCGCCGTGACGGCGAACGACCAGCCGAAGGTTCGCAGCACCGTCAGCCCTCCGCCTTCACGGCGAGGACCGGGCAGCCCACGCCCAGCAGGATCTGCTGGGCCGCCGAGCCCATGATCAGCTTGCCGACCGCGCTACGGCGCCGCAGACCGATCACGACCAGGGACGCGTCCATCTGCTCCGCGAGGTCGATGATCTCCTCGGCGGCGTCGCGGGCCCCGAGGACCTGGTGGATGTCGAAGTCGACGCCCAGGGCCGCGAGGTCCTCGCGCACGTGGCCCAGGTCGGCCTCCTGGGCGAAGCGGGGGTCGACATAGGCGTCGCCCCGGGTGGTGTTCACGACCAGGAGCTTCTCGTCGCGCAACCGGGCCTCCGCGATCCCCGTGCGCAGTGCGGCCTCGCCCTCGGGCGAGGGGACGTATCCGACCAGGATGGTCATCTAGGTCTCCGGGTTCTCTCAGGCGGCGACGTTGCGCGCGCGCAGCGGATGGACGACGAAACGGCGGATCAGCGGCCACGCCAGGACCAACGCGATCACCGAGTAGACCGTGTACGACACCGGCCCGCCCAGCAGGCCCGACAGCTCCCCGCCGGACAGCTGGAGGGAGCGCCGGCCCTGGAGCTCGGCGCGCGGGCCCAGGATGACGCCGACGATCAGCGGCAGAACCGGCAGTCCGAAGCGGCGCATCATGAAGCCGAGAAGTCCCAGGGCCAGCAGGATGAACAGGTCCAGCGGCTGGGCGTTCACCGCGTACGCGCCCATCGACGCGAAGAACAGGATTCCCGCGTAGAGGTACGGGCGCGGGATCTGCAGCACCTTCGCCCACGCCGGGGCCAGCGGCAGGTTCAGCAGCAGGAGCAGCAGGTTGCCGATGAACAGGCTCGCGATCAGGACCCAGACCAGATCTGCCTCGCGCTCGAAGAGCAGGGGGCCGGGCTGGATGCCGTACGACTGGAAGGCGGCGAGCATGACCGCCGCCGTGGCGTTCGTCGGCAGGCCGAGCGCCAGCATCGGGACCAGGGTGCCCGCCGCGGACGCGTTGTTCGCGGCCTCCGGACCGGCCACGCCCTCGATGGCGCCCTTGCCGAACTCCTCGGGGTGCTTGGAGAGCCGCTTCTCGGTGGCGTACGACATGAAGGTCGGGATCTCCGCGCCGCCGGCCGGCAGCGCGCCGAACGGGAAGCCGTACGCCGTCCCGCGCAGCCAGGGCTTCCAGGACCGCTGCCAGTCCTTCCTGCCCATCCACGGGCGGCCGACCGGGATCACCTCGGCCGGCTTGCGGCGCAGATGCGCGGCCACCCACAGGGCCTCGCCGACGGCGAAGATGCCGACCGCGACCACGACGACGTCGATGCCGTCGGCCAGCTGCGGGATGCCCAGGGTCAGGCGCTGCTGGCCGGAGACCGTGTCGATGCCGACCACGCCGATGGTCAGGCCCAGCAGGAGCGAGACGAGGCCTCGGATGCGGGACGAGCCCAGCACCGAGGTGACGGCTATGAACGCCAGCAGCATCAGCGCGAAGTAGTCGGGCGCGCCCAGGCTGACCGCGAAGTCCACCACGAACGGGGTGACCAGGACCAGCAGCAGCGTGCCGATCGTGCCCGCGACGAAGGAGCCGATCGCCGCCGTGGCGAGGGCCTGGGCCGCGCGGCCCGCCTTCGCCATCCTGTTGCCCTCGATGGCCGTGACGACCGAGGACGACTCACCCGGCGTGTTCAGCAGGATCGACGTCGTCGAGCCGCCGTACATGCCGCCGTAGAAGATGCCGGCGAACATGATGAACGCCTGCACCGGTTCCATGCCGTACGTGACCGGCAGCAGCAGGGCCACCGTCATCGCCGGGCCGATGCCCGGCAGGACGCCCACCGCGGTGCCGATGACGACGCCGACGAGGGCGAGCAGCAGGTTCATCGGGGCCATGACGTCCGCGAAGCCCTGCATGAGGTTGTTCAGGTTGTCCATCGCCCAGGCCTCACAGGATTCCTTGCAGGACACCGGCGGGAAGGTTCACGCCGAGGCCGATCGCGAACGCGTAGAACGTCGTCAGGGACAGCGTCACCGCGATCAGGAGGTTGCGGATGTAGTGGCGGTTGCCGAGGGAGAACGCCGTGCCCCAGAACAGCAGGGCACCGCTGATCACCCAGCCGAGCCGCTCGATGAGCAGCGCGTTCGCCAGGAACACGGCGATCAGCAGCAGCACCGTGCGCCAGTCGCTGCCCCGGGACAGGTCGACGTCCTCGCCGGCCTCCGGCTCACCGCGGCCGCCGCGGGCCACGTCGAGGGCGTAGAACGCCGCGAGCGCCAGCAGCAGCGTGCCCAGGATCAGGGGCACCGCGCGCGGCCCGACCGGGTCGGTGCCGTTGGTGACGTGCGCGATGCCGAGGGCGTCCACGATCACGGCGGTGCCCAGCAGGGCGAGGAACGCGCACACGCCGTACTGTGCGCGGTCCCCGCCCGCCGGGGACGGACGGGAGTCCTCCACGGTCCGCTCGTCCTTCAGCTCGGAGCTCATGCCAGCCCGAGCTCTGCCAGCAGGTCGGCGACCGCCTTGTCCTGCTCGGTCAGGTAGGCGCCGAAATCGTCACCGGTGGCGAAGGCGTCGACCCAGCCGTTCTTCTCCAGCTGCGCCTGCCAGTCCTCCGAGTCGTGCATCGTGGTCAGCGCGTCGATCCAGGTCTGCTTCTGCTCGTCGGTGATGCCGGGAGGGGCGACGATGCCGCGCCAGTTGGTGAAGACGAGGTCGATGCCCTGGTCCTTGAGCGTGGGCGCGTCCTTCAGCGCCTCGACCGGCTTCGCGCTGCTGACCGCGAGGACGCGCACCTGGCCCGCCTCGACCTGGTCGAGGAACTCGCCGAAGCCGCTGGCGCCGAAGGCGATCTTGTTGCCGAGGATGGCCGGAAGCAGCTCGCCGCCGCCGTCGTAGGAGACGTAGTTGACGTCCTTCGGCTCGATGCCGACGGCCTTCGCCAGCTGCATCGGGAGGAGATGGTCGGGGCCGCCCGGGGACGAGCCGCCGCCCACGGCGAACTTCTTGGGGTTCTTCTTCCAGGCGGTGACGAGGTCGTCCATCGTCTTGTACGGGGAGTCCTTGGGCACGACGATCGCGCCGGCCTCCTCGATCAGCCTGGCGAGCGGCGTGGTGTCGGTCAGGGTCGCCTCGGACTTGGAGGTGTACGAGGCTCCGACGACGCCCAGGCCCATCTGCATGGCCAGCTTGCCGTTGCCCTTCTCGTTCACCAGGCGCTGCAGGCCCACGGTGCCGCTGGCGCCGGGCAGGTTGAAGACCTGGACGCCGGAGGCGGCCTTGGTGTCCTGCATGACCTGGGTGACGGTGCGGGCGGTGAGGTCGTAACCGCTGCCCGGGGTGTTGGGGACCATGAGCCTCAGACCGGTCACGGGCTTCCCGGACCCGCTTCCGCTTTCGGACTCCTCGTTGTCGGCGGTGGCACCACAGGCACTGACCGCGAGCATGGACGCGGCGGCAAGAGCTCCGACAAGGGCGGCTCGTCGAGTTCTCATGGCTCATCTCTTTCGCTTGGGCCGATCCGGCGCCATGATTGTGCGATTCCTGGGACACCCCGTCTCGGTTGTGTGACCATCGAAGGTTGAGTTCATAGTGGTCATAACGTCACGACGACCAAGACGTCATACGCTCGCCGGTGAGCTGCTGAGATGGCAGCTCGCCATCGTCGTGATCGTGCTGGCCGCCGTCGCCGCGGTGTCGCTGGCCCAGTCCAAGGCGACGTTCGACCGGGTCGAGGGGCGCCGGGTGACCGCGCTCGCCGAGGAGATGGCCGGAAACCCGCTCGTGCGCACCCAGCTGGTCCGGCCGGCTCCGGCGGAGATGCTCGCGCCGCTGCTCCAGTCCACGCTGAACAGGTCCGGCGTCACCTCCGCCACGGTCGCCGACGCGGGCGGCCGGATCGTCGCCTCCACCAACCCCACGCTCCTCGGGACGCGGCTGCCGGTCTCCGGCGAGGGCACCACCGAGGGCCGCGGCTGGTCCGGGGAGCTGCCGGTGAACGGCGTCACCCACCTGGTGGCGCAGGCGCCGGTGCTCGGCGCGGAGGACAAGAACGCCGGGGACCTGCTCGGCACCGTGATGATCGGGCGGGCCTCACCGTCGGCCTGGCAGCGGCTGGTGGGAGCCTCGTCCTATCTGCTCGTCTACCTCGGCGTCGCCAGCGTCCTCGGGGTGGCCGGCTCCTGGCTGCTGGCCCGGCGGATCAAACGGCAGACCTTCGGCATGGAGCCGCGCGAGATCGCCGGGCTCGCCGAACACCGCGAGGCGATGCTCTTCGGGATCGCCGAGGGCGTGGTGGCCCTCGACCCGCATCAGCGGCTCACCCTGGTCAACGCCGTCGGCCGCAGCCTGCTGGACCTGCCCGAGAACTGCGTCGGGATGAGCCTGGCCGATCTCGGGATCGAGGGGCGGCTGTACGACGTCCTGGCCGGGACCGCGCGGGAGGGCGAGCCCGGTGCCGAGCGGCGTGACGAGGTGGTCCTGCGCCGGGGCCGCGTCCTGGTGATGAACCGGATGGACGTCACCAAGGACGGCCGCCGCCTCGGCTCGGTGACAACCCTGCGCGACCGCACCGAACTCGCCCAGATGGAGCGGGAGTTGGGGTCCTTCCGCAGCACCACCGAGCTGCTCCGCGCCCAGGCCCACGAGTTCTCCAACCAGCTGCACACCATCTCCGGGCTCATCCAGATCGGCGAGCACGACGAGGTCGTGAAGTACGTCCGCGCCCTGCGCAGACACCGCGAGTCGCTCGACCTGACCCTCACCAGCCGGGTCCGCGACCGGGCCGTCGCCGCGCTGCTCATGGCCAAGTCGGCGCTCGCCGCGGAACGCAAGGTGCGGCTGCGGATCTCCGAGCGCACGGCGCTGGAGCAACTGGAGCCGACCGACTCGGCGGACGTGGCGACCGTGCTCGGCAATCTCGTGGACAACGCGGTCGACGCGGCCGCGGCGGGCGACGACGACCACGCCTGGGTGGAGGTGGAACTGCGCCAGGACGCCTCCAGCGTGGAGATCGTCGTACGGGACTCGGGGCCGGGCGTGGCGCCCGAGCTCGCGCAGGAGGTGTTCCTGCACGGGTTCACGACCAAGGCCGCGCAGGGCGGCGACCGGGGGATCGGCCTGGCGCTCACGCGCCTGGTGTGCAAGCGCCGGGGCGGTGAGGTGTCGGTGGCCAACACGCAGGCGGGCGCCATGTTCACCGCCCGGATGTCCGTGGGGCAGCTCACCGATCGGGAGACGGAGGAAGTCCGGTGATCGACGTACTGGTTGTCGAGGACGACTTCATGGTGGCGCGGATCCACCGCGGATTCGTCGACGGCGTCGAGGGTTTTCGCGTGGTCGGATCGGCGGACTGCGGGGAGAAGGCGCTCGCCGCCGCCGCCGAGTTGCAGCCCGATCTGATTCTGCTCGACCTCTATCTGCCCGACATGTTCGGTCTGGACGTCATCCGCGGGCTGCGGGCGGCCGCCCATGACTGCGATGTGCTGGTGATCAGTGCCGCCCGCGAGGCGGACGCGGTCCGGGCCGCCGTCCGCCAGGGTGTGGTCGACTACCTTCTCAAGCCCTTCGACGCCGACGACCTCAGGGACCGGCTGGAACGGTACAGCGCCCGGCGCGGCAATCTGCGCACCGCCCTGGTCAGCGGGCAGGCCGATGTGGACCGAGCACTGGGACGGGCGGCGGCGCCGACGGTGACGTCCACTCTGCCGAAGGGCATGAGCGTGGAGACCGCGGAGCTGGTCGAACGTGCACTGCGTGCGACTGACGGCACCCTGTCCGCGGCCGAGTGTGCGACGAAGGTCGGCATCTCGCGCGTCAGCGCGCGCCGTTACCTCGAATACCTCAGTGCCACGGGCCAGGCGGAGGTGTCGCTGCGCTACGGGCAGGCGGGCCGCCCCGAGCGCCGCTACCACTGGCACGCCTGAGCGCTCCGCCGGCTGTGCCGACGTGCGGCTCCGCCGCGGGGCCGCGATGTGCCGTCGATTCCGTGCGGCGCCGTCGTGGCTGGTCGCTCCCCCACGCTCGGCTTCGCTCGCGCGGGAGGGACCCCCACCGCGGCGGAGCCGCATATCGATACAGCCCCGCGCCCTTCAGGGCGCTGCCGAACCGCAGCCGACTTCGCCGACCCGCTCAGGCCGGACCGGACCGTGTCTCCATGGGGCGTTGCTACGCCGACGCCAGTGCTCGTTCGGTCGTGAGCGGGGTCGCCAGGGTCTGGTCGTAGCGGTGCAGGAGGAGGCGGGCCATCGCCGGGTGGGGGCCCAGGGGGGCCGAGGCGATCCAGGGGGCGGCCGCCGCGGCTTCCGTGGCGAAGCGGCCGGGGGCCGTGAAGTAGGAGGCGATCGCCACTCGGGTGCGGCCGCGGGCCGCGAGGGCGCGCAGGGCGTCGGGGACCGTGGGGGCCGCGGTGGTGGCGTAGGCCGGGACCACCGGGACGCCGAGGCGTTCGGAAAGCAGGGCCGCCGTGCGGTTCGTGTCCACCTTCGACTCCGGGTCGCGCGAGCCGGCGGCGGCGAGGACCACCGCACCGGTGCGGCGCGTGGCCTCGTCGGTCCGGCCGCGCCAGCCCGCCTCCACGAGACGGTCGTACAGGGCCTCGACGAGCAGCGGGTGCGGGCCGAGCGCGGCGGACACGCGGGTGCGGGCCGGGGCCGCCGCCGCCATCTCGGGGATGTCCCGCTTCACGTGGTAGCCGCGGCTGAGAAGGAGGGGGACGAGGACCGCCTCCTGCGTGCCGAGGGAGGTGAGGGTGTCGGGGAGCAGGGGCTCGTTGAGCTCGATGTGCCCGAGGCGGACCGGCAGGCCGGGACGGAGTTCGCGGACCTTGTCGAGGAGCGCGCGGACGGTGCTGAGGGCGCGCGGGTCACGGCTGCCGTGGGCCACGACGACGAGCGCGGGCGGAGCGGGGCGGCGCCGGCCGTCGAGCGAGACGAGGCTGAGCTGGCTGGCGAGCTGGCTGCTGATCCGGTTCATGATGTGCGCCGTACTGTCGGGGAAGGTCGTGGACTCGTCGCGTACCTGATTCGACGCCGTCATGGATCGATGGTGGTGGCCGGAGGTTGCCGCGGCGTTGCGCGGGCGTCACGGGTCTTTTCCGCGGGTTCACCGCGGGGACCCAGGGCTGTGTGAGGTGGTTTGACCTGGGGTTTCGGCTCTTCCAGTGATACTGGTCACGCAACCGGGGCGGGGGCCTCGGCGTCCTCCTGTGCGCAACCGACGTCTGCGAAGGGGCGCCCATGGACATCCGCCGACCCCGTCTGCCGCGCACCCGTACCGGGCAGCGGCGGCTGGTGCAGGCGCTGATGGCGGCCTGTGTGCTGGCGCTGCTTCCGGCGACGTGGATGTACGTCTCCACGGGCGACCGGCTGCGCACCGTCGCCGACGCGCCCCGCACGGACGTGGCCGTGGTCTTCGGCGCGGGACTGTGGGACGGCGAGCCGTCTCCGTATCTCGCGCACCGGCTGGACGCGGCGGCGGAGTTGTACCGGGCGGGCCGGGTGGAGGTCGTCCTGGTCACCGGTGACAACAGCCGCGAGGACTACGACGAGCCGGACGCGATGCGTACCTACCTGACCCGGCACGGGGTTCCCGACGCGCGGATCGTCAGCGACTACGCGGGCTTCGACACCTGGGACTCCTGCGTCCGCGCGAAGAAGATCTTCGGCGTCGACGAGGCCGTACTGATCAGCCAGGACTTCCACATCCGCCGGGCGATCGCCCTGTGCCGGGCCGCGGGCGTCGAGTCCTACGGCGTCGGCGTGGCCGCTGCGCACGACGTGACCTGGTACTACGGCGGCACCCGGGAGATCTTCGCGGCGGGCAAGGCGGCGCTGGACGCGGTGTTCCGCCCGGATCCCCGGTTCCTGGGACCGCGGGAACCGGGGATCGGGAGGGCACTGAAGAGCGCCCCGTAGGGGCGCGGGGAACTGCGCGACCAGCCCCCACTGGCCCGCGGACGAAGGCTCAGCGCCCCCTGAACCGCGGCGGGCGTTTCTCCAGGAACGCGGTCATGCCCTCCTTCTGGTCCTGCGTCGCGAACAGCGCGTGGAACACCCGCCGTTCGAAGCGGACGCCGTCCCGCAGGCCGGTCTCCAGGGCCTGGTCGACGCACTCGCGTGCCGCCCTGACCGCCGTACGGCTGTACGAGGCAATCGTCGAGGCCGCTTCCAGGGCGACCGGAAGTACCTGGTCGTCGGGGACCACACGGGAGACCAGGCCGCTCGCCTCCGCCTCCCTCGCGTCCATCGTGCGGCCGGTGAGGACCAGGTCCATCGCCTTGGCCCGGCCGACCAGCCGGGTCAGGCGCTGGGTGCCGCCGATGCCCGGGATGACCCCGAGCCTGATCTCCGGCTGGCCGAACACCGCGGACTCCCCCGCGACGACCAGGTCGCACATCATCGCCAGTTCGCAACCGCCGCCCAGCGCATGGCCGTTGACCGCGGCGATCTTCGGGGTGCGCAGGCCGGCGAAGTCCTCCCAGTCGGCGAAGTAGTCCTCAGCCGCCATCTCGACGGCCGACTTGCCCGCCATCTCCTTGATGTCGGCGCCCGCGGCGAAGACCTGCTCGGAGCCGGTGAGGACGAAGCAGCCGACCTCGGGGTCGGTGTCCAACGGGCGCAGGGCGTCGAGGAGTTCGGCCAGCAGCTCGCTGCTGAGCGCGTTGCGGACATGGGGGCGGTGCAGACGGACGGTGACCACACGGTCGTGGCGCTCCAGCTTCAGGTTGTTCATCGAAATCCCCTTCTACGAGTCCCAGATCGCGCCGTACGCGGGAATGCCACGCCGTTCCAGGCCCTGCACGACCTGCCAGGTCAGCTTCTTGTTGGAGATGCAGATCACCGCCTCCGCACCGAAGTCGCGGTACGCCTCGTACGCGAGGCGCACCATGTCGGGCTTGCCGTGCCGGGAGGTGTCCCAGACCAGGGCCTGCGGCTGGACGGCGAGGATCTCGTCGACGAGGGCGTCGCCGTAGGTGGTGCGGGGATCGCGGGTCGCCCAGACCAGGCGGGAGGGGACCTCGGCGGCGAGGAGATGGGGCAGGCAGGGGCCGATGCCGCTGCCGGTCGCCACGTAGATCACCTTCTTGAACAGGACCTCGATGTTGGCGACGCCGGCCGTGGTGATGCCCTTCACCCAGACCCGGGAGGGCAGGTCGTCGATGAAGGAGCCCGTCCAGTCGCCGGCGCGGGAGATGGTGAGGCGGAAGCCGGGCCGGCCGGGGGCGGGGACGTTGGCGAAGGAGTGCCACTCCTTCAGGGGGCTGCGGCTGATGGCCGTGGAGGAGCCGGCGAAGGGGGTCTCGCCGTAGTCGAAGCGGGCCAGCACCACATGCGGGGAGGGGCGTTCGACGCGGACGTCGACCTTGCGCAGCCGCAGCCAGGGCAGGGCGACGCTGAAGGTCGTGACCGCCAGGACGGCGAGCGGCACCGGTCCCGCGGCGGACAGCAGGGTGTGCGTCCAGAAGAGCGCGAGGGCGGTCCAGCCGCCGAAGCGGTGGATCTTCTCGAAGTGGTCGTGGTGGCGGGCGCGGAAGGGCGGCAGGGCGGTGGCGATGATGGCGGCGAGGAGTGCCAGCAGGGACCAGCCCACCGCGGTGGCCGGGCCGTTGTCGCCGGTGACGGTCGCGGCCAGGAACCAGGCCGAACCCGCCAGCGCCCCGCCCACGTGCAGCCCGCCGAAGTGGTAGACCTTGCCGAGCGTCCAGCGGATCTTCAGTGGCCAGTGGGTCGGCGCGGCGGTCGCCAGCCGGAAGAAGAGGTTGATGACGTACTGCTGGCGGACGACGACGGCGAGGGCGAGGTTGGCGAGCGCCGCGTGGCTCATGGTGGCCGCCGAGGGGGTCCAACTCGTCCACAGGAACACGAGGTTGGCCGTGAGCACCAGTGCCGCCAGCCGGTTGTAGTGCATCAGGCGGGGGTGCTTGAGCAGGCGGCGGGCGGCCGAGGTGAGCGGGGGGAGGTCGACGGCCTCCCGGTCGAGGGACGTGGTCATCGGGCCGCCGCCATCCGCAGCAGCGCCTGCTTGTCGATCTTCCCGCGGTCCGTCTCCGGCAATGATGTCAAGGGCATGACACTCTCGGGTACGCAGTAGTACGGCAGGGCGTCCGCCACCGCGCGCCGGGCCCGGTCGGGGTCGACCTCCGCCGGGCAGACGAACGCGACCAGCGTCCGCGCGTCCCGCTTCAGCGTCACCGCCCGCACACAGCCCTCCACCGACTCCAGCACCGAGGAGACGGAGTCGAGCTCGACGCGGAAGCCGCGGACCTTGACCTGGTCGTCGGTGCGGCCGAGATGCTCCAGTTGGCCGTCGGCGGTCCATCTGCCCAGGTCACGGGTGCGGAACATCCGGCGCCCGGCGCCGAGGAAGGGGTCGGGGGCGTATCGCTCGGCGTTCAGGCGATCGCTTCCCAGATAGCCCGCCGAGACACAGTCGCCGCCCGCCCACATCTCGCCGACCTCGCCGATGGGCAGGGGGCGGCGGTCGGCGTCCAGGACGTACACCGTGTTGTTGGGGGTGGGGCGGCCGATGGTCAGCAGGGCCGCTGCCGGGTCGTGGCGGCCCATGGTGTTGACGATGGTCGTCTCGGTCGGGCCGCAGCAGTTGTAGAAGGCGGCCCGGCGGGCCCAGCGGTCCGCGAGCGGACGTGGGCACGGCTCCCCGGCGACGGCGACCGTGTGCACCCGCGGGCAGGTGTCGGGATCGATGCCGGACAGCACGGTCGGGGTGGCGACGAGGACGTCCGCCGTGCGGGCGGCCGCCGCGATGTCCTTGCCGCGGATGACGAGGGTGCCGCCGTGGGCGAGACAGCCGAGGATCTCCCAGGCGGCCATGTCGAAGGCGATGTTCAGCAGCTGGGCGACCCGGTCGCCGGGGCGGATGCCGAGGTCGCCGGGGGCGGTGAGCAGGATGTTGGCGAGGTTGCGGTGGGTGATCCGCACACCGTTGGGGTGGCCGGTGGTGCCGGAGGTGAACAGGACGTAGGCACTGTCGTCGGGGCCGGTCGCGGGCCGCGGGGCGGGGGCGCAGGGCTGGGGCTCGTCCAGGGTGATCAGGAGGTGGCCGGCGGACAGCGGCACGCGGTGGGCGTGCTCGGCGACGGTGAGGACGACCCGGGTGCGGGCGGCGGCGACGACATGGGCGAGCTGGGCCGGGGGCGCGAGGCCGATGTCCTGCGGGACGTAGGCGGCGCCCGCCTTCAGGATGCCGAGCAGGCCGACCAGCATCGGGATGGACCGGCGGACGAAGAGTCCGACGTGGTCGCCGGGCCCCACTCCCTCGCGGGCGAGGCGGGCGGCGAGGGCGTCGGAGTGGCGGTCGAGCTCGCCGTAGGTGAGGTGCGCGCCCTCGTGCTCGGCGGCCACGGCATGGGGTGCGGCGGCGGCCTGCCGCCGGACGGCGTGATGGAGGAGGGGGTCCGGGACACGGACGGTGGGGCCGTATCCGTACTGCCGGAAAAGTCGCTGGTCACGGGGGGTGAGCTGGCGCAAGGGCATGATGGAGGGGACCTCCTGGCTGGTTCGAGTGGCGGTGGCCGGGCCGGACGATCGGCGGGCATGCCGGATGAATCGAATGCCGTGCGGAAGTCGCGCAGCGGCGCCTGGCTGCACGTGGGCTCGACTGTAGCTCCGGCCATTCAATTCTCAACAAGCTGTGACCGGCCAACTACGAGACGGAATGAGCCACTTGTGACGTCTTTCACATCGGAGGCAACTTCCGTCCCGTCCGGCGGCAACACAGGGGTGGGCGGCCCTATGCCTCACGGCGGCCGGACCGCAAAAAGGAGGTCGCCGTCCCGTCCGCGTAACAATCCGCCGACACGGCACGTAACACGGCCGAAGCACGCTTGAGGGCATGCAGAACTCCGCCACGCCCACGCACTGCCCGTACTGCGCCCTGCAGTGCGGGATGAATCTGACGCCCGCCCCCGACGGGACGGTCGAGCTGAGTGAGCGGGCGGACTTCCCGGTGAACCGGGGCGCGCTGTGCGGCAAGGGCCGTACGGCGCCGGCAGTGCTCTCCTCCCGGGTGCGTCTGACCTCCCCGTTGGTGCGCTCCGAGGGCAAGCTCGTGCCCGCCTCCTGGGAGGAGGCGCTGGACCGGATCGCCGAGAACGTCGTCCGTACGCGTACGGAACATGGCCCGGACGCGTACGGAGTCTTCGGCGGCGGCGGTCTGACCAACGAGAAGGCGTACACGCTCGGCAAGTTCGCGCGGGTGGTGCTGGGCACCTCCCAGATCGACTACAACGGCCGCTTCTGCATGTCGTCGGCGGCGGCCGCGGGAATCAAGGCGTTCGGGCTCGACCGCGGGCTGCCGTTCCCGCTGGAGGACATCCCGAAGACGGGCTGCGTGATCCTGGTCGGCTCGAACCTGGCGGAGACGATGCCTCCGTCGCTGCGGTTCTTCAACGAGCTGCGCGAGAACGGCGGCACCCTGATCGTCGTCGACCCGCGCCGCACGAAGACCGCCGAGCAGGCCGATCTGCACCTGGCCCCCCGGCCGGGCACCGACCTGGCCCTCGCGCTCGGGCTGCTGCACCTGATCGTCGCCGAGGGCCGCACCGACGAGGAGTACATCCGCGAGCGGACCACCGGCTGGGAGGACGCGCGCGCGGAGGCGCTGGCGCACTGGCCCGAGTACGTCGAGCGGATCACCGGCGTCGCCGTGCCCGAGCTGCGCGAGGCCGTACGGATGTTCTGCGAGCCGGAGAACGCGATGGTGCTCACCGCGCGCGGCCCCGAGCAGCAGTCCAAGGGCACCGACACCGTCGGCGCCTGGATCAACGTGTGCCTGGCCACCGGCCGCGCGGGCCGCCCGCTGTCCGGCTACGGCTGTCTGACCGGGCAGGGCAACGGACAGGGCGGACGCGAACACGGCCAGAAGGCCGACCAGCTGCCCGGCTACCGCAAGCTGGACGACCCGGCGGCGCGGGCGCATGTGGCGGAGGTGTGGGGCGTGGACCCCGACTCACTGCCCGGCCCGGGCCGCAGCGCCTACGAACTGCTCGACGCCCTCGGTACGGACATAAAGTCGCTGCTGCTCATGGGCTCCAACCCGGTGGTGTCGGCGCCCCGCGCCGCGCACATCGAGGAGCGCATCAAGTCCCTCGACTTCCTCGCCGTCTGCGATGTCGTGCTGTCCGAGACGGCGGCGCTCGCGGACGTCGTCCTGCCCGTCACACAGTGGGCGGAGGAGACGGGGACGACCACCAACCTGGAGGGCCGCGTCCTGCTGCGCCGGCAGGCGATCACCCCGCCCGAGGGCGTCCGCAGCGACCTGGAGGTCATGCACGAGCTCGCCGGCCGCCTCGGTGTGGAGAAGGGCTTCCCGACCGACCCCGAGGAGATCTTCGAGGAGCTGCGCCGGGCCAGCGCGGGCGGTGTCGCCGACTACTCCGGGATCACCTACCGCAGGCTCGCCGAGGAGAACGGCGTGTTCTGGCCGTGCCCGGTGGCCCCGGTCCCGGAGGACGGCGAGGACTCGGCGCTGGACGCACCCGCGGAGGACGACGAGTCGTCCGGCGTCCACCCCGGCACGCCCCGCCTCTTCCTCGACCGGTTCGCCACGCCGGACGGCCGGGCCCGGTTCGTGCCGGTCGCGCACCGCGCCACGGCCGAGGAACCGGACGAGGAGTACCCGGTGCTGCTGACGACCGGCCGGGTGGTGTCCCAGTACCAGTCCGGCGCCCAGACCCGCCGGGTGGACGAGCTCAACGCCGCCGCCCCCGGCCCCTTCGTCGAACTGCACCCGCGCCTGGCGGCCCGGCTCGGCGCGGCCGAGGGCGACCCGGTGGCCGTCGTCTCCCGCCGCGGACGGGCGGTGGCCCCGGCCCGCATCACGACGGCCATCCGCCCCGACACGGTCTTCATGCCCTTCCACTGGCCGGGCGAGGGCCGGGCGAACACCCTGACGAACCCGGCCCTGGACCCGACGTCGCGGATGCCGGAGTTCAAGTCGTGCGCGGTGCGGGTGGAGACGGTGGAGACGGCCGGCGGCGTGCCGTCCAGTCCCCGCTCCCGATGACCCTGCCGCGGGCCCGTAGCCGGGCGGCGACGGGCGGGGCGGCCACGTACACCCAGGCCCGCACCGATGTCCCGTCGTCGGTCCGGGTCACCTCACGCGCCACCCGTTCGTAGAGGTTGCGCGGGTCCCCCGGGGCGTACTCCTCCAACCGGTCCAGTACGGCGAGCAGTTCGGCGTACTCCTCGGGTCGCGCGGTGACCAACTCCCCCCGGACCTCCGGCCCCGGTTCCTCGACGACGTACGGATAGCCGGGACCGTCGTACAGCAGGGCGCCCGCGAGCCGTGCCGGTTCCTCGCGCAGGGTGCGTCCGCGCAGGAAGAGGTCGTGGTTCGGCTCGCCGGGGCGCAGCGTGCCGTAGACGAAGAACGGGAGTCTCACAGAAACGATTCTGTCCCCTCACACATCTCCACGGGACGGCCCTGGCCCCCGACCTGTCATGGCCCCTTAAATCGCAGGCAAGATCACCCCCTTCCCCCACGCGCCTGCCCGAGGAGATCCATGAGCCGTCTCGCCACCGCCGGTGTCGCCGCCACCGCAGCCGGCCTGCTCGCCGCCGCGCTCACCATGCCGACCGCCGGTGCGAGCGACAGTCCGACCCGGGCCACCGCGGTCGACAACGCGGCGGCGGCCCTCCTGGACCAGGCCGCCGCCATGGGCCTGACCTCCGCGCAACGGACGACCGTCCGGGACGTGATCGTCGACGCGGACGGCTCCCAGCATGTGCGCTACGACCGGACCTACCGCCAACTCCCGGTCCTGGGCGGCGACTTCGTCGTCCACCTGGCCGCGGACGGCAGCTACCGCAGCGCCTCCCGCGCGGCGAAGGGCTCCGTCGCGCCCGCGAGCGTGACGCCCTCGCTGTCCGCGCCGAAGGCGGCCGACCTGGCGGTGAACGCGCTGCGCGCGGTCAATCTGGGCGAGGCCCTGAAGAAGGTGACCGCCAAGCCCCGGCTGGTCGTCGACGCCCTGCACGGCGCGCCGAAGCTGGCCTGGCAGACCGACGTGCTGGCGCAGGACTCCCTCGGCAACCCGGTCGCGCGGACCGTGCTGACCGACGCGGCCACAGGCACGCAGATCGACGCGTGGGACGTGCTGGAGTCGGCGACGGGCGACGGGCGTTCGCTGTACAGCGGGACGGTGCCGCTGAACACGACGCTGTCGGGATCGACGTACCAGCTCAAGGACGCGAGCCGCGGGGGCACTTACACGGGTGACGCGGCGAACCAGTCGGACCTGTGTCTGCTGGGGACCATATGCATCAGCCGGGCGCCGTCCACGGTGTTCACCGACGCCGACAACCACTGGGGCACGGGGGCCACCACGGACCGCGCCACGGCCGCGGTGGACGCGCAGTACGGCACCGACGTGACCTGGGACTACTTCAAGAGCGCCCACGGCCGCAACGGCATCGCGGGCGACGGCAAGGGCTCCTACAGCCGGGTGCACTACGGAACCCGGTACAACAACGCCTTCTGGGACGACAGTTGCTTCTGCATGACCTACGGCGACGGTGACGGGACGAACCTCGGCCCGTTGGTGTCGCTCGACGTGGCCGGTCACGAGATGTCCCACGGCGTGACGTCCAAGACGGCGGCGCTGACGTACTCGGGCGAGAGCGGCGGGCTGAACGAGGCCACCTCCGATGTCTTCGGAACACTGGTCGAGTTCCACGCGGCGAACGCCTCGGACCCCGGGGACTACCTCATCGGCGAGAAGATCGTCCGCCCCGGCTTCGGCCGCAGCGCCCTGCGCTACATGGACAAGCCGTCCAGGGACGGCAGTTCGGTGGACTGCTGGAGCGCGACGACCGCCACCCTCGACGTCCACTACTCCTCCGGCGTCGGCAACCACTTCGCGTACCTCCTCGCGGAGGGCAGCGGCGCCAGGACCATCAACGGCGTCGCCCACAACTCCCCCACCTGCAACGGCTCTTCGGTCACCGGCATCGGCCGGGCCAAGCTCGGCGCGATCTGGTACCGGGCGCTGACGGTCTACATGACGTCGTCGACCAACTACGCGGGGGCGCGTACGGCGACCCTGAGCGCGGCCAAGGATCTGTACGGGGCCGGGAGCGCGGAGTATGCGGCGGTGGGGGCGGCCTGGAGTGCCGTGAACGTGAAGTGAGGCGAGGGGCCCGGCCGCGCGGGGTGCGCGGCCGGGCCCCTTGGGTCGGTCACTTCGGCTTCGGCGGCCACTTGTCGTCTTCGGCGTCCGCCTTGGGCTTGTCCGGCCAGCCGTCCCCCTCGCCGGCCAGGCTGGGCTTGTCCGGCCAGCCCGGGGGCCGGCCACCCAGGGCATGGACGGTGGTGTTCTTCCGGCCGACGGCCTTGGCGAGCGGCACGGCCACGGCCGTGAGGACCGCGAGAAGGCCCGCGGCCTTCGCCTTGCCGCTCAGGGCGGATATCTGCTGGGGCATGGTGGGTACCTCGTCAGGGTGCGGAGGACTGCTTCCTCCAGGAGTTTTGCCCGCTTTCTGTCCCGGGCGCATGGTCCCCAGGTCCCGGTGCGGTCCCATCTCCGCCCGGCCGGCCGTCGGCGCCCGTCGGCATCTGGGCCCGCACCACCGTCCCCGCTCCCGTGTTGCGCACGATGAACGTCCCGCCCAGTTCCGCGGCCCGCTCCGCCATCGAATGCAGCCCGACCCCGCCGTCGGGAAGCGGATCGGGGACGCCGCGGCCGTTGTCGCCGATCTCCACGGTGACCGTCTCCCCGGTGAGCGTGACCCGCAGCCGGGCCCGGTCGCCGCGGGAGTGGCGGACCGCGTTGTTCAGGGCCTCCGCGGTGATGCGGTAGACGGCGACCTCCACGGCCGCCGGGAGCCGAGGGAAGGGCTCCGGTTCGAGGTCGACGTCGATGTGCAGCTCGCGCCCGGCCAGGCTCTCGGCGGTCTGGTGCAGCGCCCGGGACAGGCCGGTGCCGTCCAGTGCGGCGGGCGCCAGGCCCGCGGTGATGTGCCGCAGCTCGTCGATGGCGGTGCCGATGCCCTCGGAGATCGTCCGCAGCCGTGCCGTCCGGTCCGGGGCCGCCGCGCGGATCGCGTCGATCTGGAGGCGCAGACCGGACAGCGCCGGGCCCAGGCCGTCGTGCAGGTCGTGGCGCAGCCGTCGCCGTTCCTCCTCGCGCGCCAGCACGATCTGCTCCCGACTTGTCTGGAGGTCCTCGTAGAGCTGGAGGGAGGCGAGGGCGGGGGCGCTGTGGTCGGCGAGGATCCGCACCGCCTCCCGGTCCTGGCGGTCCAGGGCCAGCTCACCGGGCCGGGGCGGCACCCGGAGGTAGCCGATCTCGGCACCCCGGTGGACCAGCGGGAAGACCTCGTCGCCCGCGCCCGGCGCGCCGAGACGGGCCAGCTCGCGGTGGCCCCGGCGGGTGCGGAC
The DNA here is from genome assembly GCF_040686775.1 of Streptomyces sp. NPDC079141. Taxonomy (NCBI): domain Bacteria; kingdom Bacillati; phylum Actinomycetota; class Actinomycetes; order Kitasatosporales; family Streptomycetaceae; genus Streptomyces; species Streptomyces sp. NPDC079141. Next base: position 13,913 of record NZ_JBFBLP010000002.1, on the reverse strand, counting down.
GTCGAGGCGGGCGGCGGGCAGGCCGAGGGTGTGGACGACGGTGTCGCACAGCACCCGCGGGATGTCGCCGGGGTCGAGGGCGTGGCCCAGGCGGTCGGCGAGGGCCTGGACGGCCTGGTAGGGCTCGGCGCGCTTGCCGTAGTAGCGCCGTTCGACGAGGGCGGCGGCCCAGCGGGCGGTGGGCCGGAGCAGCGCGCCGACGAGCACGGCGACGCAGACCGCCATCAGGGCACGGGGGGTGACGGCACCCGGGGCGAGCAGGGAGAGCACGAGTCCACCGGCCAGGTAGGCCACGAACAGGACGAAGGTCAGCACCAGCGAGGTCATCACCCGGCGACCGGCCCGGTCCAGGGCCCAGGTGCGGTCGCGGACATGGACGTAGCCGAGGGTGATGGGCCAGGCCGTGGCGGCGACCAGGTACGCGGCCTCCACGAGGTCGGCGGGCAGCGGGACGAGGTTGACGAGGCAGAGGAACGCCGCCAGGGGCAGGTAGGGCCCGAGGAGGAAGGCGTAGGCGCGTTCGCCCCTGGGCGTGAACCGCCAGTGGAGGGCCATGACGAGGAGGCTGGTGGCGATGAGGATCGGCGACACCCAGTTGATGACGGGGTACAGCCAGCCCGCTGTGTCCTCGACGCGCGCCCATACGCCCTGGTCGAGCGGGGTGGGCACCTGGTAGAAGGTCTCCCCCGGGTGCGCGAACTCGGCGTACTGCTGAAGCAGGCTGTATGTCATGCCGATGACCGCGGGTCCCACGGTCCAGCGGGTGAGCCGACCCATGGGGAGCCACAGGGGGAGGGTGTAGAGCACGCTGACCCACAGGGCGTAGGCGGCCGTGTCGAGGAGGAAGCTCGCGGTGCGGACGGGGCCGCCGACTCCGGTGATCGCCACCGTCACACCGGTCAGGTGGGCGATCGGCATGGAGAGGCCGGCGGCGAGCAGCAGCCGGCCCAGCGGACGGCCCGGGTCCCGGGACACGAAGACGAGGCCGGTCAGGGAGTACCCGAAGCTGACGAGGATCGTCATCGCGGCGGGGGTGAAGCCGCGGACCTCCTCCAGGTTCGGGTGGTGAAGGTGAACGAGGACGAGCGTCGCCCAGGCGATGCCGGACAGCATCGTCACGACGCAGACGACGTAGGCGGGGATCATGCCCGGCCCCGAGCCGGGCGGACGGGTGGTCCGGCCGTGGTCCGTGCGCATGAGAACCCCCTTTCGTCGGGAGGGTCAGGTGTCGTCCTCGCCCAGGCCCGCGTCCCGGGCCCGGGCGACCGCCTCGGCCCGTGAGGTGACCTGGAGCTTGTCGAAGACGTGGGTGACGTGGTTGCGGACGGTCTTCTCCGAGAGCACCAGCTCGCGCGCGATACGGCGGTTGTCGTAGCCGCGGGCGATGAGGCCGAGGACCTCGACCTCGCGGGTCGTCAGGCTCGGGAAGAGCCGCTCCGCCTCGTACCGGGGACCGGCCGACAGCAGGGTGCCCAGCCGGGCGGCGACCTCCGCGCCGAAGACCGCGCCGCCGGCGGCGACCGTCCGCACGGCGTGCAGGATGTCCTCGGCTCCGGCGCCCTTGACCATGTAGCCGCGGGCGCCGGCCTGGAGGGCGGCGAGGAGGCTGCCGTCGTCGTCGGACATGGTGAGCATGAGGACCGGCAGTCCCGGGTACTGCTCGACGAGCTTGCGGGTCGCCTCGATGCCGGAGGTGTCCGGCAGGGTGAGGTCCATGACGACCACGTCGGGCCGGTGCTGCGCCACGGCGTCGGGCACCTGGTCGGCGGACTCGGCCTCGGCGACGACGACGGCCCCGCCGGAGCTCTCCAGCGCGGACTTGAGTCCGTCGCGGAAGAGAGGGTGATCGTCGACAATGAGCACACGTGGTACACAACGGTCACTTTCGGTCACAACCTGACATTACACGTACATGACCGTGGATCGCCCGTACGACCTCGTCGACGCCGGGCTCCCTCAACAGGCCGTAGTGGTCCGCCTCCAGGGGCACCACGGTCGGCGGCTCGGCCGAGAATCCGCCGCTGCTCTCCAGGAACGAGTAGTCGTCGCCCCGGGCCTTGAAGACCGTCACCGGGGCGTCGATCCGTCCCTTCGCCAGCTCGGGGAAGGTGTAGTTGAGCTCGTACGTCCGGCGCACGACGCCGATCACCCGGTGGACCGTCCCCTCGTCGAGAGCAGGGAGCAGGCTGCGGATGAAGCCGGTGAAGCTCCGCTCGTCCCGCGCGGCCCGCAGGCACTCGACCAGGGCCGGGCCGGTGATACGCCCCGTGAAGACGGAGAACAGGATCCGGACGAAGTCCTCGTTGTCGTAGGCGGGCCGGTCCGTGCCGGGCTGATGGCCGATCCCTCCTGCGCCTGGGTGCGCCCTTTTGGCCTTCGGGGAGCCGGGGGCGATGAGGAACAGCTCCTCGACCCGCTCGCCGGAGCGCTCCAGCAGCAGCGCCGCCTCGAAGGCGACCCGGGCGCCGAAGGAGTAGCCCCACAGCGTGTACGGGCCCTCGGGCTGCCGGCGGCGGATCTCCGCGACGTCCGCCGCGGCCATCTCCGCGATGGTGGGGTACGGCTCCTCGCCCGCGTTGATGCCGTGGGCCTGGACGCCGTAGAAGAGGCGGTCGGGGTCCATGCGTTCGGCGAGCAGGCGCAGGTTCATGGGGTAGCCGCCGAGGCCGGGCCAGCAGAAGACCGGGGGCGTCCCGGCCGCCCCGCCGGCCAGCCGCACCAGCCGTGAGGAGTGCCGTCCGCTCTCGTCGTCGACCGCGTGGGCGAGCCGTTCGACGGTCGGTGCCTCGAAGAGCACCTGGAGCGGCAGCGAGCTGCCGAACTCCTCGTTGACGCGGTGCACGAGCGAGACGGCGACCAGGGAGTTGCCTCCGCACTCGAAGAAGTCGTCGTGGACGGAGACACCGTCCTCGTCGTCCAGCTTCAGGGCGGTGCGCCAGATCGCGGCGAGGCGCTTCTCGGTGCCGGTGCGCGGCGGCACGACAGGCCGCCCGGAACCGGTCGGCGCCTTGCTGTCCAGGGCCTTGAGGTCGACCTTCCCGTTGGCGGTGAGCGGCAGTTCGTCGAGGATGACGACGCGGTTCGGCACCATGTAGTCGGGCAGCAGGCCGAGCAGATCCTCCTTGATCATCTCGGCCGGTCCCTTCATATGGACCCGGTCCTCGTACATGCCCTCGCTGCGCCGCTGCTCCTCGCTGATCCGGCCGCCGACGAAGAAGTACGACGGACCGCTCGGCATCCCGCACTCCGCGAGGATGTCCGCCATGCGCCGGGCGGCCGGGAGGGCGTGCCCGGACCTGGAGCTGTAGCCGGAGGACATGAAGCCGAGGCCCAGGTCGTTCATCTGGAGCCGCTGGAGGGTGCGGCCGAGGTCGACGTAGGCGCGCCAGTCGGGGTGGGTGTCGCCGCGGACCATCGCGGTGATGCCGACGGCGGAACGGTCGTAGACCTGCTGGTTGATGGCGATGACATGGCGCTTGAGGACGAGGTCGTCGCTGATCCGCTCCAGGTCGCCTGCGTGGTACCGGTACTGGCCCGCGGGCAGGTCAGCGACCTTGCCGGGGTGCGCCTGGACGTAGAGGTCGATGCCGGCGGAGTCCCGGGCCTCGGTGTACGGCACCAGCTCGAAGGTCCCGAGGCCGTAGTCCTCCTTGGCGCAGGCCAGGTGGTCCTTGATGCCGGGGGTGCGGCCGGTGCCGACGATGCCGAGGCCGTGCGCGGGCAGGATCTCCTCGAACAGGCCGACCATGTGGCCGGTCTCGATCTCCAGGACCTCCTGGATGTTGTTCTTGTAGACCGGCTCGATGGCGCTGCGCTTGCCGACGAAGTGGATCCTGGGCGGCCGGGTGGCTGTGGGGTCCGTGACGTCCGTCGCTTCCGCGACGCGGATCAGTTGGTGCCGGGCCGGGTGGTAGTAGTGGCAGCCCGGGGCGAGTCCGGGGATGCCCTCGATGTACATCTGCGTCGCGTACAACGCGCCGGGTGAGGCGTAACCGTACTTCGGCAGCAGTCGTTCCGGGCTGAGGAACTGCCCGAAGTACCGCAGGATCTCGCCGAGTTCGGCGAGCGTGAGGTCCTCGGGCGCGCGGGAGGGCGCTGCGGCGGCCCTGCGGCCGAGGAGGGCGAGCAGGTCGGCCGCGGTGGTCTCGCCGCCGTCGAAGTAGCGGTACGTCTTGCGGGCGAAGACGAGTTGCCGCTGCCGGTCGGTCGGTGTGCGGCCGGGCAGGTCGGTCACCGGCAGACCGGCCAGCTCCGCCTCGTCGCGGAAGCCGGCGCCGGACAGCTGGGCCCGCACCTGGAGCCTGCTCTCCTTGGACTGGTGGTGGGAGCCGTGGCTGCCCTGGTCCATCAGGGCCGCCTCCTTGGCGTTCAACTCGACGAAGGAGACCAGGTTCTGGAATCCGGTGCGGGAGTCGCGCTTGACGACGACGGCCGCGTTGCGGACCCAGTCGTGGGCCTCGATGGCCGTGCGTATCTCGTCCAGCTCGACCCGGAAGCCCCTGAGTTTCACCTGGTTGTCGGTACGGCCGGCGAAGCGGACGGCACCGGTGTCGGTGCGGGATACGAGGTCGCCGGTCCGGTAGAGGCGGGAGTGGGCCGGTTCGTTCGTGAACGGGTTGGGCACGAACTTCTCCGCGGTCAGCTCGGGGCGGTGCAGATAGCCGCGGGCCAGCTGAACGCCGCTGACATACAGCTCACCGACCTCGCCATCGGCCACCGGGGCCAGGTGCTTGTCGAGGACGTGGAAGCGGGTGCCGCGTACGGGCGTACCGATCGGCACGCTCTGCCCGGGGTCGGTGAGATCCTCCGGCCCGACCGTGTGGGCGGACGCGTTGATCGTGCACTCCGTCGGCCCGTACAGGTTGGTCAGCGCGGCCTCCGGGAGCGCGGCCAGGAGATCCCGGGCGAGGGGTACAGAGAGCGCCTCCCCGCCGCTGAACACCTGCGTCAGCGAGGTGCATCGGGGCAGATCCTCGGTGTCCAGCAGGGCCCTGAGCAGGGTGGGCACGCACTGGAGCGTGGTGACGCCGTGCTCCCGGACGGCGCGGATCAGGCCTTCAGGGTCCCGGTAGGTTCCGGGGTCGGCCACCACGACCCGGGCGCCGAGGGCGGGGGCCAGGATCTCCCACTGGGCCGCGTCGAAGCTCATCGGCGTCTTCTGCAGGACGACCTTGCCGCGGCGCAGACCGTGGGCGGCGCGCAGCCAGCGCAACTGGCTGACGATGCTGTGCTGTTCGATCATCACGCCCTTGGGGCGGCCGGTGGAGCCGGAGGTGTAGATGACGTAGGCGAGGGCGGAGGGGTGGTGGGGGGTGGGCTCTTCGGGCTCGTCCGGTACGTCGTTGAGTGTGACGACGCGGGTGCCGCGCGGGGCGAGTTCGCGCAGCCGGTCCGTCAGGCCACGTTGCGCGACGACGACGTCGAGACCGGCGTCCTCGATCATGTAGCGGAGGCGTTCCTCGGGATACTCCGGGGAGAGCGGCACGTACGCGCCGCCGGAGAGGACGACGCCCCAGACGCCCGTCATCAGGTCGAGCGAGGGCTCGGCGAAGACCCCGACACGGTCGTCGGAGGCCGTGCCGAGGGTGCGCAGGAGGGCGGCGAGCCGCGAGGCCTGTTCGACGAGTTCGCGCCGGGTGAGGCGCTGGTCGCGGAAGACGACCGCGGTCTCGTCGGGGAAGAGGCGCGCCTGCCGGTGCAGCAGGTCGGAGAGGCAGAGAGACGTGGACTTCGGGCGGGTCGTGTCACGCATGTCGGGGGTCCGTTTCACAGGTATCGGGGGGCGTTTCATGTGCGTTGAGGAGCTTTTGCTCCCTTCTCACGCTCCGCGTCCCGACGCCCCGGCCGCATGAGACCGGTGTTGCGTCCGTGTCCCGGTCGGATCGCGTCGCCCCGGGACCCGTTGTCCCGGTCCGCCGGGACCCGCATCTCGCCCGAGCGGGCCCGCGGCAGCGCTCCGGCGGCGGCCAGCTCCTCGGCGAGCAGCTCGGGGGCGACCTCGGTGAGCGGTCCGGAACGGGTGACGTGCGGCCGCCCGAGCCCGTCGAGCAGGACCATGCCGACCGGCCGCAGGCCCGTCGCGTCCCGGGCGGCGTCCGCGCCGAGGGACGCGGGCAGCGTCGTACGCGCTCCCCAGCGCCCGATCAGCTCGCGGTGCGCCCGCTCCGCGTCGGCGTCCAGCAGTCCGGCGCGTACGGCGATCCGGGCGGCGACCGCGAGCCCGACGGCGGCGGCGTCCCGGTGGCCGAGCGCGCGCAGGGCCCGGGTGACCGGGTCGCCGTAGCGCAGGGCCGCGGCGGCGCCCTGCTCCAGCGGGTCGTACACGGTCAGCGTGGACCGGATCTCCACGCTCAGGGCGACGAAGGAGGCGAGGGTGGCGAGGTCGTAGGAGGCCTCCGGGACGAGCCGGGACGCCACCGTGTCGTAGAACGCCGGGCTGACCGCGAGAACGCCCCGGACGAGCGCGGCGAGGCCGGCCCGTACGGCGGCGGGCGGGAGCGTCCGCAGGGTGTCCAGGTGGGCCCGCACCAGGCGGGGCGCGCTGTCACGTCCTACGAGCGTCAGGGCCGTGTCCGTCATGGCGGTGAGGGTCGTGGGCAGCAGCAGCGGCCTGGACCCGGGCCCCGCGAGCCGTGCGGCGCCTTCCATCGCCCGGGTGCCGCCGAGTCCTACGACGACGGAGTCGGGGGTGATGGGGGCGGTGGCGGGGTCCCGGACCACGTGAGTGGGTGCGCTCAGGCCCAACTGCTGGAGGACTTGGGCGGCATGTGGGCGGGGGACGCCTTCATCGACGTAGATGACGAACGACTCGGCCGCCAACTGAGCAGTGACGCGCCCGAGTTCGTTCCACGCGGCGTCTCCGGCGCGGATCTGCACGGGGCAGTGCACGGGGCCGGCCTGGAGCGTCCGGTCCAGGGAGAGGGCGATCGTGTGATTCGCGAGGTTTGTCACACTTCGACGGTCGGCGGCCCGGCGTCCCGGGCGCATGAGACGGCGGCCCTGTCCTGCTACCAGCAGAAGGCAGCGGACCGGGCCCACCCGGTCCGCTGCCTTCTGCCGTGCTCAGTCCTGCCAGGACAGATACCGCTCCCCCGTGTCCGGGAAGACGGTCACCAGTGCCTTCCCGGCGTACTCGGACCGAACGGCCAGCGTCCGGCAGGCGTGGGCGGCGGCCCCGGCGGAGACGCCGACCAACAGGCCGTAGCGGAGGGCGAGTTCGCGTGAGGCCGCGTAGGCGTCCTCGTCGGAGACGGTCAGGATCTCGTCGATCAGCCCGGTGTCGGTGGTGGGCGCGACGAAGCCGCCGTTGAGGCCGGGGATGCGGTGGGGGCCGCCGGGGCCGCCGCTCAGCACAGGCGAGCGCTCGGGCTCGACCGCGACCACCCGTATCGCCGGGTCGCGTTCCTTGAGGTAGCGGGCAGTACCGCTGAGGGTGCCGCCGGTGCCCACCCCGCACACGAACACGTCGAGCCGGCCACCGGTGTCGCGCCAGATCTCGGGTCCGGTGGTGGCGTAATGGGCGAGGACGTTGTCGGGATTGTCGTGCTGCCGCGCAAACCACGACCCGGGCCGCGCCCGGTGGATCTCCTCGGCCTTCTCGATGGCCGCCGCGTAACCCTGCTCGCACGGCGTCAGCACGACCTCGGCGCCGAACGCCCGCAGCAGCCGCAGCCGTTCGGTGGTGGCGTTGTCCGGCAGCACGATCACGCAGTCGTAGCCGCGCGCCGCGCACAGGGCGGCCAGCGAGATACCGGTGTTCCCGGACGACGCCTCCACGACCGTACCCGCGCGCAGGAGCCCACGCTCCTCGGCGGCCCGCAGCATGAACAGGCTCGTGCGGTCCTTGACGCTGGAGAGCGGATTAGCCGCCTCCAACTTGGCGTGCACGCAGGCCTTTTGGCCAAGCTGAAGCGTAACCATCGGGGTGTTTCCGACGAGTTCGGCGAGGGAGGCGACGGGTCTCATGACACGGCCTCCCGCCGGGGTTGCGGTTCGGCGACGGGCGCGAGCACCCGACTACCACGCGGCACATCCCGCAGGACAAGGGCCTGCGCCCCTACGACCACGTCATCGCCGACGGTGATCGGGCCGAGCAACGTGGCCCCGGCGCCGATGACGACGCGGTCCCCGACCGCGGGATGGCGACGGGCGTCCGGCGGCCGCTCCCGATCGTGCCACCAGCCGGTGGAGCCGAGGGTCACCTGGTGGAAGAGCGTGACGTCGTCCCCGATGACAGCGGTCTCGCCGATCACGACGGCAGCACCGTGGTCCACGAAGAACCGCCGCCCGATGCGCGCCCCTGGATGAATCTCGACACTGCCGGACATCACCCGCGCCATCCCCGCGACGAGTCGGGCAGTACGGCGCCGACCCCGCAGGTAGAGCCGGTGCGCCGCCCGGTGACCCCAGACGGCGACAACGGCGGGGTGCAGCAGCGCCTCCGCCCGCGACCGGATCGAGGGATCGCGCTCCTGAATCATGTCGAGGTCGGCGATCGCGGCGCGGTAGAGGTGGTGGGGGCGGGGGCTCATGGATGCTCCTCGGTGCTGGGTGGGCCACCAACTGTCGGCCGACCCACGTCCCAGGCACACGAGATACCTGTCCCGATCGTGTCCCGGTCGGCGCCGCGGACCGGGTCACCCGTTCACGGACCAGGGACTAGCCGGACCACGGTCACGGTCAGCACGGACCCCGAGACGTAATAGAGCACGATGGCACCGAGCACCGTGGCCTCGCGTCGGTCACGCTCGCCTCGGACCGCTGTCGAGCCATGCCCGTACGGATCGCGCCCGATGGTTCGCTCCATGGCCTCCCTGAACGCCTCGGCATTCCGCATCTTGGCCAAGGTGCTGTCGGCGGGCGACGCGTATGTGATCCGGTAGTTCAAGCGACGCCCCGCCTCTCGGCCTCGTCGGCAGCGAGACGCCGCAGCACGGCTTCTGCCTCGGGATCCGGCACGGCCTCCAGCATCCAATGCCGCATGACGGTGTGGATGTCGTGCACCCCGGCCTCATTGATGGCCCGGTCGAACTCCTCGCGCCGCTCCTCCGGGAGGGCGGCACGGATCGCGGGGATGCTATTGGGAACCTCGACTTCGACGCCGCCCACGAAGGTCTTCAACGGTTCGGCCATGGTCGCCCTCCTTGGGAGCCGGATTTCGCGGGGCTCACCATAGTGCGCGCGCTCCGTCCGCCGTACGACATCCAGCTCGCACCAAACGGACTTGCCGACCGTGAGTTCCTCCACGCCCCAACGGTCGGCGATCTCACCCACGATGAGCAACCCGCGCCCGAACTTGTCCCCCACGGCCGCATCGCGGGGGCTCGGCAGTAACTCACCCCTCGGGTCGGAGACGACGATGCGTACGACGCGTTGAGTGAGGGCGAGTTCGACGCGGAAGAGCCGGTCGCGGAGGCAGCCGTGCAGTACGGCGTTACTGGCGAGCTCGGAGACCAACAGGGCGGCGTCCGGGGCGAGTTCGGGGTGTGCGCCAGTCGGCGAGGAGGCGGTGGGCCCGGCGGCGGGCGAGGGTGACGCTCCTTGGGAGCGGGGTGTAGTCGAGGCGGTCGTACTGGAGGGGGGCTTCGGGCTCTTCGGGGGCGACCATGTCGTGCACCTCCGGGCGAGGGCGGGCAGCGCCGGTCATACGAACTGGCGCCACTCTGCGAGCAGTTCGTCACCGACGGTAGGACCACAGAACCACGCCGCGCAAGTTCCTCTTGGAGGAATTCCTCCGAAATAGTTTGCGCGGCAGTCACCCACCACTCCAAACTGACCTTGCATCGACACCGCAAGGAGCGCCTACGTGACCGCGAGCCAGCCGACACAAGGCAACAGCATCTCCACCGCCCTGGGACGCCGGCTCGGTGGTGAGCTCATCAAGTTGCGCACAGCGGCAGGGCTGACACAGACACACGCGGCAAAGGCACTCACCGCGTCGACCACGAAGGTCGCCAAGATGGAGCGCGGCTGGGTACCCATGCGCGACCCGGATATTCGCACACTGTGCGAGCTGTACGGCGTCCATGACCCGGGCATCGTCGGCGGACTCCTGGAACTGGCGAAGGTCGATCGCGAGCGACGCAAGGCAAAGGGATGGTGGAACGAGTACGCCATCACGGGCCTCATGCAGGAGTACGTCACTCTGGAGAGTGCTGCGACGACCATCCGGACGTGGCAGCCCGCGTTCGTACCGGGGCTACTCCAAACTCCGGATTACGTACGTGCATTGACGCAGGAACCCACCGCCGCGACGGCCAGGACCCGAGGTCCGGAAGAGCAGTTCGTCGCCGCACGACTCGCACGCCAGCAGCGACTCTCCAACAATCCGCCGCTCTCACTGCACACGGTGATCTACGAGGCGGTCCTCCGCAACTTCCCCGGCGGAGCCGACACAGCACGGGGCCAACTCGACCATCTGACACGGATGTCCGAGCGACCCAACATCACCCTCCAGATCTACCCGTTCAGCGCCGGCACCCATCTTGGCCTCAACGGCTCGTTCAACATCATCTCGTTCACCGAGCCCGGAGCCATGGACATCGTCTACGCGGAGGCGCCCTTCAGCCAACGCTGGCTGGAGGGCGGCGACAGCGCCACAGCCTACGACGAACTCTTCGAGATCATCACAGCCCGAGCCCTCGACCAGCAGGAGTCAGCCTCATTCCTGCGAAAACTCCGTAAGGAACTGTGAGCCGTGCCTGTCTTCCACTACCGCAAGTCCAGCTACAGCGACTACGAAGGCGAGTGCGTCGAGATAGCCACCAACATCCCGGCCACCATTGCGATACGTGACTCCAAGCGCCCCAACGACGCCTTCCTTCTCCTTCCCCCGACCACTTGGGCCTCGTTCCTGGATGCCGTGGCACAGGGATGCCTGAATCGCACGCCACATTCACCCTGCGGCTGAAATTGCTCTGCGAATCCCGATCACGGACCAACCACCTGGGCGGCCGAAGTCGACCATGCCGTGAATCCCATGCCGAAGCCGACTTGCCCTTCCCGGCAACCTCTCCTCCAGAGCTGCGGATACCGTGGAAGGGGTGATCAACCTGGGGAGGTTGGATATGGACCCGTCCCGGCGCAGTGTCCTGGGGGTCGGCCTCTTCTCTGTGGCCGTCACCATTCCCGGCTGGCCTGATGTGGTCGGGCGTGCGGAGGCCATTCAGTCCGGCCGCACGACCCGCATCGGCATGAACGAAGTAGACATGGTCGTCGCCATGACCGAGCGTGTCTCGGAGCTTGACGATGAGTTCGGCGGCCGTCACGCACGTCCCATGGCTGCCTCATTCATGGTCAACACCGTTACCTCCTACCTGCGCGCCGACGCACCCGAGGACGTACGCAAGGCGATGCTCTCCGCCGCCTCAGACCTGCTCTACCTGACCGGCTACATGGCCGTGGACGAAGGGCTGCACGGTCTCGCACAGCGGTACTACGTCAAGGCTCTGGAGCTGGCGGGCGCTGCCGAAGACCACCTGACGTACTGCACCACCCTGCGGGGCATGAGCGTCCAGGCAGTAGACCTCCGTCGCGGGGCGCAGGCCATGGAGCTCGCCGATGCCGCTGCCGCCGCCTCTCCGAAAGCCGGCCCTCGGATGCTGGCCTTCCTCGTCGGCCAGCAGGCGCACGCCGCCGCGCAGACCGGCGACCGTACGGGTGCGCTGCGCTACATCCGGGAGGCCGAGGCGGCCATGGACCGTGCTGAGTCACGCGGCAAGGCGTTCGGCTCGTACGACCCCTCTTCGCTCAACTACCACGTCAGTCAGGTGCGTTACGAACTCGGCGATAAGGCCGGAGCCGTCGAAGTCATGCGGCAAGCGGACCGGCTCCGCCCCAGCGTGTACCAGCGCACACGGGTACACCGTCGTGGCCTGTTGGCAGAGCGGCAGTTGGAACTCGGCCACCTGGAAGCGGCGTGTGCCACCTGGCACCAGGCCCTCGACGACTACCCCAAGGTGCAGTCCGGCCGTGCCGACGAACGCGTGAAGGCGATGTTCGGACTCTTGCGCCCTCATCTGAAGAACGCGACGGCCCGCGACCTGTACGACCGAGCACGCACGATCGCGCCGCCATCGCTGGCCACCTGATCCCCGTCGCGCCTTCAGACCCAGGCAGAGAAAGTCAGCCAATAAATTTCGCGCTAATTCTGGAAAATGTTTTACCAATTGAACACCCGCCCGAGCGTCGGCCGGACCGAATCGCGCTTCGACACGCTACAGCGAAGAGCTCCACCGTCATCCTGAAAGCCGAGTTCGGCACGATCGCCTGGGAGACCTGGACCGCGGCTTGACAGGGTGACTCCTTGATGGATCGCTAAGATTATATCCGGGATCATGTCCAGATTTCCGTTCAGCACCAGCACCTTGCCTGGACCTCAACGGCTCGTTCAATAACAATCTCGCTCGGTCAAACCCGAAACGGTGGACATTGTCTCCATGGACGATCCCCTCGACTCACCTAACGGACGCCACATAAGCCACCAGGCTTTCCTCAGCTCCGCCCCGAAAACGTTTGATTACCTTACGCACTGGCCAAATAGTTGTCCCGTCCGGCAATTCCAGAGAAATATTAATCTCTCCTGACGGATCACCGTCATCGGCCTTCCAATTACCACCAGCGGAACGTCTGATCACTTCACCAACATAGACCCCCAAAGCAAACAAGCGACCGCCTGTATCCTCCACCAATAGGCCACCCGGCCTGGCCTCACCCTGAAATGTCGAATCAGCCATGAAGCGCTCAACCTCACGCACGCTCGAAACAGTGAAGTCTGCGCCATAACCCGAAGCCCTCAAAGCTTTCGAGATCCATTCCGAATAAATCGCAACATCTTTTAGAAGTTCACTACTTCCCATAGTCGACCGCCAGTCAGGAGGGAGGGGAGTCCGATACTGTGGGCCACCGGGTGAAACCCACCCGGTGGCCCACATCTTACATCAACTAGTCAAACCTCATGACTTCAACCACCACACCTTGTTGTCGACCGTACTTAACGACGTCCAACAAAGCCCCTTCCTGGGAATCTGTTAGGCCATTTCGAGGCACACCAATTTCAAGCCGTCGCATCTTGATTTCCGACTGGGCAATAGTAACGCCACCACCACTGGCGCCGTTGAACCTAGCCATCGCCCGTACATACTTACGACCAGTTGCCCTAATGCCCGACGCTGTCGAATAGGACGGCAGACTAGTATCAATCGACTTGATGCTAGTCGCAACCCCGGCACCCTTGTCCCACTTATCGATAGTCCTAAAGTTGTTCGGCAAGTTACCGCCGAGCATTTCTTCAATTTTAAAGCCGCGCGGGGACGGCGGCATAGACCAAACCGACTTCTCCGTTACCCGAGGGCCGCCTGACTTGGCGGCCAACCCATAGAAACCATAACTTCCGCCCAGCATCCCCGATGCGACGGCAGTCCGGTAGAGAGAGTTACGCAGTTTACAGACCCAGTCACCGTTGTCGCACTGGACCAGGTCAGGAATCTGCGCCGCACTTGCCGTATTCAGGTTAGAGGTGTCCACGACACCCTCGACTTTGCCGACGGCTCCGGCACATGCATCCTTCACCATGTACCCGTAATCGGCGCAGTCGACCGGACCCGGACTCGCATTGTCCGAACCGTCACCGGTATTGCTGGTACTCGTATCGCTCTCGGTATTGGGGGTGATTACTCCAGGCCCACATTCGTCCCAGCCTCCGCTGCACTCTTCACCATCGGCTTCCACCCGGATGAACCCGGAAGGATCGGAGTAGTTGATGGGGTCGTTGCCGCTGTAGCTGTAGGAGGAGAGGCTCTGCGGGTCATAGGGCTGGCTGACACGGCAGCTGTAGTTCTGGCGTCCATGCTGGTCAGCGGCTATGGGGGCGGGGGCGGGCATGGGTACGGCCACCATGATCATGAACGTTTGTG